>DASTJH010000078.1:0-17019 GCA_035716645.1 Terriglobales bacterium | reverse complement strand
AGCGAGCAAAATGATGGAGATGCTCGCCGCATAAGAACCGCAGGATCACAGTCCCGGATTATGATTCTGCCCTCCACCGTCGCTCAGCTTCGCCTCGCCTTTCCGGCTGTGGCGCGGAAGGAGTTTCGAAACGGCCTCTACTGCGAACGGTACTGAACTCCCACAACATCCCCTGCAGTTCCAGCGTATAGTTTGAGATTCTCCAAAATTCCCATGGGCACGAAAATCTCGCCAAGCGTTTTGCTGGTCTGCACTCTCCTGATTCCCGCTATGGTGTTCTCCCAATCCGGAACTCAGATGCCGAGCGGCACGAAGGAAACCGAGATCTTTGTGGCAGGCGGGCACAGCGTGGCAGGCGGACGCGGCAACAGCGGAGCATTTCAGGCGGGCGTGCGCTTCGGCCGAGTTCTGCTCTCGGCACCCAAACTCAACCTGGAATATTCGGTTGATCTGATTCCCGTGTACCTCATCACGCAACGCCAAAACTCTTATGGCGCCAGTTTCACTCCGTTCAATTTGAAGCTGAACTGGACCGGGTTTCGGCGCGTAGTTCCGTATGCGGAATTAGGTGGTGGAGTGCTGTTCACCAATCACGACGTGCCCGACGGAACCAATGCCGTGAACTTCACTCCACAGGCCGGCATTGGCGTGCATTTCCCGATCAAACCCGGATCGAATCGCCACGTTGGCGTGGCGCTGAAGTACATTCACATTTCCAACGCAGGTCTCGCCGTTCCCAATCCGGGACTGAACACGATCCAAATCAAGCTTTCCTTCGGACACTTTTGCAGCCCGAAATCATCGACCTACCTGGATCAAAGTTCGCGGTGCGGGTTTCTCAGGCATTAGGCGCCGAAATTGCGCGTTCCCAAGTTAATGTGTCAGAGGACTACCGGCTGCGAGCCCATGCACGCCGGAAAATTCCCCGGCAAGCGCGAGCGGAAGCTCGACGGAAATGCACGCGCCATGAGGAGCAACATTGTTCAGACGAATCTCGCCGCCGTGCTCCTTCACGATTCCGTAGCAGATGCTAAGGCCGAGGCCCGTGCCCTTGCCCACCGGCTTGGTGGTGTAGAACGGATCGAGCGCTTTGTTGAGGTCGGCGAATCCTGTACCGCTGTCTTCGACTTCCATGATGCCGTGAATGCCGTCAGAAAACGCGCGCACGATAATGTGGCGCGTGTCTTTTTGCGGCTCCACAGCATCGATGGCGTTGTTGATCAGGTTCAGCAGCACCTGCTTCATCTCGTCTTCATCGGCGACTACCCGCAGGTCGGGATCGAGATCGCAGATGATCTCGATGTTCCTATTTTTGAGATGGTATTCGCGCAGGGCAAGCACGTCCTGGACAACCGGCGTAAGCGACAGAGCCTGTCGTTGCTTGGAAGTTTGACGCGCGAAGCGCAGCAGGTTGTCGATAATCTTCTTCATGCGCCGCGATTCTTTGTTCAACCTGTCTAATCGTTCGCGCGAGCGCTGATCGCGCACTTCTTCGTGCACCAACTCCCCATAGCCCATGACCGCTGTGAGCGGATTATTCAGTTCGTGGGCCACGCCGGCCACAAGCTGTCCGATAGCAGCGAGCTTTTCTGAGCGTACCAACTGGTTTTGTAAAGAGCGGAGTTCCAGTGCGACCGCGAGGTCCTTGGCCAGGATCTCGATGCGCGAGAGTTCCCGGGGATTGACTTCCTCGGCCACTCGCGGATCGTCCAGCGCTATGCAGCCGAGGCAACTCCCACGCGGAGAATAGAGTGGAAGCAGCAGCTCGTCGCCGGTATTCCAATGGGAATTCGGCTCATAGGTTCGCTGACTTTTCACCGGCGTGTACTTCTCGGCCTCAGATGAACTCATGAGAAAGGAGCCTTCACCTACGCGGCGCGCCCGGGCGCAGAAGTCGCGAACGTCATCCACTCGCCAACGCGACGCTTGCTCGCGAAGCGCAGCCAGCGCCATGTCATCGAGCCCGCTGGATCCCGCGACCTGAAGACTGCCGCCTGGTTGCGCGATGTGGATCGCGGCGATCTGGAAGTTCGTCACCGCCGTAATAGCCCGCGCGATGTCATCACACATCTCTTCGACTTTCGCTCCGCCCAGCAGCTTGGAGGTGATCGACGAGAAGCGCTCCATCTGTACATTGAGCGCATGTTCTTTGCGCTGCATCGACGCGATCGAAATTGATTTCTTTTCCAGAACCGCGAGGATCATGCCCAACGCGACGAAAATCTTTGGGGTGTTCCACATCTCAGCCGGAATGGGCAGATGGGGGAAAAACTTGTCGGTCAGCATTCCCACCGGAAATACCGCGCCCCAAAACAGGAAGCCGATCACGATCGTGAACATGCCCGCCGAAGGCCGCCAGTGATTGCGGTAGAGCAAAAGTCCGGGCAAGGCGAATCCAAGGCCGAGAAGCGCAGTCATGCCTTCATCGAACGAGCCACGGCACGCCCCGCTGATCGCCCAAACCATGACGACCATGCAGCCCAGAATCACGCTGGCGTTCAGGACAGAGTTCTTGCTGCTCGCATACCAAAAGAGCGCAAGTCCAAAAACCGAAGTCAAGATCAGACACAGCACATACGGCCAATTGTGCGGGACACCGTACGCGCTGAGCACAAAATATCCGACCGATGGAACGCCCAGGCCAGCGAGCACCAATATCCGCTTCCCGCGCTCGTCCACAATCGGGCAGAGCGAGGCCAGGAAGGCAATCGCGGACGCCTGCAGCGCGCCCCAGTCTATAGCCAACAGCTCAGGCAATTGACGGCCGTGCCAAGGCTCAAAGATCTGAATGGCGAAATGGAGAAAGATCAAAAACCACCCGGCAATCCAGAGGTCTAGGCGGACGGAGCGGGCATGCCTCTTCAGGAATGCAAAAATGAGGACGAGTCCACCCACGGTAATAACGGTAGGCAGTTTTTCCAGGATTTGGGCAATCGGTGGCATGGGCGCTGAGAAGGCCTGCTTACGTTCCAATCGGCCAATGCTGAGATTAGACCAATGGGACCTAGAAGGAACGATTACCGAAGTACCCTAAGGAGCAGGGGGAATCGCTGTAGGCATCAAGCGAAAAGCTGAGGTAAGGATCAGGTGCCTGGTGCCAATACCGTTCCGATAAGGACCGGTCTTTAAGTGTCCAGACGACACTTGTATCACTCGTCCGGTACTGACGCCTGGCATGTCTATTGCGCTATGACGCTCTCGCCTTCTTCACCTCTTCCGTGAGCGCAGGCACGATGTCGAAGAGGTTTCCGACTACGCCGTAGTCGGCGATTTCGAAAATGGGCGCTTCCGCGTCTTTATTGATGGCGATGATGCTGCGCGAACCTTTCATGCCGACGATGTGCTGAATGGCGCCGCTGATGCCGAGCGCGAGATACAGCTTCGGCGCTACCGTCTGGCCGGAGGAACCGATTTGGCGATCCATGGGCAGCCAGCCGGAATCGCAGATGGGACGCGAAGCCGCGATCTCTCCGCCAAGAGCGTCGGCAAGGGCTTTGGCAATCTCGATGTTTTTCTGCTCCTTGATTCCGCGTCCTACGGAGACGATAATTTCTGCTTGCGTCAGATCAACCGCCTGTTTGGCTTCCTTGAAAATCTCTAACGGCTTGATGCGAATCGCACCGGCATCCACCTGCACCGTGACTTTTTCCACCGGCGCAGCGGCAGTTCCCATCTCGACCTTGTCCCCGCGGAATGAGCCTGCCTGAAAGGTGGCAAAATGCGGCGGATCGCATTGGAACGAGACGTCGGCGGCGAATTTGCCTTGGAACATCTGGCGCGTAAAGATCAGCCGGTCGCCTTCTTTGCGGTAAGCAATGCAGTCGCTGATCAGCGTGCGTCCGAGCGCGGCGGCCAGCTTCGGGGCAAAGTCACGAACCTGATACGTGTGCGGCATGAGCACTAGCCGAGGCTGCTTCGATGACACAAACTGCTTGAGCGCAGCAACGTAAGCGTCGGCCGTGTAACGCTCGAGCTGCGGCGATTCGATCGCGTAAACTCTAGCGAGCTTTACTTTCGCGATCTCCTGGGCGATCAAGTCGATACCGCTGCCGGCCACCGCCGCTTCCAAAGCCCATCCGGTTTGCGCCGCGATCTGCTGCGCCGCCGTAAGAGTTTCGTACGAAACGCGATTGAGCTTGCCTTCGCGCTGTTCGACGATTACCAGTATCGTGTCTGCCATATTCTCCGCTCAGTTTTTGTTCCGTTTTGGGATTTTGCAATGTGGCGAGGGTCAGTACCGTTCGCAGTAGCGAACGGGTGACACACGCTATCTGGCCCAAACCTCTTACCCATTACCTACCGGGAATGGTACTGACCTGGTCCAGCTACGACGCGATTGAATCCATGTCCTTATCCGCCGGCAACTTCAAATTACTGATCCCTAGCCCCAGCAGAACATAGGCTCCTACTGCGTCCGGCAGCAGGAGCCATTTATAACTTGCGGGCCAGCGGTGCGGCCAAAACACGAGGAGCAGCACAGCGTGAACGAGAATCGCCGCACCAGCGATCGCGAGCATCCGCGCTTTACGCGGCGTGATCGGTTTGTCTGAGGTCGTGCTCGCGACGGATTTCGCCAATCTTCTCCTCAATCGGCTGGAGCTTCGGCGCGCGCAACCTCAACACCTTCTGGCGCTCCACATAACCGGCTCCGACTAATCCTAACCCGACGATGATTGAAACCGCCGTCATCGTGCTGAAGAAGGTCACGCCGGCACGCACGTCCCATCCCACAAACAGAAACAGAACCCAGGCAAAGATCAGGATGAACATGCCGCTGACAATATAGGTGCGGCTCACATTGCGCGCATCCTCAATCTTCATCACGCGATCCGCCTCGGTCACCAGGCAATCGTGGGAATGGCGCATCTCGTCATCCTCCAGAATTCCCTCTTCCAACCGGGTGAGCGACTCGCGAGGAAAGCGCTCTGGGTGCATATCCATTTGGAAGTTATGTCCGGGATGGCGGTTATGGTCGTGCGTTGGAACATTCTCGGCGCGATGCTGTTCTTCTTTTTTCTCCGGCAGACCCATTTTGATCCTCCCTTTGCGACTGCTCTGCGGTCGTCGCGTTTCCATGGAGCCCGACCGCACGGCTTCCAGTCTGTTGGATGCAAAAGGGTTAGCCTGCGGCTACAAGACCCGCACTTCGTTCTTCAACTTGTCCACCAGTTTCTTGGCAACCTCGGCTGGCGGACCTTCCAGGATCTCCGTTTTCTTCTGCTTCTGCGGCACGTACAGCTTCTCGATCTTCTGCAGATTCGGCCCGATCGCCGCCTGCACTTCGCCAAATGCCACTTTGCGCAGCGGCTTGTTTTTCGCCTGCTTGATCCCGATCAGCGTGGCATAACGGAGCTTGTTGATGCCCGACTGGATCGTGAGCACCGCCGGCAGCGGCATGTCGAGATGCTGGAAGAATCCAGCTTCGAGCTCGCGCTTTACGCGAATGCCCGCGTCGCTCTTCTCGATGTTCATGATGATCGTGGCATGAGGCCAGCCAAGGATCTCGGCCAGCAGAACTCCGGTTTGCGCGTAGCCGTAATCGTCGGATTGCAAGCCGGTGAAAATCAGGTCGAAGGCTTCGTCCTTGATCGCCGCAGCGATCGCTTTGGCGGTGTTGAAGGAATCAAGTCCCACGAACTCGGCGCCTTCGAGATGAATCGCACGATCCGCGCCCTTAGCCAGCGCTTCGCGCAAAACCTGCTGCGCCCGCGCTGGTCCGGTGGTAATCACAATCACTTCGCCGCCGTGCTTCTCCTTCTGCCGCAGGGCTTCTTCCAGAGCGTAGGCATCGGGTTCGTTTACTTCGTAAGAGACATCCTCGCGAATCCACGCACCACTCTCGTTCAACTTAAGCGGCGCATCCTTCTGCGGAACCTGCTTCATGCAAACCAGAATCTTCATAGTGAATGTTTGATGACTTCGCGAAACTCATGAGTATAAACGAGCGGGCCGAGAGCGCAGGAGCTGAACCACATCCTAATCTTCATGCGTAGACAATTTTTCGATCAAGCGTGGACAACGCGCAGCCCGAGATGCCTCTGCTCGCTACACGGCGGTTCAACACGTTGAGCCGTCTGAGCTAATGAAGCAACCGTGGGAGAAATCAGCAAGCAAAATAGACTTGGATCCCGCATGTTCTTAAGAATACGGCTGCGGTTTGGGTCGGGAAAGTTACCTTCTCTGTGCTCTCCGTATCTTGTGCACTGACACGAGTGCGGGCGGCACTCTCATGGCCCTCTAAAGGTGTTGGACTGGGCTGTCGTCAGTCGCTCTTTCGCAATGCATCGCTGAGCCGTTCGTAATCGGTGTCGTTGAATGCCAGAAAGCGGAAGGGCAACTCAGATCCTCGCGCGCCACGAGCAGGCAAAAATTCGATCAGCCCGCAAACCGGACCATAGGTTGTCTGAATCGCAATTTCCGCCAGTGTTCCGCCGTTTACAGTGGTACTCAGAATCGCGCAGCCTCCGGTGACGGAAATCCGCTGCAGGCCGCCTTTAATGACTTTGTCGGCGACTCGGAAGCTGGCCGGTTCTGGGTTGGAATATGAGGTTCTTGGAGCTCGAACGGAGGCATGGGTCTTGGGGAAGTGAGCCATGCCTGAGAATCTACGCGCAGCCCGGGTGGGACGAAAGATTACCTAAGACCGACAAAACCACCGAAACTGGACATGCCCATCCGCTTTCATCCCGGCGGAAAAAAGGCCCGCTTTTTGCAGCAAAGATGCCCGAGGAACCGCTAACCCTCGTATTTCGTACACGTCTTGTAATTGGCAGTCACAGGAGAGAAAAGGATGAACATTTCGATGTCTCGCTGGATGAAGATTGCTGCCCTGCTGCTCGCTACAGTTTCGTTGGCGTGGGCACAGGATCAGGGCACGGACAATGGTCATGAATTCCACTGGAGCGGAAAGCTTTCGCCCGATCAGGTGGTCGTAATCCGTAATATTAACGGCGACATCAACGCCACCGGTTCGTCCAGCGCCGATGAAGTCGAAGTAAGCGCGGTGAAGAGCGGTCCCGGCGCGCAAGATGTGAAGATTCAGGTCGTCAAGCTCAATGATGGCGTAATGATCTGCGCGATCTATCCGGGCTTCTTCAATTCCAATGATTGCGAATCGGGCGGACACATCAGCGGACACAATAATGCCAAGGTCGAATTCACCGTGCGCATGCCGCAGAACTTGCGTTTTACCGGAAAAAGCGTGAACGGGTCGGTGACGGCCGAATCGATGGGCCGCTACGTTGACGGCCAAAGCGTGAACGGGGCAGTTCACATCCAGACCTCAAGCTGGGCCTCAGCGAGCAGCGTGAATGGCTCGATCGATGCGCGCCTTGGCCGCGCCGACTGGCCCGGCTCGCTCGAGTTTAAGACCGTCAATGGCAGCATTCATCTTGAGTTACCGTCCAACACTAATGCCGAGGTCGATTTCGCCAGCGTGAATGGACGCCTGGAGTCCGACTTTCCAGTGACCACGCAAGGCAGCCTCGGCCGCCATTCCCTGCACGGGACCATCGGCAGCGGGGGTCGTTCGCTGGATGTGAAGACGGTCAATGGAAGCGTGGAGCTGCGGAAGGCTGGAATTTAAGCACGTTCTATTTTGGGACTTGTTCCGACGCCTCTTCCGACCGCGCGCTCTCATTCTGGTGATGATCTACAGCAGAAACTGAATAGATATACACATTACCCGGCTGAATCGCCGTATCGTGATAGGCCGGGGTTTCGAGCGGCTCTGAATTGAGCCGGACTGCTGCAGATGCAGGCTCCTGTTGCGTGCGCCTGTACACGAAGTAGCCGGCGAGGTCGCGTTCCAAATCGGGATTCCAAGTAAGATCGATGGCAGGCTGCTGGCCGGGCAAGTTACCGGTATATACAGCTTGGAGTCCGCTGGGAACGGCGGGCGGGAAAACGTCGTGTGTCACAACGGTCATCGGCGCAGATATCGCTCCGTCGAACGATACTTCCGGGCCATTCGGCATTCGCTCGGTGCCTACAATTGCCACGTAATAGCTGTAGGTTTGATCCCAGGCAAAAGTTTCGTCGCGCACCTCTAGCCTCGCCTGTTCTCCATCGGCAACAACCTGAATCGGCGACTGTGCCACTGCAATCTCGCGCTGAGCATTTGGATCTTTTCGTCGTAGTTCGAGAGCTTGTTCAACACCGACTCCGTGCTCGACAAACTTGGTCGTGAACACCACTGCAGTCGATGTCATTTTGAATTCAGGAGCGCCATCCAGCACAGAGACCTGAACGGCCGGGACCTGGACTTGATTAGATAAACCTGCATTGCGTCCGCTATCGTTATCTACTTCCACAGCAAAGGTCTCATAAGCCGCCGGCTGCCCACTCGTGCTTCCCAAATTGACACTGGTTGTGCGGGAATGCTCCCCTTTCCCGGGCGGCTCGAGAGTGGCTGCGGCATCGCAAGACGACATCTTCGGTAGATCGAAGCTCCGACAAATTCGCGTCTTGCCCGGATGGCGGAAGGTCGCGCCGTCGGTCGTTTCCGTTGGCACAGTCCAAGTGAGCGTGACCTGGTCGGCCACCCGTAAGGCCTTCAGGTCAGATACCGGCTTCGCCAGATTTAGGGTAGGCGGCATGGGTGCGCCGGGCGTGCCGCAGCCACACAGCGCCAGGAGTAGTGAGCTAATAAGGAAGTGGCCAGTCGACGCGGCGCGCATGAAGTCAAAAGGTTAGCAGAAGCAAAAACAGAATCGCCAAAAAGAAAAGGCGGGCACATGCCCGCCTTCTGGCAAACAAGACTTCTATCCAATCTCCTCGTTCCAGTTCTCCAGATACTTCTTCACAGCGACCATGAACTTATCCGCATCGGCGCCGTCAACGATGCGGTGATCGTAGCCCAGGGTAAGGCGGATGATCGAGCGGATGGCAATCATGTCGCCATTTTCGTCGGTCACGACGACCGGTTCTTTGAAGAGTCCGCCCATGCCGAGAATCGCGACCTGCGGTTGCATGATGATCGGCATGCCGAACTGCGGACCAAAGATTCCCGGATTGGTAATCGTGAACGTGCCGCCTTGCACCTCGTCGGGTTTGAGTTTCTTGCCACGGGCGCGTTCGGCCACGTCGTTGATCGCACGCTGGAGTCCGAGGAAACTGCGCTCTTCGGCTTGCTTGACCACCGGCACGATCAGTCCCCAATCCAGAGCGACGGCGATGCCGAGGTTCAGGTTCTTGTGGTAGCGGATGCTCTCGCCCTCCACCGAAGAATTCACCACCGGCATGGCTTTAATGCCGGCGATCACCGCGCGCGCGATGAACGGCATGTAGGTAAGCTTCACGCCGTTGCGAGCTTCGAACTTTGCTTTTTCGCGCTCGCGGATTTTTACGATGCGGGTCATGTCCACTTTAAAGACAGTGTGCACGTGCGCGCTGGTGTGCTTCGACTCGACCATCCGCTGAGCGGTGATGGAGCGAATCTTGCTCATCGGCACGAGTTCGCCGGGAACCGGTGCAGGCAGCGCGGAAGCGGCAGCCGCTTGAGCTGTGGGCTGCGACGGGGGCGCGCTCGGCATTGCCGTGACTGGACGCTGTGCTGCAGCTGCAGGCTGCTGCGCTCCGGCGCCATGCTTCTCGATGAAGCCGAGAATGTCGTCTTTCGTAATCCGTCCGCCCATTCCCGATCCGGGAACCTGCTGCAAGTTGACGTTGTTTTCTTTGGCAATCTTGCGGACGAGCGGACTGGAGCGCACGCGCTCGCCTTCCCCGATCTCAGTAACGTTAGAGGCTGGCGTACTTTCGGTTTCGGTCTCGTCAACTTCTTGCGTTGGCGCGCTAGGCGCCGGAGCCGGACGAGAGGGACCATTGGTCGAAGCGGTGCTGGGAGCACCGGCGCCTTTCGCCGGTTCAGGAGCTGCGGCTTGTGCGGGAGCAGCCGTCCCCGAAGATGCGCCGTCGCCATCAATCACGCCAACAATCGTGTTCACCTGGACGGTGGTGCCTTCCTGAACTTTGACTTCCTTCAACACGCCAGTGGCAGGAGCAGGAATCTCCGCATCGACTTTATCGGTAGAAATCTCGAAGAGAGGCTCGTCGCGCTGGACATTGTCGCCCGGCTTCTTCAACCACTTGGTGAGGGTGCCTTCAAAGATGGATTCTCCCATCTGAGGCATGATTACGTCTGTCGGCATTGCGGACCTTCCACTAGTGCGATTCGGAATGATGAAGCAACCCACAATTATAAAGCCTGAAACTTTCAGCCATGCTGGACAGTGAGAGTGGCGCCCATTTATGTTGGCTGCCGATGAGCGAACCTGCCGTGAGCCGTGACGATGCAGCCCCGATCCGCGAGGGTGAGCAGCTCGATGGCGAAGCGCTCAACGAATTTCTGCGCGGGAAGCTTGATCTGCCGGAAAAGCTGAGCGTCGCACAGTTTCCGCATGGACACTCCAATCTCACCTATCTGCTCAGATCGGGAGAACGTGAATACGTTCTGCGCCGTGGGCCATTGGGCCCCGTGGCTGCCAAAGCGCACGACATGGCCCGCGAGTATCGGGTGCTGCGCGCTGCGCATCCGCATTTTCCGGAAGCGCCAGAGGCCCATTTGCTGTGCGAGAATCCTGCGGTAATTGGCGCGCCTTTCTTCATCATGGAAAGGCGGCATGGCACTATTCTGCGCGATCGTGTTCCGAAATCGATAAGTGCTTTCCACGATTATCCCGCGATCATCAGTAAGGCCGTGGCTGGCGGATTAGTGCGCCTTCACGCTGTGGATGTGAATAATCCTGAGCTTTCGTCTTTAGGGAAGCCGGACGGATTCGTCGAACGCCAGGTGCACGGCTGGGCCGAGCGTTGGCATCGTGCGCAAACGCAAGACCTGCAAAAAGTGGAGAGCGTGATCGAATGGCTCGCCGCATCACTGCCTCCTTCACAGCCTGCCACGCTGGTTCACAATGATTACAAGCTGGACAACGTCATGCTCAGCCCGGAGTCTCCGGCGAAAATCGAAGCTGTCCTCGACTGGGAGATGGCAACGATCGGCGATCCGCTCGTCGATGTCGGCCTGACGCTGTGCTATTGGCATTGGATCGCGACGCCACAGCTTGGATCATCGACGCTGCCGACGCTCACTTCGGGAAAGGGCTGGTACACGCGCGAGGAGTTCTTAGAGCAGTATGTACGAGAGACAGGTCGCGATCTGAGCCACATTCAGTTTTATGAAGTGCTCGGCCTTTTCAAGCTTGCAGTTATTCTCCAACAGATCTTCTATCGTTTTCATCGCGGCCAAACCTCGGACCAGCGCTTTCGCCATTTCGATCAGCGGGTGAAAGCTCTGGCCGATCTCGCCCTCTCCCTCGTGGAGAGTGCGCGTTGAGCAATCTCTATCTGGTCCGGCACGGGCAAGCCGGTACGCGCAACGCCTATGACACGCTCTCCGACCTCGGACGAACGCAGGCCAGCAAGCTGGGCGAATACTTCGTCGAGCAACGGCTTCAGTTTGCGCAGGCGTATTCTGGATCGTCGCAGAGGCAGGCGCAGACGGGAGCGGAGGTCCGCTCGGCATACCTGCGCAGTGGAGTTCCATTTCCGGAAATCACGGTAGCGCAGGGCTGGAATGAGTTCAGTCTTTCCGATCTGTATCGCGATTTGGCGCCGCAGCTCTGCGTCGATGATCCGGAGTTTCGCGAGGGACAAGAGGCGATGCACGCCGAATTGAAGAAAGCAAGCGATCAGCCGAATGCAGAAATCCTTCGCCGCTGGATGCCTTGCGACACGACCGTGGTCAACGCCTGGGTGTCAGGTAAATATCATTGTCAATCCGAAACCTGGGAGGAATTTCGCGCGCGAGTGACTTCCCACCGTACGTCGTTGGCCAATGGCGATTCCGGAGAAAACATTGTGATCTTCACGTCGGCGATGCCGACGGCAATCTGGATTGGCCTGGCCCTGAATATTCGCGACCAGCGACTGATGCGGCTGGCTGGCGTCCTGCACAACTCATCGTTCTGCCTGCTCAAATTGCGAACCGACGACGTGCTGCTGCACACCTTCAACGCGATTCCCCATCTTCCGCAATCATCGCTGCGCACCAACCGCTGAGGGACCATGCTCTTCGAACTCACACCCAAAGCGCAGGAGTTGCACCGCCGGTTATCGGCGTTCATGGACGAGCATATTTATCCGAATGAGCGTCGATTCGAAGAAGAGCAGGACCGGAACCGCTGGGCTCCGTCGCCGCTCATCGAAGAATTGAAGCCCAAGGCTCGCGCTGCCGGACTTTGGAATCTGTTTCTGCTGGATGAGAAATATGGCGGTGGCCTGACCAATTTGGAATATGCGCCTTTATGCGAGCTGATGGGACGCAGCTTGATTGCCCCAGAGGTCTTCAATTGCTCAGCGCCCGACACCGGCAACATGGAGGTGCTGTTCCGATATGGAACTCCCGAGCAAAAGGAGCGATGGCTCGCTCCCCTGCTCCATGGAGAAATCCGCTCCTGTTTTGCGATGAGCGAACCGGCTGTCGCTTCGTCGGATGCTACCAACATTGAAGCCAGTATTCACCGCGATGGCGATAAGTACGTGATCAACGGTCGCAAATGGTGGTCGTCAGGGGCCGGTGACCCGCGCTGCAAGCTGGCAATCCTAATGGGTAAGACCGATCCGCAAGGCCCGAAACATAAACAGCAGTCGATGATCCTCGTGCCAATGCACGCTCCCGGCGTGAAGATCGAACGATTGCTCACGGTCTTCGGCTACGATCACGCGCCGCATGGACACGCCGAGATCAGTTTCAAAAATGTCCGCGTGCCCGCAACGAACCTTCTGCTGGGCGAAGGACGCGGTTTCGAGATTGCGCAAGGGCGCCTCGGTCCGGGACGGATTCATCATTGCATGCGCTGCCTCGGCATGGCCGAGCGCGCTTTGGAACTCATGTCCAGGCGAGTACTGTCCCGAATTGCCTTCGGTAAGACGCTCGCCGAGCAAGGCACGATTCGTGAAGGCATTGCCAAGTCGCGGATGGAAATCGATCAAGCACGCCTGCTCACACTGAAAGCTGCGGCGATGATGGACCGTGCAGGCAGCAAAGCAGCGCAATCAGAAATTGCGATGATCAAAGTGGTCGCTCCGAATGTCGCCCTTCGAGTGCTCGATCGCGCCATCCAGGCGCATGGCGGCTTGGGAGTGTCACAGGACACGGTTCTGGCGAGCGCTTGGGCCAGCATCCGCGCGCTGCGACTCGCTGATGGGCCAGACGAAGTACACGTCGAAGCCATTGCAAAAATGGAACTGCGAAAGTGGCAGTCCAATATGGAGCAAGCTTCACGAACCGAGAAACAGAAATGACGACGATTAAGGGCTTTCTGCTGGTTACGGTGCTCGCGTGTGCATGGTTCAACGCAGGCGCCTCGGACAAAAACTCCCCTTACGCACCGCTGTGGCTGTACAACGGCCATTGGCGTCTCGACAACACAGGGGCAAAGCCGGGAACCGCTCCCGATAAGATCGATAATATTTGCGATTTAGTGGGCAAGTACTTTACCTGCCAGCAAACCGTGAACAACAAGATTGAGGCGCTCATCATTTTCATCCCGTCAGAGAAGCCCGGACATTACTTCCTGCAATCGGTGTTGCCCGAAGGATGGGCAACCGGACGCTCAGAGGTCGAGATCGAGGGCGATCATTGGACTTACAACTCGAAGAGTGTCGATAACGGAAAAACCACGTACTACCGCACGACCAATCTGTTTAACGGCAAGAACAAGATCCACTTTGAGGTTTCCGAATCGCCGGATGGAGAGCATTGGACGGTGACAAAGTCAGGCAACGAAGAGCGAACTCATGACTAAAGTTGCTGTAATCGGGGGCGCGGGATATATCGGCGCTACGACAGCGCAGGCGCTCATCGATGCAGGCCACGAAGTTGTGGTCTATGACAATTTGAGTAAGGGACATCGCCAGGCCGTTCCTACGCAGGCGCAGTTCGTGATCGGGGACGTTTCCGACCGCGCAGCCTTGGACAAGCTTTTCCGTGAGCACCAACCGGAAGCCGTGCTGCACTTTGCCGCGTTCATCGAGGCCGGCGAGTCGATGCGCGCGCCGGAACGATACTTCCGCAACAACTCCGCATCGACGCTCACGCTGCTCGAAGCCATGCTCGCGACCGGAGTTCGTAAATTCATCTTTTCGTCCACAGCAGCGCTGTATGGCGAGCCTAAGCGAATCCCGATTCGGGAAGACGATCCGCTGCAGCCAACCAACGCTTACGGAGAATCGAAACTGCTCGTAGAGCGCATGCTCTCCTGGTTCCATCGAATTCATGGATTCGGCTATGCCAGCCTCCGCTACTTCAACGCCGCGGGATCTAATGGACACTCTGGCGAGCAGCACGATCCCGAGTCGCATCTGATTCCGATTATCCTTCAGGCCGCTGCGGGAAGGCGCGAGCACGTTTCCATTTTTGGAACGGACTACCCGACTGAGGACGGAACCTGCGTGCGCGATTACATCCATGTGAGCGATCTGGCTGACGCGCACGTGCTGGCCCTCGATGCGTTGAGAGAAGGAGACCGAAAAATCTACAACCTTGGCAATGGCGCCGGATTCAGCGTGCGACAGGTGATTGAATCGGCGCGGCGAGCCACAGGAAAAACAATCAAAGTCGTAGAAGCCGAGCGCCGGCCCGGCGATCCAGCCGTGCTGGTGGCCAGTTCAGAGAAGATTCGCAGCGAGCTTGGTTGGAAGCCCCGCTTTCCCCAACTGGAGCCGATTGTGGCGAGTGCGTGGGAGTGGATGCAGCGAAATCCGAAGGGCTATTCGCGCTGAACAGACTCGCAGATGTTCGACAGTCGGTACCGTTCGCAGTGCAAACGGATGGCGCGCCGTGGTCGCTTGCGGCCCAATTTTCTCACACATTCCCTACCGGGAACGGTACTGACCTGGTAACAAAACAAAATCGCGGGCCGGAGGCCCGCGATCGTTAGCACTGAGTCAATTGCCTAATCGTTGTGGTCGTTGTCCCGGCGATGCAGCGTCGGACGATCGTCATCCCCGGACTTGCTGTTGCCATCGGTCTTCGTCGAAGCTCGGCGCAGACTCGGCTTGTTCTGATCTTGATCGGTGACTTTGCGGCGATTTTCGATAGCTGCCAGGCGTGCCTTCACCTGATCGAACTCAGAGGTCGTCACCACGTACTCATCTTTTGGCGGCAGGATTTTCTGAATTTCTTCTTCTGTCCGCTCCACGCGATCCGGTGTCGCCGGATGCGAAGCGAACGCCTTGGCCAGCGCCCCTGGCTTCTTTTTCTCGGTAGCCTCGATCTTTTCGAAGAAGTCCACCATCGCAGTCGGATCATAGCCGCTGGCGTACAAATACTGCGTGCCGAGATAATCCGCCTGCGCTTCGAATCCGCGCGAGAACTTCATGAACGTGAGCGGGATGCCGATGCCGGCAGCCTCATACGCCGCGTATCCGATGCCGCCACCTATAAAGATCAGCGGAATCGTGGCGAAGTTCGCCCACTGCGCGCGCGTCATTTGGCGCATCGCGTGACGGGCGGCCACGTGCGCAATCTCATGCGCCATCACGCCGGCGACCTCCGACTCATCGTCGGCAGCGAGAATCGCGCCGGTATTGATGTAGAAGAATCCGCCAGGCAAGGCGAAAGCGTTGATCTGATCGTCGTCGATCACCTTGATCGTGAACGGCACCTTGGCATCGGAATGGCGAACGATATTCTGGCCAATGCGGTTAATGTACTCGTTCACCACCGGATCGGTCACCAGTTTCGCGCTCTGCTCCACCTGTTGCGCGTACTGTTTACCCATCGCGACTTCGTGCTCGATCGAGTACCAGTTGCCGAGGCCACGTCCGCCGATGTCGCGATTGCCGATCGCGTTTACATCGTCGATGCTTCCCTTCTTGACCTTGTCATACGACGGGATCGGCTCGTCTTTGGGATTGTTCTTATCGTTCTTGGGATTATCTTTGGCGAAGATTGGCAGCGTTGTGAGCGTACTGGCTAGAACGCCCGCCAGCATCCATTTCGGAAATTTCATGACTTCTACTCCGTTCACGCGTGGCGGTCCGAGACACGGATGGCCCAACTTCTATAGACGCGAACTGACATACCGAAGTTTCGGTAAAACCTTACTTAATTCCTGAGGCGCCATCCACGGCCGCTCCACTCGTTAGTCTATGCCTTTTCCGCGCTTCGGAATCACAAAAAGCCAAGGCGGACGCGCCCGTTCGCCCCATCCTCAAACCAGTAGCCGAACCTTATCGACCACCGGCAGTTTCAAGATCAAGATGTCCGCAGCGGTCCATTCGCCATCCTGCTTCTGGTCGGCTGTGACGCGAATCACAGCCCCTTCGTGCAGGAACTCAGCGGCATTGCGAACCCGTTCTGAGACCGGCACGCTCGGCGCAAAGCGCACGCGGCATTTGCGGATGTCCACCCGCCGCATCATGCCGCCCGGACCCTCGACGTAAATAAACTTGCCCAGCTCGCGTTTTGTGCCTTCCACGACGCGTCCCTGGAACATCCCCCGCGTCGCAAAGAGCGGCGCCGCCAAAAGCACGCAGAGGATCATCAACGAACTTCGCCGAAACAACGCGGAGTGGCAGCAGCCCAGCATCTGCCACATAGGATGCGCTCCTTGCCGCGCGAGTGGGAACAGATAAGTTGCCTCTGGTTGTTGATCCCTCGAAGTCATTTTGTGAATTTTCGGCGATGCCGAATTCCCTGCTAGCAGGGAATTTTGCAGGGAATTTTCTGTCACAAATCAGGGAAAGCTGCTGTGCACGCGAGTTCGCGCAAAGTGACCAGGGAATTAGCAGGGAATTAGCAGGGAATTTCTAATTTTCGGTGTAACTGCTTTGGTTTGTTCCTAGTAGCTGGAAGCTAGCAGCTAGGAGCTCGGGTGAGCAGGGAACTTGCAGGGAATTAGCAGGGAATGGAGTGACCCCCCAAGTTGAGACAAGAGAGAATATCCCCGTCTACAGCGAATGGAGACGCGGATGAGGAGATATCGCAATTGGACACCGGAAGAGAAGCGCCGGGCA
>DASTJH010000077.1:0-86666 GCA_035716645.1 Terriglobales bacterium | reverse complement strand
CTGCCGGATCCGTGATCCACTCGCTCGGCGGCGAGCAGGACATGCGCTACATGGGCGGCTTGCGCAAATTGATCCCGTGGACCTTCTGGACGATGACGATCGCGACCATCGCGATCTCCGGCATTCCGCCGCTCAGCGGCTTCTTCTCCAAAGACGAAATTCTCTGGAAAGCTTTTTCCGATCAACAGCATGGAAGCTGGATCTACTGGCTCATCGGACTGATCACCGCGGGCATGACCTCGTTCTACATGTTCCGCCTGTGGTTTATGACGTTCTTCGGCGAACGGCGCGCTCCGGTTCACGCGGAGCATGAAGAGCCGAGCGGCCACGCGCATCTTCCCGGTCCCGCTCCGGCGGACGCCGGACATCAGTCCGGAGTGCATGCGCCAACTGCCGGCGCTCATGCGCATGGCGGACATGTGCACGAGAGTCCTTGGATCATGCTCGGACCGCTCGTCATTCTAGCGATCGGAGCCTTCGTGATGGGCTGGGTCGGCATTCCGGAGGCGCTCGGCGGACACAATAACTTCGATCAGTTCCTCACGCCGGTCTTTCACACCAGTTCCGAACCGGTACGCGCGGAGCAGAATTTTCCGGCAACGCAGCCGCAGCAGGAAAATGCTGCGGGCGAGGTCGCACTCGAACGCGAGTTGGCCGGCACTTCCGTCGCGGTTGCCATTTTGGGATTCCTGCTCGCGTGGCAGCTTTACTACCGCCGTCCTGAGCTGCCTGATCGCATTGCGGCCAGCATGAAAGGTGCGTACCGAACGCTGGCCAACAAGTACTGGGTGGACGCGGCGTATTACGCCGTCATCATCAATCCCATCGTGAACGGCTCGCGCAAGATTCTATGGCGTGGCCTCGACGTTGGCGTGATCGATGCGATCGTGAACGGCGCGGGTACAACTTCGAAGGAAGCGTCAGGGATTGCGCGACGCATGCAGTCGGGCAGCATTCGTTCGTATGCCGGATGGGTCGCGATCGGCGCGGCCTGCGTGGTCGCATTCATGATCTACATGGGGATGAGATAACGATGGAGGCCATTCACAGTTCCGGAATGAACGCGGCGATCCTCACCATCGTTACCTTTTTGCCTCTGGTCGGCGCCTTCCTGCTCATGGCGATGCCGCGCAAAGACCGCGCGCTCAAGTGGACGGCGCTGATCGTCTCGATCGTCACGTTCATCTTCTCGCTGCATCTGCCGGTGCATTGGTCACACGGTGCGCCAGGATTCCAGTTCGTCCTCGACGTGCCCTGGATCACCAGCCCGAATATTCACTATCACATGGGCGTGGACGGCATCTCCGTCTGGCTCGTTCTGCTCACGACGTTTCTGACGCCTTTTTGCGTACTGGTCTCATGGAAGTCGATCCACGGCGGCGTAAAAGAATTCTTCGTCCTCATGCTGATCCTGGAGACGGCGATGCTCGGCGTCTTCGTCTCGCTCGATCTCTTCCTGTTCTATGTCTTCTGGGAAGGCACGCTGATTCCGATGGCGCTGATCATCGGCATGTATGGCCACGACCGGCGCGTCTACGCGGCAGTAAAGTTTTTCCTGTACACGATGGTCGCGTCAGTCTTCATGCTGGTCTCGATTATCTGGCTCTACGTCCACACGGGCAGCTTCGACTACGTCACGATCCAGAGCGCGATCCAGAGCGGTTCGATTCCGGGATTCAACAACGCGGCAGGATACCTGTTCTTCGGATTCTTCATCGCCTTCGCCGTCAAGGTCCCGCTATTCCCGTTCCATACCTGGCTGCCCGACGCGCACGTCGAAGCTCCAACCGCCGGATCCGTGATGCTCGCGGCGGTTCTGCTGAAGATGGGTGTCTACGGATTGCTGCGCTTCAACACCACGCTCTTTCCGGCGCAGGCGCACCAGAACGCTCCCTGGATTAACGCGCTCGCGCTGATCGGCATTGTTTACGGCGCGCTGGTTGCGCTGGTGCAGCCGAATATGAAGAAGCTGGTCGCGTACTCGTCGGTCAGCCACTTGGGATTTTGCGTGCTCGGCATCTTCACCTTCACGCAAGCGGGAGTCGATGGCGCGGTTTACCAGATGCTCAACCACGGCATCTCCACCGGCGCGCTCTTCATGCTGCTGGGCATGCTCTACGAGCGGCGGCACACCTACGAAATTAAAGAGTACGGTGGACTGGCCACGACGATGCCTGTGTACTCCACGCTGTTCTTTATGATCGTGCTCTCGTCGGTCGGACTGCCGCTGTTCAACGGATTCGTCGGCGAATTTCTGGTGCTGAGTGGCGCGTTCAAAGCCTGGGAGTGGTACGGCATCATCGGCACTACGGGCGTGATCTGGAGCGCGGGATATCTGCTCTGGCTCTATCAACGGACATTCTTCGGAGAAGTTACGCATCCGGTGAACGAGCGCCTGCACGATGCCGACGGACGCGAGCGCCTCAGCCTGATCCCGATGGTCGCGCTGGCGCTGATCATGGGCGTCATTTCGCCGTTCTGGATTCGCATGATCGATCCTTCGGTCGAGCAGGCGTTGCGCCCGAGCACGGTGACCGCGGCCCGGTGGAAGCCCCCGACTTCAGTCGGGGGAAGCGACGCTTCAGCGTCGCGGGAGAGCGGAGCGAAAAGTGAAAGGCGCTTTGGCGCTGGTCTGAAAGCCTCCGGCGCTAAAGCGCTGTTCAGAGGATCTACTCTTACTCGCTGCGCTGAAGCGCAGCTCTCCCCGGATAAATCCGGGGGCTTCCACCCGAATTCCTATAGACGGGCTGGGGAAGCGACAGCAATTCTGGCAATGGTTAAAGCAGGAAAATGAATCCTGACCTGAATTACATCCGCATTCTTCCTGAGATCGTGCTGAGCCTCTGGGGCATCGCCGTGATGCTGATCGAGCCGATGCTGCCGCAGCGCTCCGCCCACAAATCGCTCGGGATTTTTTCCTTTATTGGGACTCTGGCAGCAATCGCCGCTTCGCTCTATCAATCCTACGACCCCGGTGTGGGCTGGTTCGGGATGATTCGCGTGGACGAGTTCAGCATCTTCTTCCACGTGCTGATCTGCTCGATCTCCGCGATCGTGATTCTCGCTTCATTCGAATATCTGGAAACCCAAAACATTCGCGGAGGCGAATACTTTGCGCTGATTCTGTTTGGCACTGTCGGCATGGTGCTGATGTCGTCGGCGGTTGAGCTCGTGCTGATCTTCATCGCGCTGGAAATTTCCTCGATTGCAACTTACGTGCTCGCCTGCTACCGCCGGAATGCAGCCGCGAGTTCGGAATCGTCCATCAAGTACTTTCTGCTGGGATCGTTTGCCACCGCATTCTTCTTGTACGGTGTCGCGCTCATGTTCGGCGCTACCGGCTCAACCAGCATCTACGTAATTTCGTCGGCGCTGCAATCTGGACAGACGGTCGCCGGAACTCCGGTAAGCCAGGGGCTAGCCTATGTCGCCGTAGCGCTGATGTTCGTCGGCATAGGCTTCAAAGTAGCGGCCGCGCCGTTCCATGTCTGGACTCCGGACGTCTATGAGGGCGCACCCGCGCCGGTAGTCGCTCTGATGTCCACCGGACCGAAGGCCGCAGCTTTTGCCGTGCTTCTGCGGATTCTGTTTGGCGCAACTCTTAACACCAGCAACGCGTGGTTCTGGCTTGTCTGGATCTCCGCCGCGCTCTCAATGACGCTCGGCAACATCGGCGCGCTGCTCCAGAACAACGTGAAGCGTATGCTAGCGTACTCGTCGATCGCGCATGCCGGATATCTGCTTGTCGCGTTTGTAGCCCGCCGGGACATCGGCATCGGCGCGGCGATCTTCTACACGGCGTCGTACGCGGCGATGAACGTCGGCGCGTTTGCTGTCGTCTCGCACTTCTCGCGCTCCGGTGAGCGTTATGTGAACATCGAAGACTACTCTGGCCTTGGCAGGCGCTCGCCGGTGCTCGCCGCAACACTCACGATCTTTCTGCTTTCCCTAATTGGGATTCCAGCCACCGGCGGCTTCTTTGCCAAGTTCTACGTCTTCAACGCCGCGCTCAAAAGTGACCTGATCTGGCTCACGATCATTGGTTTGGTCAATAGCGCGATCGCCGCCTACTACTACCTGCGTGTCATAGTCGTGATGTACATGTACGAACCGCTTCCCGGCGAAGATCGCCTGCAACTCCGCGCTGCTCCCGGGCTGACCGCTGCGTTGGTGATCACCGCACTTGTCACGATCTGGCTCGGCGTAAAGCCGGGTATGGTGCTTGACTACGCGAATCGCGGGGCAGTGAAGTTAATGCCGGCAGTTCAGCAGAGCATGATCTCGCCGCGCTAGATTGAGTTTGGTTCTTGGTGTATCCGGCCCAGGTGGAAGCCCCGCATTCATGCGGGGAAGCTGCGCTTCAGCACAGCGTGAGCGACAAAACAGCCCTGCCTTAGGGAAGGGCACGGATTTATCCGTGCCGTAATGCGTTCCAAAAAGGGACGGCTTTAGCCGCTGAGGTAAGCCTTTTTGTCGCATCGAACAGTTACCTCAGGCGCTAAAGCGCGAAGCCTTCTTTGCCGCCGTAAACACATGCGGACATACCAAAACGGCACGACTGAAGTCATGATTATTTACTTGACACAACGACTCTGAGTTGCTATTCTGCGCTTGCATGTTGGTAAACCTCAATCCTGCTTTGGTTTATCAGTCTTTCCGGAGAACGACATTCGTATCTCGTGCTTCACGCTCTGCACTAGCTTGCGGAGCGGCACATCCTCTAGCGGTCTCCCTGTTTTGCGCTTGCGCTTCTTCTTTCGAGGTTCTGCCATGACTCTCCTAGACCTGAATCGGCTGTTTAATACCGATGACAAATGCCGCGAGATTCTTACGAAGCTCCGCTGGCCTAAAGGTGTTGAGTGCCCACGCTGCAAGAGTGCGGACATACTCTGGATTCAATCGCGTAAACAGTTCGATTGCCGCGAATGCGAATATCAGTTTTCCGTAACCTCGGGCACGATCTTTAATGACTCGCATCTTCCGCTGCAAACGTGGTTTACTGCAGTGCTCTTGTTGGTCGAAGCCCGTAAGGGGTTCTCTGCTAATCAGATGAAGCGCACGATTGGAGTTAGCTACAAAACAGCGTGGTATCTCTGCCATCGCATCCGCGCTGCCATGCGCGAGATGGAGCGTCCTGCACTCAGCGGAACAGTCGAGGTTGACGAAACTTACATCGGGGGAAAGCAGCGCGGCCATCAGCGCAAACCCGGATACGGAGAGAGCACTAAGCAGATCGTCATCGGCATTCGTCAACGCGAGGGAGAGGTTCGTTTCTTCCATGCCGGAGATGCCAAGGTCGGCACTCTCGCTGCATTCATCAAGGACAACATCGCTGAGGATGTGGACGTGATCGTGACCGATGAATACGGCGCATATCCTTCGGCTATGGGGGCGCTGAAACCGAAACACAAAACCATCAAGCATAAAGCTGGCATTTACGTTGACGGCGACATTCATACAAACACCATCGAAAACGCATTCTCTCTGCTCAAACGCGGAATCATCGGTACGTGGCATCGCGTGAGCGCGAAACACCTCGCGGCCTATCTGGATGAAATGACGTTCCGATTTAACCGTCGCAAGAACCACAACTTGTTCCTTGATACTCTCCGGCATATGGTTACTGCCGATCCGCTTACTTTTGAGAAGCTGACTGCGTAAGTGGTGCGATTAGCGGCTTCATGAACGCCTCAAGATTGGGCGGCACTCGCGGTGCTCCGTGGTCCTCCCAATACTTCTTAATCTCGTCAAATCTTTCATATGCTATGTATCTAGGTTTCTGCCCACTATCTACCACACACACGAAGGGTATCTCCTTCCCCACTTGGTCTTGTGATTCGGCCATAAATTTGGCGACGATACCAAAATAGGTAGCCACCTCAGCAGGGCTAAAAACAGTTATGGAGGACTTTTCAGCGAAATACATCAGGGAACTAAGGGCGGCATGGGCGCCACTTCCAATCGCCCACATTCCAACGGAGTCATAGTTAGCGGGGGCATTTTCACCGTCTACTAAATACAGGTGTCCAATATCCTTTGCGTCAAAACCGCACACTAAAAATTTAAGTTTTATCGAAACCTGATCGATGCGGCTGCAGAGGGAGAGATAGGCGCTGGATGTGCATTTTTGTTTTCCCTTGTCGAGAAAGCTCGGCACAGTAAAGCCGCGTTTTCCTAATACGCTATTCTCAATTTGTCGGTGAACTCTTTCCCTAAACGCTTCATCGAGTGCGTCAGCTACCACTGCTGGCGGCTTGTAGGCATCGCCTAGAAGTTCTTTCGCCCGATCAAGGATTGGAATTTCATGTTCCATGTCATCGCCAGCGACTAAGACCGAAGTGCGTTGGCGGAACGGAATGTCTTTCAGCACCAGTCCGTCTGCCGAGAAATTACCGAAGCTGACTTTTCTATCTGTTACGGTAACAATGGTTCTTCTGTTATTGCAAAGCAGTGCAATGCAGACGCTCATCTTGTGACCCCAATCCGCTGGCCGGGGAGCGGGCAGCTTTGAGAGTGATGATCGAATCATCGGCCACCCCCTGCCGTTGCGTCAAGTGAATAATCTTGACTGAAGTCGTGCCCTTCCCTGAGTCTGATTTCCACCGCGCTTTTTCCGCAGCCTGTGAAGTCGGGGGCTTCCACCCAAAGAATCGCAGCCGGACGCGCGACGGACTTCCGTAATCTTGTCCTCCCCGCAACTCTGGGCAAATCTACGCAGATGCAAATTCCTGTCGCGTTGCCTGGAATGGAAGGGCAGAAGCTCACGCTTCAGCCATCCAGCTTTCTAAGCGGTCCGAAGTTGACGCTCAACGGCCAGCTGGTGGCCAAAGAGAAGGGCAGCTTCTGCGTGCGCTCGAATGCTGGTTCGCCGCTAACGATCAAACTCAAGCCTCGTCTCCTCGACCCTATTCCCGATTTGAAACTGGGCGAGCAGATCATTCAGCTCACTCCGCCTTTGCAGTGGTACCAGTATGCCTGGATAGCGCTCCCGGTGTTCCTGGTATTCGCCGGGGGAGCCATCGGCGGACTGTTCGGCGCCATGGCGGCCGGAATCAGCAGCCACGTCTTTCGGAGCGACCGTAGCGAACCCATGAAGTACGCGCTCACCGGACTCATTTCCTTAGGCGCATTCGCCGCCTACATGATCGTTGCCGGCACGATCGTGGCGAAAATCGGACGATAGCCGCATCGCTCGTCCTGTTGATGCAAGCTAAGTAACTTTCCTCACACGGCCGCTCCAGCTTGCTGCGCGGGACGCGCAGCAGCTTTCGGCATTAAGAATCCCGTGGCGATCAGCCAGATAAATCCCGGGAATCTGACGAGCGGAATCAGGAAAATCAGTTTCGGGAATACCAGATTCAGCCAGCTCAGCTCACCGGCCACCGCCAGCACCAGTCCGAAAACGATTAGCCATTTGGGCAGCAGCTTGCGGAACATGGCCGGGATGCATATTCCCGCAATCAGCAGGCCCATGGGAACCGAGAAGCCGGGGCCGCCAAACGCAAATGAGAGATAGTAAAGCGCTGGAGTCACGAGCACGTTCTGCGCTACGCCTGGATGAACCATCGTCCAGATAGCGAAGCCCGCCGCGATCCCGTCAAATACGGTTAGAAATCCGCCAAATAGAGCGATGTTCGGGCCAGCGGCTGTAATCCCGAGAAAGCGCAACCGGCTCACGATCGCTCCAGCGAAGATCCCCAGTGGAATCAAAGCGCCGAATTGCAGGAACGAGCAGATCAGCGCGTTAGTGGCATGTGTCTGAAAGTACGACACAATCACGGAGGCGGGTTCCCATGGACCCGGAAAGTACGGCGGTTTGACTCCGAGGGGCGCGCCGAAGCCGCTGACAGCCGTCAGACCGGCAATGAAAAGCACTGTGTAAACGATCGCCAGCATGCCGAGGTGCGGCCCGGCATGACGGCGCGTGGATGTCGATGCGTTCAGTTGAGAATTCATATGTCCGCTCCAGTGAGGACTGAATCAACCAAGCGTTTTCGCTATAGTTACTAATTAGAATCATTCTATAACAGAATGATTCACTATGTGCAAGAATATTTTTGAGATGAAAAATACAGAGAGTTCCGGAAAGCCTGGCCTGCGACCTCCGGTCCGCTCCTCGCCTGCGTTCTTGCTTGCCCAGGTGGGCGGCCGGGCCGCATCGCAGTTCGCGCAACGGTTGCAGAAGATTGGTTTGGCTCCGCATCATGCGGGTATTCTGCGCATTCTTAGCGCGAGTCCCGGCATCACGCAGCAGACGCTCGCGGAGACTCTCGGCACAGTTCCCAGCCGTCTAGTTGTATTGGTGGATGAACTGGAAAAAAAGGGAATGGTCGAACGGCGCGCCAATCCCCATGATCGCCGCCGTTACGCGCTACACGTCACGGAAAAAGGCGCCTCGACACTCGCCGAGATCGGCCGCATTGCCCGGGAGCATTCGCAAAGTTTGCTGGCGGCTCTATCGTCTGACGAACAGCAGCAACTCGCGACGTTTCTCCAGCGCATCGCCGACCAGCAGGGACTCACGCCGGGCGTGCATCCGGGCTACCGGCGTATTGGAGAGAGCAACGAGAAGAGTGATTCGCGATGATCGATGATCGCCCTTTTCAGTCGCCTTAATCTTCTTAAGGCAAGCAGTAGTCTCGTCACTCGTTTCGCAATGCCTGCATCGGATCCACCGAAGCGGCGCGACGTGCCGGAATAGCGGCCGCCGCAAGTGCGCATGCGGATAGTACGATCACGGCTGCCCCCAGCGCCAGGGGATCGTTCGTCTTTACCTCGAAAAGTTGACTCGCGATGATTTTCCCGCTGGCGAGAGCCACCGGAACACCGATCACTAATCCGATGGCAACCAGAGTCATGGCTCCGCGCACTATCATCGTCACCACTCTCGCGCGATCGGCGCCCAACGCCATGCGAATGGCGATCTCGTGCACGCGCCGCGCGACAGAGTACGCGGAAAGGCCATACAGCCCAACACAGGCGAGGGCCAGCGCCAACAGCCCGTATAGAGTCGTCAAGCGTGCGATCATCTGGTTGTAGGTGAGGTTCAATTCGATTTGCTGGCTGAAGCTCCTCATCGCTGTGATGATGAGGTCTGGATCTACATCGTTCAGAACTCGCCGAACAGCCGGCTCAAATTGCTCAGGTTGCCCGTTCACTCGCAACTGAATGCTGCCGAGATAATGAGTGGCGAGTTGCTCGGACGCTTGTGCGGTGTCCAGGTATTTTCCTTCCTCCTGGAGAATCGGCAGGAAGAACATGGGATCTGCGTCATTCTGGGCATTTGCATACTTCGTATCTTCGCTGATGCCGACAATCTCATAGTCGCCGCTATGCGCCGGCTCCTCAACGCCGAAGTGCCGGCCGATAGCTTCCTGATTTGGGAAAAATGTGCGGGCAAACGCCTGGTTGACAACGGCCACGTGTGCCGAATCGGGAAGATCGTGTTTGTCGATAGCGCGTCCGCGCAGAATGCGAGTACCGACGGTCAGAAAATAATTTGCGCTCACACGGTTTTCCCAGGGCCACTTCCCATGTTCGAGCGGCTTCACGATTTCTTGACCGTTGATGCTCACAGGTTCACTCCAGCCATTGAAGTCCATCGGGCCGTAAAGCGAGTAGCTGGCGTCCTCCACTCCAGGAATTCGCGTAAGCGACTCCTCCAACCGTCGGTAGAACTCGGGCAGACGTTCGGGCGGATACTGAGTCGGCGGAGAAACGCTGACCATCAAACGCCCATTTGTGTCAAAGCCAAAGGACTGCCGCTCCAGGTGGCGAAGACTCTCGGTAAGCAGTCCAGCGCCAACCAAAAGGACCAGCGATAGAGCAGCCTGTAAGACCATCAGTGACTTTTGAGGTAGAGCTGAAGATTCAGGAGTGCTGCGAGCGCCACCGCGCATAGGATCGGCGGGTGGCACAGTCGAGGCGAGCCACGCCGGCGCCACGCTGCAAACGAGACCTGCGATCAATGAAATCAGAAAAGCGAAGCCGAGCACAGGCCATGACGGAGAGGAAGTAATGGGAACATAGTCGGCGCCGCGAAAGGCTAGTGCCAGGATCAGCCGCGAGGTTGCGATCGCGATCCACACTCCCGCAATCCCGCCTAACAAAGCGAGAACCAGGCCTTCAATGACCGACTGCTGCATAATTCTCAAGTGCGAAGCGCCCAGAGCTACGCGCATGGCGGTTTGCGTGCGATTGGCGGTGCCGCGCGCCAGCAGCAGGTTGGCGATGTTGGCGCAAGCAATCAAGAGCACAAGCGCGGAGACGACCAGCAGCAGTCGCAGGCCGCTGCGATAGTTGTCGCGCATCCAGGAAACGCCACTCGCGGCCGGCGTCACCACAATGTGCTGCTTATGAATATTGCGGCGATACCTCGGATCCGAATAGTTGTCGCTCAACCAGTGTTGCCATTCCGTGGTGACATGCGCCTGCAAAGCAGGGATCTGGACTCCAGATCGCACGCGTCCAATCGCATACAGCCAAAAATCGTTCCAGCGGTTGAGTTGGGGATTCTCAGGATTTAACAACGGTCCCACATGCAGCGGTATCCAAAAATCCGGAGGATCTACCTGCAGTGTTTCGCCAAAAAATCCCGGTGGCGTAACGCCGACGATCGTGACCGCGACTCCGCGCAGAGTGAACACGGCGCCGATCACGCTGCGGTCGGAAGCGAAGCGGTCGTGCCAAGCGCGATAGCTCATTACCGCAACAGGCGGTGCGCCAGGCCGATCGTCTTCCGGCACGAGGGCGCGTCCGACTAATGCTGAGACTCCAAACGTCTGGAAATAATTTCCAGAAACCAATTTGCCGAAGTGATGTTCCGCTGGGCGAGGATCACCGCTGCGGCGGACGCTCAAATCGATCTTCCCAGCCTGGAACGCGGCCAGGTTAGAAAACTCGGAAGTGTTGTCGCGCAAGTATTCGTAACCCCGGTACGAGTACGCGCTGACATCATCGACGAAGCCGCCGCCTCCGCCGCCAAAACGATCATCGCCGAGGTTCCACAGTTCGCTGGGCTTGGTGACCGGGAGCGATCGCAGCATCACGGCGTTTATTAAAGTAAAAATCGCGGTATTAGCGCCGATGCCTAATGCCAAAGTCACAATCGCTACGGAAGCGAAACCAGGCGACCTGCGCAGTGCGCGTAGCGCATAGCGGACATCCTGCAGAAGGCTCTCCAAACGCGGCAGGCCTCGCGATTCCCTCTGTCGTTCTGTCGCCTGCTGCACTCCGCCAAGACGAACCAGCGCTTGACGACGCGCCTCTTCCGGTGAGAGTCCCCGTTGCAGATTCTCCTCGGTCGCCAACTCGATGTGGGCCGTCAATTCTTCGTCCAACTCGCGATCGAGTGAATCGCGCCGAAAGAGCGAGAGCAAACGCGAAATCGTCTCGCGGATCTGATCGATCATGACTTGCCACCATTCTGTTCCATGTCGAGCATGCATCCCATCATTCAATTCGTCCTCTATTCATGCCGCAGCGCGACCATGGGATCGACTTTGGTTGCGCGGCGCGCTGGGATCCCGCACGCCAGCAGAGCAACTACTCCCAAGAGGACAGCCGTAGCAATCAATGCCCGGGGATCCGTCGCCTGAACTCCATACAAGTACCCTTGCAAGAAGCGCGTGAGCGCCAGCGCCCCGGCGATTCCAATTCCTATGCCCAGGAAGCCGAGCGCCATTCCTTGTCCCAGCACGAGCCGCATGATATCTCTGCGTTCGGCCCCCAGCGCCATGCGCACGCCAATTTCGTGTGTGCGCTGCGTTACGCCATAAGCAATCACGCCGTAGATGCCGATCGCGGCCAGTATCAGCGCCAGTGCCGCGAATACGCTGAGCAAAGTCATGTTGAATTGGCGCATGGCCACCGCCGCAGAGCGCACCTGCTCCATGGTGCGCACGTGTCCTAGCCCAATAGAAGGATCAATGGCCTGAAGTTGCTGCTCGACGGAATGGCTGAGCGCCTGCGGGTCTGCCGATGTGCGAACGACGAGGTATTCAGGAAACCAGACAGCGACCAGCTTCAATACCGGGTAAGGAGTTTGCGCCAGCGGTATGTACACGCCAGGATCTGCCGGCTTATCGAGATAGGATTTGACGTCTCCTACTACGCCCACAACCTGCCAGTCGAGTTGCGCGAATTGAAAACGCTGGCCGATCGCGTTTTGCCCTGGAAACAACAGCCGCGCCGCTTGCTGACTGATGACGGCAGCCGGAGGTGACTTTTCACCATCGGCTGCCGTCAGAGATCGGCCGAGCATCAGCGGGACACCCATGGCTCGAAAATAGTCCGACGTAATCATGCGGATCCCGAATGTATGCGGGATCTGCTTGCCTGCCACGGAAAGGCCGAAATTCGCGCCCCGCCGCAAAGGCAGGCCGGCGGTTATAACAGAAGCCGATTGCACGCCTGGCAGCGCCTCGACGCGTTGCACTGCCTGATCGTAATAACGAGAAACTGCTGCGGTGGAGTTGTAACGAGCACCGGAGCGATAGACCTCAAGCGAGAGCACATGAGTAGGATTGAAGCCGGGATCGGTATTCAGCACGTGCCAGAACGTTTCGATCAGCAATGCCGCGCCGGTCAGCAACACCAGGCACAACGCCACTTCGCTCACCACGAGGGCTGAACGAAAGCGTCCATGCTTGCTTCCACTGCTCGCGCGGCCCGTGGCCTCGCTCAGCTTTTCGGAAATTTCTTTACTAGAGGCGCGGAACGCTGGAATCAAGCCAAATAAAATTCCAGTGATGATGGCAACAGCCAAAGTGAATACAAAGGCCGAAGCATCCAGGTGAATGTCGTTGACGCGCGGAAGGTCGGAGGGGCTGAGCGCAAGCAGCGATTTCATACCGATGCGTGCGAGCAGCAGCGCCAGCAATGCTGCCACGATCGAAAGCAGAACGCTTTCTGTTAGTAGCTGTCGAACCAACCGCGTGCGCGAAGCGCCGATCGCCGCGCGAACGGCAAACTCGCGGCTGCGCGCGGTCGCTCGGCCAAGCAGCAGATTGGCGACATTCGCGCAGGCGATCAGCAGGACAAATCCAACTGCGCCGAACAGCACGAGCAAAATGTTGCGCACGTCGCTCGAAAGCATCGTCCGATAGGAATCAACGCTCAATACCGCTGTGGTGCTGAGCTCATCAGGAAACGCCTTGCGGAATTCGGCAGTTATGCTGCCCATTTGCGCGCGCGCCTGGACCAATGAAGCCGCTGGCCGGAGTCGACCGAGAACTTCTATGTTTTCGCCAGTTCCAGCGGTGTCCCTCACCAGCGCCAAGGGCGTCCACAGATCGGTGTCGCCCGGCGCAATGGGATCGATTTCAGGTTCTATGCCCGTAGGCATTACACCGATCACCGTGAATGGCTCGCCATCGAGGGTGATCGTTCGTCCAATAATGTCGCGATCACTGCCCATTTGTCGCTGCCATGTTTCATAACTGAGGATGGCGACGCGAGCGCCCTTGCCAATGTTGTCTTCAGTAACAAAGTCGCGACCGAGCAGCGGCGTAATTCCCAGGACATGGAAGTAATCGGTGGAAACCGGTTGTCCCTTCACCCGCTCGGTGCTGTTACCCACACCGAGGTTGTAGCCCTGGACCGTGTAGCCCGCGAGGAATTGGAATGGAGAATTGTGCTGCTCGAGGAACTGCAGTTCGCTATAGGTGACGTCCTGTTCACCACTGCCGCGAGGCGAAGATTCCGTGAGCTCCACAATGCGTTGCGGCTGCGGATAAGGCAGCGGACGAAACACCACGCCATACACAATGCTGAACACCGCAGTGTTCGCGCCGATGCCCAGCGCGAGCGTGATAATCGCCACCACTGCAAAGCCGGGAGATCTGCGCAGCACGCGCAGCGCGTAGCGGAGATCCTGCAGAAGGGTTTCCAGACGAGGCATGCCGCGCGCTTCTCGCTGCCGCTCCTTTGCCTGCTGTACTCCGCCAAAACGAACCAGCGCTTGTCGGCGCGCCTCTTCCGGCGAGAGTCCGCGTCGCAGATTCTCCTCGACCGCTAACTCGACGTGAGACGCTAATTCGTCGTCCAACTCACGGTCCAGCGAATCGCGCCGAAACAGCGAGAGGCAGCGAGAGATCGTTTCGCGAATCTGATCGATCATGGCTTGCCGCCTTTCTGTTCCATCGCGAACATGCGTCCCATCACCTCAGACAGTTTTTGCCAATGCGTAGCATCTTCCACCAGTTGCTTTCGGCCCTGGCGAGTAATCGCATAGAACTTCGCCTTGCGATTGTTATCGGAAACACCCCAGGCGGCAGATATCCATCCACGCTGCTGAAGGCGCACAAGCGAGGCATAAATTGTGCCTTGATTGAGCAATACCTGATCGCCGCTCACTTGCTCAATGCGCCGCGCAATGCCATAGCCGTGCAGCGATCCCATGGCTGCCAGCGTCTGCAGCACCATCAGGTCCAACGTTCCTTGCAGCAAATCGAGTTTGCTTCCACCCATGCGGCGCTCTCCTGTGCGATTACCACAGGAGCGTAACACGGAACAGAATCCCGCCGCAACTTTGAGAAAAGTCAAAAGCTTTAACACGGAGGTCACGAAGGAAAACGAAGGAAAAACAAAAGCCTTCAAAATCCCTCCGTGCCCTTTGTTTTCCTTCGTGACCTCCGTGTTGAGATTTTGCTTTTGGTTTGGAAAGGGGGGTTTTGGGATGGAAGGGAAGAGCACACAATAAATTCCCGGCTCTGCTAAAATCCTCGTCCTACGAAAAGGAGTCGCTGTGGCAAAGAAGAAAATTGATCCTCTCAACAAGAAACAGTACGGTGCGTTGACCGCTATGCTCACCGTCCGGGATATTCCCGCTGCGGTGAGCTTTTACCAAAAAGCGTTTGGCTTCAAGAAACGTGCGACGATGAACGGTCCTGACGGCAAGCCGATGCATGCCGAACTCACTCTGCGCGGCGCCACACTCATGCTCGGACCCGAGAATCCGGCGTGGGGAAAGCGCAGCGCCAAGAGCCTCGGCGGCTCGCCCGCCAGTCTCTTTCTCTACGTCGAAAAGGTGGACAAGACGGTCGAGAAGGCGGTCACTCTCGGAGCATCCGCACAAGGTCCAGTGGCCGATATGTTCTGGGGCGATCGCTGTGGAAACATCACCGATCCCGATGGCTACCAGTGGATGATCGGCACGCACATCGCCGAACCGTCCGCAAAAGAGATGAAACAGAAGATGAAGGAGATGATGTCATCCACCGCGGCTGCAGCGGGCGCGGCGTAGCCGATAGCGCTCGCTTCCCATTTCGGAACTCGCCTGACTTCGTGGCCCCACTCATCGCGCTTTTCGATGAGTGGGGTACCTAAATGCTCCTGCGCAGATAGGCTGCCGGAGTGAGGACCGGAATTTTCTGAAATGGATCAAGGGAAAGTAGATCGCGATCTCCGGTCACGATGAGATCGGCCGCCCCGTTTAGAGCCAGTTCGAGAATGTGATCGTCTTTGTGATCGCGGCACACATGGACCGAGTGTACGATCGGTACCATTTCCACAATCCGCGCCAAAAGACTGAAGAAATGCCGGCGCTCCCCCATGCTGATGTAAGAATCGAATTTTGACCGCGAGAGCACGTCTGCGAGTTCGGCCATCGTCGTCTCGGAGGCGAGTAATTGTGCGGAATCAACAGCCCTCGCGACGGCTTGCGAGGGAACAGAATTGGGAATCAAGAGACGGCTGATCAGTGCGTTGGTATCAATGACAACGCGTTCTCTAGTCGTCACTGGAGAGGAGCTCGTTGAGCTTCGCTTCAGTTAGTCCGCGAACTGCTGCCTTAGCGGCGGTCTGGTCACAGAAATGCTGAAATGCATTCGCATTTAGTTCCCGGATGCGCTCATACTCGTGAGCAGAGAGCAGCACCGCCACATCACGTTTTTGCCGGCGAATGACGATAGGCTCGCGCTGGGCGGCGTCGAGGAGCGCGGCCAGCCGTTGTTTCGCTTCAGTGGCAGAGATGTACAGCATATATGCCTATTTTAGACAAAATAGCTAAATTAGACAAATCGCGAGATCCGCACCGCTCGCCGCAAAAATCTCCTATCTCCCCGGACTCTTCTGCTCCGGCAACGAATACGTGGTCTTGCCGTTTTCGTCTAAGAACTGGAGTGAAGGGTTGTTCTGGGAGTCAACAGCCATCACGATGCGCGGCTTGCCTTTGGTGTCCATCAACGTGACGGTGGCGTCGTTTTTCTGATTCCGTCCGACGAAGACGCGCTGCACGCCGATCACGCCGCTTTTCACTGCCTCCTCCTGGAGTTGTTTCAGGGCGGCAGCTTTTTGTGGGCTGTCCGGATGGAGTTCGAGCGCGCCCACTTTTTGCGCGAGATCGGAGATCGGCATCAGCGGCCGTTCCCAAACTTGTAGTCCGGACATGCGATTGGGACCGTTCTGACGATAAGTAATGCCGACCGTCTGGTCCTGATTGTATTGGTCGAAGAGCACGCCGCTGTCGGCCTCAACTTTGCCGTTCTCTTCTTTCCCGCTCCACGTCATGCCGCCGCATTCGTCGCCGTTGTCGTTGAAGAAAATCAGTCCGGCGCCACGATGACCTTCGCGCGACTTCATGGTGTGTCCGCCAATGATCTCGCCCGGCGAGCGCTGATTGTTGGAGATCGTCATGCGCAGCTTGCCGTTTTCGACGATGTTGATGCGCTCTACATCGATCTCGTCGAATTTCGTCTTATGGCTGGTTTGAAAAGCGGCGAGCGTGAGAATACCGAAGAAGATAGCGGAAACGGCAGCATAGGCTTTCAGCCAGCGCAGTTCGCGTTCGATTTTCGATTCCATGATTTCTCCTGAATTTGAGATCAGGAATCATGAACCATCGCGTGCGAATTGTGCAATGTTGACTGGATTGTCTGTGCGATCGTGGGTTCTTACATCCCTTTGTTTGCTCCAAACGCTACGCGCACTCCGGTCGTGAACAACAGATCGTTGCCTTTAAGGCCATTCACGGGATTGGTGATGTAGCGATCGCTGGCGTCCACCTGCCAGCTCAGCACCTTGCTGATTTTGGTGATCGCGGCGGTATCGAAGACGACGCGGTACTGTCCCAAATCGGTAAGATCGGGATAAAACTCGAGGCGCTCTTTGATTGAGAATGCGCTGGACAACTTGTGATCCAGAGACTCGCCGGCCAGTAGTTCGGCTGACCGCCGCGTTAGCGTGGTGAAGTACTCCTGGTTGAATGAGCCGCCGCCAAAGATGTCGAAGTTCGTTGCGTCGGTCTTAATCAGGTGATAGCCCAGGCCACCGCCGATTACATTGCGCAAATCCAACTGTTGAAATCGGTCATGATCGAAGTCGGTGAAGGCGAAGGCAAAGGTCTTGTCGCTTACGTTGAAATCAAAGCGCAAGCCGGCGTGGATGGCGCTGGCGGTTGTCAGCGTAAGTCCATTCGTTGTACCCGTCGAGTAAATCGAGTTGACGAACGCCGTGGCTTTGTCCTTCTCGGTAATGCGCGCGGCACTGGCGCCGATCGTGAAGTTCGTCGTGTCGGAGTTTCCGCGCGAGAGGCTAAGTCCCGAATCGAGAAAGCCTCCCCACGCACCATAGGCACGCTGCTCGGACTCCGAGCGCAAAGTTTTCACGTCGCTCTTCGTCACGTTCACCGTGCCCGAGTTGGCGGTCGCAACCTGCAGGCTGCCGTCCGACGTGGTGACGGTACCCACGACCGTCGCTCCCGTTTTGGGAATCACATACAAAGGCTGGTCGGAAGAGATCGACTGCACAGCATCCCACTTGATCGTGAGAGTGCCGGCATAGTCGGTCTTAATGTTTAAGGAAGTAGAGTCGCCATTGACGATGGTCCCGCTGATTCGGTCGCCATTTTTCAATGTGATCTGATCGGCCGTGGCAAAGCCCGAAAACAACAGTAGCCAGACGAAGACGAAGCACGCGCGCTGAAACACCCTGCACCTCTCGTAGTGCAAATCTGCATTCCAGCTAAGTTGCTGAATGAGAGATGTTGGTTGCCAACGGAGCGGTTCCGGGCGTGAGAGCGCGCCAATCTGGCGCCTAGAAGCCCATCGTGTCATCCGCCGACGGACCGTAGGTGGCCGGTACCGGCTTACCGTTCAGTCGCAGATACACGCCGAGCTGCGCACGATGGTGCACAAGATGATTCAGGAACATCTCGCGGTATGCGAGAAAACGGGAGCCCTGGAAGATCGGCTTATCGTTCCAACTCAGCTTCCAACTCTGCGTCCAGGCATTGTCAGGCAAACTCGCGAGCGCCGCCCGCAGCTCTTCGGCTCCTTTATCAAAAGCTTGCACGAGCTGCGCAGGAGATTCGAATTTCAGCGGCGCCATAGTGCTGGTTCCAAAATCGAGTCCCGGCGTCGTGAGCACGGTAACGCCAAATTCCGGCAACTGCGCTACATGAGGCGCCAGTTTGCCCAACGGCATCGACTTCGCATGGGGAGCGTAATCCTTCTTGTCCTCGGGAACCCGCTCCAAGGTCGTGCGCGTCTTCGCCGCTTCGTTATCAAACTCCTGCAGCAACAGCTCACGGATCGACATAAAGACTCCTGCGTGGAAGGTGGCCTACTGTTGTACCACAAGAGAAGTTCGCCTTCGCTTAGCGCGTTTTCCTGGACAGCGTAAACCGATCTTTTAAGGAATTGTCATCCCTCGCGCCGCGGCGATGATGCCTTTTCCGCGAGATTTCGATTTTGCGGCGCGGGGGATCTGCTTTTCCTGGCCGGTAAGAAAAGCAGATCCCCCAAGCCGCATAGGCTTTTGCGATGCCTCGTAGCTATGCTCGCGGCTTGAGGGATGACAACTTCATTTCGTTCCCAAGGAAACCTCCAGGTGTGGATCTTGTGGTCTACAGCAACTACAAAAATGCTGTAAACCGCCCACCTGTCCCAAATGGAACGGTGATGCTCTCTCGGCCTAACTACAGCGACTTCGACAAAAGATCCATGACTTTCTTCCAGGCGACCGGCGCCTGATGCATAGCGAACACTGTGTCAACATCCAGGTGTTCGCGCTTTACGGCTTGGCTCACTTCATACGCCAACTCGGGATCATAGAGTGTGTTGTCATCGTTCAAGACGAGAGTATCGCTGGCATAGAGCAAGTGATGTTCGGGAAAGTACACCATGTACTGCCGTTCTGTAGAAGCTCCGCGAAGAGGATAGAGTTCCATTCGATTCGGTCCACTGCCCAGCGTGACCTTTCCGGCAACAATCTTCCAATCTGGCCGGTGTGCGTGACGCGTAAGTTCAAGAGTATCGGGCGTGAGCGTATGCGGTGCCGCAACCATTCTGTCGAGAAGCGACTGATTGAGATCGAGAATGTAAACCGGATAGCCCTGCGACACCGCATAGCGCACGCCGCCGGTATGTGGCCAGGAGTCGGACGTCGAGAGCACAGCCTTTACCGGCAGATTCGGATAGCGACGCCTGGCTTCGGCAATCACTCCCTTTGTGTAGCTCTCCGAAATCGGAGCTTCGAGAATCACGATGCCGTCCGGCTGTTGCACGATTGTTGCATTCCACGGACCAAGAAAAAGATCGAGGCCGTCGGCCAGCTTGGTGTCGTTCTTCGGACTAAACGGGAAGTCCCATCCCTTCGCCGCCGCGCTGCGTTGAACCACGGCGGGATCCATGCGAAACGCGTTTCCGTCGAGCGAGACATTGAACTCGAGCTTGATCGCCTGCGTCGAGCGCCAGACCGACCCGTTGCGCTCTTCGACCAGATTCGTCGGATACACAACGCCTTGCTGGAGCTTCCAGTTATCGAAGTAAACCCGCTGCTTTACGTCGCCCCAGAAGTACCAAAAGTCATGAAAGGTGCGAGTAGTCTCCATCGCATCCGGCAGATGATTGTCGCGATTGACCAGCACGCGCACCGGATGGCCCTGCCAGGTGAAGGCCAGCACCGAATGCGGCGTGCTGCGCAGAGTTTCCGGCGAATCAAAGTGCAAGTCGGTAGCTTGGGCAGCCGTAAGCAGGAGCCGCGCCGGCCCCAGCGCAAGCGTTTCGCGAGCTTCGTCCTGCTGAGCCAGCGAGCAGGGAAGATCGCCGGATTTCGCGCGACGCACGCCGCCCTGCGGTCCGATCACTACAGTGGATTCCGACTCGGCCTGATCGTTGTCGGACTCGGGCCACGTAAGCTTTGCATCCGTGAGCACGCGCTGATTCGTGAGATCTATCGTAGTGGTCGTCCGCTCGTACGACGTGATGAACGGATCCTGACGATAAGACTGCTCCATCAGCAGCGTGTGTCCAACCGTCTCCAAACGAACGCTGCCGATCTTCTGCAAACGATCGCGTCCTCCCATGGCCGCTAAGGCCAAGTCCAAACACTGCGCAGCGGTTTGCCGTTCGCAGCCCGGATTTGTTTTCGAAGCACGAGAGCTCGCTCCAAGAGTATTAGCCGAAATCAAAATGGCGCAGATCGACAAAAGACAGAACTTCCGCATGAATCCTCCGCCAAAAAATTATGAATGGAAATGTTGTTAGACGTACGACCAAAGGAGTCGCTAAAAAGAAGCGGCAGTTCCGTCCCGTCATTTACCGAACTATTTACTGACCTACCGAACCTCGGGTGCCCCACTCTCGCCCCGGGTGCGGGTGCCCCACTCTCGCGCGCCGTTCGCGAGGGTGGGGTTTCGCAAACGCATCCCTTTTAATGTGTCCTTTTTAGATCACTCACTTCCCGAAGGCTGAAGTTTTACGTTAGCGACACCGGGCTTATGTTCTCCTACGGTCAAGGTTTTCTCCGCGGGTACAAATCCATCCAGTTCCAGCCGCACGTGGTACGTGCCTGGTTTCTCAGGAATCTGCGCAGGAGTTGTCGAGCCGCTATCTTTTCCGTCGATAAGAATGCGCGCTCCCGGAGGGCGGCTGTTGAGGATCAACTGCGGCTCGGTTCCCAGTTGGCCGTCGGCCCATTTCTGCCACATCTGGGCCTGAGTCACATCCTTCAGTTGCTGCAGCTTCGATAAATCCGGCACGCCGGGCACGTTGATATTGGGTATAGCCACCGCAAGTTGCGGATGGTACTCGAGTTCTTCTCCACCTTTCACGCCAAACGTCGCCGTAGAAGGCTGAAAGCCGTCCATGCGCACGCTAACCGTGTGCCGTCCGCGGGGCAGTTGCAACTCGGTCGGCGTCTGCTTTCCGGTGGGCTTACCATCGAGATACACGTGCGCAGTCGGCGGATTGCTGCTCACCTTCAATACAGCAACCTTTGCGCCGGCGGTTGCGTTTTCCCGCTTCGTGACTACCGGTTCCGAATTGGAACTTGCGTTTTCGCTGTTATCGGCGCCAGCGGGCGGCACTGGTGGAACCGGAGCTGCCGCAGAATTGGTGTTGGCCCGACGATCCTGATTGTCTTTGTCATGATCGTGGCCTCTTGTGGAGATTAGCCATATGAAAATGCCAATAAGGACGATGATGAGCCGCTTTCGCGCTTTGGGATTCGTCAGCAGGTGAACGAGAAAGCCGCGAAACGCATCCCGAACATCCTGAGCCGACGTAGCACTCGTAGCGGGCTTTTGATCCGAAACAGGAATCTGCGTGGCTGTTCTCGGCCGCGTAGCCGGAGGAGCGGCGTCGATGGTGGCATTCGCATCGACCAGGCTGGGGCCTGTAATCGTTGGCGCGCCCAGCGTGCTCTCGGGCACGACCATGCGCTCGTAATTCTGCAGCGCCTCACTCAGCTCGGCGCCGGTTTGGAATCGCTCTTCCGGCGCCTTGGCTAAGGACTTCTCGATCACGGCGCTCAGTCCCCGATGAATGCTGGCGTCCAGCTTCTTCGGTGGAATCGGCGTCTCGTGCACGATCTTGTACATGATCGTGGTGATGCTCTGTCCTTCAAACGGACGCTCGCCGGTGATCATCTCGTAGAGCATCACGCCCACGCTGAAGAGATCGCTGCGTCCGTCAAGCGGCTTGCCCAGCACCTGCTCCGGGGACATGTAATTGGGAGTGCCGACGACTTGTCCTGTCATCGTCATCGCTTCACCGGCGCGAGCGATGCCGAAATCCGTAATCTTCACCAGCCCATGCGGCGCCAGCATGATGTTGGCCGGCTTTACATCGCGGTGGACGATGCCCTTCGAGTGCGCGCAATCCAGTCCCGCGCAAATTTGACGAACGATGTCGGTAGCCTGCGTGGGCGAGAGCGTGCGCTGCGTGCGCAGCAGAACGTCAAGCGTGGAGCCCTCAATGAACTCCATCGCGAGATAGAGGATGCCGTTGTCCTCGCCTGCGTCATAAATTGTGACAATGTTGGGATGGTTCAGACCGCCGGCAGCCCGGGCTTCGTTCTTGAAGCGTCGCGCAGCTTCGTCGGCCGTAGTGCCGATGCCATCGAAGCGAATCGCCTTGAGCGCAATCTTGCGGCCGATGGTTGGGTCAACGGCTTCATACACCACGCCCATAGCCCCATGGCCAATCTCGCGCACGATTTCATAACGCCCCAGCTTCTGCAAAGACATGGAAGTGTTCCCTGAAAGGGTAACGCGCGATTGGCGAGCAGGTCGATAGTAATAGGCATTCCGCTCAGATTTCGTATTTGGGTCGGGTCTGACGAAGGAGGACTTTTGCGCCGAGAGGAGTTTTAGGCCTAGCGGGCGGAGAAACTGACGAAAAGAAAAAGCACAACACGGATTTTACGGATTTCAACGGATCGGAGGGATGAAAGCAAATTCGGAAGTTCTTCGCTCGTGATTTATCCGTCCGATCGGTGCCCATCCGTGAAATCCGTGTTGTGCTTTTGCTTTGTTTATGCGGAAGAGTGTAAGTGAGCGACGGGGCCGAGTGCTCCTCATCCGAAACTAGGGAGAACTACAATCCCCTGTCTGTCATCCAAGAACTTGCAGGCTCGCCAGTGGCCGAGTGCAGCCGGAAGATCCCGTGCCCACCACAACGTTACCCGAAACACGCGTAATCCGAAGGACGCCTGTATGGCTCCTGATCGCGGTCGCAGGCATGATGACAATCTGTATTGCTGCCGCGATCTTGCTGGCCAAATGGCCCTTTAGCAGAGACAAAATCACGCGCGATCTGGAAGATGCAACCCAGGGTTCGGTCAGCGTTCAAAAGTTTCATTCCACATTCTTCCCGCCAGGATGCGTAGCGGAAAACGTTTCCATCAGCCATTCCCGGGTGTTGAATACGCCATCGCCGGTAAGCATTGAGCGACTGGTCTTTCGCACTTCCTACTCCAGTCTCTTGAAGAAGCATGTCGCCGTGGTCGAGGCGCGCAACGTAAGCGCCGTTATCGGCGTAGCCGGCACAACAGGATCGGCTCTTCCGGAAGCTACATCCAGCTCCGGCGCGATTATCGATAAGTTCGAAATCATCGGAGGCAGCATCGCCGTGGAAAGGCGGCAAGGAACGCCTCCGCTTCTGTTCCAAATCAGGAAAGCGGTCTTTTCCACTCCCGGCCAACATGCAGCGGTGCCGTTTGAGATTACGGTGCATAACCCCGAACCGCCCGGCGATTTGAGTGTGAAAGGCAGCTTTGGTCCGTGGAACCATCAGCACGCTCTGCTTACTCCTATCGCCGGCTCCTACACCTTTTCCCGCGCCGATCTGGCGAATCTCGGCGGCATTGCCGGCACGCTTAACTCGACAGGAACGTTTACCGGCCCGATCGCGCAGCTGCAAATTGCTGGAGCGATCACGGTCTCGAATTTTGAAACCAAGAAAGCTGAACACGAGCTGCCTCTGAGCGTGAAGTTTGGCGCCACCGTCGAAACGCGCAAAGACACAGTTCAATTCAACCACGTGACAGCGCAGTTGGAAGACTCCGTGATCGACTCCGATGGGACGATTGTCAGCGCCAACGGAAGTACGCGCACGGCTGCCGACCTCGCGGTTCCCCATGGACGGATTCAGGATTTCCTGTTCCTGCTCTTGCGCCAGCCGCGTCCTCCGATGACGGGCGCCTTCACTTTTCGCGGGAAGGCAGCTCTGCCCTCGGGAAACGGTTCTTTTGAACAACGTGTTCAGCTGACCGGCGATTTCGGCATCGACGCCGGTAAATTCACTAATCCGAAAACACAGCACAATATCGAAACCCTGAGCGAAACCGCAGAAGGAGAGCCGAACGACACTCCAGAAAGCGTGGTTTCCGATCTGCGCGGCCACGTGGAACTGAAGAATGGAACGTTCACACTCACGCGCCTGTCGTTCCACGCTCCAGGAGGAGTCGCGAAACTACAAGGCACTTATAATCTTCTGACCCAAAGCATCGATTTGCACGGCAAGATTCTCACCGAAGCGGCGCTGAGTCATGAGACCACCGGATTCAAGTCTTTCCTCTTGAAAATTATCGGTCCGTTCCTGAAGAAGAATCATCGCGGCGGCGCAGTAATTCCCGTCAGCATCACGGGAATCTATCCCCACGCGATTTATAAAACGGATCCGATGTAGTGCGGATGGAGTGAGCAGTCCTGCCGGTTACGGTTCCGCTGAACTCTCTTCGGCTGTGCTGGGTTTGAGTTCAGGATATTCGACTTCGCCTTTGACGAGACGCATCAGGAGCGTTCCATTCTTCCTGACGAAGGCATTTGAGATCTGCCTGCGATATCGCTGCTGCTTATAGGGTTCGGGAAAATCCGCCAGCCACTCACTAAAGAATGCTTGGAGGGCAGTTCCGTGCAAATAGCGCAACTCTACCCACTGAAGATTGTCGGCATGTTCGAAGAAAAGATGACCGACTGACATGTCCTCCGCGAGCTTCTTCTTGCCTCCGATCTTGTGATACTGGTATTCGAAGCCGCCGCCTTTCTCAGCCGATTTGACCTCGTACGCGGATAGATCCACACCGCTCGAGAGCTTCTTTCCGACATCCTTCACGAGAATCGAGGCAAAGACTTCCCAATCCGATGGCATCACCTTCCCAGCCGGCCTCACATCACGCGCTTTGTACAGCCGCAGTTTTCCCTGGAGAGGGCCATACATGTAGGCGTGGAAGAACATGAGCGCCTTTTCGAACTCCAATTCGGTCGGAGGGCCGGTTGATTTAGACGGCTTGGGCGACAAGTCTGTGATCCTGTTCTTTCAAAAGATCGAAGTGCTTGTTAATGGTATTCCGAATAACCCAAGCTAAAGCAGGAACACAAACCGCGTCGCCGAAACCCATCATTGCTTGATTGTCCGGGACGGTGATCGGAAATGACGATGAAATCCCTTGTAAGGCGCCATACTCGCGTGGCGACATGTGGCGTACGCGCCAACGTCCGTTGTGGCCTTCGATTACAAACTGTTTACTGCTTCCACCGCGCGGTGTCCGCAGGCAACCGGCTACTCCATCAGCTCGAACCTCGGCTCGACATCCTGAAGGTCTCACACGCTTGTAGACGGTCGCGTAAGCGGGCTCCTCCGATTTTGCCAGCCCCGCTACTAAGCGTTTATGAGCATCGCTCATCTGTGACCATAGATGCTCCCTGCGTTCAGATTCCCACCAGGTGTTTGCCCTGGCGTCAATAATGTCTCGCAAAGTGCGCCTTCGCTTTGGAAGCGGGCCCACAGGATGAAGGAGCCACGCTAGATCGTTGTTCCTGCGAATAAACGAAATCACTGGAGCCGGCCGCGTCGGATGAGGCGAAGTTAAGAGTGCGTCCGCATCTGTTCGGCCTTGAACCCCAATGACAAACAATCGCGGTCGGCTCTGAGGTACAAAATGGACAGCATCAACGAGTAGCAGATCACAAACGTACCCGAGTTCGTTTAGGGAAGAGCAGATTGCCCGCAAGTCTTCACCATCGGCAGAGTGCAGCAAACCAACAACATTTTCGAGGAGCACGAATCGAGGCTTGCGTTCGGCCATACCTTTCACCAAGCGATGAAAATGCCAATAAGTGGAAGAATGACGCCCTTTCAGACCAGCTCGTGAACCTGCCAAAGAAAGATCGATGCATGGAAACGAGGCGGTCGCCAGTTCTATATCGGGAACCGCATCCGATGTCAGAGTTGCAATATCGTTTACTAGATATTCGTGTTCTCCGAATGCTGCCGCATACATCTCGAATTTCTTGGAGTCGATGTCATTAGCGAAGACAACGCTCCAGCCTGCCTTCTCGAGGGCTAGCCTTACAAGGCCGATACCGGCAAAAAACTCTGCTGCAGTACGATTCATTGTTGTCGGTCCAAGACACGAAGGAGGCGTCGTACAGATATCTGTGGTCGCCTCTTTAAATCCGATTCCCAAATGTGGAGCACGGACCATCCCAAATTCCGCAAACGACGAGCATTGGATCGGTCGCGCGCAATATTGCGCTCAATCTTATTGACCCAATATGAGCGGTTCGCACATTGCCTAAACTGCGACCGCAAGTCTGGCAACCCGCGCAGCTTCCATTGATGACCATGCCAGAAATCACCATCCACGAACACAGCCACTCTCTGTCGTTCAAAAACAAAATCAGGGCATCCGGGCAAATCCGCTCTATGCGACGTAAAACGCAGCTTCAGCTGGCGCAATGAGTTCTGGAGTCGCAACTCGGGATCAGTCGCTTTTGAGCGGACACGTCGCATCACCGCAGAAATTTCTGACTTGCTCCGTTTCATGCGGGCGGCCGATCCCCCTTTTCATTCCCTGACCGCATTCTGGCTTCTGTGGTTCTTAGCGGAAGTAGCCCTCACTTCGCGGCCACAGTCCGGACATTCGTAATAGTCAGTTTCGGCCTCGAGCAGGTGAACGTAATTGAGACTGGCATCCACGACGTGGGTTTCACGCCGCATGACTTCAATGAATCTGCTTGAATTCCCGCATTCGCACCTAAGCACCAGAGGCGAAGTTTTCCTTTGTCGGAAATCGACTGCAATCGGTTGTGGTTTCATGTGCGGTTCAACTCACGTTCTCATGTGGCGGCATCGCCGACAAGCGGTAAACATTCGAAAAATCCGCGACGACTGTGGAATACGCGACAAAAACTATTGCGAATTAATCCTCGCTGGATTTATAGCGAAACAAAGGCGAAGATGCAAGTGGGGCGGCGGCGGTTGACCTGGAGTTACGGTTTTTAAATCTTGACTTGACATCTACATCTATGTTATGCTATGAGAACTTTTGACGAAGGACAAGAACCTGCGAAAACGATCCGACCTGCCAGCCGCCACGGCTTGACCAGCGGTCTGCGGTTCACAGGTCGCAAACAGCCGGATGCTTGATTCCGGGAGAAACCCGGAAGCGCTCCGGAATAAACCCGGAGCGGCCCCGGGGTTATTCCGACGAGATACCGGACGCATTTCGGTATTTGTCGGTATTTTTCTTTGTAAGTTGTTGAACAGCCGGTATCGACGAAAAAATGCAGCGCCTAGATTGTAGGACAAGCCAACGATGATTTCGCGAGAGACAAAGAGTTGCGGTCGGGAGCGCAGACAGATCGGTCTGGCAAAGGTCTCTCGCTTGTCGCGTGCCTTTGGGTTAACCCAAGTTCAACCCAAAGAAAATTTGGGTTCAACCCCACAAACTGATTGGGTTAACCCAATGAAAGTTTGGGTTGCGATTGGGTTATCCCAAGCTAAGTCCTTTAGATTTTGGGTTCGACCCTAAAAAAAGGATTTTTTTTTTGCGTAGGGAAAAAACCACTTCACCACGGAGACACGGAGTACACGGAGAACTACTAGAGCCTATTTTTTGCGGTTTGTCTTTCTCCGTGCTCTCCGTGACTCCGTGGTAAAGCCGTTTTTGCCGTTCAGCCGTGTGCGCAATCGTGTTTCTCTTTGACAATCCAAAACACAGAGATATAATTCGTTGCCTTGGAATGAGGTCGCACGTTCGCGATGACCTCAACATTCCAAGGCAGTTCCACCACGGGATCGGCGAACAGGAGCGACTGGCCAGGATTGGCCGGGGCTGCTTTCGCTGGAGTCCTTATAAGCTGAACCTGGAAATTTTCGAGCAGCGCAGCGGAACTCTTCCCCCGACCCGCTGTTGCAAGGAAGAGTTGCAGCATGGGACGGTACAAACAGGCCGGCCGGCCGCTGAAGATCACTACGCCTCTCGAAACCGACGCACTCCTGCTGGTCGGCTTCCAGGCCAAAGAGTCCATTTCGCAACTGTTTCAGTTCCAGGCGGAGATGCTGGCCGAGGCGCCGGCGGCGATCCGCTTCGAGCAGATTCTCGGCAACACCGTTACCGTAGAGCTGGCGCTGCCCGGCGAGCAGCCGCGCTACTTCGATGGACTCGTGAAGAGTTTCACCCAGGGCGCGCGTGACCAGAAGTTCACCGAGTTTCGCGCGGAGATCGTGCCGAAAGTCTGGCTGCTCTCGAAGGTCGTACGCAGCCGCATCTTCCAGCACATGACCGTGCCCGAGATCCTCGAGCAGATTCTGCGTCCCTATGCGATCAGCCTGCAACTCTCGGCTAACTACTATCAGCGCGATTATTGCGTTCAGTACCGCGAGTCTGACCTCGACTTTGTTACGCGGCTGATGGAAGAAGAGGGCATCTACTACTACTTCCAGCACAGCCATGGCAAGCACGAAATGGTGCTGAGCGACAACGCCAAGCAGCATCCTGACATTCCCGGCAACACTACCATCAAATTCGAAGACCTCTCGGGCGGTGGACGCGACGAGTCGCGCGTGATCTCCTGGCAGAAGACCCAGGAGTTGCGCTCCGGAGCCTACGCGCTTTGGGACCACTGCTTTGAATTGCCGGGCAAACATCTGGAAGCTTCGGAGAAAACCGTCGATCAAGTCCAGGTCGGCGACGTCAAGCACCGGCTCAAGGTCGGCGGCAACGACGAACTCGAAATCTACGATTTCCCCGGCGGCTACGCGCAGCGCTTTGACGGCGTGGACCGCTCCGGCAGTCCTATCCCGAGCAGCTTGCAGGGAATCTTCGAGGACAAAGACCGCGTAGCCCGCATCCGTATGGAAGAAGAAGATGCCGGCGCGATCGAAATTCGCGGCGCGGGCACAGTACCGCGCTTCTGTTCTGGATATCAGTTCAAACTGGATCGCCATTTCGACGCTAACGGCGCCTATCTGCTGAAGACCCTGGAACACACGGCAAAGGTGACAGGCTACCGCTCCGGCGAAGACGAGAATTTCCAATATGGGAACTCGTTCTCGTGCATGCCGGCCGGGCTTCCGTATCGACCCGCACGCATCGTCGAGAAGCCGAGCATTTCCGGCATCCAAACGGCGACGGTGGTGGGCACGCCGGGCAGCGAGATCTTTTGCGACAAGTACGGACGCGTAAAAGTCCAGTTCCACTGGGACCGCGAAGGCAAGCTGAACGGCGACAGTTCCTGCTGGCTTCGCGTGGCGCAGGTATGGGCGGGCAGCGGATGGGGCGCGTTCTTTTGGCCGCGTGTTGGTCATGAAGTCGTCGTTGCCTTCGAAGAAGGCGATCCCGATCAGCCGATCATCGTGGGCAGCGTGTACAACGCGAAAAATATGCCTCCGTTCCTATTGCCCTTACGCAAGAAAATGGCCGGCATTAAGTCCGCGACGGTACATGGAGCGGCAGGGCAGAATTTCAATGCCCTGGTCTTTGTGGACGAAGACGATCACGAGCATCTGGCGATCTACTCTGAACGGCACATGACGATCAACACCGAGTACGACACACAGTGGCACTGCGGACGGCACAAGTCAGAAAACGTTCCCAGCGCGCACCTGCATACGGTGGGTCGCGTACCCAACGGGGATTCTTAGTCCGCGGAAAACTCGGTTTTGAGTCGTACGGAACGACAAGGATAGCGAGGGGGAAGATGGGCACCGGCGACAACAACAATCCTAATCCGAACAACGACCCCAGCCAGCCTTCCGGCAGCGGCGGCGACTCCAGCAGTGGTGGCGATTCCAATGCCTACCAGCCCTGGCAGCCCCCTAGTCCACAAGCCACACTGGGGATCAACTCGACCATTGTCTACGGCGAAGCCATACAGGCGGTTACAGGATCCAATAGTCAGTTTTATCTTGGTAGCACAAACCAGATTACGATTAATCCCGCCACGCTGATCGGACAAGGTCTCAAGCTGCCGCCGGCGCTGAATGCCTTCGCCTCAGGCGGGGCTGGCGGCAACCTGACTTTCACCTTGGGATCCACCGCCAATGTTAACATCGGACCGCAATTTCAAATTAACTGGGGTGGTATTCACACGCTCAATATCGGGGACCAGGGCGATGACCCTACGGAAAAGTGGACCACGAATACCCTCATCAAAGTGACGAACAAGGCGTTTTGTCTCGTCATCAGCGGTTGTTTGACCGCTTGGTTTATTGCTTACGGGATCATGACGGATGAAGATCACCGTGCGCAGATGGTCGTGACCATTCAGGCCCTTGTCACGCTCCTCGCCGCAGCTATGCTGACTGCGGATATGTCGTTCGAGTCTACCCACTCGTTTACAACCGACAGCTTGAAAAAGGCGTTCGTTCATGCCGCTACTCCCGGTGGGGGGGCAAGTCCATTCGAGACGTCGGGCCTGAAGAAGTTCGGAAAAGGAGTCCTCTCCCTGTTGCCCAATGTACTGAGCGTATTGGTAGCGCCTGCGATCGTAGAAAGCACCGAAGAGGGTCATTTTCTTCAGGACGTTTGGTCGGAGACAAAATAATTTTTCCGGAGTCCCCTGGAATCTGAGTTCTGAGTCGAGGATTTAGCCACTTCACCGGAAACTACAAAACAGACAGCGCGAGAGGGTTTATGGCAGAGAGCGATCAAGAAAAACCAGTTGGCGGCGGTTCGGGCGGCGGCGGCGACATTGACGAGCACCGCGAATACATGGGCCTTTGGGGTGTAGCGGCGAATCAGGTGGACCTGATCAGCCGCCCACCCATTCCTCCGGTGCCCGCGGCGCCTTATGTCATCAACGTCTTTGCTCCAGGCGCGGGGACGGACGGCTATGTCGACGTTCGTGGCAGCAAAGGCGTGCGAATCACCGCCGGGCCGCCACCGCTACCGCCTTCGCATTCCTCTTTGACCAACGGAGTTGAGCTCGAGGTCAGCGAGCAACAGAGCATTAAGTTCAAGCGCGGCCAGCTTCCGGTGGACCAGAAAATCGACATGTCTCCGGGGCAACTCACGATCGACGCGGCGGCCGACACGCTAAAAATCAACAGCATTACTGAAATTGAAATCTCGTGCGCCGGTGGCGTGTGCTCGATCAAGCTTACGCCGGAGATGATCGTTCTTAAGGGTCCGATCATTATGATCAACTGATCGGAGAGGGAGAATTTTCAGCATGAGTACGGCCCCAATGCCTGCCGCGGCTCCGGTAAGCGCTGCTGCCATTTGCGCGCGCTACCAGACAAGCCCCGGAGAGCGCAGGTTGCTGCGCGATGGCATGACATCGCGTCAGTTCGTCGAAGAGCTGCTTAAAAAGGAAGAGTTTGTTTCGGCGATCGAGTTTCTGGCTCATGCTCTGCCGCCTCGCGAAGCGATCTGGTGGGGTTGTTTGTGCCTGCAGCATGCCTCCGGCAATTCCCTGAATGGGAACGATAAAGCCGCATGCCTCGCCACGGTGATGTGGGTGATGCAGCCGGTCGAGCAGTACCGGGCAGCGGCGGCCGCTCCCGCGCAGACGGCCGGTGTGAACTCCCCGGCCGGGCGACTGGCATTGGCAGTCTCGCAGCTTCCGCCGAATTTTGGACAGCCGAACCAGCAGCCGCTACCCCTTGGATCGTCAGCCTATGCGGCGAACGCCTCCGTCGCGGATGCGATTAAGTTGGCGTCGGTGAAAGGCGGAACGTCACGTATCCGTCCGCTGCAGAAGCAGTTTGTCGAACTGGGGCTGCAATGCGCCAAAGGGCACATTGCCTAGCGCCTGATTCTCAGTACCACCTGCGATAGCGGGTGGCGATTTTTGAGGGGGGATATATGGGTCAACCCGCTGCTCGCGTAAGTGACATGCATAATTGTCCGATGTCTACCGGGCCGGTCCCGCACGTTGGCGGCCCGATCTTGCCTCCCTGCTCGACGAACGTTCTGATTGGCAAGTTGCCGGCGGCGCGCCTGAGCGACAAGGCGGTGTGCGCAGCCCCGGCCCCAGACATGATTGAAAAGGGATCCGTAACCGTCCTGATTAACAATTTGCCAGCCGCACGCGTGGGAGATATGACCGTGCACCAAGGCGTTATCAGTCCACCCGGGTGCCTGACGGTATTGATCGGCGGATGAGAACGGCACGATCGTTATGACCTCGAAGTGTGTAGGAAATCTGAATAAGGAGAACACATGGTGAGCTCGGCAACCGCAGCGACGGCCAATCAGCAGCCGGATCCGTCACGCACGCGATCGTGCGGGGCCGTGTGTCTCAGCACAGTTTATGCTGCGCTTGGCCAAGAGGCTGATCCGGCTGAGATCTGGGAAAAGATTGCCAAGAAGAACAACCTCGGCAGCATCGCTTCCACGACCCACTTGATGGGTAAAGACGCGCTTGAGCGTGGACTCTCTGCCGTCGTCATGCAGGCGCGAGATCCGATTTATGTTTTGCGGGCCTGCCAGAACGCAAAGATCCAGACGATCCTCAATCACCGCCTAGCCCCCAGTTCTCCGCAAGGCCATTTCACCATTCTTGCGGGCATTGATGCTCAAAAAGTTACGCTGAACGACCCTTTTTATAAGCGTTCGCATAACTTGATCTACAGCGAGTTTCTTCAGCTATGGCAGCCGCGACCGGGCGACTCTGAAATCGCAGGATTCGTGCTGATCGGCATTGCCGAAAAGCCGATTCCGGCCCAGTCGTGCCAACTGTGCCGCACTCCGTTTATCGCGGAAGCGCCGTGTCCTCGCTGTCAGCAACCGATTCCTCTCGGGCTTACACCGCTGCTCGGCTGCCTGAAAATCGATTGCGCCGCGCGTCTGTGGTCGGCCATTTGCTGCCCTTCGTGCGATTTCATGTGGCAGTCCTCGGCGGAACAACCGGTCGCAGGCGCTTTGGGTTCGCCGACAGCATCGTTCGCCGTCCAGCCTGCTCCGCTACCGCAGCCGACCGCGGACGATCCGTGGAACCTATCCGCTGCCTTCGCTGCAATTGACAAGTTCAAAGCCGACCTCCTGGCTATTCCCGCTTTGGCCAAGAACGTCGACATCCACCATCAGATGCAGATGGTCGAAGAGCAAAAACAAAAGCTGAGAGAGATGCAGACGGAGTACATCGCCGAGGCCAAGGCACACAAGGAGCGGCTCGCCAACGTAGACGCGGAGGCGGAGCAGCGGCTTCAGGCTTACCTTCAGCAACTGGAAAAACTCAACGGCGCCGGCTCGCCTCCCAACGCGGAAGAACTAGGCCGCGCACTGCTCAAGAACCTTGGCTTGTCGCGATGAGCCGTAGCGCAAGTCAGTACCGTTCCCGTTAGGGAACGAGTGAAGGATTTGGTGTCCAGGCAGGCGCGGCTGTAACCCGTTCGCTACCGCGAACGGTACTGACTTATCACAGTCCCAGAATGGGAATCAGTCCGCGTAGGGCAGAAAGACAGAAAAGGTCGTGCCGTGCGCTGTGCCTGTCGAGCTCTTCATCTTTATCTTTCCGCCATGCTTCTGCACGACTCCTTCGGAGACCCACAGGCCAACGCCGGTTCCGCGTTCACCCTTCGTGGTGAAGAACGGCTCGAAGATTCTGGCCCGTACCGATTTGGGAATGCCCGGACCGTTGTCCGCGACGAGAACGCGGATTCCGTAATCACAGCTCGCCCAGTCGCGACCGTGTTTCACGCGGATCTTGACCGTCCCTCCACGGTCTACCGCATCCACGGCGTTCACGATGAGGTTGGAAAAGACTTGCCGCATCTCTCCGGGAAAGGCGGGAATACTAGCTTCGTTTTCGGCTTGCGCTTCAAGATGGACATTCTTGTTTTGCGCGCCCGCCATATAGAGCGTGACGACCTCGCGCACCAAGGCCGCAATGTTCACGGGCACCGGCGTGGCCGCTTCGCGATAGAAGCCGAGCGCCTGCTTGGCAATACGGCCGACGCGGTTGATCTCCTCGGTCGCAAGCTGTGCGTAGTTGCGCGCGCTCGCATCAAGCGAGGGGCTTTTCTCGATCAGGTAGAGCAGGTGCGTGACGGCTTCGAGGGGATTGTTGATTTCGTGCGCCATAGTGCCCGCGAGGCGTCCCGTGGCCGCGAGCTTTTCGGTCTTACGCAAGGCCTCGGTCGCGCGATTACGCTCGGTCACGTCGCGCGCGATGGTAGAAGCGCCGGCAATCGTGCCGTCCGAGGCGCGGATGGGCGAGATCGAGACGGAGACCTCGATCTGTTTGCCATCTTTCCGCTGGCGTACGGTTTCGAAATGCTCGACCGACTGACCGCTCCGAAGCAGCGTGAGCGTCTCGTCCATTTCCTGCTTGTGCCCTTCGGGATAGAGCACGGCGACGCTGTGTCCGATGATTTCCTGCGGCGTGTAGCCGAACATCTTCTCCGCGCCGCGATTCCAGCTCGTCACGTTGCCGTCCACGTCTTTGCTGTAGATCGCATCATCCGAGCTCTCGACAATCGTCGCTGTGCGCACCAGCGCTGCCTGCGCGCGCTTCTGGTCGTCGATATCGGTGAAAGTGCCCAGCCAGCGCGTGATCGCGCCCCGATCATCCTGCAACGGAAGCGAACGACCCAAGTACCAGCGCGGAATTCCTTGAGCGTCGCGCAGGCGCAGTTCGATGGCCAATGGCTTGCCGGAAGCCAGGGACGCGCTCCATTGCGCCTCCGCTCTGGCTCGGTCGTCCGGATCAACGCGACTGAGCCAGGATTCTTGCGCTCCGTCGGTTGCGCCTACGTATTCCCGCCACCGCTGATTGAAGTAGTCGGGAGAACCGTCAGGCGCAGCGCTCCAGACCATATGCGGCATTACCTCGGCGAGAGTGCGAAAGTGCCTCTCCCGCTCCGCCAGCTCGCGGGCGAGCGCATCGGATCGCGTAAGCGAGCGCTCGTAGGTACGCGAAAGCAGAACGAGCTCGAGGACCAAAAACATGGCGACGAGCGATCCGCAAATGAGCGTGACCAGGAGCGCGATGCGCGAGGTAAGACGCCGTGCCGAACCGGAGGAGGCCAGCGCTTGATCGCGCCGTTGCTCCTGATCGGAGAAGAGCAAGGCAAACTCATCGCGCATGTGATCCATAAGCACCTTGCCACGCGCGTTGTCGATCTCAGCTACCGGCGCTTTGCCGATCCGGCGCGCTTGGATCGCCATTTCGGCGAAGCCGTCCCAGCGAGCCAGGGACTGCTCTATGTGCCGAACGGATTCTTGGCCGGCAGGATCGTTACGCAGTGAATCGGCAAGACGCGCCAGTGCCGGAGCGACCGCCGGCTTGGCGCGCCGATAGGGATCAAGATACCCGTCGGACGCCGTGTTCAGATAACCGCGGACAGATGTTTCCATGTCCAGAATGAGCTTCTGCGCTTCATAGCTGCGCACGAGTACTTGACCGGCGTGGCGCACGGACTCGTCGGCGTTAACTAAATCGTTAATGGCCCAGAGCAGCGTCGCTGCGGTCGCGGCCATGAGCACAAAAGGGAGAGCAACAGTGATGATCAGCGCGCGATTGAACCGGCCGCGATCGATCGAAGAAAAGCGGGCGCGTCCGGCAGTTGAGATTTCCGCGCTCTTAGACACTGAAACCTGTAAGGAAGGAAAAACGCTAAGGATTTATCTTAGCTCACGCGACGCGGGCGTTACGCATTGGCTTTGTGTACCAATTGAGGCGTGCCCGGATAGCTGATGTCCGGACACTGGAGCGCCGCAGCCGCAGCGTGCAATGAGCATTCCTCAACTAACGCTCCGGCGTGCGACTTCGAGAATTCATACGCCACCACATCCTCTTGCCGCACTTGTCCGGCCTCACAGAGCTGCGACAATCCGCGCAACAGCGCTTCGCTGTGCGTGGTGATGAGGAGCTGGTGTCCGTGAGCCACAGCGTCGGCAAAGAGAGCCGCGAGCTGGGCCTGAACCGCCGGGTGCAGGCCGGCTTCCGGCTCTTCCATCAGAATTACGCTGTGCTTCGGCGCACAGAAAATTTGCGTGATGATCGGCAGCACCTGCTGTGCGCCGCTGCCGCCGAACTCGATGGCCAGAGGAGTCTGAAGCGAGGAATCGACGTATCCGGCATGCAGGAGCTCCTCCCGAATCCAGCCCGCCGAGAGCGACTCCATACCGAAGGCCGCCGCCCATTGTCGAATCTTCTCTGCCTGCGCGCCATGCTTCGCGTGCGCGAAAATCGCCGACAAGACACTGAATGTGTGCTCACCATGCCGGCCTACGACCAGCGGTCCCGATTTCGGTTGCGGCGTTTCCCGTTTTGGAACTCGGCCGGAATCGAGCACGAAAACACGATGTCGCAGATAAGCCCCGATGTACGAGGTGAAAACGCCAAAATGCAAAAATGCCCGCTGCGCTGCAGGCGTGATCTCATTCCCGCCAACGGCCCTCGTGGCCATGAAGAGCTTGGGAGAGAGCACCGCCGGGCCCGCTGCGGCGGGCTCGAAGACACGCTCCGCCGACGCGGGAAAATTGCACTCCAGCAACGAACCGGTTCCTTTCTTCAGCGGACCTCGTCCGAGCGGAACCGTCGAATTGCTGACTGCAACTTTGCCGTCGACGATCAGCTCGTGCTTCCATTCTTCAGCGGCAGCGCGCAAGATCAAGCGATAGCCGAGCGTTTCAACATGCGCCTCGGGCTCGTCGTACTGCCGACGATACCAGTGATGAAACTGTTCGCCCGCCTCGACCTCCACCGCAATCGTAAGATGCCGTTCGTCTTCGCTCTTGTGAACGGCGGGTTCTCCTGAAACTCCCAAATCCACCAACGACCCTTGCCACTGGATGTCCGCCGCACGCTCCGCGGAAGGCGCGCTTTGGGCCAGCAATCCGATAGCGTCCAAGATGGAGCTCTTGCCGCTTCCGTTCGTTCCAACAAACAGTGTGAGCGGACGCAAGCGAAGCGTGGCCGCCGAAGCAAAAGCTTTGAAATTGCCGAGTTCAATTTGGGAAAGCATGGACTTGACCTGCTACTTCGTAAAGATGCCCGCTGCGGCAGGTTGCATCTCAACGCTTGAAATAGGACCGCAAAAGGGGAAGGGGTGCGGTCACTGCTTAGCAGCTTAGGAGCTTAGCAGCTTCTACCCTCACGAACCAGCCCCTGTTCGCGCCGGGTCTGCCGGATGGCGCGTCGGGCCACGGCCTTTGAACCACAGCGATCCGCCGTGCTCGCGGAAGCGCTGAGGGTGAACGGGATCGTCACCGCCGGCGATGTCCTGTTTCTTGGCTTTGTCACGCTCACGGATCGCAGCGAGCACACGGTCAGGGGTAAACGGCGCCTCGCGCAGGCGGATGCCGGCGGCATCGTAAATGGCGTTGGCGATCGCCGGAATACACGCTGCCAGAGAGCCTTCGCTCGCTTCTTTGGCGCCAAATGGGCCTTCGGGATCGACGCTCTCGACGATGTAGCTGACCACCTCCGGCGATTCGACGGCCGATGGCGACTTATATTCCAGCAAGCCAGGATTCATCAGCAAGCCGTCTTTCCAGACCATCTCTTCCTGCATCGCCTGGCCAAGACCCATCCAGACCGATCCAATGACCTGGCCTTCAACCGAGACGGGATTCAACGCTCGTCCACAATCGTGCGCTGCCCAGATTTTGTGGACAGTGACTTCGCCGGTCTCTTCGTCCACGCTGACTTCCGCGACCTGCGCGGAATAGGAGTAGGCGGGAGATGGTCCCACGCCCGCGCCTTTGTGCTTGCCTCCGCGCGCATTCTGAGGAGGCGCATAAGAACCAGTGCCGGTCAGCGCGCCATGAAAGTCCATGGCCGCAACCACGGCCTCTTCGAAGGACATGTGATCTTTCGGACCTTCGTCCTTGCGCTTCTGCTGCACGGAATTTCGCAGGATCTGCCCCTCAACTCGACCGGATACCGTCGGCTCGGCAGACCCATGCGGTTGGCTTGCCTCTTTTGGAATCAGGCCACGAGGCGAGTCGATCCTCTCAAGCATCTCCGCCGCTCCCTGCTCTCCGGCAACGGGCGCAGCTCCGCGCTTGTTCACATGATCGTTGCGGATCGTGACCGCTTCCGGCGCGCAGGCCATTTTCTCGGCCGCCGCAATGACGATCTTCTGCTTCACCTCTTCGGCGGCACGCATGGCCGCGTTGCCGTTCATGAAGGTCACGCGACTGGAATACGAGCCAATGTCCACGGGCGTGAGATCGGTATCGGCAGCGACAACTTTCACGCGCGACAGTGTGCAGCCGAGAACTTCCGCGACGATCTGCGCGATCATCGTGTCCGATCCCTGGCCGATATCCGACGCTCCGGTGTACACGACCACGCCGCCGTCACGATCGATCTTGATGTTCACCGTCGAGTGCGGCATGTCGGAACGAATGATAGAGTTCGCCGCTCCACTCACGTAATGGCTGCATGCCATGCCCAGCCCGTGACCACGCCCGAGTTTCCCTTTCCGGGAAGACCATTCGGAACCGGCATAGACCTTATCGATGCACTCAGGCAGACCGTAGCTCTGCACGCGCAAGCCATTCACGGTAATGCACGGCGGCTTAAGCAGGTTCACACGGCGAACCTGCGCCGGATCCATTTGGATCGCAGCCGCCAGCTCGTCAAGCTGCGACTCAAAGGCAAAACGCACGTTCACGGTTCCATGCCCTCGCATCGCGCCACAGGCAGGCTTGTTCGTCAGCACGCGGTAGCCATCGAAGCGAATGTTGGGAACGTCGTAGAGCGCGCCCAGCAGCGCGCCGGAATAGAGGATCGTAACCACGCCATACGAGCAGTACGCGCCGCCGTCCTGAATCACACGCGCGGCGACGGCGGTCACGCGTCCATCGCGCTTCACCCCGGTTTTCAGATCTACGATCGTGCGCGGACGGCCGCGGTGCGCCCAGAAGACCTCTTCGCGGTTATAGGTGATCTTCACCGGCGCTTTAGCTTTGCGCGCAGCAACGGCCGCAATGATCTCCAGCGGAATAATCTCGCTCTTGCCGCCGAACCCGCCACCTACCAGCGGCTTGATCACGCGAATCTGCGCCATCGGCATCTCCAGCACTATCGAGAGCTTGTGCTGCAGGTAGTACGGAACCTGCGTGGACGACCATACCGTTAGCCGCCCGGGAGCGCCGGTCTGTGGATCGAAGTCGAAGTTCGCCAGCGTGCAGTGCGGCTCCATCGCTGCGTGTGTGACTTCGTTGGCGAGGTAACGTCCCTCGAGGACGACGTCCGCCTCGCGAAATCCCAGATCGGGATCGCCGAAAACGTGGTGATATTCCTTCTCGATGTTATGCGCGCGCTCCGGATGGATCAGGTCCGATTCCGCCTTCATCGACTCTTCCGGATCGAAGTATGCCGGCAGCGGCTCGTACTCAACATCGACCAATTCCATGGCCTGCTCGGCGATCGACTCAGATTCGGCGACGACACAGGCGACGTTATCGCCGATGTAGCGGACTTTATCGACGGCCAGAGCGGTCTCATCGTGTCCGACAGGAAGAATGCCGTACTTGTTAGGCGCGTCTTCTCCCGTGACCACGGCGACCACGCCGGGCACGGCAAGCGCGCGACTAGCATCGATGCCCACGATCTTCGCGTGCGGATAGGGCGAGTGCAGAATCTTGCCGATCAGCATGCCGGGAAGCGAAAGATCGTCCGCGTACTTCCCTGCCCCGGTCGTCTTGCTAGCGGCATCGATCAAAGCGATCGGCTTGCCTATGACGGAGAAATCTGACATTGGGTTATCTCTTGGCGGCTGCCAGCCCCTTCTGTTCGGCCTGGATCGCGGCCTTGATCGCCTGATACATCTGCGTGTACCCAGTGCACCGGCAGAGATTCCCGCTGAGCGCGTGACGAATGTCCTCTTCCGACGGCTCGGGATTGCGATCGAGCAGGGCCTTCACCGTCATGATGAATCCGGGCGTGCAGTATCCGCACTGCGCGCCGCCCCACTCACCATACGCTTTCTGGATCGCAGCCATCGCGCCGTGTTCCGCGACACCTTCGACGGTCGTGATCTCCGGACCGGGTTCGTCTTCGTCGCCGGCGAAGGATGCAGCCAGCATCGTGCACGAGAGCATCGGCGCTCCATCGACGAGCACCGCGCACGCGCCGCACGAAGAATCATCGCATCCGCGCTTCGAGCCGGTGAGCCGCAGGTCTTCGCGCAGGCAATCGAGCAGCAGCTTCGAAGGCTCGATCGCCACCTCGCGATCCCGGCCATTTACCCGCAGCGCGATGAGTTCTTTTTTCATGAGAACAAAGTCAAAAGCTTTTAACACGAAGGGCACGAAGGTAAACTGATTTAATCCTTCGTGTCCCTTCGTGACCTTCGTGTTGAAGATTTTCTTGTACCGTATCGAGCTAATTCTCAGTATAGGGCAAAGCTGAGAGCCGACAGCCGACTGCCTGTTTTCTCTTGACCTGAAGCCGCAACTTCCGGTGAAATCAGGGTGTTCCCATCTTTCAGTCCGCGGTCGGAGCCGAATTCTGTCTAGCCAACTTCTCGCCAGGAAATCGATCGACAAACTTATCGCCGACTCGGAAGAACCGGGTCACCGCCTAAAGAAAACCTTAGGCCCGTGGTCGCTCACAGCGCTCGGCATTGGCGCGATCATTGGTTCGGGCATCTTTGTGCTGACCGGCACAGCGGCTGCGGGCGAGCACTTCGCCGCGCCCTCGATCTTCAAGGCGCAGGTCCTCGATATCTTCATGAACCTGGTTCACCACGGGAGCATCTCCGGCGTGATCATGCACGGACGTCCGCCCGCGGGACCGGCGATCGCGCTTTCGTTCATCCTCGTGGCCGTGGCATGCAGTTTCGCGGGACTCTGTTATGCGGAACTCGCGTCGATGATCCCAATTGCCGGCAGCGCGTACACGTATTCATACGCCACGCTTGGCGAGATCTTCGCCTGGGTGATCGGCTGGGACCTGATCCTCGAATACGCTGTCAGCAATGTTGCCGTGGCGATTGGATTCGCCGGATATCTCAAGGCTCAGCTCGCGCAATTTCACTTGCCGCTTCCCGACCACTGGTCCACTCCGGTCTTTACCGGGGGACAGTGGAGCGGCGCCTATTTCAACATTCCCGCGTTCCTGATTGTCTTCGTCCTCACCGTGCTGCTGGTGCGCGGCATTCGTGAATCGGCCGAAGCCAACAATGTGATGGTAGTGATCAAGATTGGCGCGATCATCACCTTTCTCGTTGTCGGCGGCATGCTGGTGCATCCGGCGAACTGGCATCCGTTTGCGCCTGCAGGATTCAGCGGCATCATGGCCGGGGGCGCAATCATCTTCTTCACCTACATTGGTTTCGATTCGGTCTCGACCGCAGCGGAAGAATCCAAGATGCCGCAGCGGGACATTCCCTTCGGCATTATCGCCTCGCTGATCGTGTGCACGATTCTTTATGTCGGCGTCGCCCTGGTGCTACTGGGCATGATGAAGTACAGCACCTTCATCTCCGGTGACGCGGCCAATGCTCCCGTCGCATACGCGCTGCAAAAATTGGGAGCGCGTCCTGGGTTCCAGATGGTGATCATCATCGGCGCTTTGATGGGCATGATTTCATCGTTGCTGGTGTTCCAATATGGGCAGACGCGCATCTGGTTTGCGATGTCCCGCGATGGATTGCTGCCGAAGATTTTCTCCGCCGTGCATCCGCGTTTTAAGACGCCGCACTGGTCAAGCTGGATCGCCGGCGCAGCCGTCGGCATTCCCGCCGGACTCGTGGACATCGGCGACGCCGCTGACCTTTCCAACATCGGCACGCTGTTCGCGTTCGTTCTGGTTTCACTGGGCGTGATCATCCTGCGCCGGACGCAGCCGGAGCGTCCGCGCGGATTCCGCGTACCGTTCGTGCCCTGGTTCCCGCTGATCTCCGTCGTCCTCTGCGTCGCCCTGATGAGCGGCCTGCTGCTGATTACGTGGGTACGCTTCGTCGTGTGGCTGCTGATAGGGTTGACCATTTACTTCCTCTACAGCCGCCATCGCAGCGAGTTCGCGAGTAAGAAAATAGAAATTGCGGAGCCGGTCGCGGGAGACTGAATTTCACCACAGAGACACAGAGTCACAGAGAACGTCAGAGTCTGATCGGGTCACTTACTTCGAATCATTCTTGCCTTCTCTGTGACTCTGTGTCTCTGTCCTGCGAACCACGATGGCTGATGACGACCACAAACCGCTGGCTCCCGGGCTGTATGTTGTTCCCACTCCGATCGGCAATCTCGAGGACATCACGTTGCGCGCGTTGCGCATTCTGCGCGAAGTCGATTCGATCGCGTGCGAAGACACGCGGCACACGCAAAAGCTACTGAATCATTTCGAAATCAGCAAACCTACATACAGCTATCACGAGCACAACGAAGCAACGCGCGCGGAGGAGATCGTCGAACGCATCGCTCGCGGGGAACGAGTTGCGCTCGTTTCTGACGCAGGTATGCCCGGCATCTCCGACCCCGGGCAGCGAGTCATTCGGGCGGCGATCACCCGCAGGCTGAACGTCGTCGTGCTGCCGGGACCTTCGGCATCAGTCGCAGCGTTAGTCGCGAGCGGCTTGCCCACTGACGGTTATCAGTTTGTTGGATTTTTGCCTTCGCGCGCCGGCGAACGACGGACGGCGCTTGAGCAACTGCGCGGGACAGCCGAGACGATGGTGTTTTATGAAGCGCCTCACCGGCTGCTGGAGATGCTCTCGGATCTCGAAGACATTTTCGGCCCAGAGCGTAAACTGTCTGTCGCTCGCGAGCTAACGAAAATCCATGAAGAGATCCTGCGGGGAAGGGTTTCGCAGCTTCGTGCCGAGTTGCAGCAGCGGGATTCGGTGAAAGGTGAGATCGTCGTCATCGTCGGCGGAGAGCATGGTTCCGAGTCTGGGAACATTGAGAAACAATCTCTGCCGCAACGGATGTGCGAGATTTTGAATGCAGGTGAGCTGGATGAAAAAGCGGCGTTGAAGGAAGTCGCGCGGGAGTTCGGAGTTTCGAAGAGCGAGGCTTATCGCGAATGGCAGCGGAAAAAAGCTTCAACACGGAGACACGGAGGCACGGAGAAATCGAAATGAGAAAGCTGGCTGTTCTTTTCGCCGCAATATTGCTTTCCACGATCAGTCTGGTCGCGCAGTCGTTCCAGAAAACAGAATCGGATTTCGTCATGCATGATTTCCACTTCCGCAGCGGCGAAACTCTTCCCGAATTGAAAATTCATTACGTCACGCTGGGATCACCGCAGCGCGGCGCCAACGGCCACGTGTCCAACGCCGTGTTGCTTCTGCACGGGACCGGAGGCTCGCTCTCCGGGTTTCTTGGCCAGCGCTACTCCGTGCTCTTTCAGCCGGGGCAGCCGCTTGATGCTTCGCGGTACTACATCATCATCCCCGACGGGATCGGCCATGGACACTCGTCAAAACCGAGCGACGGTATGCGTACGCATTTTCCGCATTATGAGTACGACGACATGATTGAAGCCCAGTACCGGCTCGTGATCGAAGGGCTGCACGTCGATCATCTGAAGCTGGTCAGCGGCATCTCCATGGGCGGCATGCATACGTGGCTTTGGGGCGAAGAGCACTCTGAGATGGTCGATGATCTGTTCCCGTTAGTCTGCATGCCTGTAGAGATCGCCGGGCGCAATCGGCTATGGCGAGATTACGCGATGTACCTGATCACCAGCGATCCCGCTTACGCGAACGGCGATTACACGCAGGAGCCGCATGGGCTAAAAGAGACGCTCACATTGTTCGACCTGGTGATCGACGGCCCACCGCATTTGCGGAAGATCGCTCCTGACCGCGCCAAAGCCGATGAACTGTTCGGCAACTGGACTGAGCACGCGGGGGAAGGACGCGACGCGAACGATATTGTCTATGCGCTGAACGCCTCGCGCCACTACAATCCAGAACCCAATTTGGGAAAGATCACGGCAAACGTGGTCGCGGTGAACGCGGCCGACGATTTCATCAATCCTCCCGATTTGGGAATCATGGAAAACGTGATGAAGCAGGTGAAGCACGGCCGCTTCGTACTCATTCCCATCAGCGCCGGCACCCATGGACATGGCAGCGGCGGCGACCCGACTCTGTGGAAACAATATTTGGCGGAGCTGCTGCGGTAAGAAGAATCTTAAGCCACTGTATTGTCATCCTGAACGGAGGCGCCTTTTCTTAAGGCAGCGCAACGCAAGGTCCTTCGCGCCAAAAGCAGGCGCTCAGGATGACAATTCGGCCGATCTGGTAGCGCCCGCCGCTCAGCAGCTTAGAAGCTCAGGAGCTTAGCAGCTGTTCTAGAACAAATTCCACAAATACTGGTTGTAAACGTCGTGGTGATACTGCACCTCCGGCGTCTTCACGAACGTACCCAGCAACCGCGGACAGCGATCAGCCGACGCCTGTTTCAGATCGGCGTAGCGGCCTTTCACATCGTCGCCCAGCAGCTTCGTGGTCCACTCTGCGTTGCGGAAGTTTTCCATCGCGGTGTAGATATTGTCCGGCAAATAGCGCTCGGCCTGACGCAGGTTCTTGACTTTCGAAATCTGCCCTTGCAGTCCTGTTCTGAAGACGGAGTACAGAACCATGTATGGATTCGCATCGGGGCTCACCGAGCGCACTTCGACGCGCGCCGTCTTCTCGTTGCCGATCGGAATGCGGATCATCGAGCCGCGATCGACCGGCGAAGCCTTGATCTGGTTTGGCGCCTCGAAGTGCGGATCGAGCCGGCGATACGCGTTGACGCTGGCGTTCAGCATCAGGCAAATATCGTTCGCGTGCGTGAGGATGCGATCGACGAAATCCCACGCCGGCTTGCTGAGCTTTTCCTCGCCTTTCGCGTCCCAGAAGATGTTCTTGCCGTTCTTACTCACCGAAACGTTCGTGTGCATGCCGCTGCCATTCACGCCTACGACCGGCTTCGGCAGAAAGGACGCGGTGAATCCCATTTTGGTCGCAACCTGTCGGCAAATTAGTTTGTAGAGCTGAATCTGGTCGGCTGCGGCTACGGCTTCACCGTAGCTGTAATTGATTTCAAATTGGGAAGGCGCGACCTCCGGGTGATCTTTTTCATTTTGGAACCCCATCGCGCGCTGCACTTCGGCGGTGGTATCGATGAACGTGCGCAGCGGATCGCCGGGCAGCGAATGGTAGTAGCCGCCGGTGTTCACGTAGCAGAATTTGCTGGTCTCGTGATAACGGCGCTCGGCATCAGAACCTTCGAACAAAAATCCTTCAATCTCGTTCGCCGCATTCAGCGTGTAGCCCTGGCTCTTGTGCATCTCGTCGGCGAAGACCTTGAACATGCCGCGAATGTCGCCCATGTAAGGTGACCCGCCTTTGTCGATCACATTGCCGAAGACGAGGACTTTGCCGGGACCGAAGATATCCGCCGGTGCCCAGAAGAACGCGCTCCAGTCGATGCTGAGACGTAGGTCGCTCTCGCGCTGCGCGGTGAAGCCACGGATCGACGAGCCGTCGAAAGTCAAGTTGTCGTAGCTGCCGAGCAGAAACTTTTTGTCGTAGTCCAGCATGTGCAGCCGGCCTTCGAGGTCGCTGAAGAGCACGGTCACGGCCTTAATTCGCTTCTCGTCGGTCAGATATCGCAGCCGCTCTTCCTGCAACTTGTCGAAGGGAACCCTGTCTTTTCGCTGCTTCTTGGCTTGAAGATTCATATCTTCTAATTCGTCATAGGGAATCGCCAAAAAATTACGCAGTTCGCTGGTCGCCATAGTCTCCTCAAATTGTTGGATCGGGTGCAGAATCGGGGTGCAGGTGTACGAAAACAGCGTATCGCGGAGCTTGCGCTGCCTCAAATAAATTTAATTGATTCGGGATATGAGGGGAGTTTATGGGGCGGTGTTTCGGAGAAAAATGAGCTTGTCATCCTGAGCGAGGGCGAACGCCCGAGTCGAGGACCCCGAGGATGTTGATCGCGAGAACGGACGATTGCACTTTTGTGCTGTTGCGATTGTCCGTGGGCCGGCCAAAACCTGAGCATTGTGAAATTGCCATCGGCCAATCTAAACCGCAGCGGTACCGGGGTCCTTCGACTCGGGCGTTCGCCCTCGCTCAGGATGACAATTTTCTTTACGTGCTTCGAAATCAATCGACACTCGGACCGCGCCCACCTACCGAAACCGCATCCCCGCCAATTTCCGCGTAAGCCCGCCACCTTTGCCTAAGGACTTAAATTGCTTTTTCATCATCGCGTACTGGCGCAAAAGCTGATTCACCTCCTGCACGCTCGTGCCCGATCCGCGCGCGATGCGTTTGCGGCGGCTGCCGTTGATTGACTCGTGATGATTGCGCTCGTGCGGCGTCATCGAATTGATGATCGCCTCGACGCGATTCAGCTCTTTGTCGTCCACCTTGTCGGCCATGTTCTGGATGCCGGCAAACGGGCCGACGCTGGGCAGCATTTTCACAATGCTTTGCAGCGATCCCAGCTTTTTGATCTGGCGCAGCTGTTCGCGGAAATCTTCGAGCGAAAAGCCATCTCCGCTGAGTGCCTTCTTCGCGAATTCTTCAGATTTCTTGGCGTCGAGCCGCTCCTGCGCCTTTTCGACCAGCGAGAGAATGTCGCCCATCCCGAGAATGCGTCCAGCAATGCGATCCGGGTGAAAGGGCTCGAGCGCGTCGTATTTTTCGCCGACGCCCAGGAACTTGATCGGCTGGCCGGTTACATTGCGGATCGAGAGCGCTGCGCCTCCGCGCGCGTCGCCGTCCATCTTGGTGAGGATCACGCCCGTGAGGTTCAGCTTCTTGTGGAACTCGTTGGCAGAGTTCACCGCATCCTGGCCGGTCATCGCGTCGGTGACAAACAGAATCTCCTGTGGGTTGAGCAGCTTCTTGAGCGCCTGCATCTCATCCATGAGTTCGTCATCGATGTGCAAACGTCCGGCAGTATCGACGATCAGCACGTCACAGCCGGAGTTTGTTGCTTCGCGCCGCGCTTCTTTCGCAAGACGCTCGACAACCGCCGTCGAAGCCTCGCCGTCGATTTTGCCTTCGTAGATGTTCGCGCCGATCGCATTGGCAACAACTCTTAGCTGCTCGCGCGCAGCCGGACGATAGACGTCCACCGAGACGAGCATGGGACGGTGTCCACCCTTCTTGAACCACTGCGCCAGCTTGCCGGAAGAAGTCGTCTTGCCCGAACCTTGCAGGCCCGCCATCAGGACCACCGTCGGCGGCTGCGAGGCGAATTTGATCTTGGCGGTATCCGTGCCGAGGATGTTGATCAGTTCGTCATGAACGATCTTGACCACCTGCTCGGTCGGCGAGATCTGGAGCATGACCTCGGAGCCGAGCGCCTTCTCGCGGATGTGGTCGATCAGCTCTTTGACGACTTTGAAGTTGACGTCGGCCTCAAGCAGCGCAAGACGAATCTCGCGCAAGGCCTCCTGCATGTTTTCTTCGTTCAGCGTGCCCTGGCCACGGAGGTTCTTGAAGGCGCGCTGGAGTTTTTCGGAAAGGTTCTCAAACATATCGGGTTAGTAAGATTCTAAATGGATTGTCATTGCGTTTTGTCATTCCGAATCCGCCGCAGGCGGAAGAGGAATCCCTACTCACTTCGGAAACGCAACCAGGAGAAATTTCGCCCGCGGGTAGGGATTCCTGATCCGCAAGCGGATTCGGAATGACAATGAATAAGGAGAGATCAGCCATGCCAGAAGCCATCGACAGTCGCGGCCAGATGACGCGCAAAGATCGTCAAATGCCTGATCCCGAAGCTCGCGCTTTTCTGCGCGAGCACGCGGTCGGCTATGTCGGCACGCGCGACGAAGCCGGATGGCCCTATGTCGTGCCGCTGATGTATGTCTACGAAGAAGGCGATCATCTCTTCTTGCACACCGGCGCGCGCGGCGGGCATTTTCTCGCCAACGCGCAGGCGGACTCGCGCCTTTGCCTCGCGGTCGGCGATCCTGGTCCTATGCATCGTGGGTCGCCTTCGCCGTGTAATTCCGCACTGACCTATAAGAGCATAATTGTCTACGGAACGGTGCGCGTCTGCGACGGACCTAACCTTCGCGAGCAAAAGGCTTGGTTCTTCGATCGGCTGCTGGAACGGCTGGGCGAATCCCGCGCCGATTACGAAGCGGGATATACGATGCTCGATCGGATTATTCTCTATGAAGTAAAACTCGAAATTGTGACCGGAAAAATCAACGTAGGACTCCATCACTGATGAGCGAACCGCAAACGCAGCCAGCTTCTTTTTCTGCTTACGATGCATTTCAGAAAGTCGAGATGCGGGTCGGCCGCATTGTGCGCGTGGAGCCGAACACCCGCGCAAGAAAACCGTCTTATAAGCTCTGGATCGACTTCGGTCCCGAATTGGGAACGAAGACATCGAGCGCGCAGATCGTCGCCAACTACACGCCGGAACAGCTCCTGAACCGGCTGGTAGTCTGCGCGACCAACTTGGGAACGCGCAACATCGCCGGTTTCCAGTCCGAAGTGCTGACGATGGGGATGGACGACGAGAACAAGAATGTGGTGTTGTTGCAGCCGACGAGCGAGGTACCGCTGGGGGTGAGGATTTATTAGGCCTCGTCTCACTGCCGCAGACCGGCATTCTTTAGCCCAGGCCGTAAGGCCTGGGTAGGCTGGCTGGTGAATCGTGAGCCCCGCAGCGCAGGGGCGGCATTCAGGCCGATGTTCAAGGCGTGCCGCGGCTCCGGCCCTCGGGATTTGAGATCACAGTTTCCCAGCCCTCACGGGCTGGGCTAAAGAATGCCGCGCCTTCGGCGCTTGATAAGGCCAAGACGACTCGAGATCAACCATCAGCCAATCACCTAACAAAGCATGAGCAAGCCGATGGACTACCGCTCCCTCCTCCATGAAGCCCTTCTCGAAGCCCAAGCCGGCCTGCGCGCAGGTGGACTGCCGATTGGCTCAGTTCTTGCCGACGAGAACGGCGAGATCGTCGCACGCGGTCATAACCTGCGCGTCCAAACCGGCGATCCCACCGCTCACGCTGAGGTGGTCTGCATCCGCAATGCGGGGCGCCGCCGCGACTGGAATCGGCTGGTCCTGGTGAGCACGCTGAGTCCGTGCGCGATGTGTACCGGCACCGCGCTGCTTTTCAAAATTCCTACCGTCGTGATCGGAGAAAACGAAAACTTTCGTGGCGCTGAGGAGTTGTTTGCCCAAAATGGAACTCGGCTTGTACACCTGGACGATCCCGCCTGCAAGCAGATGATGCGCGAGTTTATTCGCGAGCATCCGGATTTGTGGAAGGAAGATATCGGGTTATGAGTGCCATGAATCACAACCCCTTTGCGAGTCTGTCATCCTGAGCGAGGGCGAACGCCCGAGTCGAAGGACCCCGCGAATGCCAAATCGGGAATTGCTGCTGGTCAATTTTCTGCGCGTTTCTTGAAATAGCACAGTTTACTGTGGAACTCGGAAGCGGCGTTTATAGCGCCAGCACCCGCGGAGGTCCTTCGACTCGGGCGTGCGCCCTCGCTCAGGATGACAGCGCTGAAAGGATTGAGCCTAATCTGAAATCGCAATCCAAGCCGGCGTCGTATCCACCGCTACACCCGACGATGACAACGGCGTGAGTACCGGCGATCCGGTCACGCTATACACGGTCACGTCCGCCGCTCCGCTGTCGGCTACATAAACAAAATTCCCTGTGGCATCGACCGCTACGAATACAGGAATGTTGCCGGTAGGGAACGGCGATCCCTGGACGGCAGTGAGATTTCCAGAACCGTCATTCGCGAACACCGACAGGTTCGCTGAATTGGCATTAGCGACGAAGATCAGCGATCCCGAAGGATTCACTGCCACTGCTACGGGTTTGAACCCTGCAGCAGCCGGACTGCCGACCGACATCAACGCGCCGCTGCTGCCCGCCGAAAACGTCAGCACGGAGTTGCTGCCGGAATCGGCTACATAGACGAAGCGTCCTTTGGGATCGACGGCGATACCGGCCGGAGCTGTGCCCACTGTCACAGGCGTTCCCACTGCCGCCAGGGTGCCGTCGGCATTCACGGTGAGCGCGGCGATCGTTGCCGGATTCGCGCTCGTAACGTATAGCGTGCTGCCCGAGGGAGACATCGCCGTCGCGGCGGGGTTCGCGACTGTCGCCATTGGCGAGCCAGCAATCGCAGTTAGATTCCCGGTTGTCGCATCAATCGAAAACGCGGAGATATCGCTCGATCCCTGGTTGAGCACGTACAGATGTTGTCCTGACGGATCGATCAACATCGCAACCGGAGTCGTACCCACGGGAACGGCTCCGGCCGAGAGCGTCAGCGCGCCGGTCTTGGCGGACATCGCATAAGCCACTACGCCGCTGCCGCTGCTCCCGGCATTCAACACATAAGCAAAATCTCGCTCGGGCCGGAGCGCCACTGCTGTGGGCAGTCCGCCTGTGCCGAACGGCGAGCCGGAGATCGGGGTCAAGCCCGTAGTCTGTTGCTGGAAGGCAAAGACCGCCTGATCGCTCTGTCCTACGACGTAAACAAAATGTTTGCGTGCGCTTCCACAAGCGCAGAATCCTGCCGCTAAAAAGACGATCAGAAGCAACCGGCCAAGCTTCATCATCACTCCGAGTCGGAATTCGTGTTGCTCACCATTGTAAGTTCTCGGGATGTTCACGTATTCGCGCTTTGCGAAAGTTCACGAAATTTGTTTTCCAGCTGGGATCGAATGTTTTCCACGTGCTCGATATTGCTGTACTTCTGTCGCGGCCAGAAGAAGCCCTTGAGTCCATCTCCTTTAGTCCGCGGCACAACATGAATATGCAGATGAGGAACGCTCTGGCTCACCCGATTATTCAGCGCCACAAACGAGCCCTGTGCGCCCAGCGCTTCTTCGACGGCCATGGACAACAGCCGAGCTTTGCCCGAGAGATGTGCCAGCATCTCCGGCGAAGCCTCTGCGAGTGTCTCGACATGAATCTTCGGAATCAGCAGACAATGTCCCGGAAAGAGCGGACGATGATCGAGGAAGGCAAGCGCCTGCCCATCATCGAAAACGACGCTGGCCGGGACCTCGCCGGCAGCGATTTTGCAGAAGACGCAATGGGGCATAAAAAGCCGCTTAGCTTCTAAGCTGCTGAGCTTCTAGAACAACAACGGCGAGTAGCTTCGAAGCTAAGAAGCTTAGCAGCTTCTCTAATCCCTCTGGACTAAGGCAATTCCGCCTCCTCCAGTGATTGAGCCAGAGTAGATGCATAAGTACTCTAATCAGAGTCGCCATTCGCCTAATCTTCTGAAAGAACATCGCTCTTGAATCGAACAGCCAATCTCAGTTTTCGGTGGGCCGTTGTCGCTCTGATTTTGTCGGCCTCATTGGCGTGGGGCCAGGGTACGCATGACATGCCTACTCACGAAGCGCCGAATACCAAAGCTGCGCACGCGAGCAGAACGTTATCTGCCAAGCAGAAATTTGCTTTGGATACGATCCGCTCGGCGGTAGCGTTGCCGCAAACCGATGCTCAGGACCGGCTGCGCGTGCTGGCGGCTTCGGCTGAGCTGGCAGCGCCGCTCGATCCCGCACTGTCGAAGAAGTTAGTTGCCGACGGCGCGCAAGAGGAACTCACGATCATCGAGAACGGCGACACGCCGGCTGTCTCGATCTTTTCCTCCGGAAAGGCCGACTGCTCAGCTGCGGCGGACTTCATCGCCAGCGTACCCGATGAGAGTGTTTCGCGCGCAGAGCCGTCGATTGTCGGCGCAGTCACGCATTGTCCCCAGCAGACGCTCGATCGCGCGCGTCTGCTCCTGAGTTCGGCCGTGGATCAGCATGTGCTTGCTGCGCAGGCCATTCAAGCTGCCATCACCGCCAGTGGGCCGAAGACCGAGTGGTCGCAGCAGATGTTCGACAAATTCTTCGGCTCGCTGCCCAAGGACAGTAAAGCTGCTCAGTCGCAAGCACCGCTCTTCGCACAGTTTTATGCGAGCATGGCCGAACAGGTGGACAAGAGCTCTGCCTCCACCGCAGGTCTCAAGCTGCTCGACTGGCTGGCCACGCTCGACGAAAGCGGAACCAGAAACAACGCGATCACCACAGCGACTGGAGCTTTGCAAACGGCGCTCGGCCCGGAAGATTACGGCAAAGCCATCAGCTCCGACATTGTGGCCCAGACTATGACTCAGGTTTCCGGCCAAAACAATGAAATCGAAATGCCGGAAGAAGAGAACGTCTCCGTGATGCAAGCCAGTGCGCATCGCGGCCCCAATGCCGTCGAAGACTTGAACAAGCTTCCTCCGTCTCTGCGTGCTCGAGAAGCCGCCGCGCAAGGCTTCTCGGCCGGCCAGGAGGGAGACCACAGCGCTGCCAACCAGGACTTCGACATCGCGTACAGCGCGCTGAACGACGTCTGGAATGACCGCAGCCCGAAGCAGGATGTCTCGTCCATTGTCGAAGAGGTGAACGAAGCTGCAGCTCACGTGGACCCGATCTCCGCGATGCGGCGAGCCCAGAAGCTGGATGATCCTGCTGCCCAGGCCATTGCGATGTTAGCGGTGGCGCGTGTGGTCGAGACAGGGCAGGAGACTAGCCCACAACCACGTGTGGTGACTAGGTCACGGCAAGTTAACCCTTCAATGTGACTTGAGGTAAAGCCCCTTGGCTGGGACAGAGCCAAATTCCCTCTTCTTTCCCTTATCTCTCCCCTCAGAACGTCAGATGGCCGCTGCCAAATCCGGCTATCCGGATGAAAACATTGGGCTTGAGTATGAAATCCGCAGATTCCCTGTTCGTTCCCTGATAACAGACGGGCTTCTGACTGCCAGCTCCTCGCCAATGTCTTGAAAACGAAGAGCTTATCGTGGATGACTGGCATTGTGTCACAATTTGTGACCGAACAATCCCTGTAAAGTTCCCAGTTCTCAGCCAATTCGCCCGCGCGGCGAAGCTCGGCTCGCCGTCGCCCGGCTGTTTACCTCTCTGGTTCCCAGAGTGAAAACATCTGCACAATTTCCGCGGCAATCGGCAGAATGTCGGACGCTCTATGATTAAGGCGATTTTCCGACTTACCGACAACGAAAAACAGAAGATCTTCAAGCTGCGCGAGATGGGCGTACGTCCGCCGGACATCGCGCGTCGGTTTGGACTGAGCGAAGGCGTCGTGCACAAAATCGTGCAGGCGCAGCGCGCGGTCTCGCAGCGCGACTTGAATAAGCAGCAGGCTTCCTGACGCAAGCGCAGCCGAAGGTGACCGGCGCTGGATCTTGTTCGTCCCGCCTTCCACTTGACGTGTGTGCGGCGATTATGCGTTTTGTGGCGAATAGGAGTACAGTGTAGGGATTCACCACGAAGCCGCGTCCTTCCGTTAGCGTGTTCTTCGCGATGAGGAGGATGTATGCGCTCGGACCTGGTGCACGAAGCCAACGCCCAAATCAAGAACCGCTTCCTGCTCTGCGGGACGCTGGTTTCCTGGAGTCGCCGCGCGCACCAGACCGGTTCGCTCAGCAGCACGATTAATTCCGGCCTCGCGTTGGTTGCGGGCAGGCGGCAGGCGGTGCAAGATCCTTTGTCGCATCTTCCGCACTCGATGAAAAAACCACAGGCATCGGTGAAGATCGCTGCCTTCCATTTTCAGCAGCTCAGCTAATTCAGATCAGGAGAGAAAAGTCCCGTGAAGCTATTTGTTGGTAACCTTCCGTTTCAAACTAACGAGCAGGAGCTGCGTGAACTGTTTGCCCAGCATGGGAGCGTAGGTGAGGTCAGCATTCCGACCGATCAGTACACCGGCCGCGCTCGCGGCTTTGCCTTCGTCGAGATGGCAGATGACAGTCAGGCGCGTGCCGCGATCGAGACGCTCAACGGCACGAATCTCGGTGGCCGGACGATTGCGGTGAATGAAGCCCGTCCGCGCACCGATCGCGCCGGAGCAGGCGGCCGAGGTCCCGGTGGAAAAGGCGGTTACGGACGTGACCGCGGCGGTAACCGCGGCGGCGGACGCGGCGAACGCTGGTAACTCTTCCCGATTCGGGAAGACAGGGGACTTCGCCACACGCAATGTCAGAGACGCAGCACCGCCGCGGGCGTGCTGCGTCTTTCTACATGTGCGGTTCCGGGAATTTCGGCTCAGTAATCCTAGTATCCAAGTGGAGTCCGATTACGGAAGTCACTTTGATCCATTGACAATTTTTGCCCATACTGCTCCTCAGCTATGGACCTGGAGTCTCTACGCGCGCAGCTCAGGCTGGGCAAGTCCGCCGAGCGGCAATGGCCGCGCTTTAAGGTGGACTTCAGCGTGCGTCTGCTCGTCAATGCGCAAGGCGGCAAGACCTTGGTCCAGGGACGCGGACACGATCTCGGCGAAGGCGGCATGGCCGTTTATGCTGCAGCCGAACTGAGCGAAGGCCAGCAAATCCAGATCGAGTTCACGCCGCCGTATTCCCGCAAAGCGCTCACGCTATCGGCGGTGGTAAGAGATCGCAGCGGCAACCGTTACGGCCTCGAATTCCGCAAACTCAGCCATCTCGCCACCCAAGAGCTATCACGTGCATGCCGGGCCCTTTCAGTGGCGGCGGAATAATTCGCGGGGCGTTACAAAGCGGAAGAAATAATGAAGAGTGTGGATTCTTTTGGAGGACGGGTTCACTCGATCGTACACCTGATTAACGCATCTTGGTGTACAGTCTACGCATGAGCAGGACCAATATTGAGATCGATGAGGGCCTGGTTCGCAAAGCGCGCGAGCTTACTCACCTTAAGACTAAGCGCCAAATTGTAGACCGAGCGCTGGAGCTGCTGGTTCGTTCCGAGAGTCGGAAGGGCATTCTCCGCTTTTACGGCAGCGGCATTTGGAAAGGTAATCTGAAGAAGTCCCGGAGAACTCGGGTTTGATTTTGGTGGATAGCTCCGTTTGGATCGACTTCTTCAGTTCAACGCCAGGAACTGCTGGTGCTGAGCTGCATCGCATGATTGCTGATTCGGAAGCATTCGCCCTTAGCGGCATTATCGTCGCTGAAATCCTGCAGGGACTCACGCGCAACGTGCGCAGGATCGAAGAATACCTGATGCAATGGGACCTCCTTGAGCCGGCTGGCTTCGATACCTTTCGCTCGGCAGCCGCGATTTATCGAATGGCGCGTCAAAGAGGAATCACTCCGACAACGATCGACACCATAATTGCGACTATCGCTTTGGAGCACGGAGCCGCGGTTTTTACTTTGGACAAAGATTTCAACCAGATCGCCAAAATAACCGGCTTGACGCTGTATGCGTTCTAAGTGAGCGGGGAGTTTTCGCAGAATCACTGCCACGGAGTGGAAGACGCAGCAATGCTGCATCTTTCAGGACCTGATGGAACTTAAACGCTCCTCACGCAGTTTGCGCTGCTGCTAAGCATCCTTCCGCGATGAGCTCCACGGTTGCGTTGTAGTCGGGCACGCCGCTTGGGTCGAGTCGGCCGGCGGGAATCAGGACATTGGCTTCCGGCCAGTGTGCTTGCAACGTGCCAGGTTTCACGCGATCGATTTTTACTTTGCCGCGGAATTCTCCAGATTCATTGTGCAGCCTGATCGGATCGCCGTTCTGCAGATTCAGACGCCGAGCGTCTTCTTCCGAGATGAAAACGTCGTGACGACTGGCGCCGGTGATCGGATCAATCTCGGCGTTGATGATGCTGTTGAACTGCTTGCCTCGGCGCGTGGCCAGCAAGAATCGTCCTTCAGGCACGCGCTCTTCCGGCAATTCAATCGCGCTGAAATGGCCTTTGCCGTCGGGGGTTAGACAGCGATCCTTTAGCAGTCGGGCGCCGCCGTACTGAAAGTTGTCGCCTTTGTGCTTGAGATCGCCGATGCCTTTGTATGTCGGGCAAACGCGCTCGATTTCGTTGCGGATGTCCTGCGTGTCGGACCAGGCAAAGAACTTCGCGGCGCGCGCGGGATCGAGTTGGCGCGCGACCAAAACGGGAATCTCCCACTCATCTTTCGTCTCTTCGATCCTCGGACCGGGAATCTCGGGACTGAAGATCACGCGACGCTCCGTGCTGGTTTCCGTGCCGCCGCCGCGTTGTTCGTAGCGTGTGCGGGTAGGCAGGAGAAGAACGGTATCGGCCGGATCGGCGAGCATCGTCGGATTCGTGACGATGTCCTGATGAATGCGCAGCTTAATCTTGCCGAGAGCGTTATCGACGAGTTCCGGTTCGGGAAGTGTCTGCGCGAAGTTGCCGCCGGTTTGCCAGAGCGTGTCGATCTCGCCGCGTCCGGCAGCGAGGACCATGTGCGCGGCACTGAGCCCTTTCCAACTTGGAGGCTCGAATCCCCAGTACTCGTGAGCCGCGAATTTCCTGGCGTTTTCTTCATTCACAGCGTGGCCCATCACGTACGCGCTCGGCTGTCCGCCCATTTCTGCCCCGCCCTGCACGCCGCTGTGCCCGCGGATCGGCATCAGGCCGGTGTGCGGCCGTCCAATGTTGCCCTTTGACAATTGCAGATTCACGAGCGCGCGCACGTTGTCGCTGCCATACCGATGCTGCGTGATGCCCATGCTCCAGACGACGATCGCGTGGCGAGCTTTGCCGAAGGTTTCGGCAAAGCGCAGCATGTCCGCGCGAGTGAGCCCAGAGCCGCGCTCCAACGATTCCCATGAGAGCGATTGCGCTTTGGCGGCAACTGCGTCCCACCCTGCAGTGCGTTTGGCGATGAAGTCGGGATCAGTCCAGTTGTTTTCGATCAGATGTTTGAGCACGCCGTAGAAAAACGGAACGTCGCCGCCAATGTGAACCTGAAAAAATTCGTCAGCGATGCGCGTGCCGAAGAGCGCGCTTTCGGTGACTGACGGAATCCAGTAGCGCTCCATCCCCGGCTCTTTGTAGGGATTGACGACGAAAACTTTCGTTCCAGCTTTTTTTGCGTAATACAGGTATTTCGTTGTGACTGGCTGATTGTTGGCCACATTCGCGCCGACAAAGACGATCAGATCGGCGCCGATCCAGTCCGAATAAGAACACGTGGTCGCGGCGCAGCCGACGGTCGCGCTCAGCGCGGCCGTGCTTGGCGCGTGGCAGATGCGCGCGCTCGTATCTACGTGATTCGTACCGATAAATCGCGCAACTTTTTGATGCGCGTAATACGCTTCGTTCGTCAGCCCGCGCGAAGTGATGTACCACGCGACGCGCTTGGGATCGGTGTTGCGCAGTCCTTCGCCGGCCGTGGCAATCGCTTCGTCCCAGGAAATGCGGCGAAACCCTTTTTCGCCTTTGCGCCGGACCATGGGCGCGGAGAGTCGTCCTAATTGGCGCAGCTGCTTTTCGGTTTTTCCGCGCAGTCCCGAAACGTCTTCCAGCAGCCGCCAATCCATCGCCGGCATGGTGTTAAACCGCATCAATTGCAGGCGAACAGCGCAGAGATGCACGCCTTTGATCGTCCAATCGTGCATGCCGGAGGTGCCCAGCGAGCATCCGTCGCAGCAGCCATCGCGCAGAATCCGCCAGGCGTAGCCTAGATTGTCGCGGTTTTCCCAAAGCGCGTTCGCGATGTCTTTGTAGTTGTTCGGATGCTGCTCGTTCAGACCATAGGGAACAAGTCCAACCCAGTTGCGGCGGGAAGAATCGGAAGCCACGACAGCTCTCCTGGAAGACAGAATTTATTTCCGCTCCGGCGCGAAGATAACCCGCTGGGAGGGAAAGTGCAACCGGGGAAATGGAAGCATTCAGCACTCAGCAATTAGCATTCAGCAAAATCTTGTCTCTTTCGCGATCGCGAACCCGCTGAATGCTGAGCCGAATGCTGAGTGCTTTATACTTGTCCTCGCATTTTTGCCTATGAAAACCGACTCGGCGCTCCAGAATCCGCCGCAGCAAACAGCCCTTTCCGGAGACTCTGCCGACGCTACCCGCTGCATCCACGCCGGGGAAGAACGACATGGGCAGGCCACTCCAATCACCACCAGCATCGCGCAAACGTCGGTTTTCATTCTTCCCAACGTCGAAGAACTGCGCCGGCTGAACGCCGGACAATCGTCGGCGTACATGTACACGCGCTACGCGAACCCGACTACGCGCGCGGCGGAAGAGAAAATTGCGGCTTTGGAAGGCGCGCAAGATTGCATCGTGACTTCCAGTGGAATGTCGGCTTCGCTGGCGATTCTGCTGGCGCTGTGCAAATCAGGCGACGAGATTGTCGCCATGCAGGACCTTTACGGCGGTACCGTCAAGCTCTTCGAGAAAATTTTTGCCCGCTTCAGCGTGACTACGCGCTTCGTTCCGTTCGCCGACATCGACAAAATCGAGCGATATTTCACGCCTAAGACAGCGGTCTTGTTTCTCGAATCACCCACAAATCCCACACTGCGCTGCGTGGATTTGGCCGATTTAGCTGCGTTGGGACACCGTCACGGCGCAAAGGTCATAGTGGACAACACTTTCGCGACGCCGATCCTGCAAAAACCGCTCCAGCTCGGAGCCGACGTCAGCTATCATTCCGCCACCAAATTCCTCGGCGGACACAGTGATGTGACCGCCGGTGCCGTCTGCGGATCGAAGGACTTCATTCGCCAGGCCCGCGAAATGATGATCCTTAGCGGCGGCTCGCTCGATCCCGGCGCTTCTTACCTCTTGATTCGCGGACTGAAAACCCTGCAAATCCGCATAGAACGAGCCTGCCAGAACGCCCGCCGGATCGCCGCCGCGCTCGCAAAATCACCGAGAATTGAGCGAGTCATGTATCCGGGTCTTCCTGGCAATCCCGGGCACGAGTTCGCCAAGCGCCAAATGAGCGACTTCGGTATGGTGCTTTCGATCAACCTGCGCGGCGGCGGCGCCGCCGCCGAACGCTTCATAGATCGCCTGAAATTGTGGTATTTGGCTACCAGTTTAGGCGGGGTGGAATCGTCGGTTTCCTATCCGGTGCTCTCTTCTCATGCCGGGATGACGGAAGAACAGTGGCGTTTGATGGACGTTTCGCCCTCAACAGTACGTCTCTCGGTAGGTATCGAAAGTTTCGACGATTTGTTCGCCGACCTTGAACAAGCGCTTGCAGAGTGCTGAAATGGTGAGAGTCACTGCTGTCCGAAAGGTAAGTAGCTGGATTTCAGCAGCTTGGAAGCACACCAATTCGGACTAGAAGCCGTCTAAACCAACAGCTCTGGATTCGGGTGCCCGCGAGATTGAGCCAGAAAGGCCACATGAGACGAGATTTTTGCGACGGTGGGCGGCTGATCCTCACTACCGCAGCGGTGCTGTTTGTCGTCTCCTGCGCTAGCGCCGACAAGAAAGCGCGCGTCCAGACACCGCCTGCGCAAGCCAAAGCGCCCACAATCGTGGCTCAGGCGCAGCCCAAACCGGAGCAGCCAAAGCTGGCAGCGAAGCCGATAACGGCTCACCCGCGCAAAACAGACCCGGTGGAAGGCGAAATCAAGCAGGCCGAACAGCAGTATCAGGAAGGCCAGCAGAATTACAATGCCGGCCATTTGGAAGCTGCGAAAGAGAACTTTGACGATGCCGTAGACGCGCTCTTGCAAGGTCCGGTGGCGGTCCGATCCGACGACCGGCTGCAAAATGAGCTGGACAAAATCACCGACAGCGTCAGCGATTTGGAGATGGCAGCGCTCCAGCAGGGCGACGGATTCACCGAGCAGAAAGACAAACCAGCGCCGATCGACGACGCTAATGACGTCACTTTCCCGGTCGATCCGAACATTAAAGCCAAGGCCGAAGCCGAGTTAAAGGACACAACATCAGACCTTCCACTGGTGATTAACGATTACGTCGCCGGATACATCAACTTCTTCTCCACCCGCGGACGCATCACGCTGGAGCACTCATTGGCCCGCTCTGGCCGATATCGCGACATGATTCGCCGAGTTTTCCAGGAAGAAGGTGTTCCCCAGGATCTGATTTACGTCGCCGAAGCCGAGTCCGGATTCGAGCCGCTGGCGGTTTCCCGCGCTGGAGCCCGCGGAATGTGGCAGTTCATGGGCAGCCGCGCTGCCGGATACGGCCTGGAACGAAGCTGGTGGATCGACGAACGTCAGGATCCGGAGAAGGCTACACGCGCCGCCGCACGACATTTAAAGGACTTATACAACGAGTTTGGGGACTGGTATCTGGCGATAGCCGCCTATAACTCAGGTCCAGGCAACGTTCAGCAGGCCGTGAAGCGTACGGGATACGCCGATTTTTGGGAACTCTACAAGCGAAACGTGCTTCCGAAGGAGACCAAAAACTACGTTCCGATCATCCTGGCGTACACGATCATGGCCAAAAATCCGGCGCAATACGGCCTGGAAGATGTAAAGCCCGCGCCAGCGCTCGATACCGACACAGTCACAGTCAACTATCCGATCGACCTGCGGCTGGTCGCGGAGTGCGTAGATTCTGACCTGAACACGCTGACCGAGCTCAATCCAAGCCTGCTTCGGCTGACCACGCCGAAAGATTCAACCTACGATTTGCATCTGCCGGCCGGGACTAAAGAGAAATTCGAGCAGGCGATTGCAGCCATTCCGCTCGATAAACGCGTCTCCTGGCGCTACCACCACGTAGCTGCCGGCGACACTTTAGACAGCATCGCGCGGCATTATCACACCAGTCCGAAAGCCATCAAAGAAGTCAACGGAATGGAATCCGCCGAGCTGGAAACGGACCAGAAGATCATTATTCCGGTCACGCTGGCGCACGGAAGAGCAGGGCGAGTGGCCTATTCGCGTCATCCAACGCACTATAAAGTGCACCGAGGCGACACAGTGTTGACCGTAGCCGACGATTTTGGCGTCCCAGCCGACCGTTTACGGCGCTGGAACCGCCTCCGCGGCGACCAACTGCATGCCGGCAAGGTGCTGGTGATCTATCGTCCACTCGCTTCCGAACAGGACGAAATCATCAACAGCCCCCGTAGGCGAGCAGTTCACCACCGCAGCAAACATCATACCAGCCACGCCAAAACCGCCGCCGTGCACAAAACCAAGACGACCAAGAAACCGACCCAAACCGCCTCCGGCTCAGCCACCGCGGATCGAACTTCAGCGGCATTACGGTAATCGGCTGAAGTTCCTCCCAGACACTCTAGACCTGTCATTCTGAGTCAGCCTAGGCGGACGAAGAATCTCCGCCGATATCCCCCGCCGAAAATACTGTGTCCCGGTCTCACTGGAATCCCTTGGAGCACGGAAGCGCTACTCCAGGACAGTGCTTCGTGTTTTCCTATTCCGCAATTCCGAATTTCCCAATTCCGAAATGCATTATTTGACACACAAACCCAGCCTATTGCTATAATCCGCGCCTGCGTTATTTTTTTGTTTCTGCGCGACGTGATCGCGCCATGCGGCTCAAACTTCAGGAGGAAAAATGAGTTTCGACGATCAGACACTCTACGGGCGTAGTGAAGACGAAGAAGACTACGGAGATTCTGGCCTGGACGAAGAGTCCATGGATAACAATTACGAGGAAGAAGAAGAGGAAGAAGAAGTCGCCGGTGTAACCGGGGGCGGCTCGAGCTCCGGCATGGGCGGCGGCGGAGGGATGTCCGGCGGCATGGGTGGCGGCGCCGCATCCGGCGAAAGCTCCATCAAGCCGAGGGGCAGCAGCAGCGGCGGAGGCGGCGGCAGCCGCAAGAAAGCTTCTTCCAAAAAGAAGAGTTCCGCGAAAAAGAAAAGCTCGGGAGGCGCCAAGAAGAAGAGCGCATCGAAAAAGAGCGCGTCCAAGAAGAGCTCCAGCCGCGGCGCCGCGAAGAAGAAATCATCGTCGCGCGGCAGCGCCAAGAAAAAATCTTCCAGCCGCCGGAAGAAGAAATAACGAGTTTCAATTTGGGAACAAAGAAGCCGCGACTCTTTCAGTCGCGGCTTCTTTGCGCGCAGGACACAACGTGGAGTCGGGCGCCCTCGCCCGGACGTTTGCGTCCCGCCCACAATTGTGATCTCTTGGACCAGACTCATTTTCGTTTGCCGCTTAGGGAAGGGCGCCGAGAAGCTGCTCTAACAAGATATGCGGCGGACGAGCAAACGGATTAACCACGGTCACGCCCCGCCAGGTAAAACCCTCCTGCATATCCTCCGAAAGCAGCAACCGGCATCCGCTTTCGGCCGCGGCAGACAGGATCACGCCGTCCCAGATATTCAGCCGATGACGCGCGGCAAGCTCCAGCGCATTCACCAGCACTGGCTCCGAAGTTTCGATTACCGGAAATGAATCGCGCCAGGTGAGGATCGCCTCCCGTGCGCGAGCCGGCTCTCGACCTGCTTTTTTCGTGAGCACTTGAAACAGCTCTCCAAGCGCCTGGACCGGGATGAGCGCGTCGGAGGAAGGAATTTTCTGCAGCAACTCTAAGGCGAGATGCTTTTTCGCGGCGCCGTTCACACCCTCGGCATAAACGAGAACATTCGTATCAAACGCGACCCTCATGAGCGCTCGTACAGCTCTTCCCGAGTCCAGCCGCCAAGATTGGTTACACGCTGCTTCTTCAAACGCCGGAAAAGTGCATTCCGCGCATTATTCTCCGTCGCGGCGCTCTCTTCCGCCGGCACAATTCGCGCTACAGGATGGCCGTGTGAGGTTACTACATAGCTATGCCCTTTCCGCACAGAGCGCAGAATCTCCGAAAATTTTCGATTGGCGTCTGCCGACGAGACTACTTTTTGCATAGTTGTTTTCGCTGTAGTGATTTTCACTACATTACGGCAAAAGCCTCCCATCCGTCAATCGCTCTAGGAGGGGCCCCGTCGATTGATTGCAGGTTTTCTCGAGGGATGCTGTTAAGAGCGCCGGAGTTCCCTCGCCGATTCCAACGCGGTTCGATGCTTTGGCTGATAAAGCCCAATCTCACTCCCGCCGGGAAGCCGCATCTTCGTGATTGATCCCCATCGCTCCTCTTGAACCTTCGAGCAGGGCACGCCTTTCTTCGCCAAAGAAGCGATCTCGGATTTCAAGTCGTCGCACATGAAATAGAGTTCATGGCGACCATTTTCGTCGGCCGGGTGAACGGCGGCTTCAGCCGGAGGCAGCGCAAAAATCAGCCAACCGTGGCCCGCATCGACGGAGCTAAATCCAAGAACATCGCGAAAAAATGCGCGGTCCGCTTCCGCGTCCTTGCTGTAAAGAATGACGTGCGCGCCAGAAATCATGAACTTAGTCTACAGTTATAAAAAAGGCAAAAACATGCGCACGGTCAATATGCACGAAGCCAAGACCCACCTTTCCCGGCTGGTCGATGCCGCCGCCAAAGGCGAACCTTTCCTGATCGCCAAGTCTGGAACGCCTCTCGTCAAGGTCACGCCGCTGGAGACGCCAACCGGCAAGCAAATGCGCCGGCTTGGGTTCCTCAAGAAGGCAAGTTTCAAGATTCCGAAAAACTTCAACAGCCTCGGTCGGCGCGAAATCGAGAAAATGTTCGACAGAAGTCGATGAAGCTCCTGCTCTACACCCATCTCTTGCTCTGGGTTGCGTGAACCCCATCCTCGCGAACATCGCGGCGGGATCGGCGCGCATCATCTCCCCTTCCACCGATCTTTCATTTCTCCGCCGCCGCAACAATTTTCGTGTTGAAGCCGCTTAGAAAGTGGGCGTCTTTGGCCGTGACCTGGATGGGGAGGGCAGCGAAGTTTTCCAACATTCCGGCGATCTGCCGGTAGTTGCTTTTATCCGCCTGGATTCCGAGAGCTTTTCCGTCTTTGGTGTCGATCGAGAAGTAATGTTGGTGATGCGGCATGGCGCCTATGATCGTGCCGATTCCGAGCGAGAACACGCCGGTCACGACTCCGCTAACCCAGTGATGATAGGCATTCTGTCCGTAACGAAGCGCGGCCACATTCGATTTCGGAACCGCTATGGACTGGATCGGCGAACACTTGGGACAGCTCACGGTGAGCGTGTCGCCGGAAATGGCCAGGGTATTGTGCCAGTCTTTCGGATCGGCCTGGTTCACTCCCGGCGCAGCTAACACCCTGATCTTCTGTTCGGTCTGCGACTGCGCCGAGGAGATGAAGATGCAAGTCGTGGCCAAAAATAAAAGGACCATGTTTTTCATGACAAGCCTCTGTGCTGCTCGCACTGTATCGGTGGGGGAAGGGCAAAGTATCACAGAGGTTCCCAAATGGCCATCCTGACTTGCTGGAAACTGACAAACCGTCCCGGCTTTATGAGGCACAGGTGACAAAAATCCTCAGGATGAGCGCCTGGAGTTACAAGCCATAGTCCTGGACCCGACAAATTTGTATCCTGCAATTCTCAAAATGCGCGTCTTCGAGCGCCTATGTTTTCAATGCTGCTGTCCCATTTCGGCAAAGACCACGACATGTCCTGCCGGATCTTTCACGCCGATCTCCTTGGCTCCGTAGAAGGTCGTCCGGAGGGGTAGTACTACATTGGCGTTTTTGACTGCCGCAAGGAACGGTTCGAGTTTATCGACTTCCAAATACAGGAAGGTTCGTCCTCCTTCAATGTCTTTGGCGATGGCAGGAGCGTCTTTGGCGGCGCTGGCAAAGCTCTGGTACATGATTTCCAAGCTGTCCTTCTGAAGGATTACGAAACCCAGATGATCGCCGTCCGGCACCTCTGCGGTCTTTTGGAATCCGAAACGGCTGATCCAGAAATCTGCACAGGGCTCTATTTTCTGCACGTACAACACCGGCGTGATTCGTTTCACTTTCATTGGTATCTCCTCTGATTTGTTTTGCGCCTTCACCACCGAAAAGCAGGCGATTGCGAGTAACAACACAGTTGCTCGTGTCATATTTCCTCTTGCTTGCTTGTCTAGTCTAAATTAGACTAGTAGGCGTACAGTACAGGAGGCGGTATGAGTTCGTCAACAACAATTTCATCCCGGGGAACGGTGCGCAGGTTGCAGGACCTGATTTCCGTTGGGCCGGCTACGCTGCGCGATTTCGAGCGGCTAGGCATCCGCAGTGTGGCCCAGCTTGCGCAGCAAAACCCGCGCGATATGTACACGCGTCTTTGCCGACTGACTGGGCAGCAACTGGACATCTGCTGTCTGGATGTCTTCCATGCCGCGGTCGCGCAGGCGCGCAATCCGTTGCTGCCGCCGCAACAGAGCGTCTGGTGGTATTGGTCGCGAAGACGGAAGGCGCAAGGTGCCGAAGCGTAGACGCAAGCTCCCGCTCACCACGGCGGACCTGGTGCTGCTGAGCCTGCTGTCGGAGCGTCCCATGCACGGCTATCAGGCGAATCTTGAGTTGGAACGGCGAGAGGTGCGCGATTGGGCCGGCATCTCGCGGCCACAGGTGTACTACTCGTTAGAAAAGCTGGAACGCCTGGGATTTTTGCGCGCGGCGAGGGATAGAGAGCCTGCGGCCGGTCCTGACCGCAGCGTTTTCGCGGTCACAGCGAGCGGCCGATCCGCTCTTGCCGGAGCGCTGGAGCGCGAGGACTGGACGACACAGCGCGAGCGTCCTCCGTTTCTTACCTGGATTGCATTGTCCTGGCTGGCAAGGCCTGGCGTCTTCGAAAAGCAAATTCAACGCCGGCGGGAGTTTCTCAAATCGGAACTTGCGCGGGAGGAAGAAGTCCTGAACTCCGTGCTGCGCGAGGTGGGACATCCTTATCACGAAGCCGTATGGATGCTCAAACTCATGATCCAGCAGTTCAAGTCGGAACTGGGATGGCTTGAGGACCTGAAGCGGGAACTTCCCCATCGAGCGGCGGCTCGGAATGCCGATTATGTTCCTGAGTAGGGCATGACGCGGAGAACCTATAAGTCGGAGTGTTTCTACCCCCGCTTATTTCGTCTTTGCCACTTCCAGCGGAAGCTGCAGCGTGCCGAGGCGACCGTTGCTCATGTCCCAGAGCGCGACGTAGAGGTAGTCTTCCCCTTTTGGTAAGTTGATCTGCTGGTCGAAGCCGACCTTCGCTGTGGGATTCGCTTTCAGCTTCTCCGCGTTGATGAAAAAGGTGAACTCCTGCGCCTCGCGTCCTGTCAGACGTCCGAAATGGTTGAAGGCGAGAATGGCGGCTCCGAGCCGAACCTGAGCTTTGCCGTTCACCGTCTCCGGCGTGAGCGCATCGAGTGGCACGGAGTAGTGCACCGCATAGGCGAGTTCGTTCCGTTTTGGCTTGTGAGGCTTCGCACTGGACTGCTGTGGATTGGCAGGCTGCGTCGCGATGCCTGACTGCACACGCGCTTCGAAGATGATCGGCTCCGTGTGTCGGTCGGGCGCCTGGAACGTTTCGCCGTGCGCGAGCAGTACCGTTTTGGTCTTGCGCTGAGGGGTGAGAGTGCCTGTACCATCGTCAAAATAGCCGCGCCGATAGCTGAGCTGATACGGACCGCCATCCAGCGTAATCTTCACTTTGTGCCATTTGTTGTCCGCTAACAAATCGTCAGGACGATAGGTGAGCGTGTAGAAATTGGCGCCGTTGTCCATCGTATGCGCGGCGCCTTCTGCGAGGCCATTATTGTTGTAAGCGGCCTGTCCACCGGTGGCTTCTGCCATTTCGGCCATCAGCATGTGTTGCTCCGTCATGCCGGGCCGGAGATCCACGGTGAGTCCGCGAGCGTCGATGGGATATAGCGCGATGCGCTCGGTTTCCAGTTCATCGTAGACTTCGCGCAGCGATCCGCTGGAGGGCAGGCTGGCCAAGTACTGGTTCGGGAGCAGGCTGGTGGGATCGGCCTGTAAAGAAAAATTGGAGCCTCCCGTGAACCACAGCACGTTCTTGCGTCCGGGCATCTGGCTCAGATAGATGGCTATCTGCTGCAGCGTGGCAAAGTCGTTCATGCCCCAGGGACGAGGCTGCAGCCGTGGTATGGCGCGACGAACCGCCGTCAAGAGCAGATCGTGGTCCGAGGTGAAGTTCTGGAGAAGGATCGTCCCGTCGGGAGCCCGCTGGTAAATCGCCAGCGACTCATTGGCCGGCAAAGCCTTGATGAATCTGATCAGTTGCTGATACAGGAACATCTGATCGACGATGTCGATGGTGGTGGTGTCGATCAGGACAACGTTGATCGAGGCAGGCGCATGCAGCAGATACGCGTTGCTGAAAACGTTGGGCGCGCCGGTACTCGCAGCGACAGTCGCCGGAGCGCCGGCATGCTCTTCGAAAGATTCAAGCTGCTCCGGCCGATTGTTGTCGAAGACGTGAAACGCCGAGCGGGTGAGTCCGTGGACGGGATTGCCGTCAGCGTCGATGACTGTAACGTCGGTGAGCACTTCGCGGGTGTTGGCGTGGAAGACATACCCGCCTTGCTTCGAAGGCGTTTGGCTGTCCGGAGTTTGTGCCCAAAACGGAACAGAAGAAATTGCCAGCAGGAACGCCGCAATCATGTGCAGCCGGAATACTGAATCTCGAATCATTGGCCTGAAAGATTGTAAGGCGATCCGGAACGTTGCCGACGTAAAGAAAGTTTCTCTCGTCGTGCTTAATCGGGTTAGACGAGCATGTTGCTGGCTTGTGATTCTTGGATATTTGCCATAGAGTTTTGCTGATCGTATGAAAATCCTGATTTCCTGCTGCCTGCTTTCGGCCGTCTGCTGTCTGGCGCAAATGCCTCATCATCATGTGCCTCCACCGGAAAACGCCCGCGTGGATATGGCCGCTTTGCCGGCTCCGCAGCGCATCGATGGCATTGGTCACGCCCATATTGCGATCACCACGAAATCGCCGGAGGCGCAGCAGTGGTTCGATCAGGGCCTATCCCTCATGCATTGTTTCTGGGACTACGAGGCGATGCGCGCGTTTGAGCAGGCGGTGCGGCTCGATCCAGATTGCGCGATGTGCCATTGGGGACTGGCGCGGGCGCTCGACTTCCACGGTGATAAGGACCAGTCCAAAGCGGAGCTGAAACGAGCCGAGGAGCTTGCGCCCAAAGCTTCCGATCACGAGCAGCGCTACATTCGCGCCGACGCCGCTTCCGACGACAAAGACGGCGACGAAGCTCAGGCAGCGTATGCGAAGGAAATGGAAGCGCTGATCGAGCATTATCCCGACGACCTCGATGCCAAGCTCTTCTATGCGCTTTCTCTGAACAATGGTTACAAAACAGACGGCGATCCGCGCTCAGGCTCGCTGTATGGGCAGGCGATGCTGCGCCAGATTCTCGCGGCGCATCCCGACAACGCCGCTGCCAATCATTACTGGATCCATGCCATGGAGGTAAGCGATCACCCGGAGCGGGCGCTCGATAGCGCGAACCGCCTCGGCTCGCTCGCTCCCAATTCGGGACACATGGTCCACATGCCGGGACACATTTTTTATCGCACTGGCGATTATGAGCGCGCGCGGCAGGTCTTCCTCGATTCCATGCGCGTCGATCGTCAATATATGGACAGCCAGCACGTGGACGTGAAGAACGATTGGAACTACGCACACAACATCAGCTATTTGATCGCGGACCTTGCCGAAGAAGGTCGTTACAACGAAGCGCAGGAAGACGCGCGGTTGCTGCAGGGGATGTCGAACGATCCTGATACTTCGCGCTCAGCAGGATTTTACGTTTTGCAGATCGGCAGCACCGAGGAGCGGCTGGCGATCCGTTATGGGAATTGGGACGAGGCAATTGGACATCCGATGCAGTTCGGCGTGCCCGACGCAAAGGTGAGCGCCTGGGCACAGGGGTATCGCGATGGATTGCTGGCCTACGCGCGCGGCATGAAAGCCGCCGAATCCCAGCAGATTCCCGAAGCGGAACGCCAGTCTGATGCGCTGGATGCGCTTTTGTGGCGACTCTCGAAAGAAGAAGTCGAGGACGAGAACAAAGGTAATCGTGACAAGGTTCTGAAGCTGCTCGGTACCGCGTCGCTCGAGTTGCGGGGAAACATCGCTGCCAGCAGTGGCGATCTGGACAACGGACGCAAGCTCCTGGAGCAGGCCAGCAAAGCTGAGAAAGAGATCGGATACTCCGAGCCGCCGCAGTATTCGCGTCCGCCGCTCGAAGTGTTAGGCGAAGCGCTGACCCGCGCGGGCAAATACGCGGACGCGCGGGATGCGTATCAACGCGACTTACTCGAGCGTCCGCACTCAGGATTCGCGCTGTACGGGATCGCACTAGCGTGGGACAAGGAAGGGAAGCGGCCGGAAGCTGACAAAGCCTATCGCGAATTTTTGGCCGCATGGTCTCATGCCGATCCAAATCTGACGCAGCTCAAGCTGGCGCAGGCGTATTTGGGAACGACGACGGTGGCGTCGGGGAATCGTTGAGAGGAACAGTTCTCTGTCATTCTGAGCGAGGGCGAACGCCCGATTCGAAGGACCCCGATGCTGCCTGATCTAGAATTGCGGCCGACCAATTTTTAGCTCCCATCCCCACCATTGATGCGCAGGTCGCCGCGTAGAAATCCTTAAATGCAATTTGTGGCCGTAGCATTCGCGGGGTCCTTCGACTCGGGCGTGCGCCCTCGCTCAGGATGACACAATTTGGATTGATGAAAGGCCAATCACCTTTAGTCCATCGTTAGCGGAATGCTTTGCCATTCGCTGTAGCAATCCGCGGAATCCCGCCCTGTAAAATTGTTCGGTGACCTCCCGCCCAACAGTTCGCGTTCGCTTTGCTCCTTCTCCGACGGGTCTGCTGCATGTCGGCAACGCGCGTACGGCGCTCTTCAATTGGCTTTTTGCTCGACAGGAAAAAGGTGCCAACATCCTGCGCATTGAAGATACCGATGTCGAGCGCAGCGAGGCGCGTCACGAAACGCAACTGATCGAAGACCTGCGCTGGCTGGGAATGGATTGGGATGAGGGTCCCGATGTTGGCGGAAATTTAGGTCCTTACCGGCAAAGCGATCGCATGGAGATTTACCACCGCTACGCCGAGCAGTTGCTCGACGAACACAAAGCCTATCTTTGTTTCTGCACTGCCGAGGAACTCGAGCGCGAACGCAAACACGCCGCCGAGCAGCATCTGCCGCAGGTGTACTCAGGCAAATGCCGTGCGCTTGATCCAGGGGAAGGGAAGCGGCGGCGCGCCGGCGGCGAGCCGGCCGCGATTCGGCTGAAGATTCCCGAGCATCCGATCCGCTTTCATGACATTGTGCGCGGCGATGTGACTTTCGAGAGCGAGTCGGTCAGCGATCCGATTATCGTCCGCTCTTCCGGCATGCCGGTGTACAACTACGTGGTCGTGGTCGACGACGCGCTCATGAAGATCACGCATGTGATTCGCGGCGACGATCATCTCTCGAACACGCCGAAGCAGGTGGCGCTGTACGAAGCACTGGGTTTTGCCGTGCCCGAGTTCGCGCATCTTTCGACCATTTTGGGACCGGACCGCGAGCGGCTATCGAAGCGCCATGGCGCTACATCGATCGCGCAATTTCGGGAGATGGGCATTCTCCCCGAAGCGTTGGTGAACTACCTCGCGCTCTTGGGATGGGCGCCAACCGGCGGCACGCGCGAAACCTTCACCCTCAAAGAGCTGATCAAGGAGTTTTCGCTGGAGCGCGTGACACCTTCTCCGGCGATCTTCGATTTCGAGAAGCTGTACTGGCTCAATCGGCACTACCTGAAGAGCGCCGACCAGCAGCGCGTGGCAACCCTTTCGCTGCCGTATTTTCAGGCTGCGAGACTGGTCAGCGAGAATCCAGGTGCCGACGAGCAGGAATGGCTAAACAAGATCATCGGGCTGCTGGTTCCGTACGTCAACCGTCTTGATGAAATAAGTGAGAAATCGAATTTTCTGTTTCGGTATGATGCGCAAACGGCCATCGCGAAGGAAGATAATCGTCCGCTGCTGCAATCAGAAGCCGGTCAGAAGGTAGTGGCCGCATTCGCGAAGAAGGTGCAGGCGAGCAGCAACGGATTCAGTGCCGAATCATTTAAGTCGATCATCAATGAAGTGAAAAACGAGACCGGGACCAAGGGTAAAGATCTGTTCCATCCCGTCCGCATCGTAGTCACCGGTTCCCATTCTGGGCCAGACTTTGATCGCGTGATCCCGCTCATCGAAACCGGAAGCCGACTGGTCTTGCCGCAGCATGTCATGAGTGTGCGAGAGAGGGTGAGCGCGTTCCAAAGCGCTTGGGGGCGTCCGTAGGTTTCTTCGACGGGTTCTGGCCAGCTGTTGGCCAGATTTAATTCGATGATAGTTTGGACATCGAAGAAACCGCTTGCGCTGTCTTCTGACCCGTCGGTCTCGCTCTCACCAAAATGGCGAGCCGCGGAAACGCGAAGCTTCCCGCAGCATCGTCGATCACGTTGACCTGACATGTGTACAGTCCGGGGCGCAGTTGCGCGAGCGGCACGTCCAATTGAAAGACCGTCGCTTTGCGCTCCGGCGCGTTGATCTCGCGCGCTTCGATCAGCGGAGTCTGATAGGCCATTACGCCGTTGTGCAGGAACTCAACGCTCGCCAACACACGGACGGAGTTCTTCGCGACCTTTTCCTCGCCACGAGCGCCGCTTAAATTCACCGCATGTTTTTCTTTCGCGGGATCATAGACTTCGAACTGCATGTACAGGTGCTGATCGGGCGAGAAGACGTGCGTGATGTTGGGCACAAGCTCCTGCCCATCGCGCACCAGCGGATCGGGAGGATTCTTCTTCTCCTTGGCCGGCGTGCGCTGGCTGGCTAAGACGATCGAGCTCATTCGCAGCGGCGCCTTGCGCAGGTCGGGAACATTGATGTCGGTTTCGAACGAACCGAGCTTCCCGGTTTGGTTCTCGCGCACGACGAACTTGATGTGGAATTTGCCCGGCGGAAGAACGAATGCGGTGTTGTACTGCACGTTCTTGTGGCGAACCTGCTGCGACTCATCGACCGCGAGCTTGACTGTTTCACGCGCGTTGCCGATCGCGTGCTTGAACTCGTCCTGCACCACGCCGATGATGTCGATGGTTGCGCGGTCTTTGTCTTTTTCTGTGACAAAGGGAATCTGCGAGCCGGGAATCACGATCGAAATGGGAATGTAGTAGTGCGCCTCATCGAGCCGGAAGTATGCGGCCGCCATATACACCGGGACATCGACGTCGGGCAGCTCAGAGGCGAGTTCGTCCTGCATCTGCTGCTCGCGGTCTTCTTTGTTGAAGTGCGCGTAATCCTTCGGTCCGTAGTAGCCGTTGCGGTATTCGAGTTTCAGTCCGGGACGATTCACCGACACCTTCACCCGGCGATATCTCCCATTCATCTGCGGGTTCGTGCTGTGATAGCCGAGCACGTAGTAGGCAGATGTGTCCTTCTGCACGGCGGTGAAGACGCCGCTCAGATCGTTCGAATCGAGGAATGCTTTTCCGCCGGTATCGTTGGCGAGTGTGGTGAGCGTTTCCTGACTGTCGGCGTTGCTGCTGAACGCATTGATCACCGAAGCGCCGGAGTAATTCGAAGTCCCACGCAGGCTGGCGCTTTGCGCTTCGCCGCCAGGAGGAAAGGCTTGCAGTCCGCGCACGTCGAGCGTGTAGAGTGAAACGTTAGCCTGTACTGCGGCGTTGGTCGCCGCGCGGAGTTCCACCTGATTCTCAATACCCGACCGGCTGATTCCGTTGCTGAAGTAAATGATCGACTTCTTCTCGTCGATCTTTGACAGCGACTTCGAAATCGCGCCGATCGCCTGTAGCTTGCGATCAGTGTTGAACTGGTTGTATTCGGAGTCGTCTGCGGTGAATGAGCCGCCGGTGTCGGCTGTGCCTTCGCTAGTGCCTGTATCGCCGTTCTGGAATCCTTGTCCTTCGCCGGAGGTGTAGCCGCGCAGCACGGCATTGAGGCGGTCTTTGTCGTTAGTAAAATCCTGATCGACATGGAGCGACGTCGCCAGCGAAACAATCGCGACCAGATCTGCCGGAGACATCTGCTTGGCGACATAGTTCTGCGCCGCGGAGACAGCACGGTCAATGTCGTCTTCCTCCATGGCACTGAAGTCGAAGAACAGCACGATCAGACGATGATTACGCAACTCCTCCTTGCTCACCGGCTGAGTTGTGCCGAGAATCTTCAAAGGCGCGGCAGAACCTGTGACTGTGGTCCCACCCGGAGCCACAGGCGCGAGCGCGTCCACGCTTTCGAAGTCGAAGCTGGAAAGTTTCTGCACCTTGCCATCCTCCGAGATTGAGAAATCGCTCTGACTGAGACCGCGGACCAGGTTTCCTTGCCTATCGCGGACGACCACATTCGTGAGCACGAGATCACTGGTTACGCGGATGCGATAGGTGGACTGGTCCTGTGACTGCGTCGAGGAATCTTGCCCAAAAAGGGAAAAAGACATCAACACACAAAAGAACAGCAATGACCAGCTCCAAACTCTGTCATCCTGAGCGAGGGCGAACGCCCGAGTCGAAGGACCCCGCCGCTCTCGGACGGGTGAGAAATGCGTCAATTTCTCTACAATGTTTTTCTTGCCACCAAATGAATACCTGGCTACGTTTCTGAAAAAAGAGCAAGAGTGTAAGTGCTTTTCAACTCCGTAGCGGTCCTTCGACTCGGGCGTGCGCCCTCGCTCAGGATGACAGCTCGTTTTTAGGTCGAGGCTTTTCAGAACCTATACCTCGCGCTCAACGTCACGCGCCGCATCGCGCCTACGGCGATGACTTGCCCGAAAGTCGGCGAATTCACAACGGTATCGATCGCCGTGAATTGCGGACGGTTGAAGATGTTGTTGGCTGATGCGCGAATCTCCAGCGCCCGCGTGTCTTTCACGAGCAGCGTTTTGCTGAAGGCCATGTCGAAGGTAAGCTCTCCCGGACCTTCGATGATGTTACGGCGCCCGTCGCCGAACTGCCCGGCCGGCGGAGCTATGAATGCGGCCGTGTTGAACCATTCTCCAATCGTGGGATTGCTCAATGTGATCGGCGCTCCGGTGAGATCGGCGCGTAATGTGCCATTCACGCCCTGCGCAACGTCAGTGAATGCTCCGAGCACGCGCGGCGTGAACGGCAGGCCGGAGGCGATGGTGAAATCACCGCTCCATTGCAAGCCGCCGAAGATGCTCGCCAGCGCTCTGCCGTTGCTGAGCCATTTTTTCCCAGTTCCGAACGGCAGCTCGTACATGAAGTTTCCGGTAAAGCGATGCCGCTGATCGAAGCTGGAAAGACTGCGCTCGGCAGCAAGATCAAGATCGTTTTGCGCAACGACCTCGGCTCCACCTCCGATACTCGATGCGTTGTCAATCGATTTTGAAAATATGTAGCTGCCTTGCACCGACACGCCGTGACGCAGACGCTTGCGCAGGCGCACGCTGGCGGCATGCAGGATCGAATCGCCTTGCGACGTCTCCAGGATGAACGGCTGTACGCCAGCAATACGCAGCTGTCCGTTGGGCAAGCGGTTGGGCGCGCGTTCCATGTCGAGATCGGTGCCCTTGGCCCCGTTGTAGCCAACGTTCAGCACCAGGGATGGCGATAGCTCGCGTTGGATGTCTAGGTTCCAAATTTGAACGTAGCCAAGCTTGTAATTCTTATCGACGGCGAAATTGTTCGTCACTGCCGATGATGGCGCGGAGAAACTGTTCTCGAGCGTGAGCACATCCGTCGGCGAGGTCACATTCGTTTCGGTGAACGCGAACGGCGGCTGGAAAGCGAGATTCTGCACGATCCCGCCGTACTGCGTGGTGTTGTAGTTGATTCCGTAGCCGGCGCGGACGACCGTCTTCTTCAGCGGCTTCCACGCAATGCCGATGCGCGGCGCAAAATTGTTGCGGTCCGGCTCGATCAGCGTGAGCGGGAACGCGCCGGAAAACTGTCCAATGGCTCCAGGCAGCACCGTTTGCACTCCGGCGCTGGCCAGCGCGACCGGTTGTCCGGCGAGCACGACGGGATTGATGTCCAGGTTGACCAGTCGTCCATTCGCCTCGCTGAACGGTAAGACATACTCGTAGCGGAGTCCGGCATTCAAGCTCAGATTGCCGGTGAGCCGCCAGTCATCCTGCGCGAATAGATCCCAGGAGTTCGCGCGAAAACCATAATTCGTGCTGCCCGACTGGACTGACGCAAGCTGCGGCAAACCCAGCAGAAAATCGGCAAAATCGAATCCCGTCTGAATTCCCGTAAAGGTAAAACTACCGCGCGCGTTCTGGTCCGAACGCAGATCGTTGTAGATACGGCGAAAATCGCCGCCGAAGCGCACGTTGTGCTTGCCCAACCGCCAGATCACGCTGTCCGACCACGAGAACGTCTGGTTCGTGCTTAACTGCGCGGCTGCATCGCGCACGCTCTGGAAATCCGTGAACGACAAACCCGGAACACCGAAGTCAAACGGATCCTGCGACACGCCGGTGATGCCCGCCTGCCCGGCGATGTTCTGAAGATCTTGATACTGGTTGCTGAGCTGCGTGTGGCTGCGGTTATAAGTGAAGCGAAGATTGTTGGTGAGCTTGCCCTTGCTCACCACCCAGCCTGCGCCAGTGTTCATGCCGGAAACCTGACTCGTGCCCAGCAGCGTGGGAAAGGGATTGCCCACCTGATTATGCGAGTTGCTGTAATTCAGATTGAAGTTGATGTTGTTGCGCGCGCGCCGACCGCCGCCACCTCCGCGTCCACCGCGTCCGCCGAAGGGCATGAAGGTGGCGCCTTCGCCAAAGTTGTGAACCACGCGCGCGAAAATTTGATTCTGAGTTTGATCGAGCGCGGTCACGTAGTGAAAGTTCAAATTCGATCCCGGCACGGGTTGCAAGTTCGGCAGCGGGATGAACGGAAGCAGCGCCTGTGCCGCAGGATTGATGTTGGTGAGAATGTTTCCCGGAATGGGCTGGTGTGTCGTCGGATCCATAAGCTGGATCGGTAGAGACGAGAAGACTCCCTGCCTCTCTGCCGCGGTCGGCACAACCGAGAACTGATCGTAGGGCGTGGTGTTGCGATTGCCGGTCCATCCACCGAAGACAAAGGTCTTCTCATCGTGGATCACGTGGGGAATGTCCAGCGGCCCCCCGAGCACCGCGCCAAAGCGGTTCTGATCGTAATCCGGTTTAATCGTTGCGGTAGGAGAAGCGGCATTCAGCGCGTACGGCGCAGCGTCGAAAATCGAATTATCGGTGCTGTAGTACAGAGAGCCATGAGGACGATTAATGTTGAAGTTTCTGCTCAACATCATCACGGCGCCTCCGCCGAAGCCGCCCATGCCCGGTCCGCCTCCGCCACGACCTTCGCGTTGCGCGCGCTCACGAAATTCCTGAATGCGGTCCTGAATCTCGTCAGGATTCATGCCGAAGTTCTGCGCCTGGCCCATAGCGCCATTGATGGAAACCGATTCGGTCGAGCTATCGGCTCCGGCGCCATTGAAGGGAAGCGACGCGCCTGCCTGAGTGGTATCGGCTGAGCTGCCGGGGTCGCCAGTCATGTCCGAGCTGCTCAGTGAGACGCTCTGAAATCCTCGATTCGCTATCGCCGCCGCGATCGCCTGGGTACCTCCGGTCGTCTGCTGCTGTTGCTGCGCAGCGAGGATGGCCGCGCGCGAGGCAAGCATGACATCGGCATCGACGGTCGCCTGCGGCGCTTGCTGGGTGAGCAACACTTCTTTTGTTGCCGGCGCGAATCCCGGCAGATCCGTTTTGATTACGTAGCGTCCGCGCGCCGAAAGCAGGAGGGTGTAAGAGCCGTCCAGACCGGTCGTAGCACTGACCTTTTTTCCGAAGAGCGTGTTGGCTGCCGTTACCTGAACGCCAGGCAATGGCGTTTTGCCCGATTTCACCACGCCGCGGATCAGGAACTGGGGAGCAGTAACGGCGGCGGAAGCGGTAGCGCCTTCGGCCGCGCTGTTCTGCGCGCTGACCGGGAGTTCCAGAATGGGAACAGCAAGCGCGCAAAGCAGCCACGCAGAACGACAACAAATACGGAAATTCATTCGTGCTTACAGTTTTGGATTTTCAGGTTTAGACGCAGGCGATCCGGAATTCGGAGCTGCGCCGGCCATGCCAAACATCGCGCCGCGTTCTTTCATCATCCGTGCCATTTCGGGATCGATCACGCTGACCGTCGTCGGAACGAAGACTCCGTCCTTAATAGCGCCCCGAGCGAAGATCGTGTCACCGGCCTTGATATCGGGCATTGTGATGTCCTCACCGCGTCCGCGCCGGAACGAAGTGTTCTCGTCTGCCTCGATGGTCTGCTCCACCCCATCAACGCGTTGCACCGTCAGCTTCGGCGGATCGATCGATTTGACCTCGCCGATCACCATCGTTTTGCCAAGATTGTTGCGAAACTGGGACTCCATCTCGGTGCGCGAGGGGACAACCGAAACCACCGTCGCCTTCCAGGCGTTCTCGCCTGTCGCTTCGCCGCGGACCGTCACATTGTCCCCGACTTTCAGGTCCGAGAGTTTCGCCTCTTGCCGCTGCTGGCGGAACTTGGTATCCGGGGTGAGCGAGACGCTAGCCAGCGTCCCGTTCGGCTGCTTGATTTTCAGGGATGAAGCAGAGAGTTCAGTGATCTCCCCAAAGACCCCGCGAAAATCGCGGCGCTCCATGCCGCGCTGCGGCTGGTGCTCGGACGAATTCGGCTTTTGCACCGTTTCTTGGGCAAATGACAGCGTGGCAGCTGCCAAAATGACCAGAGGGAACATCCTCATGCACTTGTTCATTCTGAGTACCTTAAACAATAAGCCTCCAGCAAAAGTCGCTAATCCGGCCAAAACATTTGTAAAGTTGTGTAGATAAAAGCTTTTCACCACAGAGTCACAGACACAGAGAAAAACCGGGGTGAACACGAAGGACACACGAAGCAAAAGGCAAAATGAATTGATCACCGGAACTTTGAGCCTTGTGACCTTCGTGTTCCAAGCCTTTGCTTTTCTCTGTGACTCTGTGTCTCCGTGGTGAAAAATCCTCTCAGGACCTCAGAGTTTCTCCGTATGACCAAATCGTTAACAACTCCGGAACCTTCTAATGACAAAACCTTAGACGGTCAGTTACAATATTCACAATCCGGGCGAGCAACCCGTTTTACTGGAGATACAACAGCTCGCCGCCTTCCCTGGGAGAGTAGTTTGTCCTCAGTTCTGTCGCTCAAAGACAGCTCGCGCGAGTTGCTCGTCGAGATTCTTGGCGCGCTTAATCCCTATTACGCTGATGTTAATGAGAAGTGGCGCGAGCAGGTCTCTACCGAATTTGGCTTTGGCCGCCGCGAGTTAGGCGCTCTGGAGCGTTTGAGTCTGAACACCGCGCATTCCTTTTTCTCCCATGGCGACCTGCCCGGCTTCTTTGAGAATGCCGACTATTTCGGCACCAGACTGGCCAAACTTCAAGTGGACACGCGGGCCGTCGCCCGTTCCATGGAGGCCTACCAGGAACTCTGTGAACCCTATCTCAGCGGTCTGTTCGGGGCGCGCCTCAAAGAAGTGATCGCTACGTTAGACGTGCTGAAATCGTCAACGTTTATCACCGTCTCCGGAGCCTATTTCGACACAAAAACGCGCGAATTCGCGACCCTGCTACGCGTGCTCGATGCCGAACTGTCGTCTGGCGAAATTCGCACGATGTTCGAAAAAGTGCTGGAGATCACGAGCGCGAACTTCGGCGCATCGATGGCGGCGATCCTGCTGCGCCAGGCTGAAGGCGACGGCTTCCAACTGCAATGCTCGCTGGGGATCGAGGGTCTGATCGAGGCGGATACAGAAATTGAGTTTGGCAAAGGCTTCTGCGGCAGCCTCGTCCTGACGGGCGAACCGGAGATGATACTTGATGTTGGCAGCGATCCTCGTATTCTGCATCCAGCGATCAAGGAGCGCGCGACTTCGCTATGGGGAGTCCCACTGCGCTCAGGTAAGAACGTGATCGGAGCGATGATGGTGGGCTTTGCGCGACCCTACGAATGGCTGCCCAACGAACGTGACCTGATGCGGGCAATCGCCGACCGCACCGTAATGGCGATCGAGCGCGCGCGGATGACCGAAGAATTGCGAGCCCGGGAAGCGCGAATTGCCGAGCTGTCGGCACACTTGCTGGCCGTCCAGGAGGACGAGCGCAAGCGCATCAGCCGCGAGTTGCATGACGAGACTGGCCAGTCTCTGATGGTCATCCGTCTCTATTTGGGAATGTTGGAAGCGCAACTTACTGGACGAACAGCGAAGGCCAAGATTCGCGAGACCGTTTCCGTGGTTGATCGCACGATTGAGGGCATTCGGCGCATCATCGCCCGTTTGTCACCGTTGGTCTTGCAGGAGCTCGGACTGGTGGCGGCGATCCGCAAAGAGGCGAAAGATTTAGCCAAGGCTTCCGGCATCAAAGTTCGCGTTGCGATCAACGAAGATGTCGGCCGTCTGGCGCCCGAGATTGAGGCGGCGATTTATCGCGTGGTGCAGGAATCGCTGCACAACGTGGCCAAGCATGCGCAGGCAAAATCGGCTTCGGTGCAGATGAGCCGCCACGAGAGCACGGTTTACCTCACGATTGAAGATGACGGAGTGGGTATGCCCAACAAGGTCAGCACGCCGCGGGGCCACTCGTTTGGGCTAGCGGGAATCAGAGAAAGAATAGCTTCTCTGGATGGAGAAGTGCACGTCCATTCCGAAAAAGGGAAAGGGACGCGACTGGAAATTATGGTACCGGCGCGTCAGTATCACGAAGCCATGTCGCAAACGGCGTAAGCCGCGCAATAAAAAACGCCGCCCGCTACGGCAGGCGGTACTGATTTAAATAGGTAATCAAAATGCCAAAAATTCGATGCTTGTTAACCGATGATCACACGCTGTTTCGCCAGGGCGTAAAGCGACTGCTGGAGACCGAATCGGATTTCGAAGTTGTCGGAGAAGCCTCCGACGCCGGTGAGTCTGTAGAGAAAGCGCGCGAGTTGCGCCCCGACATTGTGTTGATGGACATCGGCATGCCCGGCCTGTCGTCGTTCGAAGCCGCGCGCCAAATCCGGAAGAACCGCCCCGAGACGAAGATCCTCTTCCTGACGATGTATGAAGATGAGGACTATCTCGTGCAATGTCTCGAAGTCGGCGCCGCCGGTTACGTGCTCAAAGACACGCCTGCGCCGCAGCTGCTCACTGCTGTACGCGACGTGTACAAGGGCGGCAAATATCTGAGCTCGCAGGTTCTCGGGAAGCTGGTCGAAGACTTCCGCTCCCGCGTGCGCGATACCCGCATGCGTCCGCGGATCTCGACGCTAACGCCGCGCGAACGTGAGATTCTCAAGCTCCTCGCCGAAGGCAATTCGGTTAAGGAAATTGCGGTGATCCTGGGCCTGAGCGTGAAGACGGTCGAAGCGCACAAGTTCAACCTGATGCGCAAGCTCGACATCCACAACAAAGCGCAACTGGTCACTTACGCGATCCAGAAGAAGATTATTAAAATTCCGGTAAACCAGTAAAGCAAGCCGCGAAGCGTCCTTTGTCCGCCTGAAAATCTGCTGCCGAGACGCAGCATGGTTGCATCTCGCTGGCCGTCTCAGTGACATTAAGCTGCCGTTACATGAATTCGTGCCACGCGTCCCGAGCGCGGCCGGCGAATGACAATTTCGATCTCCTGGCCTAGCGCATTGAGAAACGTCATGAGCCGTTCGACGGAAAAACCGGCTAGCTGATAGTTCGCCAGAGCCGACACTTTCGGCTGATTAATCTTTAACATTCCAGCAGCTTTGGCCTGACTCAAACGCTTTCGTTCCAGCACTTGATTGATTGCGACGGCGAGCCGTACCTTCGTTTGCTTCTCTTCGGCATTGCTAACCTTGAGATCCGCGAAGACATTTCCTGAAGATTTCAGCACACTAGTTTTTCTTTTTAACATAGCTGTTGTAATGCTCCTGTGCTGCCCTTAGACGTTGTTCGACCAGATGAATGTCCCTCAAGGCAGTCTTGATGCCCTTTGGTGACTTCTTCTGGAAGGCATGAAGAACGTAAACAGCTCCTTCAAATCTGACCGTGTACACCGCACGATATGTGTCGCCACGATAGTCTTCGACGATTTCCAGAACCCCTGGTCCTTGCCCTTTCCATGGCTTTACCGCGCCATGCTTTCCGCCGAATTGGGCTACGCTCAGAGCAGCGCCGATCTCATCTCTCACATTTTCGGGGAAATCGAGCAGGTCTCGTTTTGCTGCTCCTAGCCAAAATAGCGGCTTTTCACCTGGAGCTTGGGTGTGCCTTGCCATAAAATGATATCCCAGTTCTGGGATGAGATCAAAGTTACTTTAGAGTGCCCTAAAAATTCTAAAGCAACTATCCGGCTATTCATGGGATCGTGCTTGGTTCGGCTAATACAATTCGGCTAATACAAAGCTGAAGAGTCTATCAAACGCCAAGGAGTTCGGGTGAAGCTCAAGGTTGGGCGCGTGTGCGATCCTAGAATCTCGCACCAGAAGGATTAAGCCAGACCGAACGAAACCACTAAGTTCTGGCTTCGCTCAGTCTAGCTTCTAGCCAGAGACTACTGGTTGTTGTTGTTATTAATCTTCTCCACCTGATTCGCCGATAAATACACGCCTTGCTGTTCCATTCTCTTGGCGGAATCGCCGTCCAGCTTCCATTGATTTTGTGCTTCCTGCGCTGCCGGAGCCTTGTCCACCGTTCCGGTCACGTTGATGTGGTCTCCTTCGCCAATTCCAGCGTTAGCCAGCGTATTGTTGTTCCCGCTCAGGGTCACGAGCAGCGACTGCTCATCTCTGGGACCTATCCAGAACGTAGTGTCATTCACCTTGTGCAGGACCTGCGTGTTTGTCACGCTCAGCGTCTTCCCGACGAAAGCCTGCCGATCGGTGGCATTCAGGATCGGGTTCGTAACTGTAGCCCCGTTCATTGGTTGCACGATTCCGGCACGCGGCGCTCCCCAGCCCCACCAGCCACCGTATCCGCCCCATCCCCAGCCGGCAAAACAGCCGAAGATGATCACGATAAAGAACAGCCACCACAGCCAAATCCAGCCGAAGCCGCCTTCCCGGCGGGCCTCAATTTCTGCGTCGCGGCGATCGATCGCGCGCAGACGCGCCTCCTCATCCCGAAAGTCGTCGTTCCGTTGCGGTAGAGCCATCTGTGCCTCTCCTTTTCCCCTACTAGGTCGAGACGCTCGTCAGAAAGCGCAGGATGCCCAATGGTTGCTGGGACGGTGGAAGGCAGAGCTGAAGGCCCGGCGCGGACCTCGGCGTAGCGTGGTTCTGTACCGTTTCGCGGTAGCGAACGGGTGAAGCGCCGGAACTCCGGGCTTAACCTCTGACCCATTCCCTACCGGGAAAGGTACTGACCCGTCGCACCAGCCAGGCAGGTTTGACAACCGTATCCGGCGTTTTACTCCTCGAACCACGAGGAGAGGACCGTCATGAAGAAAGCAACTCGCAAATCGGAAGAGCCGAGAAACGGAGCAGAGGATGCCGGCAAATCCCGTTCGGCTCGGGTGATGCAGTTCCCCCAGCGGGAGATTGGAAAACTGCAGGAACCAAAGTCGCCGCTGCCCAAGCAGCACCAGCCGCATCCGGGCATCGAGGCGAAGATGGAGCCTCGTCCACGATACGAGGCGCCGCTATACAAAGGCTCCGAGAAGCTGAAGGACAAAGTCGCGCTCATCACCGGCGGCGACTCCGGAATTGGACGCGCCGTCGCCGTACTCTATGCGCGGGAAGGGGCAAACGTCGCCATCGTCTATTTACCAGAAGAGCAACAGGACGCGAAAGAGACGAAAGATGCCGTTGAGCGCGAAGGACGCGAGTGTCTGCTCATTCCCGGCGACCTCACCGAAGCTGCCTTCTGCCGGCGCTCTGTGGCGCAGACCGTGCGCAAGTTCGGAAAGCTCGACATCCTCGTGAACAATGCCGCATTCCAGCAGCATCAGGAGAGCCTGGAGAAGCTGAGTGATGAGCAGTGGGAGAAGACCTTCCGCACGAACATCTTTGCCTACTTCCATATGGCCAAGGCCGCGCTCCCACACATGAAGCCGGGCAGCGCGATTGTCAACACTGGTTCCGAAACGGGACTTGAAGGCAACAAGCAACTGCTCGACTACTCCTCGACGAAAGGCGCGATTCACGCGTTCTCAAAGGCGCTCGCGCAGAATCTGGTGGAGAAGGGAATTCGCGTGAACTGCGTCGCTCCGGGTCCCGTGTGGACGCCGTTGAACGTCGCCGACAAACCCGCCGAGCAGGTTGCCAAACACGGCCAGAAGACGCCGATGGCGCGTCCGGCGCAGCCCGAGGAAGTCGCGCCGGCGTACGTGTTCTTCGCTGCTGAGGCGTGTTCCAGCTACATCACCGGCGAAGTGATCTCGATCATGGGCGGCGAAACCACAGCGGCGTGAGATGGCGCGGCAACACGGAAGCCGCCCCGCCACATCGAGCGCATCTCAACAGAAGGAGGAAAGGAGAGAGCATTTTCATGCCATCAGCAACCAGCAGGGTCACGACCGATCATGAGGAAATTCAACGTTGGGCGGAAGAGCGCGGAGCCAAACCGTCCTGCGTGCGCGGAACCGGCGACGAAGGCGATATTGGAATGCTGCGCCTCGATTTTCCCGGCTACTCCGGCAGAGATTCGCTGGAAGCGATCGACTGGAACGAGTGGTTCGACAAGTTCGACGAGCGCGGTCTCGCGCTGCTGTTTCAGGAGAACACCGCGCGCGGCCAGCGCAGCAACTTCAACAAACTGGTCAGCCGCGAAACCGCAAGAGAAGCCCAATCAGGACGCTCGCACCGGAGCGCCGAGCGCAGCTCGCGTTCCCGAAATGGGAACCGGAGCTCGCAATCGCGCTCCCGATCCACTTCCGGCTCGCGCAGCCGTTCATCTGGTTCGAGCAGCTCGCGAAGCTCACGCGCAAAGAGCGGCAGCTCGCGTTCGCGCTCGGCCTCAACTCGCAGCAGCAGCGCGCGCGCGAAGCGCAGCTCATCATCACGCGACCGCTCCGGCGAAACTGGATCGCGCGCCTCGCGTGGCAGCACCTCGCGCAACCGCAGCAGCGGCATGAGAAGCTCCAGCACGCGCGGCGGAGGATCAACGCGCTTGCGTTCAGGCTCTAAGCGCAAAAATGTCGAGACTGTGCGCGAACCGGCGTCGCGCAAGTCGCCATCCCGAAGCAGCCGCAGCCACAGCCGGCGAGCAGCTTAGGACGAATCCCATCGTAGGAGACGCAGCCTGCCGTCGCGGGCTGCGTCTTGCCAGGAGTTCGTCCGCACTCTCATAGCAGTGCTCTCGGACAAATTACTCAGGCAGGCAACCTAACATTCACGTTCGGCATCTCTGCTCAATTCGCGTCTCCCGGCGAAATGCTGTTTTATTTCGCGCGGAAACTCGTGAAAAGAGGCATTCCTACGCAAGCGCAACAATGTGACGCATCATGGCGCTTTTGCTGCTTGCGATTTCTTCTATGTTGATGGTTCTAGTGCGAGCCTCTCGCGCTGTAAGGCCGTAATTGTTGTCCCATGTTGCAGGAGAGCTTATGGCTACTGCTGCTGTTGAGCAACGGCTTACTTACCTTTGGGAAACTCCGAAGACCTTCTACGGATGGCTGTCTACCGTCGATCACAAGAAATTGGGAGTGCGTTATCTTGTCACTGCTTTTATCTTCCTGATTATCGGCGGAGTGGAAGCGCTGATCATGCGCATCCAGCTCGCGCGTCCTAATCAGTCGTTGCTGTCGCCGGAAACCTACAACCAGATTTTCACGATGCACGGCGTAACCATGATTTTCTGGTACGCCTCGTCGATCCTCTCCGGCTTCGCCATCTATGTGATCCCGCTGATGATCGGCGCCCGCGATTTGGCTTTCCCGCGCCTGAACGCGTTCACCTACTGGTCGTATCTCTTGTCAGGAATCCTGCTCTATACCAGCACGGTGATGGGACAGGCGCCGCACGGCGGATGGTTCGCATATGTCCCTTTTACGAATTGGAGGTACTCGCCCGGCTACGGCATGGATTTCTATGCCTTGTCGCTGATCTTACTGACCATATCGACAACGGCTAATGCGATTAACTTTGTTGTCACTATCCTCCATTTGCGCTGTCCGGGCATGTCGATCGGCAAGATGCCGCTGTTCTGCTATAGCACATTGACGATCTCCATCGCGATCATCTTCTCGCTGCCGGCGTTGACGGCCGCCTGTGTTTCGCTCGAACTCGATCGCCAGTGGCACACGCATTTCTTCGACATTGCGCTGGGCGGCAACGCGCTGCTCTGGCAGCAGCTCTTCTGGTTCTTCGGTCATCCCTGGGTCTATGTGGTCTTCCTTCCCGCAACGGGAATGATTTCGCAACTGCTGCCGGTCTTCTCGCGGCGTCCCATTGTGGGATACGCCTACGTGGCGATCTCCACTGTGCTCACTGGCCTGGTCGGCTTTGGTGTGTGGCTGCATCACATGTTTGCGGTCGGCATGGCGGAGATGCCAATGAGCTTCTTCATGGCTGGCAGCATGAGCGTTTCTATTTTTAGCGCGGTTCAGGTCTGGGCGTGGGTGGCCACCGTCTGGAAGGGCAAACCCGTGCCGACGGCATCGATGCACTTTGCCCTCGGCTTCATCGCGGTGTTCGTAATTGGCGGACTGAACGGCATCTTCACCGCGATCGTTCCCGCTGACTGGCAAGTGCATGACACGTATTTTGTCGTCTCGCACCTGCACTACGTGCTCGTCGGCGCGAATATGCTGCCTGTCTTTGCCGGGTTCTATTACTGGTTGCCGAAGATAACTGGGCGCATGATGAACGAACGCCTGGGGATACTCAGCTTCTGGGTCATCTTTATAGGCTTCAATCTGGCCTTCTTCCCCATGCATCTGATGGGATTGCGGGGCATGCCGCGCCGTGTTTACTCCTATCCAGCCGGCATCGGCTTCGACCAGCTGAATATGTTGACGACTGTTGGAGCATTCATTCTCGGATTGGGAATCCTGGTCAGCATCATCAATTTCTTCTACAGCCTCAAAACCGGAGCGCCCGCAGGCAAAAATCCCTGGGGCGCCGACACGCTCGAATGGGACACCGACTCGCCGCCAAAGCCGTACGGCAGCGTGCATATTCCTACGGTTGTCTCCCGTCACCCACTTTGGGACGAGCACGAAGAGAGTTTCGATCCTGAAGGCGAGCGCGTTCTCGATCAGGCACGCATGACGATCGCGACCACGTGGCTCGATGCCGAGCCACTGGCGATCGCGAAGATGCCGGAAGACAGTATCGCGCCCCTGCTGCTGGCCATCTTTATGGGTTTAGCCTTTGGCGTGGTGATCTTCAAGTGGATGTGGATTGTGCTCGCCGCGCTGATCATCATGATCGGCATTGGCTATGCGTGGCTCTGGCCCGCGTACCGGGAGAAGACCGCATGAGCGCGCCAGCGATTTCTCCTCCTGACCGTCATGAAGGACATAAAACCCTCGCATTGCCGCTGGATGATAGCCGCGGCACCTGGGCGATTTGGTTGACGATCTGCACCGAGGCATTTCTCTTTGTCGCCTTATTCTCGGGTTATTTTTTTCTCGCCATCGGTAAGGATCGCTGGAATCTTGAGGAGCCTCCGAAGCTCCACTACGTGATTCCCATGTTGGTGATCCTGCTCTTCAGCAGCGTCGTCATCCATTGGGGCGAGAAGCAGGTGAAGAAGGAGCACTACGGCAAAGGCCGCGCGGCGCTCGTGCTTACGTTCATTTTGGGAATCGTCTTTCTGGCGCTATCGGCGTTCGACTACAAGGAAGGATGGCAAACGGTCACGCCGCAGACGAATACTTATGGTTCGATCTTTTACACGATTGTGAGTTTCCACGCAGCGCACGTGATTATGGGACTGATCATCCTCGGTTATGTATTTTTTATTCCGCGCTACGCGCCGACGGAGCGAACGCCGTACAAGCCGTATCACGTGGGCTCGATGTATTGGCACTTTATCGATGTGGTGTGGGTATTCGTGGTGTTCATTTTGTACGTTACGCCGAATGTGGTGCGGTGAGAGAAGAGTGACCGCCAAGAGTTGTCATCCTGAGCGCTTGCGCGAAGGATCTTGCGTTTCGTGGCCTTTGACAAAAGGCAACCACAAGGTCCTTCACTCCGGCGCAAAAGGCGCGCCT
>DASTJH010000076.1:0-34314 GCA_035716645.1 Terriglobales bacterium | reverse complement strand
GATCGAAATCATCGGCGAGTGCGCCGACGGTGAATCAGCCGTGCAGTTGATCCGCAGCAAGAAGCCTGATCTGGTGTTCCTCGACGTCCAGATGCCGGAAATGACGGGATTCGAAGTCATCAGGATGCTGGGATCCAGGATGCCTGTGACCATCTTCGTGACGGCGTACGATCGTTACGCATTGCGCGCCTTCGACGCCAATGCCATCGATTACCTCCTGAAACCCTTCGGTAAAGAGCGGTTCCAGCGAGCTCTCATTCGAGCGCGCGAAAGAATTGCCGGAAGAGCGGACACGAACGACATCCGCTGCCTCCTGGCCGGTCTGGAGCAAGGACAACCGAAGCATCTTGAGCGGTTGAGCGTAGTCCACAACGGACGCATTGTTCTCGTCAAAGTCAGCGATATTGATTGGATCCAAGCTTGCGGAAATTATGCCGTGCTCTACGTCGCCGAACGCCAATACGAGATCCGCGAAACCCTGACTCACCTCGAGGAGCGGCTGGATTACCGACTCTTCTTGAGAATTCATCGCTCGACGATGGTGAATGTGAATTGCATTCGCGAGATCCGGCCATGGTTCCATGGCCATCATCTCGTTGTTCTCAAAAGCGGCGTGGAACTAAGAATGAGCCGCTACCAACGCGAAGCTGCCAGGCAACTTGGGATTCTATGACTGCGCGCTGCCGCGGATTCTCAATTTGCAAAAGGCACTCCGAGCTTAGGAGCGGTCCGGGATCGCGAGGAGAGTGAGGCAGCATTATCGGCGCACACCATCAACAGGGAAAGCTAATCGGTTGTCCACGTTGCCGTTGATGCCAAGCCATCGCGCCAGGAACGCAGCTCACGGCGTAATGCTCTGTGCGCAAAACGCACAACGGCGCGCAGCGATCGGGATCTCGCTCAGGCACTCCGGACATTTCTTCGTAGTCGGATCGGGCGGAGCTTCACCGCGATGTCTCCGCGCCGTGATGGCGTTCATAGGCATGACAACAAAGAAATAAACGGCGACCGCGATGAGCAGAAATGACACTAGCACGTTGACGAAGTCGCCATACAGGAAACGGCTGCCGTTGAGATCGGCGTAGAAGGCGGAGAAATCCGGCTTGCCGAAGATTGCCGCGATCAAAGGCGTGAGCAAATCTTTGACAAACGCCGCGACCACGGCGCCAAAAGCTGCGCCGATCACCACGGCAACAGCCAGGTCGATGACGTTTCCGCGGAAGATGAACTGCTTAAACCCTTTCAGCATTTCCCACCTCCTTAGGACGAGTAGTGTAGCGCGATATCCGAGATCGCATGTTCACGTACCACGCTCACCAAAAGCATTAGTTCAGCCCACTCACAGTCTTGGGGATTTCAAGAGAGAGGCAAACACCTGATCAACGGTTCGGCCAGACGCCCTTCGGTTGTTCCGCGTCTACTTGCTCGTGAATCGCAAGCTCGATGGCACGATGTGGGAACTGATAGATTGGGGGAACTGGCTAAGTCAAGTATTATGAGTCGGTTCGATGAAGCAGTGCAGTGTGTACTTTCGCGAAAATGAAATTTACGTTCTTGCTTCGGCGAAGAACGTTTTTGGGATCTACAAGAGTGGTGAACCTTTTTTCAAGCTTATGCAGCCAGTAAGGGCGGAAGCATTGGGGGAAAAAGTCCTGGAAGCGATCGCCGCCTTTCGCCAAAATGTTCCAGGCGAGTACTACGTGCGCGGGGCAAAAATGCCACTACATCCATTCCTGAAATTTTCCGGATTTAGATCATGGCGGAGTTTCGAAAAAAGTGCGCGCTATTTCTTGGTGACGATGGACGATAACAAAGTTACGATTCTCCCCAGCATTCCTTATCCCAAGGGCGGCTATGCGCACCAGCCGGATCGCAGCATGGATTGCGCTTCCAGGCCGGCAGAGATCGGGCACACCCTGTTGCAGGCGATACAGAGCGACGGATTTCCCGAAAACCTATCACGTTAACGTGACTGATTCTGTGCCGCGTGTAAGCAATTTAGTCCAAAACGCCTTCTACACGCGCTGCTGGGCGGCTCAGCATAAGCACGTTGCACATGCCTTGCGGACAAAGGAATACGCAACTCATCACTCACGCACAAGCAGCTACAACGGGCGAAATAAGGGCAGAAAGCCTGAGCAAAAATCGAGACGCAAGAGAAGCTCCGCGCCTCTTTCTAGCTATCAATCCACATCACCCAGTATTTTGCAAATCTCAAAACCAGGGGAACGGAGAGGGGGCGTGGACGCCCCTCTCCGTATTCGCGACAGAACGTCCTTTCTATAGCCCCAATCCGGTCAGGACCTGATTCAGCAAATTCGCGACTTGGCTCAGAGGTCCGCCACCATTCAGCAGGTTCGTTACATCGCAGAGGAGATTACCAAGCAAATTGCCGGGGCCGGATTGCGCCACGATGTTCAGATTGATCGGATTTGGAATATCCACAACAAGTCCAAGCAGATTGAGGTGGAGAGGTCCCAAAGTTAGAGAAAGAACCGGACACGTCCCCGATGGATCTACGGGGGCTGCCACGTTGTTCAGCACCACGGTCTGGACTTGCCCTGCCGCATTCGTGAGCGTCGCTACGAGGTTCCCCAGGGCGACCAGTTGCGGAGTTCCCGATGCGTTATTCTGCACGGCAAAGTGGTTGATGTTGAATGTGCCGGTCATGGTCCCGCTGCCGAGCGAACTCAGCGAACTAAGCGGTCCTGACGTCGGAGCGGTGAAAGTTCCGGTCACGGGTATCGCCAGCGGTGTCTGTCCGTGCGGGTTCCCGGAGCTTACGCTTTGCGAGAACATCATGGTTGTGCTCAAGAACAATGCTGCGAGCACGGCAATTAAACTGCGCTTCTTCATTGTTGACTACACCTCTAAATCATTATTTTTTTGGGGCATACCTCTCCAACTACGCGTGAAGCGACGCATGAACTCACGTAGTTGTGTAGGTTTGCTTTGGGGGTGGGATGCGTCAGACGCTGGGAGCTATATACAAATTCTGACGAACGACGCGCACGACAAATACCTCAGACATCCGAAGCATCTGAAGCGAATAGAGTTCTTCGGGTCGGAATGGATCGAGAAATAATACCTTAGGCCAGTAATCAGCATCACGCGCAGTGTTCGGTACAATCCGCCGTCTAAGCAATGCTCGATCCGATGCTTTTTGTTCTCCCTCCCCGCGCAGCTATCGTCCCAAATGTGCATTGCAGTCAAATTTGTAGCGATGAACTCGTGAAAATATTCCGAATGTCGCGCGGCGGGCTTACACTGTCCTCGAACTGAAGCCATGCCACGGCGAGACAACAAATCTTCAGCCAAGAGAATTCGCACCGATCAGCCGGTGACGATTCGCAGTCTGGCGGACTATCTGAAGCTTTCGCCGGCGGCGGTGTCGATGGTGCTGAATCAGACGCCGAAGGCGCGCCGCTTTCCTGAAAAGACAACAAAGCGCATTCTAGCTGCCGCGCAAAAGTTCAACTATCGTCCGAACTTCGTCGCCCGCTCCCTGCGCAAGCAGCAGACGTTCACGATCGGCGTGCTCGTGCCAGAAGTCAGCGAAGGCTATGCGGCGCTAGTGCTCGCGGGTATCGAGGACTTTCTGCTGCAGGCGGGATATTTCTATTTCGTCGTTAGCCATCGACACAAAGAGCACCTGCTGGAGCAGTATCCGCGACTCTTTATGGAGCGGCTGGTGGAAGGCATCATCGCCGTCGATACGACGGAGTTGCCCGGCGCGGCGCCGGTTCCTACCGTGATCGTCTCCGGGCACAAGCGCATGCCCGACATCACCAATGTTGTCTTGGACCATCGTCATGCAGCGATGCTTGCGCTCGATCATCTGATGCAGCTTGGACACCGGCGCATTGCCTTCATCAAAGGTCAGCGCTTCAGTTCGGATACGGAGACGCGCTGGGCGTCGATCCGCGAAGCTGCGCGCAAGCTTGGGCTGAAGATCGATTCCGAGTTGGTCACGCAACTCCAGGCGGATTCGCCCACGCCCGAGCCAGGATATGACGTAACCAAATCGTTGCTGGCCAAGAACAGGCCGTTTACTGCACTGTTCGCGTTCAATGACATCTCAGCCATTGGCGCGATCCGCGCCTTGCTCGACTCAGGAGTGAAGGTTCCGCGCGAGGTCTCGGTGATGGGCTTTGACGACATCCAGAGTGCGGCCTTCCAGAATCCACGGCTCACTACCATCCGCCAGCCTCTACGCCGCATGGGTGAACTCGCGGCGGAAACGCTGCTGCGACGGATCAACAGCGGCGCTTATCCGAAAATTATCGCCGTCGAACCGGAATTGATTATTCGCGAATCCACCGCGCCGCCGCCTCTGTCGGCTATGGAGAGGGAGATCAAGGCCGGCGTGCAAGAGATGAGGGGCTAGAGCGTGTTTCAAAAATACTGTTATCGCCCTTAACATACTTTGTCATCCTGAGCGAGGGCGAACGCCCGAGTCGAAGGACCCCGGCGATCTATCCCGCCAGACGTGTCGATCGCAAGTTTTGGAAAGATGCCGCGTGGCTGTCCTGATTCCGCGCCGAAACCTGAAGGGCATACAAGAACGATCATCCTGGGGGTCCTTCGATTCGGGCGTTCGCCGTCACTCAGGATGACACAGTTAAAAGATAATCTGGTGATTTCCAAATCGCGCAATCACGAAATCCCAAAACCCTCCGTGTTCACGCGAATTGTTTCCGCTGAGTTGACTCACTAACGCCGAGAACCGGATAATAAAAAGTTTGCTGTGCGTACTTCGATCATCTAAGGAGAACGATGGCCACCGCGGCTCCGCCGAGCGCAGACTTGCAGCCGGGAAAATGGCGTGGCGTTAAGCCACTGCGTCCGGGAGAAGGAACCAGCTTTTTTCTGCGCCGCCTGCATTCGCTCAGCGGCATCGTTCCCATCGGCGCTTTCCTCGTCGAGCATTTCGTCTCCAACGCCTACGCGACCAATGGTCCTCACGCCTACGCCGACCAGGTCAAGTTCCTGAACTCGCTTCCGTTCGTTCTCTACCTGGAAACGCTGTTTATCTACATTCCGATTCTCTATCACGCGCTCTATGGGATTTACATCTGGTATCGCGGCGAGGCGAACACGATCACCTATCCGTGGGCCGGGAACAAGATGTACACGGCGCAGCGCTGGACCGGCATCATCACTTTCGCGTACATCATCGTGCACGTCTACGACCTGCGTTTCACTGGACCACGTCTCCTGGAATATCCGGGAGCGGGCTTCGGCAAAGTGCAGCATGAGCTGTCGAATCCATGGATGCTCGCGTTTTATATTATCGCGATCGTCTGCGCGTCGTGGCACTTCGCTTATGGAATCTGGCTGTTCTGTGCCAAATGGGGAATCACGCGCGGAGAAAAGTCACGCAAAAATGCAGGCTACGTTTGTTTGGCCATCGGACTGCTGTTCGTGATCGTCGGCATGGCGACGGTGAAGGCATTCGTGAATCCGCGCGACGCCAGATGGCGAAACGTCGGCATGGATCCGGCAACAGCAAGACAGATTGAAGGACAGCAGGTGCAGTGAGGGCATTTCGTAATTGTGTAATTTCGAAATTGGGTAATTTGAAACCATCGCTAGGACCCGGTTTTTCAAATTTCGAAATTACCCGATTACGAAATTTCGAAATCATTTCATGTCTAATCCCAAAATCATCGTAGTAGGCGGCGGCCTGGCTGGACTTTCGGCGACGATCAAGATCGCCGAAGCCGGCGGGCATGTCGATCTGTTTTCGATTGTACCGGTGAAGCGCTCACACTCGGTCTGCGCGCAGGGCGGCATCAACGCCGCCAAGAATCTCAAGGGCGAAGGCGACAGCGCGTGGCAGCACTTTGACGACACCATCTACGGCGGCGACTTCCTCGCCAATCAGCCTCCGGTGAAGGACATGTGCGAGGCTGCGCCGGCGATCATCGATCTGCTAGACCGCATGGGCGTCACCTTCAACCGCACGCCCGAGGGCCTGCTCGACTTTCGCCGCTTCGGCGGCACGCTGCACCATCGCACAGCCTTCGCCGGCGCGACCACCGGGCAGCAACTGCTCTATGCGCTCGACGAGCAGGTGCGTCGCTACGAATCCGAAGGACGCGTCACCAAGTTCGAAACCTGGGAATTTCTTTCTGCCGTGCTCGACGGCAATGGCGTCGCGCGCGGCATCTGCGCGATCGATCTGCGCAACATGCAGGTCCACACTTTCCCGGCCGACGCGTTTGTGTTCGCCACTGGGGGCATCGGAGCGATCTTCGGCAAATCGACGAACTCAGTGGTCTGCACCGGATCGGCCCAGTCGTCGCTCTATCAGCAAGGCGCGTACTACGCGAACGGTGAGTTCATCCAGGTGCATCCTACGTCGATTCCTGGCGACGACAAGCTGCGGCTCATGTCGGAGTCGGCGCGCGGCGAAGGTGGACGCGTCTGGGTGCCGCGCACGCTGGGCGACAAGCGCGATCCACGCAGCATTCCCGAATCCGAACGCTGGTACTTCCTCGAAGAGTGGTATCCGAAGTACGGCAACCTTGTGCCGAGGGATGTGGCGACGCGCGCGATCCACAAGGTCGTCTACGAGCACGGACTCGGCATCGACGGCAAGCCGATGGTCTATCTTGACCTCACGCATATCGATCGCGCCATCCTTGACCGCAAGCTCGAAGGCATTCTGGAGATTTACCAGAAGTTCGTCGGCGACGATCCGCGCGAAGTGCCGATGAAGATCTTCCCCGGCATGCACTACACGATGGGCGGCCTCTGGGTGGACTACACCCAGGCAACGAGCATCCCCGGCATCTTCGCCGCAGGCGAGTGCGAGTTTGGGTATCACGGCGCCAACCGCCTTGGCGCGAATTCGCTGCTCTCGTGTATCTTCGGCGGATTCCGCGCTGGTCCTAACGCGCTCGCCTATGCGCGCAACCAATCGCAAGCGGCTTCGGCCAATGGCGCGTTCGATAGCGAGCGCAAGCGCCAGGAAGAAATCAACGCCAAGCTGATGAAGTCCGAGGGCAACGAGAATCCGTTCCGCATCTGGCGCGAACTTGGCGAGTGGATGACCAAGAACGTGACGATCATTCGCTACAACGAGCCGCTGCGCCAAACCGACGAAAAGCTGGTCGAGCTGCTCGAACGCTATCAGCGGATCAATCTGAGCGACAAAGAGATGTGGGCGAACACGTCGTTCGTCTTCACGCGCCAGCTCTACAACATGCTGCAACTCGCGCGCGTGATTACCCAGGGAGCGGCGATGCGCAACGAGTCGCGCGGCGCGCACTACAAACCGGAATTCCCAGAACGGGACGATGCGAATTTCCTGAAAACGACGAAAGCGTATTTCGCGCCGGATGCAGACGAGCCAAGGTTCGAGTTTGAGCCGGTGGATATATCTTTACTTCCGCCGCGACCGAGGAAGTATTGAAGGAATTGAGTAACTCTTTCGGGCTGTCATCCTGAGCCCCGGTTTGGGGCGAAGGATCTCCGCCGATGCTTCGGGCTTAAATGCGGTCCCCCGGCTCCACAGCGATGTCTCTCGTGGAACCTGGATGCGGCATTTTAAGTCGGAAATATCCGCGGAGATCCTTCGCGCAAAAGAGGCGCTCAGGATGACAGTTTGCCCTAAACTTGTCTTCTTGAGGTTAGGGGAACACGGAATTTCGCGGTTGGGCCCATGCAATGGAAAAAGCTGATCTGGAGTAACAAAGCTAACGGAACCGCGTGGCTTCTCATCGGTGCTATCACGCTCTATCCGGCAATTCGAGGGCATCATTCCGAAAACCTGGTGTTCGGAATTGGAGCCACCATTCTTGGAATCGCATGGTTCTTTCGTGACCCGATCAAACCTGGAGAAAGCACTCTCATCTCACTAAACATCAACGGACCAAATATTCCTAATGGCGAATCGCACCGTAATTCTTAAAATCAAACGTCAGCTTTCACCGACCTCTAAACCCTACTGGGAGGAGTTTGAGCTTCCCTGGAAGCCGGGAATGAACGTCATCTCGTCGATGATGGACATCGCTGCCAATCCGGTCACGCGCGACGGCAAGCCGACGCGTCCGATCACTTACGACTCGAATTGCCTGGAAGAGGTCTGCGGCTCCTGCGCGATGCGCATCAATGGACGCGCGCGTATGGCTTGCTCGGCCCTCATTGACAAGCTGGAGCAGCCGGTCACGCTCGAACCGCTGTCGAAGTTCCCGATCGTGCGCGATCTCGCCGTAGATCGCTCCGTGCTCTTTGAAAATCTCAAGCGCGTGAAAGCTTGGGTGCCGGTAGACGGTACGTACGACCTCGGCCCCGGTCCGCGACAGACGCAGGAACATCAGGAAGAAGAGTATCCGCTCTCGCGCTGCATATCCTGTTGCTGCTGCATGGAGGTTTGCCCGCAATTCAACGAGAGTACGAACTTCGTAGGCGCGGCGACGATCGCGCAGGTGCGCCTCTTCAACACGCATCCCACCGGCAAAGCGCTCAAGACCGAGCGCCTGCACGCGCTAATGGGCGACGGAGGAATCCAGGAATGCGGCTACGCGCAGAACTGTGTCGAAGTCTGCCCCAAGGACATCCCGCTCACCGACGCGATCTCCGAAGTAGGCGGCCAAGTCATGCGTCAGGCGATCAAAGACCTCTTCACATAACGAAGGCTTTCACCACAGAGACACAGAGACACAGAGACACAGAGAAAACCGAACTAAAGAATTCAGGATCAAGAGTGAATACGCCGGTGCTGCTAGCGTGGCTGATCTTACTTCCGACTTGGCTCGATCTTACTTCTGACATTCTCTGTGTCTCCGCGTCTCCGTGGTGAATCCTATCTTTCATGGACTCGGGACTTTTCGCCGGCGACGAGCGCAAGCGCAAAGAACGCGAAATGCGCGATGCCGGACGTCTACCTCCCGGTCAGTCGCTCACGCTCAAATGGCCGGTTCTGCACTACGGCTCAGTACCGAACTTTGATCCGGAACATTGGGACTTTTCGATCAAGGGATTGGTCGAGCGCCCGCTATCGGTAACGTGGCAAGAATTTTCCATGTTGCCAAGAACCCACACCACCAGCGACTTCCATTGCGTGACGCGCTGGTCGCGCTTCGACAACAAATGGACCGGCGTTTCCGTGCAGGAGTTACTCGCACGAGCGAAGCCGCTCGCAAAAGCCAAGTACGTGCTCGTTCACGCCGAGCAGGGCTATACCGCCAATCTCCTGCTCGATGACCTGCAGCGTCAGAACGTGATTCTTGCCACGCATCACGACGGCGAGCCGCTCACGCCCGACCATGGCTATCCTCTACGCCTCATCGTGCCTCACCTGTACGCATGGAAATCGGTCAAATGGGTGCGCGGCTTCGAGCTGCTGGAGAGCGATGATCCCGGTTTCTGGGAGCAGAACGGCTATCACATGCGCGGCGACCCATTTCGGGAACAGCGATTCGATACGGACTAGTTTCGGTTCACGACTCTGGCGTTTCAAAAATGCGATGCCGCGATTGGAAGTTCTGAGACTGTTTAACTCCTGTCATCCTGAGCGAGGGCGCACGCCCGAGTCGAAGGACCCCAAGGATGTTCATGCATGTATATGACCTTCAGACTTCTGGCGCGAATTTAGGGACAGGGATATGACAGCCTTTCGAGAAAACTCAATCGGTTTTTCTGGCGGGAAAGATTATCGGGGTCCTTCGACTCGGGCATTCGCCCTCGCTCAGGATGACAAAATGTAAGCTAGCGGCGTGCGACAACGTTTATTTTCTCTTGGACTCCCCGCTTTTCGCTTTCGCATACCACAGCCCCGCTGCTGCCATCCCGGTGCCGATCATCGCCGCGCTCGTTTTCCGCATCGACGCGCGAATCTCTTTTTCGCGGCGCTCGATCATCATCTGCTCCGGAGGACCGCCGTTCAAGCCTTTGCCATTGTGCAGCGACATTTGCAGCACCTGAGCCAAGTGCAGCGCCTGGCGATCCGTAAGCTGGCGAATCTGCTCCTGACAGCTGAATCCGTTGGCAATGATGAACGCATCGGACTCGGCCTCGCGCACGGCCGGCAGCAGCGCCAGCTCGCCGCAGGCGACGGAGACGTCATACTTCTCTGCTTCAAAGCCAAACGAGCCGGCCATGCCGCAGCAGCCGTCATCGAGAACCTCGTAGTCAAGCCCTAGCCGATCGAGCACGGCGGTTTCATCGCTCATCTTCATGATTGCCTTGTGATGGCAATGTCCGTGGACCACGGCTGCGCGTTTCAATTTTGGAATCGTGAATCCGCCGGCTTTCTTTTGCAGAAATTCGCTCAGCAGCATGGTCTGGCTACTCAGCCGATTCGCATCTTCGTCGCGCGGCAGCAAATTGCAAAGCTCATCGCGGAAGACCGTCGCGCAACTCGGCTCAAGGACCACAATGGGAACACCGGCCGTGAGATCGTCGCGGAGAAAATCAAGCGTCTCGCGCAAGTAGCTCTTGGCGCGATCGAGCATGCCAAAGTCGAAGAGCGGACGCCCGCAGCAGAGCGGCTTCGCCGGAACCGAAATCTGAAATCCCGCCGCTTCCAGGACCTCAACTGCCGCTTGCGCGACGTCCGGATGGAAGTAGTTGTTGAACGTATCGGCCCAAAGAATGACTTTGGGGCGATCGTCCTTCTTCTGTCTTTTCCTGTTGTGGAACCACGACCGGAACGGCGTCGGAGCAATCGGTGGCAGTTTCCGGTGCAGCGAAATCCCGGCAGCCTTCTTCGCCATTTCGGCCAACGCCGCCGTCCGCGTGATCATATTGAAGACCCCAGGGGCCAGCGACGCGATCTGCGCCCACTCGTTGATCAGGCCCATAGCGTATGCTGTGCGCGGACGCGGCTTATGTTCGTAGTAGTGCGAAAGAAACTCTGCCTTGTAGGTGGCCATGTCCACTGAGACCGGGCAATCCCCTTTGCAGCCTTTGCACGAAAGACACAGATCGAGCGACTCCTTCACGTGCTCGTCCTGCCAGCCTTCCTGGATCGAGTCTCCACGCAGCATTTCGAATAGCAGATGCGCACGGCCGCGTGTCGTGTGCATCTCATCGCGAGTCACACGAAAACTTGGACACATCGTGCCGCCGTCGATCGCACGGCATTTGCCCACGCCAAAGCAGCGTTCGGTCGCTTCGGCCATGCTGCCGTGGTCTTCCGGAAATTGAAAATGCGTAAGTACCGGTTTAGGACGATAGTCGGGACCGACGCGCAAGTTCGAGTCCAGCGGATAGGCATCGACCACTTTGCCTGGATTCATCCGCCAGTGTGGATCCCAAATCGACTTGAACTCGCGAAACGCCTGGACCAGGTCGGAACCGAACATTTTCGACAGCAGCTCGCCTTTGGCCTGGCCATCGCCGTGCTCGCCGGAAAGCGATCCACCGTAGCTGACGACCAGATCAGCCGCCTCTTCCATGAAGCCGCGAAAATTGCGCACGCCCTCCGCGGTCTTTAGGTTGAAGGTCAGCCGCGTGTGCATGCAGCCATCGCCGAAGTGGCCGAAGATCGTCATCTTGTAGCCGTGTTCGTCGACGATCTTGTAAAAATCGCGCAGATACTTTCCCAGCTTTTTCGGAGCGACGGCCGTGTCCTCCCATGACGGCCACGCGTCCTCCTCACCGGGCACACGGCTCGCGCCGACGCCGTCTTCGCGCGTTTCCCAGATTTCCTTCTGCTGAGTTTTGTCGGAGAAAACTTTCATGTGCAGTTGGCCGCTCAACTCGCGCTGTACGCGGCGCATCGCATGCTCGGCCTCGGCCGCCGCTTCGGCCTGCGTCTCGCCGCCGAATTCGACGAGCACCCAGGTGTCTCCCTTGGGCAGCAGGTCAAGTCCGCCAACCGGCTTGCCTTTGCGCTTCATGTTTTCGATCACGTGATGCTGAAAAGCCTCGAGCGCGATTGGATTCATCTCGCGCAGGTCGGCCGCGTAGTCGGCGGCAGTAAACATATCGGGATAGGCGATCACCAACAGCGCCCGATGCTGCGGACTGGAAACGAGCTTCAGCTTGGCCGAAAGGATGGTTACGCACGTTCCTTCGGAGCCGACCAACGAACGAGCTACGTGGAATCCGTTTTCGGGAAGTAGTTCATCGAGGTTGAAGCCGGAGACGCGACGTGGAATCTGCGGATATCGGTCGCGCACGCGCTCGCCGTAGTGATCGCGCAGTCTCTTGAGCGCACGATAGATTTCGGCGCGTCGACCACCGGCGCGGACGATCTGTTGGAATTCGAAATCGCTGGTCTTGCCCACGGTGAGCCGCTGGCCGTCGTAGGTGAGGACCTCTAGTTCCTCTACGTTGTCCACAGTTTTGCCGGCCATGACGGAATGCGCGCCGCAGGAGTTGTTGCCCAACATCCCGCCGAGAGTGCAGTACTTGTGCGTCGCCGGATCAGGACCGAAGGTCAGGTGGTAACGTTCGGCGGCGTCGCGCAACTGGTCACAAATAATGCCAGGCTGCACGCGCGCATAACGGCGGTAAGGATCGAGTTCAAGCAGCTTGTTGAGATGCTTGGAAAAGTCGATGATGACCGCCACATTGCAGGTTTGGCCGGAAAGGCTCGTTCCACAGCCACGTCCCAGAATGGGAACGCCGCGCTTCCGGCACGCCTCGATCGTTTCGAACACGTCATCGATTTCGCGTGGGATCACGACCCCGATCGGGACTTGTCGGTAGATCGACAGATCGGCGGCATAGAGCGCACGGCTGCCTAGATCGAAGCGAACTTCGCCGGAGATTTTCTTGCTCAGCTCGGTTTCGATCGCCTTCGCTTCTTTCGACCAGTCCTCAGCGGAAAGGCGCGGCGCCTCGGCGGCGCTATTTCTTATCGTGACGAGACTCGCCATTGCGTCCGCCCTTCTTTGTCCTTGCGAATTCTGGTTCCTCCTCCTCGTGACTGCCGTCGCCGTGATGGATGCCGAGCACGCGCGCGCCGGCTCCAAACGGACTCGCCTCGAAGGTGGACTCGTCGAGCATGTCGCGCCCTATGGTCAGCCCAATAGGCACGCGGTTGCGGTCGCCGCGCGCGAGCGCCTCGGCCAGGTGCTTCGTCTGTCGTTTGGTAATCACCGGCGGCAATGGCGGCTCATGCGGATCAACGACGCACTCGATCACGACCGGACCATCCATGCTCAGGGCTTCCTTGAGCTGATCGTGACAGTGCTTCGACTCCTCGATGTGGACAGCCTTCAGTCCGCAAGCCTCAGCGACCTTCACGAAGTCGATGGGCGCGAGCTGCACGCCGTATTCCGGATTGCCGAGGAAGATCATCTGTTCCCACTTAATCAGGCCGAGCGTGTTGTTCTTGACGACAATCAGCTTGACCGGCAGTTTGTGCTGCGCGAGCGTGGCCAGGTCGCCCATCATCATGCTCAGCGATCCATCGCCCGTAAAGGCGACCACCTGCCGGCGCGGGAAGGCGATCTGCGCACCGATCGCATATGGCAGTCCGGCGGCCATGCTGCACAGCGTTCCGCTGAACGAGAACTTCTGGTTCTTGCGAATCATCATGCGCGCGATCCAGGTGGTGACTGTTCCCGAATCGCCGCAGACGATCGCGTCGTCTTTGAGCAGCTTCGAAAGATTCCACGTGATCACCTGCGGCTTCATCGGCTTATCGCGCCGCGTGCCGCGCTCTTCCATAAGCGCCCACCACTCGCGTGCTTCTTTCTGTGCCCGTTTCAGGAAATCGCGATCTTTGTTGCGTGGCAAAAACGCGAGCAGCTCGCGGAGAGTCGCTTTGGCATCGCCGACCAAACCGAGATTCACTGGATAGCGGAGACCGATGCGCTCAGGCTTGTCATCAATCTGGACAGCCACTGCCTGTCCCGGCTGCGGTAAAAATTCGATATACGGAAACGAGCTGCCGACGATCAGAAATCCATCGCATTCTTTGAATGCATTCCACGATGGCCGCGTGCCGACGACGCCGGTTCCGCCGACGCAGTACGGACTATCGTCCGGCAGACAGTCTTTGCCGAGCAGCGCTTTCACCACGGGTGCGCCGAGACGCTCGGCGGTCTGCTCCAGCTCTTCGCGCGCGCCGCGTGCGCCCGCGCCGGCGAGAATGGCAATTTTCTTTTTGCCTTTGAAGAGGGCGGCGGCTTTTTCGAGTTGTCCCCTTTCGGGAATGCGCTTGGGAATCGTGAACGCATCAGACTCGTGTCCGGGCAGGTTGCGATGCGAGCGCTTCTGCTCGGACATGTCTGCCGCCTGGTAATCGATAGGAATGCATATGTGCGAGACCGCGCGATGGCTCAGCGCCGAGCGGCACGCGAGATTGATGACGTTCTCCACATGCGCCGGTCCCATGATGCGCTGGTTGTAGATGGCGACATCCTGAAACAGATAATCCTGATTCATGTCCTGCAGGTAGTGCGTGCCGATCAGGTCATGGTAGGTCATGCCGGTAATCGCGAGCACCGGCGCCTGATCGATCTTCGCGTCGTAGAGACCATTGAGCATGTGGATCGCGCCCGGTGCCGCGGTCGAGAAGCAGACACCCAATTTGCCGGTGAACTTCGCATATCCCGAGGCGGCCATCGCCGCAGCTTCCTCGTGACGCATATGCACGTAGCGGATTTTGTCTTGCGCCTTGCGCAGCGCCTCCATGAATCCGTTGATGCCATCGCCGGGAAGACCAAAGATCGTGTCTACGCCCCAATCGATCAAGCCATGAACCACTGCGTCGGAGACCGTCATACTCATCGTCAAAACTCCTGCGGAAAAACTGTTTAAGAAAGCAGAAAGCGGGTGCCAGAGCTGATCATCATGCTCAGGCCAAAAGAAGACTTCGCCTTCTAAGCAGATTCAAGCGGGAGAGCGGAAGTTTTCTCTTGATTGCACGAGCAACGACGTGTTTACGACAGTGTCATCCTGAGCGAGGGCGCACGCCCGAGTCGAAGGACCCCGACACCGTGTGCGCTGGAGTTTGTGGCGGTGATTTTTTGGGAGCCCGTATCGAGATTTATGGAACCTGGACACTCGGCGCAGCGAGAAACTCGGAAACAGCGTTCATGGTGTCAGCATTCGCGGAGGTCCTTCGACTCGGGCGTGCGCCCTCGCTCAGGATGACAGCATGGGAGGTCGCTAGCCGAAGAACCTTTCGATATCTTCCAGTCCGCGCGCCATGCCGTACTTCGGTAGACTTTCGAGGAAGACTCGCCCGTAGCGTTGGCGCTGAATGCGATTGTCTAGCAGGACAAGCACGCCGCGATCATGCAGTGAGCGAATCAGCCGGCCGAAGCCTTGCTTGAGCGTGATTACCGCGCCAGGAACCTGGTATTCCATGAACGCATTGCGTCCCTCTTCGGTAATCGCGTTCACGCGCGCCGCGACCACCGGATCATTGGGAACGGCGAAGGGCAGCCGGTCGATGATCACGCAACTGAGCTGCTCGCCCTGCACATCGACTCCCTGCCAGAACGAGGACGTCGCGAACAGAATTGCGTTTGGTGTAGTACGAAATTCTTCGAGCAGAACGTTGCGCGGAGCGGATCCCTGCATCAGCATCGGATACTCCAGTTCGCCAAGCAGGCGCTCGTACATGTCGTGCATCTGCGAGTAGCTGGTGAAGAGGCAGAAGGCGCGTCCGCGGGAAAGCTCGAGGACGCGGCGCATGGTATGCGCGGCTTGCGGAGCGAACTGCTCGTTACGCGGGTCGGGCAGCTCCGGTGGGACGTAGAGCAGCGCCTGGCGCGAGTAGTCAAAATGGGAAGGCACGATCAGCGCGCGCGTGTGGTCGAGGCCGAGGCGCCGCTGGATGTACTCAAATCCGTTACTCACAGCAAGTGTCGCCGAAGTGAGCACGGCGGTGTCGAGATTCTCGAACAGCGTCTGGCGCAGGAGCTGCGAGACATCAATGGGCGTGGCTTGCAAGAACACCGCCCGCGCTCCGCTCCGTCTATTTCCCAGTCCACCGCGGCGCTCGATCCAGAAAACCGTGTTGCGGTCCTTCGATTCCAGAATGAAACCGAGTTGAACTTTGATTTCTTCCGCCCGGCGCATGAACTGGAAAGCTTCTTCCGGCTTGTCCTTGAGTGCCTGCAGCTCGGAGACGACGCGCGTGAGCGCGCCGAGCAGCGAGATGTACTCTTCGCCGTTTTCTTCCAGAAACTCCACGCGATTGTGAAAGGCAAAACGGCCTTCGCCCAGCGGGAGCAGGCCAAAGAAAAATTGAGAACGCTCGCGCAGGTTGGCGCAGGCTTGCACGACCGAAGCCGGAAGATTTTTCTTGATGCGCAGTGTGGTCTCAATATCGCGCGCCAGTTCGTCGAAGCGCAGGTTGCCGACCGAGACACCGAAGTAGCTGCCGGCCACGTCTTCCAGTTCGTGCGCTTCGTCGAAGATCACAATCGCGGCATCGGGAAGGACGCCGGCATCGGGAGCATCTTCGTTCGCGCGCTTGATTCCCAAATCGGCAAAGAAGAGATGATGGTTGACGATGATGATGTCGCTCTCGGAGGCGCGCCGCCGCATTTCGGTAATGAAGCAGCGATCGAACTGTTGGCACTTCTGTCCGGTGCAGGCTTCGGCGCGAGCATCGAGCTTGTGCCAGAGCGCGCTATTCTCGGGCAAGTCGCGGACTTCGGCTCGATCTCCCGTTTGCGTACTCTCCTCCCACTCTGCAATCGCGGCGTATTGCTCGATCTCGGAGAGCTCGCGCAGGATCGGCTGGTTCTTGAGATCGTAGAGCTTCTGCCGGCAGAGGTAGTTGTTGCGGCCTTTCATGTAGCAGACGCGCAGCTTGTCCTCGCCGTTCGGAAACAGAACCTGTTCCAAAAAGGGAATGTCTTTATAGAAAAGCTGCTCTTGCAGGTTCTTGGTGCCCGTGGAGACGATCACGCGCTTCCCGGAGCGGATGGCGGGCAGGAGATAAGCGAGCGTCTTACCGGTCCCGGTTCCAGCTTCGACCAGCAGGTGACGCTTGTCGGTGATCGCCTGCTCGACGGCTTCCGCCATCTGAAGCTGTCCACGGCGAAATTCGTATGCCGGATGAGAGTTTGCGAGTGCTCCGCCCGGAGCAAAGAAGGAGTACAGCGACCCCATCGGGCGCGACGGTGCAGTCGCATTTTGGGCAGTCGAAGACAAAGGAGGTAAACCGCGAGGAGCAGAGTGAACTTTATAATAACGGGGATGCGGGTGAAATCGCAGATTTTCTGAGAGCTGCTTCTCTTCGCCCGCACGGTTTCTCAGAGGATCTCGCTTATTCGCGAAAAATCATCTACGACAAGCTCCCAACCTTCTCGCCTCACGGCCGAAGCCGGCACGCTCGCCATCGTGGGACGGCCCAATGTGGGCAAGAGCACGTTCTTCAACCGCATCGTGGGCAGCCGGCGGGCGATCGTCGGCGATGAGCCGGGGATCACGCGCGACCGGCTGTATGCGCGCGCGCAGTGGAACGGTCGCGAGTTTCGGGTGATCGACACTGGCGGCATCATTCCTGATGATAAGGAGCTGATCTCCGCAGAGATCTATCGGCAGGCCCGAGTTGCTCTGGAAGAAGCAGACCTCGTGGTGATGGTGGTCGATGGGCGTAGCGAGCTGGCGGCTCCGGACATCGATTTAGCGCGACTCCTCCTACGCAGCGGCAAGCCGCTCTTCCTGGCGGTGAACAAGATCGATTCGCCGAAACTCGAAGCCTCGGCGGAAGAATTTCGCCGGCTCGGGATTAAGGATGTGTTCCCCGTTTCGGCCGAGCATGGTAATGGAATTGGCGACCTGCTCGATGCGGCGCTGGAGCGGATGCCCAAGACAGCACTGCCCGAAGAACTGCCGTCCGAAGCTGAGGGGCCAGAGGTCGCACCGGAAACTTCGAAATTATCTGCGGAGACTAAGATCGCGATCATCGGTCGTCCCAATGTGGGAAAATCCACCCTGCTGAACCAGCTCACAGGAAGCTCGCGCGCGATTGTCTCGCCGATTGCGGGCACGACGCGGGACGCAGTCGATGAGCTCGTGGAGCGTGGCGACGAACGCTATCGCTTCATCGATACAGCCGGCATTCGCCGAAAAGGCAAAACCAAGCTGATGGCAGAGAAACTTTCGGTGGTGATGGCGCGCAAACACCTCGAAGCTGCCGACGTGGCGCTGCTAGTCATCGACGCTGTCGAAGGCGTCACCGCGCTGGATGCGACCATCGGCGGCTACGCGCACGAGAGCGGGCGCTCGGTGGTGATCGTCGTGAATAAGTGGGATCTGGTCGGCTCACGGCGCGCAGACGATCATCAGCCTGCCGATCAGGCGCTCTACGAAAAGCAAATTCGCTCGGCGCTGAAGTTCCTCGCGTATGCTCCGGTGCTGTTCGTTTCGGCAGCGAGTGGTAAGAACATCGATCGCGTCTTCTCGACCGTGCAGCGCGTGGCGCGCGAGCGCCGCAAGCGCATCAGCACTGGCGAGATGAACCGGTTTTTGAAGTCGGTCGATTTCGAGCGAGCTTCCTCGCCCAAAGCTGATCTCCGCATCCAGTACATGACGCAGGCGGCGGTCGCGCCGCCTACTTTCGTCGTGTTTACGAACCGGCAGGGGAAGCTGCACTTCTCTTATCAAAGATTTTTGGAAAACCAGATTCGGCGGGCGTTTGGGTTTGAGGGTACGCCGATTTGGATCAAGACGCGGGGAAAGGAGAGCGGGTAGGGAAATGGACGAAGGTGGACTCGGTGGACGCCGTGGACGCGAGCAGGCTCATTAACCGGCAGCATCGAAGTTTTCCAGCATCGTCACTTTTTTTGTTGCCGGCAAGAAGGACGCCTCTATCGAATTGCGGGCCAGCTCGCGCAGATGATCGTCGCTAAATCCGAATAAATCTTGCGCCAGCTCGTACTCGCGCGACAGGGTAGTGTGGAACATCGCCGGATCGTCGGTGTTGAGCGTGATCATCACACCGGCATCGAAGAGTCGGCGGACGGGATGATCCTCGATCCTTTTGAGGCAGCCGGTCAGCAGGTTGCTGCTCAGGCAAACTTCGACTGGGATTTGCCGTTCAGCCAGGACTTCGATCAGCTCGGGATCGTCGATGGCGCTTAGGCCATGTCCGATACGTTCGGCGCCGATGTTGAGCGCGGCCCAGATCGATTCCGGACCGGTGCTCTCGCCGGCATGGGCGGTGAGCCGCAAACCGTTCTCGGCAGCATTGCGATAGAGGTCGCGAAAGGGCTCCGCAGGGCCGCGGCGCTCGTCCCCGCCAATGCCGATTCCAACGACGTTCCGATCCCGGTAACGCACCGCCAGCTCAAAGACGAGCTGCGCGGCTTCCACGCCGAAATGGCGGACAGCGTCGAAGATCCAATTGACGGAGACGCCGAAATCGCGCTCGCCACGCTCGCGTCCACGCTCTAGTCCCTCAAACAGCGGCTCGAACTCATGCTGCCGCCAATGAACTACGCCGACCGACAAGTAAACCTCGGCGTGAAGCACATTTTGCGCCTTTAGCCGCTCGATCATTCGGTAGGCGACCAGGTCGTAGTCGTCGGCACTGAGCAGGCGCTGGGTGACGGCCTTAAAGGCCATCAAAAATCCGTGGAAATCCTCGTACTCGTATAACCGTTGGGCCTCCTCCATCGTCAAAGGAGCAGGATCGTGCTTGCGGCTGAGGTCGACCAGGGTGGGCGGGTCGATCGTGCCTTCCATATGCAGATGCAGTTCAGCTTTGGGAAGCTGGCGGATCAGCGGCAGATTGGCCATCGTTCTTACTGTAAACGAGCAGAACGCAACTTTTTCCGCGCGGCGCTCATCAGATGACGTGCCCGTCGGCTCCGGAAAAGGATTATGAAGCAGGAATCAGAAGTCGAAAAAGATCAGAGTTCGCGGTGGAATAACCGCCTCCTTGTGGCTGTGGTGATAGTCATGATGGCTTTGTCGCTGCTGGGGTATATGCATGCGTGAACTATGCTTCGCACGAGTCTGCGTAAGCCATAGCCTGGCGCTTCTTCGAGGTATGGGTAGGCAGCGAGAATTCAATGATCGAATGGCCCGCGGCAACCAACCCGGCGAATGTCTGGACAGTTACACGCATACCACGCAGGCATGGCTCTCCACCCATAACTTCGGGATTTCGAGTAATTCGATCCAAGTCGGCCATTAAGTGGCGCTTTCAACCGTGAGCCGCAGACCAAGGGCTCGCGTGACGGCTACGAGAGTCGACAGCCGCGGATTTCCTCTTCCCGAAAGCGCCCGATAGAGACTCTCTCGTTCGACTCCAGCTCTCTTCGCTAGCTGAGCCATCCCTTTGGCCTGAGCAAGATGCCGCAAAGCAATCAGCAAGACACCTGGCTCGTCTTCCTCTTCCAGCGCCGCCCTCAGATACTCTTCCGCAAAACGTGGATTCTTACGCAGGCGACGAATGATCGCGGTGTCGTGAGAAACACTGGCTTTTCGTTTCATTGCGTTCGCGTCCTTTCTTTGTAATCCTGCGCATACTGCTGCGCGCGTTCAATGTCGGATGCTTGCGTGCGCTTATCGCCGCCGCACAATAGCAGCACACATTGCGCCCCCCATCATCAGGTAGTACACGCGATACCATGACCCCAATTCGATTCGCATTTCATTTAACCCATGGCCGAGAGATTTAGAGTCGCCAAAATTTCCGGCTGCAAGCCGGTTAAGGCGCAAGGCAATCTTCGCTTGCGCACGAGCATCACGCAGACGTGATAGCCACTCCTCAAAAAAATCTTTCCCCGCCCGGTCAAGATAATGCCGAATTTCAATCACGCGATGTAATCTATAGGTTACATGATGAACAGCATTGCTTCAAGGCTCTTGCTTGATCAAAATGGTCAATATGCGCGAAGTTGATATTTCAGAATTCCGGCTGAAGTGCTCGTCATTTATCGATGAAGTCGCGAAGACCAGACTTGCCCTACGCATCACCCGATTTGGGAAGCCGGTTGCGGAGATTATTCCCGTTTCGGTCGAGAACCCTTCGCGAAGTTGGTTCGGCTCTTTAGAAGGCAAAGTCAAGATACGCGGAGATATTGTGGGACCCGTCATTGACTCTCGCGAAATCCATAGATCTAAGCTCTAGAATTTGGGGGACCGCCCGCACAAAAGGCTGCCATGTTGGCAGCCTTTTAGTTTCCAAAAATGAAACTGCTCTAATCCTGGTCGTTGCTCGCCCGCTTCCAGTTCATCATCTCGCCCAATGTGGTAGTCGAGCTGGAGACTGGCTGCTTATAAGCTTCGACGTCGGCTCGGCTGGCTTCTTCGCCTACTGCTCGCAGGCTCAGGCCGACTTTCTTTTCGTCCTGATTCATCTTGATGATTTTGAAGTCGTGTTCCTGGCCGGCATCGAGCTTGATCGGAGTGCCGTGCGAGTCCGCAGCTTCGGAGTTGTGGCATAGGCCTTCCACTCCGTCGGCGATCTCGACAAAAGCCCCAAACTGAGCGGTACGCAGAACCTTGCCCTTGACAACGTCACCAAGGCGATGGGTGTCAAAGAACGTTTCCCAAACGTCGGGCTGAGTCTGCTTCACGCCGAGCGACAGGCGGCGGTGCTCAGGCTCGATGGCCAGCACTTGCGCGCGGACCTTCTCGCCTTTCTTCAGCACTTCTGACGGATGCTTGACGCGTTTGGTCCAGCTCAGATTGCTCACGTGGACCAGGCCGTCAATGCCGTCTTCGATTTCGATAAATGCGCCGAAGTCGGTGAGGTTGCGCACGCGGCCTTCGACTACGCTGCCGACTGGATACTTATCGTGCAACTGCTCCCACGGATTCTGTTCGAGCTGCTTGAGTCCGAGCGAAATGCGGCGATCGGCAGGATTGACGTTGAGCACCACGGTTTCGACTTCATCGCCCGGCTTGACGATCTTGGACGGATGCTTCATCCGCTTCGACCAAGTCATCTCGCTCACGTGGACGAGTCCTTCGATGCCCTGCTCTAACTCCACAAACGCGCCGTAGTCGGTCACGCTCAGAACGCGTCCGCGGACGTGTGCGCCGATGGGATAACGCTCGGCGGCATCGAGCCACGGGTCGGGTGTGAGCTGCTTAAAGCCGAGAGAAACGCGCTGCTTTTCTTTGTCGAATTTGAGAACCTTGACGTGGATCTCGTCGCCCACATTGACCAGGTCGCGCGGATGCGTGAGCCGTCCCCAGGACATATCGGTGATGTGCAACAGGCCGTCGAGGCCGCCGAGATCGACGAACGCGCCGTAGTCGGTGAGATTCTTAACCGTGCCAGTGAGAACGGCGCCCTCTTCGAGATGTTCGAGCGTTTTACCGCGCTTCTCCGCCTGCTCTTCTTCAAGTAACTGCTTGCGCGAGACAACGATGTTGCCGCGTTTCTTGTTTAGCTTGATAACGCGGACATCGATTTCCTGTCCTTTGTAGCCGTCAAGGTTGCGAACCGGTTTGAGGTCCACCTGAGAGCCAGGGAGAAACGCCGTCACTCCACCCACATCGACCGAGAGTCCGCCCTTTACGCGATCGACTACATAGCCCTTGATCGTGGCTTTGTCGTTATATGCCCGCTCTACATCGTCCCAGACGCGTACGCGCCGCGCTTTTTCGTGGGAGAGGAGGACGTAGCCTTCCTCGGTTTCGCCACGATCCACCACCACATCGATAGTGTCGCCGGGCTGGAACTTCGGCTGGCCGTCGCGACCCATGACCTGCGCGATGGGCACCATGCCTTCGGACTTGAATCCGGCATCGACGACCGCGTACTTGTCGGTGAGCTTGACGACCGTGCCTTTGATCAGGTGGTCTTCACTGGGCATGGCGGCTTCGGCCGCGGACTGCTCGGCTTCAAAGCTCTCCAGGACGGCGGCAAAGTCCATTTCTTCCCGCGGCTCGGAGGCGTGAGTCTCGCTGGTTTCGGATGTAATGGAGTTGGTGGTTTCGGAAGCTTCAGTGGCTTCGGTTTCCAGGGCGATTGGTTCGGGAGTTTCGGTTTTCAGGGTTGTCGTCTCTTGATTGAAATTATGGGAGCCATGCTCGTGCTCTTCCTGCGGATGATCGGAAGAATTCTGCGGGCCGGCAGCGCTGTCTTCCAGAATGGGGTTGAAATCGCGAGCTGTACTCTCTTCGAACTGCATGGGTCCTTCTTCGTCGCGCTCACTCGGCGGGGCTGTCCCACGCAGGCAATTGCCCGCTGAGCGGACTAATGGCTGCAAAAGCTCTCTTGTGTGTGGGCCCGCGCACGGGCTAGAGGAAACTCTGCGGCCGGATCGAAAAACAGCGTTGCCGCTGCTTGCCGATTTCTTGACTATAGCAATCGCTCGGAGAGAGTGTCAAACCCATCTGGTGATTGCGCGATTTCGTGATTTCGCGATTTTCAAATCACGAAATCACCCGATCACGAAATCGCGAAATCTTCACTATACTTCCGCGTTATGGATTATCTCTGGACGCCGTGGCGGTACGCGTACATCACGAACTCGAAACCGAGCGACGGCTGCGTCTTTTGCCACAAACAAGAGGGCTGCGACGATCGCGACTCGTGGATCGTTCATCGCGGGAAACATTGCTATATCTGCCTCAACGCGTTTCCTTATACGTCGGGACACGTGATGGTGATCCCGTTCGAACACGTTGACGAATTGCAAAAGCTACATCCGGAAGCGGCCCGGGAAATGATGTCGCTTTCGCAGGAAACCGAAGCCGTGCTGCGCTCGCTCTACAAGCCTGACGGTATCAATTTGGGAATGAACATCGGCGCCGCCGCCGGCGCAGGCGTCGCTGGCCATATCCACATGCACATCCTCCCTCGCTGGATCGCGGATTCCAATTTCATGACCGTAGTAGGAGAAACAAGAGTGCTGCCGGAATCGTTGGATGTGACTTGGGAGAGGATGAGGGAAAAATTCAGGGGACAGGGGACAGAGAACAGGGAACAGAAAAAACGAACAAGGTCACAGAGGACAAAAGCCTGACACTCCTGTTCCCTGTAACCTATTCCCTGTAACCTGCCTTATTGCGTCGATCCGCCCTGTTTCGGCTGTTCCAGCACGATGCCGCCTGGGCCTTGCTGCTTTTCGGCTTTGGCGCGCTTAGTAGCCATCGTCTTCGTGACCCAGTCGTCAGCTGTGGCGAGATCCTGCTTGTAAGCTTCCTGATCTCCGCATTCGATGTAGGCCTTCTGGCGGTACACCAGGTTCAGGTAAGCCATGGCATCGTCATAATCCTTGCGCAGATCAATCGCTTTGCTCAGGTAGTCGATGCCCTGCTGGACCAGCGGATCATTTTCCTGTTTCACCTGTTCGCAAACTTTCTTGTCTTTGAAGGGCGCATCGCCGGTGGCGTTTTGACCATTCGCTGCCATCGCGTCAATGCGATGCTTGTATGACTCAGTCCAGTCGATTACAGCAACCGAGTAATAGGCCTCAGGATCTGAGGGATCGGCCTTGATCACGCGGTCATGATATTGCTTGGATTCATCGAGGAGATTGAGTTTCTTCTGCGTATCCTCGGGCGAGTTGCCGGTGACCCACCCGGACATGTTGTAGTAGAGCGAAGCAATGCCCTTCAAGCTGCCGATGTCATTCGGATCTTTTTGCAAAAGAGTCTTGAACTCGTCAATCGCCTGATTGCAATACTTCATGTTATCCGGCGAGACGCACTGCTGCGCATAAGCCGTGGCGAGAAAAAGACGAGCATTCGAGAGACTGGGATCGAGGGCAACGGCGTTCTTGAAATGTTCGATGGCGGCGTCGTACTGCGCGCCTCGGTATGCTTGGACGCCCTTGTTCAACTGATCGCGGGCTTTGAGTTTGTCACATCCTACCCCAGCCAGCGACGCCAGTACGGCGAGCACGACCAGGAAACGTGCGCTTCTGTTCATGAAAGTTTTCCCTGCTCCTTAAACAAACGGGGAGTGTAAATGAAATCAGTGTTGCTGGGGAAGGAAAAAACATTTCGCGATTGCGTGATTTCGTGATTTGGCGATTGAAGATCGCGTCAACCAAAGTCCAATCACGAAATCACAAATCGCGAAATCAAAAATGTTCTTACTGTCCCGCTTCGATCTTCGCGGTGATGAGTCCGACCTTCTCCACCTGCGACGAGTGCGCGATGTCGATCACTTTCGCAACATCGGCGAACGGCACATCGTCATCGCCCTTGACGAACATCACACGCTCGGCGCGCGTCTTGAAGATGTCGGTGAGCTTTTGCTGAAGATCGTTCCAGGTCACATCGGTCTCATTGATCTTCAATGTCGGATCCTGTCCCGGAGCCGCCTGCAGCACCTGCACCACGATTGTACGATCGTTCGGTTCCTGCTGCTTTTGCTTGTCTTTGGGCGGTTGCGGAACCAACGCATCCAACCCGCGCGGCGTGAGCGGCGTGATCATCATAAAGATGATCAACAGCACCAGCAGGACGTCGATCATCGGCGTGACGTTCATGCTGCAAGTTGGACCGCTTCCGGAGCCACCTGTTGTCATTGCCATAAGAAAATTCCTCAAGAACACCCAATTTCGAAATTGCGAAATTGGGAAATTTGAAAATCCAGATCCTGGTATCGGTTCTCGAATTAATCAATTACCCGATTACCCAATTACGAAATCTTCTTCATTCCCCGCTAGGCATCGGCCGCGGATTCTCCGGCGGTTGCTGTTGATTCGCCAACGGCTGGCGCTGCTCGGTGAGTAGGCCGAGCTGATCGACACCGTCGGAGCGGATGTTATCCACCACCTCAACCACTGTGCCGTATTTTGCGCGCGCATCGGCCTTCACATAAACCCGCTTGTCCGCCTTGTTTGCCAACTTGTCGCGCACCTTGTCCGCGAGCTGGTCGGGCTGGACCAGATCGTTGCCGAGGAACACCTTATTGTCGCGGGTGACGGCGATCAGGATCGCGTCTTCCTTGTCGGCGTCCGGCATCTGCTCAGGGTTGTTGGTCTTCGCCAGTTCCACGGTATGGCCGTGCTGCAACATCGGCGTGATGACCATGAAGATGATGAGCAGCACCAGCATCACATCCACCATCGGCGTGACGTTGATGTCGGAATTAACTTTCTTGGCTTCGTCTCGTTTTACTAAAGACATTTGGTTTGATCCAGTAATGGACACATCACTGTGTCACAAGTCATTCGAGTGAGGAGGCGCCTTCTTCCCGGACCATTCCGGGAAGAAGGCATTGGGCCGCTCTCGAAGCTATTGGTTTTCTGCTCGCAACCGTTCTCCGGCTGCGGTCAGACTAACGACGTCCGCTGCGCTTCAGGAAATAATCGATCAGCTCAGAGGACGAGTTATCCATCTCCACGTCGAAGGCTTCCACCTTGTTGGTGAAGTAGTTGAACATCATCACGGCCGGGATGGCGACGAACAATCCGATGGCCGTCGTCACCAGCGCTTCCGAAATACCGCCGGCGACCGCGCCGAGACCGGAGGTCTTCTGCGCCGAGATCTGGCGGAAGGCGTTCAAAATACCGACCACCGTTCCGAACAGTCCAACGAACGGCGCCGTTGATCCGATGGTCGCCAGACCGCCGAGTCCGCGCTTCAGTTCCGCATGGACGATCGCTTCAGCACGCTCGAGCGCGCGCTTGCTGGCTTCGATCTGCTCGCCGGGAATGTCTGTGGATTCGCCGTGCGCCTTGAACTCCTGCAGGCCGGCGGTGACTACTTTCGCCAGGTGCGACTTCTTGTTGCGCTCGGCAACGCGAATCGCTTCGTCGATTTTGCCATCACGCAGCGCTCCCGCAACCTGCGGAGCAAAAGCCCGCGACTGCTTGCGCGCGGCGTTGAAAGCAATGTAGCGGTCGATCATCACGCCAATCGACCATGCCGACATGATGAAGAGAATGATGACGACGATGCGGGCCAGCCAGCCCATCTGGCGCCATAGAGAAATGGGGTCCCAGCCAATTTCGCCCGTATCTCCCTGGAGCCACATGGCCAGGACAGGCAGCTTGTAATACGCCGCCGCTGCGAGAGTTGCCAATGAAATCACTTGAGTTAGTCCTCCTCAGAACTAGGTTGTTAAAGTGCGACAAATGATGAAAACGTCATGGGCCGCAGGATTGATACTAAATTCGACTCCAGAAACGACGGGCTTGTTCCCGCTGTCCTGGAGTTCTGAATCGAAACAGCTTTCCAATCGCGAAAGAGCCGAATTGCGCATTGGTGATTTGGAAACAGGACCGAACGAGGCATCTCGAGTCTCGGATTATTCAAGGGGGAAGCTGAAGCTCTCTGCGCTATCAGCTTCCCACTCGAACCTGAAACTCGGAAAAGCCTTCTACTTTCAGAAGCTCTCTCTTGTCAACAGGTTTTCCAGCATCTTGGGCAATGTTCTAACCGCCGTTCAGCGTGAAGTTCACCTGGATCGTGGTTTCCACTTCCACCGGCTCGCCGTTCAAGATGTAAGGCTTGTACCGCCACTGGCGAACCGCGTCGATTGCCGACTGATACAACATCGGCGGGCCGCTCACAGCGTGCAGATTCTGGATCGTCCCTTGTTTGCTGATTTCCGCCTGCAAAACGACGGTTCCCTGGATACGTGCTGTTTTCGCAATTGCCGGGTACTGCGGATTGGCTCCAGAAATTTTGTTACCGGCTACGACACCCGAAGACACACGAATCTTCTGCGGCGCAGCCACCTTCGGAGGCGGCAAGCTGCCACCGACGATGCCACCGAGCACACCCCCCATGGAGCCGCCCGGAACTCCACCCGGAACTCCACCGGCAACGCCGGCTGATGGCGGCGGCGCCTCGTCTTCCTTCAGCATTTTAATTTCTTTCGGAATCTTGGTCGGAGCGCGCAGTTCGTTATTCACAACCTCAGTCTGCACATGAACGATTTTCGGAGGAGGTGTAGCCGGCGGCGGTGGCGGCGGCGGTGGTGGTGGTGGTGGGGCCACCAGGAACGTCATGAGCTGCGCTTTGGGTAGCGCCTCTGTATAGATAAGCGGGATAAGAATCAGAATCCCAAGCAGCAGGAGTTGCAAGCCGAACGACAACGACGTCGTCCATCCCCGCCTGGTTTTGATTCTCCCCCCGGATTCGACCAGACTATCCTCAAACATTGCGAATCTCTCCCATGGTAGATACTTCTATTTCATAGACACCGCAGGGGCCGATGGGGTTCCAAGAAGCAGGGGAGAGGGAACAGGTCACAGGGAACAGGAAAACCTATCGGCTGTTCCTGTGCCCTGTAACCTGTCCCCTCTAACCTCGCTTAGATTTTTCCGGTTCCCTGTAACCTGTCCCCAGTAACTTTCTTGCCCGCAGCTCTACGCGCCGAGCCTGGCACCACTGCCGCTCCGGTTTTCGCTAAGCGCCAATCCTGGTACGCGACCAGCATCGGAGCTGCTACTGCAATCGAGGAATAGGTACCAATTATGATGCCGACAACCAGGGCGAAGGAGAACCCATGCAGAACCTCTCCCCCGAAAAGATACAGCGAGAGCACCGTCAGGAACGTCAGCCCTGAGGTGAGCACCGTCCGGCTCAGGGTCTGGTTGATGCTGCGATTCACAATCTCCGACAGCGACTCGCGCCGGAGCAGCTTAATATTCTCGCGAATACGGTCGAAGACGACAATCGTATCGTTCATCGAATATCCGATGAGCGTCAGAATCGCGGCGATAACAGTAAGCGTTACTTCTTGATTCGTCAAGGAGAACGCGCCGACGGTGATCAGCGTGTCATGGAAAACAGCCACTACGGCAGCCACGCCGTAAATCCACTCAAACCGGAATGCCAGATAGACCAGCATGCCGACCAATGAATATGCGGTCGCCAGAGCTGCCTGACGGCGTAGCTGCGCGCCAACCTGCGGTCCCACAATCTGCACGCTGCGCACACCGAATTGGGAGGTGTAGGCGCCGTCCTTCAAAGAGGCGAGCACCTGCGGCTGCACGACGCTATTCAACTCGTCGATCGAGCCGAGCACGCCCGCTCTGGTCTTGTCGCGATAGTCGGCGATCTGCCGCGCGATTTGGTTGTAACGCGTGGCCGCATCGGTTCCGAGATGCATCGGATCCTTGTTCAGCAGGTACGTGCCGATCTGCGCTGCACTGGCATTGTTCAAATCGAACTTGCCGCTGCTGGATCCGCCAAAGTACTTTTCCAGGGCCGTGACGATCTGCTCGCGACCTTTGTCGAGTGCCGCCTCGCTGGTCTCGCGTACGGGCAAGCTGATGATGACTTCATCGTTGGCATTGCCGCCGAGGCTCTGAATCTTTGCATCGTGGTAGCCGGCATTATCGACAGCTTTGCGAATCTCGGCATCGTTGGGAGCGCCGACGAATTTGACATCGACCAGCGTGCCGCCTTTGAAGTCGACGCCCAGTGGCAACCCATGCCAGAACGCAAGCGACAGGATACCCGCAATGCTGAAGACCAGAGAAAACGAGAGGAAGTACCACTTCCAGCCGAGAAAGTTGATGTTGGTGTTCTTAAAGAATTCCAAAGTATGTGTCCTGAAGCTGCCAGCTACCAGCCGCCAGCTACCAGCGAGAATCAAGCCTCGAAGCTAGCTAAGAGCAACTGGGAACTTTGCTTTATTTCTTGTTAACCACCATCGGCCATTCAACAGCTCCAGGACAAAGCTGGGAGCTGGAAGCTGGCAGCTGGTAGCTAAATGCTAATTGCCGCGCCGCGCTCTTTCCGATTCAGGATCGAATCGAAGATCACGCGCGAGACGTACACTGCCGTGAACAGGTTGGCGAGCAGACCGAAGGTCAACGTGACTGCGAATCCGCGTACCGGACCAGTTCCAAAAATGAACAAAATGAATGCCGAGACGATCGTCGTCACGTGTGTATCGACGATGGTCAGCCACGCATGGTGGAACCCCTGATCGACCGCCGCTGCCGGCGCTTTGCCCGCACGCAGCTCTTCGCGAATGCGCTCAAAGATCAGCACGTTCGAGTCGACGCCCATACCAATGGTCAGGATCACACCGGCAATCCCCGGCAACGTGAGGGTTGCGCCGGTGAACCCAAGAAATCCGAGCAGAATCACCAAGTTCAAAATGAGCGCCAGATCCGCGTTGATGCCCGCGCCATGGTAGTAGATCAGCATGAAGATCAGCACCGCAGCCATGCCGATCACCGCGGCCAGCACGCCGGCGCGAATCGAGTCAGCGCCGAGGGACGGACCGACTGTCTCTTCATCGAGATAGTGAATGCTCGCCGGCAGCGCGCCGGAACGCAGCATCATCGAGAGATCGTGCGTCTGCTGTTGCGTGAAGCTGCCGCTGATGCGACCACTGTCATGAATCTGTTCGTTGATGCGCGCGACCTCGCGCACATGCCCGTCGAGCACAACCGCCAAATTGTCCCCAACGTGCGCGCCGGTAAACTGCGCGAAGCGACGTCCGCCTTCGTTGCTCAACTGAAAGGTCACTTCCGGACGGCCATTCTCGTCGGCGCTAGGCTGCGCGTCGCGAATGTCGCTGCCGGCGACGGCTGCAGTGCGCGAAACCAGGAAGTACTCAGTCCCATTGCCAGTCTCCTCACCCGTATTGCCGGGAAGAAGCATGTCGTCTGGGGGAATCACTCCACCGTTGGCCTGCATCGCTGCTTGCTCATCCGGGTATGGTCCGCCGATCGCCTGGCGAATCTCCAACATCGCCGTTGACTGCATGATCTCGCGCACGCGCGCCGGATCAAGATCGGTGCCGGGCAGCTCGACCAAAATTTGATAATCCCCAAGTCCGTGCTCCTGGATCGTCGGCTCGTTTACGCCGAGCGCGTCCACACGGCTGCGGATCGTCTCAATTGCCTGCTGCACCGCGCGATTCTTGAGCGATGTGACTTCCGACGGCTTCATCACGATCTGGTACACGCCATTGGCGCCGGTCTGGAGGTCGTACTTGGGATAGCTGTCGCTCACCACACCGCGCAGCGCCGTTGTTTTATCCGGCGAGACGCCTTTAACGTCGATGATCTCAGGATGATTCTTCGGATCGGGCTTGCTGATGTCCGTGTAGGTGACGCCAGCCTTCCCAAGGTCTTCCTTCAGACCCTGGATCATGCGGTCTGTGTCAGTGGCCACAGCTTCGTTCACCGCGACCTGAAGAATGAGGTGCGTACCGCCCTTGAGGTCCAGCCCCATGTGGATGTTCTGCTGGATCGCTGCGCCGATGCCGCCGGTCTTCCAGGCCTGGATTGCCTTATCGGGATCTGTGCCCATAAAAATCCCGTATACGAACACCAGCAGGATGCAAATGATAAAGATGGTCTTGGAGAAAAGGTTTTTACGCATTTACTTCGCTTCTTCCGGATTACTGAGGCCGGTCACCGCCGAGCGGGCCACCTCGATCCGCAAATTGTCTGGGGGAACTCGTAATTGCACCGCATCGTCTTTCACGGAGATGATCGTGCCGCGAATGCCGCCGCTGGTCACAACCTTGTCGCCGTTCTTGAGCGCGGAAAGCATAGCCTTCCACTGTTTCTGGCGCTTCTGCTGCGGCATGATCAGCATGAAATAGAAAATGCCAAAGATGACCACCAGCGGAACAAGCATGCCGATGCCCGTGCCGGTGGACTGCGCTAAAAGGGAGCTGATTGGATGGAAGTCGATCAATGCTGAATACAAATTTCGTGATTTCGCGATTTCGCGATTTGCTCAAGACGCTTGTCTCGCCGGATACAAGCCAAATTCATTCGCGATTGGAAAATCACGAAATCCGTCCTGAGCTTAGCGAAGGATCACGAAATCGCGCAATTTATACTGGCTTTTCGCGGCTGAAGACAAAATCTGTATGCCGCGAACGGTGGCGTTCGAGGGCGGGTTTCTGATCTCGGCGATTCTGCAATCATCCGATCACGAAATCACCCGATCACCCGATTCCTCTGACTCTCTCCGGCCCTAATAGCATGACGGACGCTGCGCATCGTGTCAAGGTAGTGCGCGAGATTGTGGATGGTATTCAGCACCGCCGCCAGCGACTCTCCCGAGACAAACAAATGGCGGAGATAAGCGCGCGAGTAGCGCGAGCAAACCATGCACCCGCAGTTCGGATCCGGAGGCTCCGGATCGCGAGCATAGCGCGCATTCTTGATGTTCATCCGTCCCGCTGAAGTGAACAGCAGCCCATGCCGCGCCGCCCGCGTCGGCAATACGCAATCCATCATGTCCACACCCATCGCCGCATACTCGGCGATCTCGTCCGGGTAGCCAACGCCCATTACATACCGCGGCTTGTCCTTGGGAAGAAGAGGAAGAGTCGAGGCAATGATCTCGCGCGTAAGCTCGCGCGGTTCGCCTACGCTCAGCCCGCCGATCGCGTAACCAGGAAATCCGATCTCGACGGTCCGCTCCGCAGACTCGCGCCGCAACTCAGGATGCATCCCACCCTGCACGATCCCAAATAGCGACTGCGTGGCCTGCCTTTCCTCAGCCCAGGGAACTTCATGCCGATGCGCTTCGAAGTAATCCTTACTGCGCCGCGCCCAGCGCAGAGTCCGCTCCATCGACTCGCGCACGCGCTCCCGCTCCGCCGGATACTCGGTGCACTCGTCGAACGCCATAATAATGTCCGCCCCAAGAGCAATCTGAATCTCCATCGACCGCTCCGGAGTAAACAAATGTGAAGAGCCATCCAGATGGGAGCGGAATTCGACGCCATTCTCGGAAACCTTCCGCAGTTCGTTAAGACTGAAAACCTGGAAGCCGCCAGAGTCCGTCAGGATCGCCCGCTTCCAGGCCATGAACCGATGTAAACCACCGAGATCCCGAATTGCCTGATGCCCTGGCCTTAAATAAAGGTGATACGTATTGCCGAGAAGAATCTGTACGCCAAGCTCCTCCAGCAAATGCTGCGGAACGCCTTTGACCGACGCCAGCGTCCCCACCGGCATGAAGACGGGAGTATCGATAGATCCATGTGGCGTTTCCAGCTGTCCTAGACGAGCGGACTCATGGCTGGAGATGATCGAGAAAGGAGAGGACACAGCAGGAATTCTAAATAGGTCGCGAGCACACAGGTGATCACAATTGAGATATGGAGCACGAAAGCACCCGGCCAGGCGTCCCGGGTTGCGGGCGTTTTGCAGCCCGAAAAGCGTCAGAAGCCAAGCTCAAGGAGGCATGCATTGAGCTTCACCGCTGCCGCCTTCGCGCTTCACGAGCGCGGTGCTTTCAACTGCTGAGATATTAAGGAATACTCGGCGTCGGCCCCGGCACTGGTCCGGCAAAGTGCCGGTCGTACCACTGGAATGCGCGCTCGATGCTGTCCACTTGATGATGCGACTCGCGCAGACCGTGGCCTTCTCTGGGATACCGCACGAAGATCGTCTCTACGCCGACGTCCTTGAGTGCGATGTAATACTGCTCGGCTTCTTCGATGGGCACGTCGGGATCGTTTTCGCCGTGCATGAGCATCGTCGGCGTGTGGACGTTGGCAACGTGCTTGAGCGCGGAGCGCTCCCACAGAACATCCATCAGATTATCCTGATGCGGATACGCACCCCATTCCATGGCTTCGTACTGGTTGTAGTACGTGATGTAGTTGTAGCTGATGAAGTTCGAAATTCCCGCAATGGGAATCGCGGCTTTGAAGGCGTTCGTTTGCGTGATCAGCCAATCGGTGAGCTGTCCTCCGTAACTTACGCCTTCGATGCCCATGCGATCACGGTCGAGCCACGGATAGCGGCGCAGCGCGGCGTTCACGGCGTAGAGCACATCCATGCCTTCGTCGCCATCCTGATCGCGGAAGACAGCGTCTGCGAATTTCTGGCCGTAGCCGGTGGACCCGCGATAGTTGATCGCCATCACTGCGTACCCGTGCGCCGCATAGGCTTGATTATGAAAATTGAATGCCGGCCCGCTCTGCCCATGCGGTCCTCCGTGAATGTTGAGCACGAGCGGATATTTCTTGTCGGGCGAGAACTCCGCCGGCTTGGTGAGAAACGCCTCGACGCTCCACTTGTTGTCATTGCTCAGAAAAGTAAACGACGCGGTTTGCGCGATTTTATTTTGCCCCAGCACTGACGTGTTCAGATTGGTCAACTTGCGAGCGGATCCATTGGCATCGCGAAGGAAGAGCTCACCTTCGTCGTTCGGGCTCGCGTAGGTATAGGCGATCGCGCCATCTTTGCGCAGAGAAAACGAACTCAGAAATCCTGGATCGTCCGTAACGCGCTGCGGTTCGCCTCCCGAAATGGGAAGACGATAAAGGTGCACACTGCCACGCTCCTGGACCGTGAAGTACAGGCTCGATCCGTCGGACGACCAGGACGGCGAGCCCTGGCGATCGTCGATCACGCTGCCAATCTCGCGGCGGTCGCTGCCATCCGCGTTCATCACCCAGACGTGCGTGTCCTCCATGTTGGTCTCGCGGTCGGTGAGTCCGCGCTTGGTGGCGTCGTAGGCGATCATGCTTCCGTCCGGCGACCACACCGGGTGATATTCGACGCCCTCGGTAGAGGT
>DASTJH010000075.1:0-61356 GCA_035716645.1 Terriglobales bacterium | reverse complement strand
TGGGCGAATCCAGCGATGAGCTTTCAAACGCGTGGCAGAGGCAATCAAAAGGCCGGCTCCGGCAGCGATGGCCGGAAGCAGTTCCAGGCCATAACGAACGTTGTAATAGGAAAACGGCCACCACACCGGAAGGAAGATCGGGACGGAACCGTAGGCGATCGACAAAGCATAAAAGACGATCGGCGACCACAAGAGCACAACCACCAGCCACGCGCCGTTGCCTGCGATCGCCAAACTGCCAAAGACTGCGAGGATCACCAGGGCTTCGCCCAGTCTGCCCTCGCCGACGTTCAGCTGCGCAGCCTTTTCGAAATAAAGGCCGGCAGTCCACGGATGATTTTCGCCCGGATAGGGCGGCTCGCCTTGTTCGGTTGTGCGTTGAGCAATCGCTCTGGCCGAGTAAGGACCATTGGCAAAGTTCAAAGCATTTCTGTATGCGCCGAGGTTGTAGGCGAACCACAGCGCCGGCCCAAGAGACGTCAGTAGAAGCGCTTTGGCGACGGAGCGTCGGAACGGACGGCTGGCGCTCGAAGGTAAGCCTTGCGCGAAACGCCAGATTGAGGGCAGAACCAGCAACCAGCAGAGGCAAGCGAGAAACCATCCGTCATAACGCGAGAAGATCGCTAGAGTGAGGACAACAGATCCCTTTTCCAGATTGCGGGAGACATCCCGATGTTCAGGAATCTCGTTTCCCATTTTGGAACATCCCTCGACAAAGAAGACGATCACCCAAATGAAAGTAGCCAGATAGATCGGCTCATTGAGCGCGGTGGCCTGCACATAGAGAAGGCTTGGGTTCAGCGCAAAAATTCCGAGCGCAATCCAGGCTCCAGCTCGTGACCAACGGGAAATCAGCCGAAACAGACCAAGTCCGGCGAGGATGTAGGAGATCAAGGAAACGATAGAGCCGCCGATTCCCGTCCGCCACATTCGATCGCTGAGAATGAACGGGATTGTCAGCAGATGCGGCAATGGCAACCAGACCGATCCTAGTTGCAGAATTCCCGGCGTACGGGAATCGAAGACGCGGCGAGCAATGTTGATGTGCGCGACCGCGTCGCCGGATAAAAGAATTTCGTTATGGTGGAAAAAGAACCAAAGCGCGCCGGCTCCGATGAGGCTCAGCAGAGAACCGGCGACCCAGTAATCTGCGCGCGCACTTCTCTGCTGCGCGGGATTCTCTTGCCTCTGCGGCAAGCTAATCGACGTGAGTGAGCTCGCGGAAGACTTGGTAGCGGGCATCGATCTCCTCGCGCGTGAGCGATTGCAGGCGCTCGGTTCCGAAGCGCTCGACGGCGAAGGATCCCATCACGCCTCCGTAAAACATCGCGCGCTTAAAGATCTCGCGATCGATGCGCTTCTGCGAAGCAATGTATCCCATAAACCCGCCGGCAAACGAATCGCCGGCTCCGGTAGGATCGCGGACTTCCTCCATCGGCAGCGCCGGCGCGCGGAACGGATGCGTTCCTCCGCCAAACTCTCCCGATTTGAAAAAGACAGTCGCCCCGTACTCGCCGTGCTTGATCACGAGCGCGCGAGGTCCGAGCTGCAGCACTTTCTGCGCGGCGCGCGGGACACTGGTCTCCTTCGCGAGCATCTTGGCCTCGGTGTCGTTGATCAGCAGGACGTCAACCCCTCTGAGCGTCTCAAACAAATTCTTGCGGTGGCCAGGATCCGTGATCCAGTAGTTCATCGTGTCCCCGCCGACAAGACGCGCATTGCCGTCCATCTGCCGCCGCACGTTGCCCTGGAGCACCGGGTCGATGTTGGCGAGGAAGAGAAAATCCGAATCCATGTACTCCGGCGGTAGATGCGGATCGAAGTTCTGGAAGACGTTCAACTGCGTCTCCAGCGTCTTGGCCTCATTCAGATTGTCGCCGTACTCTCCGGCCCAAAAAAAACTCTTGCCTGTTACTCGCGCGATCCCGCGAGTGTCGATCTTGTGCGTGCGAAAGACCTGCTCATCCTTTTCCGCAAAATCTTCCCCGACGATCGCCACAACGCGCACCTGGGTGAAATAGCTGGCGGCGAGAGCGAAATACGTTGCTGCGCCTCCCAGACAACGCTCTACCGAACCTGACGGACTCTTAATCGAATCATAGGCAACAGAACCAACGACAACAATCGACATCAGGCCCCCGCCTCCTGCGCCTTGAGATATTTATCCAGCAGCAGGCTGAGCTTGCGACGAGTCTCGCCTGGAATTTTGGTCGGATCCGTCATAATCGCGTGCCGCAGTGCTGAGCCGCACTTGCATGATCGCGTCTTCGGCATCGCCGCGATCACCTGCCGCACGACTTTGCAGGCGTTGTCGGCGTTCTTGTTCAAGTAGCCAACAATGGTTTCGACGGTCACGCTGTCGTGCTCAGGATGCCAGCAGTCATAATCGGTCACCATCGCTAGCGTCGCGTAGCAGATCTCCGCTTCGCGCGCGAGTTTGGCTTCCTGAAGATTGGTCATGCCGATCACGTCCATGCCCCAGCTTCGATAGAGATTGGATTCGGCTCGAGTAGAAAATTGGGGCCCTTCGATGCAGAGATAGGTCCCGCCGTTCTTGCCCGTGACTCCGACCTTTTTGCAAGCATCCACGGCGACTTTCGCCACTTCGCCGCAAACCGGATCGGCCAGTGCGACGTGCGCAACTACGCCATTCCCAAAAAAGGTCGAGACGCGCTGGCGCGTGCGGTCCACGAACTGGTCAGGAATCACAAAATCCATCGGCTTGTGCTCTTGCTTGAGGGAGCCGACGGCGGAGACGGAGATAATCCGTTCCACGCCAAGCATTTTCATGCCATAGATATTGGCGCGAAAGTTCAACTCGGTCGGCAGAATGCGGTGCCCACGTCCGTGGCGGGCCAAAAAGGCAACTTTGCGGCCTTCAAGATTACCTAATACGTATGCGTCAGAAGGCGCGCCAAACGGCGTTTCCAGCGCCTCTTCACCGATTTCGGAGAGCCCAGGCATGGCATACAGTCCACTCCCTCCGATGATCCCAATTTCAGCTTTTGGCAATGAGAAAACTCCGGTGAGATGAGTAGTGAGGAACTAAAAATTATACAAAAAACGCTTCGTGGTTTGGGAACCGAAGACACCAGGGCCGACGCATCCTCGTTCTCTGACATTTTGAACAGCACACAAGCTCGGGCCGCAAGAGTCAGTACCGTTTGCGACCGGGAATAAGCGTTAATCTAAGATTGTTCTTGGGTGGGAGTCCCCGCATTTATGCGGGGGAAGGCGGACTTGAGTCCGCCGGAGACGATGGGACGATTGTGAAGCGGGCTTTAGCCCGGGAGCCGTCCGGCGGTAAAGTGCGAAATCAAAGGGATAGGAAAGCCCGTGGCTGAAGCCACAATCAGGGAGCGCATGCCGCGATCCGCCTCAGGCGGATCGCTCCCCCCGCATAAATGCGGGGGCTCCCACCCAAGAACATATGAACAAATTCTGTCTGGTGGCAGACGGGCGGATTTTCGCGGTAAAGAGGCCGTAGGCCGGAATTCTTTAGCCCAGGCCGTGAGGCCTGGGTAGGCGGGTCTAGGAAGTCCAAGCCCCGCAGGGGCGGCATTCCGGACTGACCGATCGGTGGCGCGCCTACGGCGCCCGGGATTCTGGGGCAACATTGCCCAGCCCTCACGGGCTGGGCTAAAGAATGTCGCGCCTTCGGCGCTGCCCGAGTCATGTTGGGTCTGGTCCAGAATGCGATGGTGAACTGTTCATTGGATACATAACCTCGCCAAAGCGAGGTAGGTTGCTCCGGATGACAGGAGTTGAAAATTTCAGGACCTCTAATCACGGCATCGCCATTTTTGAAGCGTGCTTCAGCAGTGCTTCCGCGCCGCGCCCAAATTCTTCCTTGGGTGTGATCAAGCTCACCACCAGAAATCCCATCCGAGGAAAGTCGTAAAAATGTCCCGGATGAACAAGGATTCTCTTTCGCCGAATCAGATCGACAGCCAATTCTTCGTCTGAACTCGTGGCCGGAACGCGCAGTACCGCATACCAACCACCTTCGACTCGGAGGCGCTGAGTCGAAGGCGTGCTACGCAGCGCTGCATCCAAGATCGCCAAGTTTTCTCGCACACGCTGCAGCAGTTGAGTTTGAATTTCCCCTCTCAATGACAGCAGCTTGGCAGCCGCGTGCTGGATGGGAGCATTCACCGAAAGGTAGGTATCGGCGATTACCTCGAGTCGTTCGCGCGCTTGGGCGCATAACTGCTCTGGACCGTTGATCACGAGCCAGGCCAGTTTCATTTGGGGAAGACAGGAAATCTTGGAAAGCCCGCTGAGCGCAAACGAGAGGCATTCGGTCGAGAAAGCCGCGCTCACCTCGGCATGGGCTTCTACCGCATAGTCCAGGAATACTTCATCGGCGATCAGCGCTAATTTCTTCTCGCGGCAGATCGAACCAAGCTGGTTCATTTCTGGCGCGTGCACGAATGATCCGGTCGGGTTATTCGGATTGACTACCAGAACGGCCCGCGTGCGCTCGCTAACGGCAGCGCGCAGTCCCGCAATATCGATGTGCCAACCATGATCGTAGAAGAGCTCGTAAAAACGGAGCTGCACGTCCTGAATGTCGGCGAGAAACTCGAATAGCGGGTAGCTAGGGCGAGGAACCAGAACTTCATCGCCGGGATCACAGAGCAGCCGAAATAAAAAGGAGTAAGCCTCACTCGTGCCCGTCGTGAGGAAAATCTGCTCAGGCGAAACTCGCGTTCGATTGCCGACGGCAACGTCGTCGTAGTAATGGGCGACAGCCTCGCGCGCTTTGAGCAGTCCTTGCGGTTGGGGATCATAGTCGAGTGATTCCGGCATAGCCAGCGTTGCGAGAACGGCTTTGATATCAAACTGGAAACCGCAGCGCGTCGGATTGGAAACCGTCAAATCCAATAACCGCCTTCCTTGAGCGCGTGCCTCAGCCAGCGCCTGAGAGTAGGCGTTTTGGACCAGCTTCCAATTCGTGCGGCGCGAGAACATGAACACAAGCTCCGAAGCCCCGAAGCTGCGAAGCTGCGAAGCTTGTTTTGCTGCTAATGATAGCGAAGCGTCACTGCGTCCACCACGTCCACAACGTCCACCAAGTCCACATTGGCGTACACTCTTGAATCACCTACTGCCGACGGCTTGGAGGAGGTAGTTTCATGGAAACGCTGCTTAGCGATCTTCGTTATGCTTTGCGTTTAATGCGCAGCCGCATTGGCTTTACGGTTGCCGCGGTTTTGTCGTTGGCGCTGGGCATCGGCGCCAATACGACGATCTTCACGTTGGCAAAAGCGGCCTTTCTCGAGACCGTTCCTGTGAAGGACGCCTCGCGCGTAGTGATGCTCTTCTCGACGCAGAACAACCCCAACGGCCCGGAGTTCGATTTTCTGCAGTCTTCTTACCTGAACGCTCGCGACTATCGCGAGAAAAACGACGTCTTCAGCGACTCCGCGATCGTGATTCCCATGGGCGCAACCCTGACGATCTCCGGCAAAGATCTGCAGGTTCCCGGCGAACTTGTAAATGCCAACTTCTTCCAAGTGATCGGCATCGATCCCGTACTCGGCCGCAGCTTTGCTCCCGGCGAAGATCAGAAGGATGGCGCCTCGCCGGTTGCGGTGCTGAGTTATGCATTCTGGAACAAGCAGTTCGGAGCCGATCCCAACATCATCGGCAAGACCGTTCGTGTGAATCAATTGCAATACACGGTGATCGGGGTTGCGCCGAAGGAATTTCACGATGCTGGCGGTCTGTTCAATCCCGATTTCTGGGTGCCGATCTCGATGCACGACCAGATCCTCACCGGCATAGCCAAAGGCTGGTACACCCAGAGAGGTGCGCGGCTGGTGCAGATGGTTGCGCGATTGAAGCCTGGAGTCACTCTGCCCGTGGCACAGGCGTCGATTCGCGCTCTCGCGACTTCCCTATCGAAGGAATATCCCACCGACAATTCCGGACGCGGCGAGCAGGTGGTGCCCATCAATGACACCGTGATTCCTCCCAATGTTCGCGATGTGGCCGTGCATGCGAGCACGATCATGCTCACGATTGTTGGACTCGTGCTGCTGATTGCGTGCGCTAATGTCGCCAATCTGCTGCTCTCGCGAGCAACGCTCCGGCAGCGCGAAATGGCGATTCGCCTTTCGATGGGCGCCAAGCGCTCTCGTCTGATTCGGCAACTCTTGACGGAAAGCTTGTTGCTTGGCCTGATCGCCGGCGCGGTAGCCATTCTGTTTGCCTTCTGGGGCAGATCGCTCATCATGCGCTTGCTGCCGGCCGGACTGCTGCCGACTCTGGACTTCAGCCTGGATGCACGCGTGTTGCTGTTTACGCTGGCGTTGTCGCTGGTTGCGGTTTTGCTCTTCGGACTGATGCCGGCAATTCAGACCTCTAGCGCGAACCAGTTGAGCGCATTGCGCGATCGTTCGGCGGTCCCCAGCGGCGGCAGCACGCGGTGGTACGGGCTGCGCGGTCTATTGGTGATGGCTCAGGTAGCGCTGTCGCTGGTGGCGCTGGTGGGAGCCGGGTTGTTTGTGCACAGTCTGCGCAATGCAGAGCAGATCGATCCCGGTTTTGAAGTCAAACATGAATTGACGATGAACTTCAATTTTGCTGCGGCGCACTACCCGCAGCCCAAGGCGGAGCAGTTCATCCGCGATGTGGTGGATCGCGTGCGCGCACTGCCGATGGTGGCGAACGCGAGTATCGCCGATGCTCCGCCTCTGTCCGGCGGACTGCAGCGCACAACATTTCCCGAGGGCGTGGACCGGAACGATCCGCACAACGGCCGATTGACCCCAGTAATCGCGGTACAGCCTGGATACTTTTCCACGACCGGAATTGCTCTGCTGCGAGGCCGCGACTTCGACGATCACGATGACGACAAAAGCACGATGGTCGCAATTGTGAATCAGGCCCTAGTCGATCGCACATGGCCCGGACAAGATCCCATCGGCAAGCATTTGTACATGCTCGGCGAGTCATGGGACATTCATGTGATCGGCGTTGCCACCACCGTCAAGTACGCGACGATGGGCGAGCCTCCACAGCCGATTGTGTATTTCCCGCTCAAGCAGCATTACGCGCCATTTGTCACTCTCTACGTCCGAACGAAAGGGGATCCGAATGCCGCTTTGGGGAGCATTCGTACGGCCGCGCAGTCCCTGGATTCGACATTGCCCATTCGCCGCGTCCTGACCGTCAGCGAGCTGCTCGACCAATCGCTCACGGCTCCGCGCGTCGGCGCTGAGTTGCTGGGTGCATTCGGCATCCTGGCGCTGATTCTGGCGGCCATCGGGACCTATGGCGTGATGTCCTACCTGGTCAACCAGCGGACGCAGGAGATCGGCGTTCGTATGGCGCTGGGCGCACAGCATGGCGACGTACTCCGTTTGATTTTGGGAAATGGGATGACGATGGTAGTGGTCGGAATCTTGATTGGATTCGGCGGCGCTGCCCTGCTCGCGCGGGCCATGAACACTCTGCTCTATGGCATTGGGATGTTCGATTCCGCGAGCTTTCTCGGAACCGCATTGCTGCTGATCGCAGTCGCTCTCGTCGCCTGTGGAATTCCGGCCAGACGAGCGGCGCGCGTGGATCCCATGGTGGCACTGCGGTATGAGTAAGTTGAAGCTTGCAAACTTTATGGCAACAGAATGCTTTGTCAGAGCTGGGGTGTATCGAGATCGGCGTGCTTACACATCGAGTTAGGTGGATGGATGGTAGAAATGAGCTGCTTCCAGCACGTGAGAGTTTGGAACACCTCGTCATCAGTAAACCCATACTCCCTCACCCTTTAAGCGCAGTTTCGGAGTGACAACACAATGATCGCGGTCGCACGTGACATCGGGAGCACAAAAGCCAATTGAAGTGAGGCGAATGCGATACCTCCCCATCACGACCTTCCCAAAGTCGTATTCTCCATCGCGATTCGTGGTGGGTTTCCGAACAATCCTGTTGCTGCTCAACAGTTGAATGCCAAATCCTGGTATGGGCACGCCAGCGGGATCCACAAGAGTGCCGGCAAGCCTCTGGGACCTGGGGATGAAAAACTCCTTCGACGTTCGGCAATCTGACGAAAGCGCCACAGTGGACGATAAGAGCATGATCGCGGCAATTGCGAGAATCTTCACTACGTAAGTATCGCAAAATGGGCAGTACGGAAGCACCAGCTTCGATCTTTATCTTCAGAGAAGGATAGGAATCTCTCTAAACCAGCTACTCCTATGGCTGCTCCGGAGTCAGTCTTTGAGGATTGCTCTTGGCCTCGACAAATGGAGGTCTGCTGTGTGGATGATCGTCAACGCGAAGAACGGAATCAGCTCTTGGGAGATTCACCCTGCATTGGTGGTCATGACTAACCCAGGAGGCCTTCGCTTGCGACGGAACTCCAAGAACCGGGATCGTGATCATGAATCCGCATTTGGCGCGATCTGATAGCCTTCGACTACGGCTGGAGAAAGCGCGCAGGCCCTCTTTCGCTCAGGATGCTTGTCTCCTTATCCTCAGCGGAGGGGTTCGCTAGCAGCTACTAGCTAGAAGCTAAAAGCTGGTTTTCCGCAGCTTCTCTGCTTCTTCGCGATAGAACGTTACGATTCCCGGCTCCCACAGTCTGCTCTTGACCCAGTTCAGGGCTTGGGACGTGGAGTCGGCCTGGTCGTCGTGTTTCCCTTTGGGGAACGTGAGCAGTTCATGTAGATACTGGGCCAGCCAGTTTGCCTTTTCCGGCAGATAGACAAAGCCGTTCTCGATCATGTTGGTGACCGTGTGCATGCGCATGGTTTTTTCCAGCCTGGACTCGCAGCGGGTTACACCGTGCATGCCTTCCTGAACCAGCTCCTGACAGAGCTGCGTGCCGGAGGCTTTGTCTTCGATGAGCACGTTCTTTGCTCCCCACTCCATCGCGTGCGCTTGCGCCTGGCGTTTCAATTCGGGATACTCCATCTTCCGCCGCAGCACGTTCAGAAGATACAGGTTTCCGCACTTGCCGCCCGCGCCGAACCATCCGCTCCCGGCGACGGCTACGCCCGAACTCTTGCGGGACATCACTCCCCAGGTGGTGCAGACGCTGTAGTCGCTCAGTTCGCTGGCTTTGTTGGCGGTGTCCCAGCTTTGAAAGATCAGGTCGAAGCGCTCGGGACGCTCTTCGTCGCTGTCGCTCCTGAACCATTTGCGCTTGACCATGCCCCCGCCGAGCGGCGCGGGCGACTGCTGATACTGGCCGGCGAAGGTGTACTCGCCTTGCGTTTCGCGCAGTTGGGCGAGGATTTCGAGCGGCTCGCGTTGCGGATGCAGCGCCTCTCCCGCGCGGCGTTGATAAGTGAACGTCTTGTTCAGGCGGGTGACGACGTGCTGCTCGTCGGCTTCGGCGATCGCGGGAAAGCGCAGCAGCTTCCATTTCGGTTCGATCTCAAGGCCCTGCCGCCGCTCGATGTCGAGGACGTGTCCGACAAGGTCATCTTCATGCAGGCGCTGCATCACGATCACGATGCATCCGGTGAGCTTGTGATTGAGGCGGCTGCAGAGCGTGTTGTCGTACCAGTCGTTGACGGCGTTGCGGCGCACGTCGGATAGCGCTTTATCCGGCTGCAGCGGATCGTCGATGACGATGAAGTCTGCGCCGCGTCCGGTGAGCACACCTCCGACCGACGTGGCTTTGCGGCAGCCGCGGGCCGTGGTGAGGAAGTCGGAGATCGCGCGCTTTTCCGAAGAGAGTCGCGTAGGGAAGATCTGCCGGTAGAAGCTGCTGTTCATCAGCGCGCGGCAGTCGATCGCGTGCTTGTCGGCGAGGTCCTGGGCGTAGCTGGCGCAGATGACCTGCGCGCTGGGCTTGTGTCCGAGCAGCCAGGCGACGAAGGCAACCGAGGCGCTATGCGACTTCAGCGAGCGCGGAGGTAGATTAACGATCAGCCGCCGCGTGTCGCCTTGCAAACAGCGCTCCAGCTCCTGTGCCATCACTTCAATGTGCCAGTTGTGCGCAAAATCAGTCTGCGGATTCAGTTCGGTAAAGCTGCGCTCAAGAAACGAATAAAAGTCCCGGCGCAGCACGGCGAAATATTGGTCTGGAGTCATTTCGCGATTTTGCGATTCTTTTTTCACCACGGAGGCACGGAGAACACGGAGAAAACAAATGAAAGACAAACCTGTCGCTTGTCATCCCTCGCGCCGCCAAGACAGGTTTTCCTGGTACTTGCTTTGGTTTTGCGGCGCGGGGATCTGCTGTCGGCCGGTGCGTCGGACAGCAGATCCCCCGCACGAGCTTCGCCCAATGCGTTACATCTGCCCGGCGGCCCGAGGGATGACAATGGTTGGGTTTGTTTTCTCCGTGTCCTCCGTGCCTCCGTGGTGAAACAGGCTTCACGAACCGAAGCGGGCGGCCAGGCTTTGCAGCAGCTTTTGGTCGGCGATTGCCAGATCTTCCGTTGTCAAACGCGTCCCCGAGTCGTCGAGCATGCGCGCGAGATCGGAGAGCAAGCGGAAAGCAGACATGTCGCCGGTGATAGCTTTGTCCACCAAACGGCGAACAGCAGCTTCCATCTTGCTAACTCTCTTCTCCTTGCCCGCTTTGACGATGACCACCGGCTCATCCAAGGCGCGCTGCAACACGGTGGACAAGTTAAGCGTGCCCTTGGGGCGTCCACCAGGATTGCCTGACGTTCCTTTTTGGAACTGCGTATGTTTTGGTGGCCGCCGATATTCGTTGCGCTCTGGCATTGGCTTTTTTCTCCTCCTGAAGCCGATTTCGCTAGCTATTCCTGGCCTGCTGGTACCACGGGGCGGTGGCCGGGTCAATTTTCAGCCGCTGTTCATGGAAACGTAGAAATTCTGGATCATCCTAAGTTTGCAAAAAGCCAATCTCTCCGTCCGCTGCTCATAGTGGGCGGAAAAGACCTCCTCTGTCAGGTCGGATCGAATTTCGTAAGCTACAGAAAATAAGTCGGTAAGACTCGATTTTGGTGTTCTGGTAGAAAACAAATGTGGATTTTCGAAAAGCAGTTTTTCGCTTTTCTCCAGACGAGCGGAAGCAAGCGGGGGGGAAAATGCTCCCGGCGCTACCGCAAGGGTACCGCGCTGAGGGTCGTGGAGTTGCAGTTCACAGATTGGAACTAAAATCCCTGTTTCTCCCCTGATCCCCCTCTCAGCTTGTCCGCCTTGAACGGCTAATTTCCAGCCAAGTTATTGAAATGCTGAGGCTTAGACGCGAAGCGGCGAATTCCCTGATCTTCCCCTGTTTCTCCCCTGAGCCAATGAAACAAGCTCGCAGTCTGCGTTCCTCGTTAGCAGATTGAAAACAAGCTCTTACAGTGGAAAGCTAGGTGTTTTGTCACAATTTATGACAGGCATTCCCCTGTTGTTTCCCCTGTTCTCAGGGGAATTCGCGGCCCTCTGCCCGTCCAGAGCTTTGTCGAAGGGTTACACGATCTCGTCAGTGTCCGCCGAGGGCCAGAGTTCGCCGATATTCGGCGACGTTGCGCTCGTGTTCTTCGAGAGTGCGCGAAAACCGGTGATGTCCCTGCGCGTCGCTGACAAAGTAGAGATAGTCCGTCTGCGCCGGATGCATAGCCGCGAGCAGCGAGGCCTTTCCCGGATTGGCGATGGGCCCTAGTGGCAGACCCGGATAGCGATAGGTGTTGTACGGCGAACGAAACTGTAGGTCTGAGGCATAGATGCCGCCTCGAAATCTTCCAGCCAGCAGAGCGGCATAGATAACGGTCGGGTCGGTGTCGAGCGCCATGTGGTGCTCCAGGCGGTTATAAAAAACACCTGCTACCAGCGGCCTCTCGGCAGGCACAGCCGTTTCCTTCTCCACGATCGACGCCATGGTCACGATTGCGTGCACGTTGCCATGCAGACCTATCGCATGAGCCTCCTGGTGGAAGCGTCTCACCATCGCTGTGACAACGTCCGCGGCTTTGTCCTTGCGAGGCACGCGGTAGGTGTCAGGAAATAGGTACCCTTCGAGCGAAGGCGCGTCGGGATCGAGATCGTGAATCAATGCAGTCTGCGTACGCGCCTGTTCCAGGAAGTTCTGCTGCGTATCGATGCCGAGCTTCTCCACTTCGGCAGCGATGTCGAACATGTTGAAGCCTTCCGGCACGACCAAGACGCGGGCATAGGTGTCTCCGCGAGCAATACGGCTATAGACATCGCGCAGGCTGTCGGGGTGATCAAAAGCGTACTCGCCGGCTTTTAGCGGAGTATGCCGATGGAAATGCCAAAGCAGAAAAGCCGTACGGCTGCGGATGATGTGCGCCTGCGCAAGCTCCGTCGCGATGTGTCTCGCCGAGGAGCCGGTCTTGAATTCGACAAACGTTTGCTGCGACGGACCGGCCGGAACAAAGAGCGCGAACGCAATCCATCCGGCAAACGCGAGGATTGCCAGCACGCAGACTATAAAAAGCTTGCGCATCTCTAAATTTTAAGTGGATTTCAGTAGCGTGGTCGAATCGAGAGTGCAAGGCCTACTGGATAGATCGCGCTGAGCCCCTAGGCTTCCGCATTGCCAGATAAATCAGAGGCCAAAATGGCGGCTTTCAACTCGCCCTCTCGAACCGCTTCCCAGCAGAACGGGATTGAGATCGCCGCATCTTGGGCTCTGCTTTCTTACTTACCAGAGCCACAGTTCCCTCCGAAGATCGCTCCAGGGTGTGATCCTGCATGCACGTGGCACAGAGCCAATATAGTTCCGAGCTCTCACGCGCTGAATCCGGCGTGAATTCGAAGAGCTTACCATCGCCAAAATAGCGGAACGTTGCGGAGCAGCGCGGATTGTGGCACTTGGAAACCATGTTGCAGCCAGAGGTGCTGCACAAAAACTTGGGCACAAAAATGGATGCTTTGCGAGACGGGCTCAGATGCCCAGAAACAATCAAGAAGGAAGAGACGAGAGCTGAGCCGAACTCCAGCGGAGGAGAGTAGTCGAGCCGGGTTCGGCTACTCCTTCGATTTCTTGCTGCCCGAAGGCTTTTGCACGCGCTTGGCGCGCTGACGCGCACGTTCCGACGCGCCCACGTCGTCCGCGTTGTGTTCCGGTTCCTGCATCACGAGAAAAAGTAATACAGGTGTCCGCGCGCTACAAGATTTTTTTTAGGAATTTCTCAGCACGAAGGTAACGGGCGGCTTAAACTCTCGCCGCCCATTCCTGCCACGGTAGAGATCAGGCGGTCGCGTGTCTGCCGCGGAACAGATGCACAATGAACGAAATCACAGCCAAGGCGATCAGAATATGAATTAGCCCGCTCGTGATGTGCACTGCCAGCCACAGAATGACCCAGATCACCGCGAGAATAATCGCAAGTGTCAGGAACATTTTCACCTCCCCTGAAGCCGATACAGGAACTCAGCTTCCACTCTGCGGAGCCGTGCGCCAGGCGCCGTCCCTCCGCTTTTCTTGAATGAGAGTTAACGGACCGCGTGCGGGGTTGGCAGAGGACCGGAAATCTTACCTGAAATAGCCGCCCTGGACTCGTTTGGCCCGGGCAACTCGCTCGCGTTGTTGCTGTCACACAAGCTTTCTCGGGGAGGACGCAGAGCGAGAATCCTCCCTGTTGAAAAAAACTGCAAACTTTTTCTTGACAGTTTCCACTTTGCTGTGGAAAATGCGGGACCGAACCCCGAGAAAGAATAGAAGATCGCTCTCTGAGCCAAAGGAGTTCCCCGATGAAATGGCTCGGCCCCCAGTTCGTGCGCAAACCGCAACCAGACCGCTGGCCCGTGTTGCTGTCGGTATGTCCTAACATTGATCGCATGCTGAGTCGCGAACACATCCTCAGCGCCGCCGGCTACCAGATGGTTTCCGCCAGCACACTCGAGGCGGCCAGCCAAATGGCGCACCTGTATAAGTTTGATCTGGTGCTGCTCGATCAGGACTATGCCTGCGAACTCGAAGCCGGCAGACTCCACGATGTTTGCACGAGCATGGTCGTGCATCACAGCGTTTCAGAGAAAGACCTGCTCGCGCAGCTTGGAATAGCCCTCCAGCAAAGCAGCCTGGCCTTCGCGGTGCAGTAAATCTCGATCGCTACGACGAACTCGTCTCTTGCAGGCCGCCTGGCCAAGCTCCTCTCCTCGTTTACACTGATCACTCGAAGCTAAGGAGAGAATCGCATGGCAGACGTGAAGATCACAGTAAAACCCAATGGACCGTATCGAGTCGAGGGATTGGTCAAACTGGTCGATGCCGAAGGACGTGAGTGGGACCTTTCAGGGAAACCTAACGGATTCTCCCTTTGCCGCTGCGGAGCATCCGTCAACAAGCCTTTCTGCGACGGAACCCACTCGAAGCTTGGATTCCAGGCCGCCGAAGCCGCCGTCCAGAAGCAGGAGGGCCAAGCCCAGGTCCCACCGCCAATGCCTACTACGAAAATGTAGCGAGCCTGCCTCAATCGTCGCGGCGCCTCGATTTCCGACGGCAATCCGGGACCGCTTATTTAAGGCCTGCCTTCTGTGTACGAATTTGGCAATCTACTGTAGGATGTTGCGGCTTTCCTTCTCTATTTGGGAACTCTGCCGTGACTATGCCGAATAAAATTCTTAAGCGGCTTCGCTTACATGCCGAACCTGCCATGGTCCCAGACGCAACTGAAAGCCATTTGCCGGAAGCAGTGCGCGACCTCTATGCCCACCGTTGCGTGCTGATCACCGGCGCAGGCGGTTCCATTGGCTCAGAGCTCAGCCGGCAGATAGCGAGGTTGGGCGCCTCTCGGCTTCTGCTTCTGGATCGCGATGAGAACTCGATTTTTGAAATTCACCGCGAACTGGCTGATCAGGAGCACACGAACAGAATAGTGCCGCTCGTCGGCGACATTGGCGACCGAGTGCTGCTGCGGCACGTATTTGCCGAGCACCGCCCGGACATCGTTCTTCATGCGGCTGCGCACAAGCATGTCGCCGTCATGGAGGCCAATAGCAGCGAGGCGGTGCTCAACAACGTGATCGGAACGCGCAATTTGGCGGAGACCGCGATGCAATTTGCCGCCGAACGCTTTTTGATGGTCTCCAGCGACAAAGCTGTGTGTCCCGCGAGCGTGATGGGAGCAACCAAGAGAGTCGCGGAGCTACTGCTACAAACTTTCGGTACTTTTTCCAGAGAGACTCGTTTCTGTTCGGTCCGTTTTGGGAATGTGATCGGAACGCGAGGCAGTGTAATTCCGATTTTCCTTCGCCAAATTCGCGAACGAAAACCAATTACGATCACCGACGCCCGCATGACGCGATACTTTATGAGCCTCGCCCAGGCCGTGCATCTGGTGCTGCAAGCCTCTGTGCTCGGGCGCGACGGCGAGATCTATGCTCTGAAGATGAACGCTCCCATCCGCATCACGGAACTCGCGGAGAGACTCATTCGCATGTCGGGACTGCGCCCCCACAGCGACATTCCTGTTCACTTTGTGGGAATTCGGCCCGGGGAGAAACTTCACGAACAGCTCTGGCACGAGGATTCGAACATATCGAACACCGAGTTCGCCGCGGTGTACCGGATTACCGAAGCGGATTTGCCGGGCGGGCTGGCGGAATCGCAAATCCATATCCTGGAACGGCTGGCGTCCGAACGGCGCGATTCAGAGGTTGTGGAGTATCTTCGATCCCTGCCCATTGATTACGGCAGCGAGCATCGCGCGCCGGTGCCGCAAGTGTCACACACAGGCGAGATCAAAACAGCGAGTGCCGGCCTCGTTGTCGTTCGCGAATAAGCTGCTTCATTTTCCCGATTTAGAACTCGTTCCGTAGATTTCCGGGTTCAGTTCGGGATCGTTATACATCTTGAGCTGCCGGTAGAGCTGGAATCGTCGTTGTCCCCGGCACACTTCCTCCCACAGTTCTTGCAAACAATCGGCAAGATTGTTGCGCTGTTGCCGCAGCGCCTCAAGACGCTCGCGATTGCGGTTCAGGTGCGCCTCAGAGACATCGCGTCGGTCCAGTTGCTCGCGAGTGTGAAAAATCTTGAGGGAAAGGATCGAGAGCCGGTCGATGATCATCCCCGGCGTCTCTGAGTGCATTGGCCCGCGCGGCGTTAAACCGCTGGATTCAAGCCGCCGAAGCAGTTCGCGGTCGATAGCTTCGATCTGGTCGTTGCGCTGCTGATTCAGGGCGTCGATGCGACGCTTGGTATCGGCCACTTCCCTATCCGAGGCCACAGGCGAGCGGGCACGGTCCTCCTCGTGCCAGAGATCAAAATTGTGGTGGTGCTGTTCGATAATGAGTTCTTCCAGATCATGCGCCGGCGCGATGCTCTGACCGGAATGCCACGCCCCAGTCAGACGATCCTGAAGCGACGCAATTTGTGGAAGAATCAGCATCGGCTGCCTGCACTCTATGAGTAAATGGGCTGGCCGTGTAGGTCAAGAACAGATGCGCGTCGCAGTCGTCTCTGATATTCACGACAACCTAGCTGCCTTCGAAGCGGTGTTAGCCGACTTGCGCGAAGCTTCTCCCGATTTGGTCTTCCATGGCGGCGATCTCGCCGGCAGCGGCTCAAGTCCTGGAGAGATAGTCGATCGAATCCGCGAACTCGGCTGGCAGGGTGTGGCCGGCAACACCGACGAAATGCTCTTTCGGCCTGAGGCGCTGACGGAGTTCGCCAGTGAGTCGCCTGCATTCAATGACCTCTTTGCATACGTCGAACAAATGGCGGAATGGACGCGTCGAGCGCTGGGCGAAGAACGACTGGCCTGGCTCCGCAACCTGCCTCGGATTCAGCACTACGAATCGATAACTCTGGTGCATGCTTCTCCCGGTAATCTCTGGCGCGCTCCTGGCGCACAAGCTTCAGATGCGGAGTTGCTGGCTGTGTATGGCCCTCTTGATAAGAGGGTGGTCATTTACGGGCACATTCACACACCATACGTTCGCAAGGTTGCACGTCTGGATGGATCCATCTTCACCATCGCCAACAGCGGCAGCGTCGGACTGCCCTACGACGGAGATACTCGCGCCTGTTATCTGCTGATCGACGGCGAGGCGGTAACCATCCGTCGTGTCGAGTATGACGTTGAGCAGGAAGTCAAGTCGCTGATGACCAGTGGGCTGCCTCATGCGGACTGGATCGCTAAGCAGCTTCGAACCGCGCGGCCACAATTGCCTTGTCTGTGAAAGAGATTCGAAATTCATAGGCCGTTCACGTTGACCCGCATTTTTGCAGCGTGTTATAAACAAAGCAGGTTTGCGTGTGCGTGCTCATTCGGCGCGCGCAAATTAAGTGGTCTCTTCGGCTGAACTCGCGGCCAAGCTTCAGAACACACCATTCGAGTGGAAGCGCGGGTTCCGAGACTGCGGCATTGTCCGCAGTGGCGGACGATGTGGTAGTGCCCCTTCAACTCGAAGACTGAATTCAAGGTTTGTTCTGGAGGAATTTATCTATGCTGACCTCGCCCGTTGTGGCTGGTCTGGCGTCGCGTCTGCGACGCCCCGCAATTTTTCCCCGTCTCCGCCGATCGCTCGGCATCGTTACCGGCTTACTCTCGCTTCTTCTGCTGCAAGGTTCTTTTGCCGTGGCGCAAACGGCAACGCCCGAACCTGCCGGTGAAGCCAACCTGCGCATTCCCAAACTGTCCACCGTGAATTTTCTCGGCATGGACGGGCACTCGCTGCTCCTGATCGGACTCATCTTCTGCGTGCTCGGCCTGCTTTTCGGATTGATGATCTACATCAAGCTGAAGAACCTGCCCGTGCATCGCTCGATGCGCGATATGTCGGAGCTGATCTACGAGACTTGTAAAACGTATCTGATCACCCAAGGAAAGTTCCTCGCGCTGCTTTGGGTCTTCATCGCCGTCATCATCGTGCTCTACTTCGGCGTGCTGGCGCCGATTGCGGGACATCCGATCGGCATCACTCTGCCGATCATTCTCGGATTCAGTATTCTCGGCATTCTCGGCAGCTATGGCGTGGCCTGGTTTGGCATTCGCGTCAATACCTTCGCGAACTCGCGCACCGCATTTGCCAGCCTCGCCGGCAAGCCCTATCCGCTCTATGACATTCCGCTCAAGGCGGGCATGAGCATCGGCATGCTGCTGGTCAGCGTCGAGCTGCTGATGATGCTCTTCATCCTGCTCTTCGTTCCCGGCGACTATGCCGGCGCCTGCTTCATCGGATTCGCGATCGGCGAATCGCTCGGCGCGGCCGCGCTGCGCATCGCCGGCGGCATCTTCACCAAGATCGCCGACATCGGCTCCGACCTGATGAAGATCGTTTTCAAGATCAAAGAAGACGACGCGCGCAACCCGGGCGTGATCGCCGACTGCACCGGCGACAACGCCGGCGACTCGGTTGGCCCCAGCGCCGATGGATTCGAAACCTACGGCGTCACCGGCGTCGCGCTGATCACGTTCATTCTGCTCGCGGTTCCTGACACCAAGATTCAAGTGCAACTGCTGGTCTGGATCTTCGTCATGCGCATCATGATGTTGATTACCAGCGCCGCTTCCTACTTCATCAACGATCTCTTCGCTTCGGGCCGCTACAAGAACAGCGAGAACATGAACTTCGAAGCGCCGCTGACCTCACTGGTCTGGATCACTTCGATTGTCTCGATTATCGCTACATTTATCGTCTCCAAGCTCACGATTCCCGATTTGGGAGGCAATTCCACCTTATGGTGGAAGCTCTCGCTGATCATCTCCTGCGGCACGCTCGCCGGAGCCATTATTCCCGAACTGGTCAAGGTCTTCACCTCGATGGGTTCCCGACACGTGAGCGAAGTGGTCACCTCGTCGGAAGAAGGTGGGGCTTCGCTCAACATCCTCTCCGGCTTGGTTGCCGGCAATTTCTCCGCCTACTACCTGGGACTCACGATGGTCGGCTTGATGGCAATTGGCTACTGGTTCAGCATTGGCGGCCTAGGCGGCATGATCGCCGGCACGAACGTACCGATCATGTTGGCGCCGGCCATCTTCGCCTTCGGTCTCGTCGCCTTTGGCTTTCTTGGTATGGGACCGGTCACGATCGCGGTCGATTCCTACGGCCCGGTCACCGACAATGCCCAGTCAATCTACGAGCTCTCGCTGATCGAGAACGTGCCGATCTCCGAGATCCAGCGCGATTACAAAGGCGAAGTCCGCTTCGAGCGCGCGAAGGAACTGCTAGAAGAGAACGACGGCGCCGGCAATACCTTCAAAGCTACAGCCAAGCCGGTCCTCATCGGAACCGCCGTCGTCGGCGCCACCACGATGATCTTCTCAATCATCATGGCCCTCACCGACGGACTCACCACGCACTTATCCTCGCTCTCACTGCTGCACGCGCCGTTCTTCCTCGGCATCGTGACCGGCGGAGCGGTGATCTACTGGTTCACCGGCGCGTCCACGCAGGCCGTGACAACGGGAGCCTACCGCGCAGTCGAGTTCATCAAGGCGAATATCCGGCTCGAAGGCGTCGAGAAGGCTTCGGTGAGCGATAGCAAGAAAGTCGTCGAGATTTGTACGCAATACGCGCAGAAAGGCATGTTGAACATCTTCATCTCGGTGTTCTTCGCCACACTCGCCTTTGCGTTCGCGGAACCGTTCTTCTTCATCGGCTACCTGATCTCGATCGCGATCTTCGGCCTCTACCAGGCAATCTTCATGGCCAACGCCGGCGGCGCCTGGGATAACGCCAAGAAGATCGTGGAAACCGAGCTGAAGCAAAAAGGCACTGCCCTGCACGACGCCACGGTCGTCGGCGACACGGTCGGCGATCCTTTCAAAGACACGTCATCGGTAGCGCTCAATCCGATCATCAAGTTCACCACACTCTTCGGATTGCTCGCAGTGGAACTCGCAGTTTCGCTGACGGCACAGCGCGGCCCTGGACTCAGCACCGGCCTCGCCGTCCTGTTCTTCGCGCTGTCCTGGATCTTCGTGTTCCGCTCGTTCTACGGAATGCGGATCGTGCGCGAGAAGACAGCGTCAGCGCCCGCCAGCAGGATGGCAGCTTCCGAGTAAGAGAGCTTATGTTTCATTGATAACGCCGCCCGAACGGGCGGCGTTTTTTTATTCCCCAGTTTGACCTTGCTGTTGGGGAGGTTATGAGACCAATAAACTGCGCCACCCTCATAAAACTGTCATCCTGACGCCCGGTTTTGGCGGAAGAGCCTGCCCTGAGCTTGCCGAAGGGACCTCGCGTGATGCTGAGGACTTAATAGCTGCTTCCGGCTTGCTACGCGGAATTCCTCGCGGAAGAGCCGGGAGACGGCAATTGCGGAGGATGCATCCGGCGGAGATCCTTCGCGCAAAAGAGGCGCTCAGGATGACAGCTTTAGACGGGATCCATTTTCTTTACCCCTTGCACTTCGACAAGAGTTCCTGTACCCTCATGTAGAAGCAATAGGGGACCACATGCCGCCAAGCCTCGAACTTCCTCAGGGCACGTTAGACCTGCTCATCCTTCGCACGCTGGCCTTGCAGCCTCAGCACGGCTGGGGCATCTCTGAACGCCTCCAGCAAACCTCCGGCGATGTCCTGCAGATCAAGCAGGGATCGCTCTACCCAGCGCTCCACCGCCTTCAGCGCCGTGGTTGGATCAAAGCGCGATGGGCGACCTCGGAAAACAATCGCCGCGCAAAATATTACGAACTCACGCAAGCCGGACGGCGGCAACTCGAAATTGAGAAAAACGATTGGGAGAAGCTTACCGCCGCTGTGGCGCAAGTGCTGGGGACAGCTTAGGAGTCTCGATGTTCAGTGACCTGCTCTTTCGATTGCGATCGTTGTTCCGCCGCAGCGCCGTCGAAGCGGAACTCGATGACGAGCTGCGCTTTCATTTCGAACAACAGATTACGAAGTATATGGAATCAGGTCTCACGCGCGAAGAAGCGACAAGGCGCGCTCGCCTCGAAACCGGCGGACTCGATCAGATCAAAGAAGAATGCCGCGAAGCGCGCGGACTACACGTGCTGGAGACCATCGTGCAGGATGTGCGCTACGGGTTGCGCATGCTCCGCCGCTCGCCAATGTTCACCATCGTTGCTGTCTTGACGCTCTCGCTCGGCATTGGCGTGAATACCGCCATCTTCAGCATGGTCGATTGGCTGATGCTGCGACCGTTGCCGGTGCCCAACGCGAAGCAGCTCGTCTACCTCGGGATGCGACATAAGTCCGGTTATGCAAGCAACGGCTTCTCATATCCCAACTTCGAAGATATTCGCCAGCAAACCGGCTTGATTTTTTCTTCCGTCGCCGGGGCGCAGATGGTCCAGGTAGACGGCCTCGAAGTAGACGGCACGACCGCGCCATTCTGGACAAACTATGTAACCGGCGATTTCTTCTCCATGATGGGCGTCAGACCTGCGCTGGGCCGTTTCATCGTCCCTTCCGAAGACAGGAAAGCCGACGCCGATCCGGTTCTGGTGATCAGCTATGCCTGCTGGCAATCGCGTTTTCACGGAGCTGCGGACGTAATCGGCAAAACCGTCAAAGTCGATGGCAATCCAGTGAAGGTCATCGGCGTTGCGCCCAAAGGCTTTCATGGGGCAATCGCGATGCTGCATACCGAAGGCTATTTGCCGATGGGCATGGTCATCAGAAATTTGGGGTTTAAGAGCGACTTCTTCACCAATCGGGAGGACAGTGAGGGTACGGCACTTTTCGCGCGCTTGCGGACTGGTGTCACGCTCGAGCAGGCGCAGCCCGTGCTCGATGTCATAGCGAAGCGGCTGGCGCAGCAATATCCAAAAGCCGACGACTGGACCACCGTGCGTGTCTTCCACCTGGGAGCGTTGCCCCCGAGCAGCGACGGTCCCGGTGAAGTCCCGATGATTGCCGCACTCTTCCTGCTGCTCGCTGGATTGGTGCTGCTGCTGGCTTGTATGAACATCGCCAACCTGCTGCTGGTTCGGGCCGGCGTGCGGTCACGCGAAATCGCCGTTCGTTCCGCGCTGGGAGCTTCGCGCGGCCGGTTGGTACGACAATCGCTCACCGAAAGCTTCCTTCTCGCTGTCCTGGGCTGTATGGGAGGCATCCTGCTTGGCTACGGCGGAAGCCGGGCGCTGAGTGCGATCCCGCTCGGGTCTTCCATTCCTATCATTCTCGATTTGAGCTTTAACTGGCGAGTCTTCGCCTTTGCCGTCGTGGCAGCGTGGTTAGCATCTCTTCTGGTCGGCATGGTTCCGGCTCTACGCGGATCGCGCGTCAACGCAAATGAAATTCTGCATGAGAGTTCTCGCACCTTTTCCGGCAACCGTCAGCGGCTGCGCAGTGTCCTCGCTATTGCCGAGCTGGGCGGATCGCTGGCTTTGCTCATTGTTGCCGGGCTATTCGTGCGCAGCTTGCAAATGGTCCAGCATGTCGATCTTGGTTTCGATCCGCAGGGTGTCTTTAACATCGGCATCGACGTGCACGAAGCCGGATATGACGCCACTAGAGCGCGAAGGTTTTTCGAGGATGCGCTTTCGCGAGTGCGCCGACTTCCCGGAGTGCAATCAGCAATCTTCGCCTCCACGGTTCCCATGGGCTTGGAGAACGATGGGGCATTCCTGAAAATCCCGGGATATCAGCCACCGAAAGATCAAGACCGCCCATCCGCTGGATACGACGCGGTCACGCCGGGCTACTTCGCGACTATGCGAATCCCGCTGCTGCGTGGACGCAACTTTCTGCCCTCCGACGATGCCAGTTCACCGTACGTCGCCGTCGTCAACGAGACGATGGCAAAAAAATATTGGCCCGGCCAGGATCCCATTGGCCGAAGCTTTGTGCTCGACGGTGAACCGGCGCACACTGTGCAGATTATTGGCGTTGCAAAAGACAGCCGTACCGGCAACATCTCCGAGAGCATAGATGCCTTCCTGTATTTGCCGTTAGCCCAAAAATATGAAGTTCCGGTGACCCTACAAGTCCGGACCAGACCCGGCCAGTTGGCCGCGCTGATGAGTTCCGTTTCGGGAATCATTCGCAGTATGGAGCCAGGCATGCCACTCTCGGACGTAAAGACCATGACCGCAGTAATAGATGGCCCTAACGGCCTTTTGCTGTACCAAATGGGAGCCGGCGTCTCCGGCGCAATCGGGCTTCTCGGACTCTTGCTGGCGATCATCGGGGTCTACGGAGTGATCTCCTATTCGGCCGCACAAAGAACACAAGAAATCGGCGTTCGCATGGCGCTGGGAGCGGCACGCTCCGACATCTTGCGCATGATCTTTCGCCAGGGCACTGTTCTGGTTGGCTTCGGCATTGCCCTCGGAGTGCTTGTCGCTGCCGGCTTCTCCAGCATGCTCGGCAATCTACTGGTTGGCGTGAAGCCGCTGGATGCGATCACGTATGTCGGCGCATCCGGACTCTTGGCTCTGATCGCGCTGATCGCCTGCTACCTGCCGGCCCATCGGGCCGTACGCGTGGATCCTATGGTCGCGCTGCGGCATGAATAGAGAGCCTTGATTGGGAGCCAGACTCCTGTTGGCGTCCCGATTCCCTGTTTCCACCCTGTTCATTGCCTCAGGCAATCGGTTTTCGGCTGCCAAATCTGGCCTATCTAATTGCAAGATAATGAGTTACTTGCAAAAAGCGGGAATTCCCTGCTCTTTCCCTGTTCATTCCCTCAGCCGGGCGAGCCGCTAGGCCCGAGTGCCCCGGCTAGTCGCTTGAAAATAAACCAAGTAGCTGGTTTAGAGTGTAGCTTGTCACGATTCGTGACCCATGGGTCCCCTGTTATTTTCCCTGTTCCCAGGGAATTCGCTTGCCAGCAAACAAGCGCATTTTTCTCAGTTGCCGGGGCGGATCGGGAGCGGTAAGGAGCCATCGACCCGTCTCATCCCAAGTAAACGATCGAAGAGTACGAATCAGCAACTTCTCTTGTTTCATTGCCGGACGAAGGCGAGAAAATGTTCTTCATGATTTCAGCTGCCGGATGGAAACCGTTTCAGGGTCGGACTTTCTTACGCGCCGTTGCGCTTCTGTTCCCGCTCTCGATGGCCAGCCTCTGCTGGGCACAGGGAGCCGTGAGCGGAAATATCTCCTTCGATTCCCAGGGAGGAAACACTAAGCTCGGCAGCGGAGACATCGTCGTATGGCTCACCCCTCCGGCATCGGAGCTGAATGCGAGCCCCACGCCAGCGCCGAAGCACGCTCAACTTATCCAGAAAAATAAGCATTTCACGCCCGAATTGCTGGTGATTCCCGTCGGCAGCAGCGTGGAATTCCCAAATCGGGACCCGTTCTTCCATAATGTCTTTTCTCTGTTCAATGGCAAGCGTTTCGATTTGGGACTGTATCAGGCAGGCGAAACCCGAGCCGTGCGTTTTGATCGCGTGGGCGTCTCGTACATCTTCTGCAACATTCACCCGGAGATGCACGCGATCATCGTGGCACTGAATACTCCGTTCTACGCCGTGACCAGATCCTCAGGAGCGTACAGTATTTCGAATGTGCCGCCTGGAAACTATGAACTTCACGTCTGGTCAGAACGGGCAGGAAGCGGCGAACTGAGCGCGCTGCAAAGGACGATCAGTGTTTCCGATGAGCCGTTGAAACTATCCGCGATGCACCTGCGGGCGGTCCAATTGACGGCAGAACACAAGAATAAGTTCGGCAAAGATTACGACCGCAATCCTGCAACACTGTATTAGAATCCCGCGGAAACTCTGTTATTTTGGGTAAAACGCGAGCCAACCGATAGGCTCATCGCTCTAGAGCGTCATATTTTTCCCCTGAGATTCGCCTTCCGCACCACGTGAATCATTGACATCAAAATAAGCCGCCGATACAGTGTGACTTGTTTAATCAGATCTCCGCCTCGTAGAGGGTCATGAAAATCCTGTTAGCGGAAGACGACGTCTCCTTGGGCAAGTTTGTGTGCAAGGGATTGGAAGCTGAGCAGCATCAAATCTTCCTCTCCCACTCGGGAGACGAAGTCGAATATCTGCTGGAAAACCAGGAATATGATCTCCTCATCCTCGATCTGAACCTGCCGCGGGTGGACGGAGTGCAGATTCTGCGCCGCCTTCGCGCCAATAAGAACAGTCTTCCAGTCCTGATTCTCACCGCGCGAAACAAAGTCGAGGATCGTGTGACGCTGCTCGATCTTGGCGCCGATGACTATCTGGTTAAGCCCTTTTCCTTTTCCGAACTATCCGCCAGAGTGCGCGCGCTTCTTCGCCGGCGCAGCCGTCCGCTCACGCCGACCCTGCGCGTTGCTGATCTGGAATTAAATCGTGTAGAGCGAAGAGTCACGCGGGCGGGTAAAGAAATCGAGTTAAGCCCGAAAGAGTTTGCGCTACTCGAATATTTGATGGTCAACACCAGCAGAAAAGTCACGCGCACCATGATTCTTGAGCATGTTTGGCATCACTCTTTCGACACGAATACGAACGTGGTGGACGTCTACATCAACTACCTGCGCAAGAAAATTGACGGCGAGTCGCCGGTCAAGCTGATTCGTACGGTTCGTGGAATCGGCTATGTGCTAGCCGATAACTCGGAAAGCAGCGCCGACAGCGCGAACTCAGCTCAGCTGAAGACAGATATAGCCGGATAGTTGCTTTCTCACTCCCGATTTTTGATGCCACTGCCATCCAGTTCTGGTTCTCCATTAACCGCTGCTCCTGCTCTGCGGCCAGAGAGCTTATTGGAGGTCTTTTTTCATAAGCTCAGTCAACCACTGGGCGCGCTCGCGACCGGCCTGGAGTTGGCGTCCATGAGCGACGATCCGGCGCAACATCGCGCGGCCATCGACAAAGGGCTGGCCCAAGTCGAGCGTCTGCTCTGGCTTTTCAACATCACACGCACATTCTTCGCCGAAGATTTCACTCACGGCTCGGAATTATTTGCGTTGAAAGAATGCCTGGACGCAGTGATTGCTGATTGCTCACCGCTTGCGGAATCAAAGAACGTGAGATTACAGCTCGATATCCGCGACAATCCGAGCGTTTTTGCGAATCGGCAACATCTGCAGCACGCGTTGGAAAACATTCTTAATGTGTGCTTTCGTAGCACAAATCCTGGAGAAACTCTCACAATTAAAGCCGAATGCAGTCGGCAGATACGCATCCAAATTCCCTGTGGGCGCATGTTTTCTCCTGACGAGCGAGACTCAGCCTTTCATCCCTTTCCGCCAGGAGTCGAGGTAAAGCCCGGACAGGCGGCGAACCTCGATTTGGCGTTGAGCCGCAGAATCGTTCAGAGCTTCTCTGGAGAGGTAACCATCGTTCAGGGACCCGCACAAAACTGCCTGTTTCAAGTCACGCTTCCCATTCCTCTTGCGTAGATCGCTGAATTTTTGGCGAATTTGGGCTTTCTTAGAACAATTTAATCGGGGATTAAGTGTTTTCTTAATCCCACTCGCTATGCTCGGTTCACTCCAAGGAGAGTAGAAGGATGCATGGCGCCGTGAAAAACGTGATCGTAGCCAGTAGTACTCCGGCTTCCGGGCAGACGATGATGAAGAATTTCTGCCCTTCGTCATACAAGGTTGAAACGGTACACGGCGGGGCGGCGGCACTGGAAAAGCTTGGGCGCGGCAATTATCACTTGCTGGTGCTCGACCAATGGCTTCCTGATCTCGACGTGAACGAGGTATTTCGTACTGTTCGCGAACGATTTCCGCAGGTCAGCGTCTCCTTCCACATGCCGCAGCAGGGACTCGGTGAGTCCCCGAGCGTAGAGAGCCACTCCGAAGCGGCTGTTATGGACCCGGCAACCGGGGAACTCCCGCTCCCAGGCATGATCGGAACGAGCGAGCCGATGCAGCGCGTGTACAAAAACGTGCGCCTAGTGGCCAAGCGCAAGACGACTGCGCTCATCGAAGGTGAAAGCGGAACCGGCAAAGAGTTGGTCGCGCGCGCCGTTCACCAACTCAGCCCGCGCGCGGAGAAGCCGTTTGTCGTGGTGAACTGCGCGGCCATTCCGGAATCTCTGCTTGAGGCGGAGCTTTTTGGTTATGTTCGCGGAGCATTTACGGGTGCTAATCAGCCGAGTTTAGGACGAATTCACGCGGCGCACGGTGGCACGCTGTTCCTCGATGAAATTGGTGAACTGCCGTTATCGATGCAGGGCAAGCTCCTACGCTTTCTTCAGGAAGGCGAAGTGCAGCGTCTGGGCAGCTCCGATGTGTTCCGTTTGGATGTCCGAGTAGTCGCGGCCAGCAATATTGAACTGTCGCAACGGGTCGCCGAGAAGCAATTTCGCGACGATTTGTACTATCGTTTGGCGGTTTTTCCTATCTCTCTACCGCCCCTGCGCGACCGGCGAAGCGACATTTTGCCGCTCGTCCGTGAGTTCTTGAAGCGCTTTTCGCGCGAGTCACAGTGCCCTCCGAAGCGGCTTTCGGAGGCTTCCGAACGCCTTTTGGAAACGAATAAATGGCCAGGGAACGTCCGCGAGTTACAACATGCGCTGGAGCGGGCGTTCATTCTCGCCGAAGACGAGCTTGTGCTCACTCCAGATCACTTTTCTTTTTTGCCTGGGCGACAGAACTGAATTCATGCGCCACGACGCTCCATTGCGGATACTGGCAACAATCTCCGGTTTGGCCCTGCTCTCGAGCAGCGTGTGCGCGCAACAGGGAAAGCAAGCTTCGGCAGCGCTTCATATACGAGTTGTCGTGGTTCCGATTGTGTTCCAGCCTTCGGCTGGGGAAAAGACAACTTCGAAACCGCAACCAGTCGGGATACAGTATGACCTTCAGCGAAACAACCAACCATCCGTTCTGATCTCGACAAAACAATTTGCCGTCGAGGATCACAATGGAAAGCCGTCGCGTGCTGCCGTATTACAAACGACGACCATTGTTCCAAATTAGGAAAGAGAAACGAATTAGGAAAAACATGTCCACATTTCCTTCATTGAACGCGATCATCGTTTCCCAGGATCAGACTATTCTTGAAGCTCTGCCGGAAACGCTAAAGAGCATGGGAATCAATTCCACGATTCACACACCGGCGACGGTCCTCTCGGCGATAGGCAAGCAGAAGTCGGACGCCTTCTTTGTGGATCGCGACATCGATCCTGAATTGTCGGTGCTGGCCAGAATGAGATCTTCGTTGTCGAATCAGCGCGCCGTCGCCTTCGCCATCGTTCCGCGTGAAGCTGCCGCGGACGGCTCATTTCGTCTCGCGGATTTCATTTTGGAAAAGCCGGTCTTAGTGTCCAAGATCAAACAGACTTTGCGCGCGGCGTACGGCTTTATGATCGCCGAGCGGCGACGCTACTTCCGTTGCCAGCTTTCCGGACCCGCAACCGTGGTGAAGTCCACGAATGACAAGATTGCCGCTGAGTTAAAGAACATCAGCCAGACAGGAATTGCTTTCCACACTTCAGCTCCCGTTGCCGCCGGAGACGTGGTGCAAATCTGCTTCTCTCTTCCGGGTAGTCCAGAGCCTGTGACGCCGAGCTGCCGGATCATCTGGAGCGACGCGCAAAGCCGCGCCGGCGCAGCTTTCGCGACGATGACTCCCGAGCACCGCACAATCATTTCCCGCTGGATTGTTCATCAATTCGATTCGATGGCCGCATCTGCCGTTGCCGTTTAAAACCAGCCGCCTCCGATCCTGACCACGTTTGTATTCGTGTGTTCCAAAACGGAACTCAGAATTAGAAAGGTTTAATTCTGCCATCCGATATTGGCAGTCTGCTTGCTTTCATCCCTAGGGATGGGACTGTCACTGCTGCCATTTGAGAACGAACCGCTCAAGAACGAAACCATTTCGCCGGAGCAGTTTCTCAATCGAGCCTTCGCCATGTTCAGCCAGGCGGCGGATTCGCTCGAAGGTTGCTACCGCGAGTTGGAGTCTGAAGTACAGCGACTGCGAGGCGAGCTGCGCGCGCGCAATCAGGATCTCCAAGACTCTGTGGCGCGCAACCAACAAATGCGGCGGTGTTTAGAACGCATCTTCCAGATACTTCCCTACGGCATAATCGTCATCCGCAACGATGGGCTCTGCCAAAGCATGAATGCCGAAGCCCAGCGCATCCTCGGAGGTGGGGCCCAAAATGTGCGCGTGTCCAACATGATCGGCGCCATACTCGCTGAAATCGGCGCGACCTCTGCCGACGCTGAGCGCACAATCACTCTCACGCACAGAAGCAAACTGACGTATTTAGGTATCCGCCGCTTGCTTCTCGCCCACGCTGACGGCCTTGAATCGGACACCGTGTTGCTGATCCGCGAACTGACTAGCTAACGGCATCCCGGTGGCACCGCACCGGCTTGACAAATCAGCCGCGATTTGTGGCTAATTTGCCACACCTGAACAACGCCCACCAGGAGTATGGTGTTGTTTAGCATCAGCTTACAGGTGGTGGCTTGGTTCAGGAGCAAACAATCCGCGAAGCGGTGAGCTTTCGCGGCATAGGCTTGCATAGCGGCGCGGCCGTGAACATGCGCATTCTGCCGGCTCCGGTTGGGTCAGGTATTTGCTTTCGCCGAACCGATCTGGACAGCTTTACGGTCGAGGCCGTAGGCAGGAACGTCGCGCGCGTCAGTTACGCCACTAGCTTAATGAAACAGGGAGTCCTGATCTCCACGACCGAGCACGTCCTTTCGGCGCTGATGGGCTCGGGCATCGATAACGCGGTAATTGAGCTGGACCAGCTAGAACTGCCGATCCTCGACGGCAGTGCGAAGCCATTTCTGGAAGCGATCCGTAAGGCGGGCGTAAAGCGCCAGAGACGGCACCGAGTTTATTGCCGAATTGCGCAGCCTCTAGAAATTCGCGAAGGCGGCAAATCGCTCGCGATCTATCCTGCGGACCGGTTCTCAGTGGCGTACACGATCGATTTTCTCAAGCCGATTGGACTGCAGTCGTTCGAAATCGATCTCACCGGCGATGCCTATACGCGGGAGATCGCCCCAGCCCGCACCTTCGGCTTTCTCCGCGATGAACGCGCGTTGCTCAATATGGGACTGATCCGCGGCGCGTCAGAAGAAAATGCGATTGTCTTGACCGACAAAGGCGTGAAGAACGGCCCGCTGCGTTTTCCCGACGAGTTCGTCCGGCACAAAATCCTCGACCTGATCGGCGACTTCGCACTGCTCGGACATCAGATTCTGGGCAAAGTAGTTGCTAATCGTGCCGGACACGCCATGCACACCGCGCTGGTCTCGCGGTTGCTTCGGGACCGTTCGCTTTGGCAAGAGACGACTCTGCCCGGGGAGCCGATAGGAGACGGTGCAATTCGGGGAAAGGAAGCCTACGAAGAAGCCACGCTGGTCAGGTCTTGAGCTGCTAAGCTACCCCAAAATCTTTAGCTTCCCAAATTCACAAACGCCCGTCCGGCCTTGCTCTCGAATCGCTCCTGCAAAGATGGGATCTCCCCATTGCGCGCGTCTATCTCAACGCGCTCAATGCGATGCATGGGGAAGAAGACCAGATTGGCGCTGATGGCATCGCCCTCGCGCACTTGACGAGCAAAATCTTCCACTGAGTTCAAATCGATCCCGCGCAAACTCGCGCCGGCTGGCGTAAGTGCCAGCAAAGTACCCCAGAACTTCTCCCGAGGCATGTTCAGCGTGACGATGACGATGCTTCCAGGTGCAAATGGATCGGGCATAGCTTAGCTACTAAGCTCCTAAGCTGCTGAGCTTCTAAGCCGAAAAACCCAGGCTACTTCCAGCTCATTTCGGCGTCGAGCTTAGCAGCTTAGAAGCTTAGCAGCTCAGAAGCTTTCGTGTAATCTCATTGACATGAAAGAACAAGTTCGCACGCAGAATGCGCCGCAGGCGATCGGTCCTTACTCGCAAGCGGTAAAAGCAGGAGGCACACTCTTCGCCTCCGGACAAGTCGCGCTCGATCCGGCTAGCGGCAGCATCGTCTCCGGCGGCATCGTCGAACAGACCGAACGAGTGATGAAGAACATTTCGGGAGTTCTCGCCGCCGCGGGCACGAATTTTGAGAAAGTCGTGAAGACCACCGTCTTTCTCAAAGACATGAACGATTTCGCCAAGATGAATGAGATCTACGGACGCTACGTTTCCGGCGATGGCAAAATTGCGCCTGCACGTTCCACCGTCGAAGTTGCGCGTCTTCCTAAAGACGCACTGGTGGAAATTGAGGTCATAGCATTGCTGTGAGAAACAGCTCCTAAGCTGCTGAGCTGCTAAGCTTCTGAGCTTCGTTTGCTCTGCGCTCAACTCGGATCGTTCGTCCGGCTTAGGAGCTTAGCAGCTTAGAAGCTCAGAAGCTTTTCCAAGGAATCTGCCATTGAAAACATCATCCCAAGATGCGGTCCAGCTATCCGTCCAGGATCGGGTTGCACTCATTACCGGAGGCTCGCGTGGGATCGGCGCGGCGACGGTTAAGATGTTTTGCGCCGCAGGGGCAAAGGCAATCTTCAATTACCAGAAGGCCCGCGACGCGGCTGAAGATGTAATGACCGAATGCGGACGCGAAGTCTGCCACGCCGTACAGGCTGAGCTTTCGTCGTCGGCAGACGCCGAAAAATTAGTCAAGGCTGCAGTCGAACGTTTCGGACGTGTGGATTGTCTGGTGGCGAATCATGGCATCTGGCCGCCGCACGACGCGCCGATCGATCAAATGTCGGACGAGCAGTGGCGGCAAACGATCGCGATCAATCTCGACAGCGTCTTTGGCCTGATCAAGCACACAGTTGCACAGATGAAGCGACAAGCTCGATCCCTCACCGGCGCTGCCGCGGGACACATCGTGATTGTCAGTTCCACTGCCGGCCAGCGCGGTGAGGCCTTCCACTGTGACTACGCGGCCAGCAAAGGCGCGGTGATCAGCATGGTGAAAGGCCTCAGCACCGAACTTGCGCGCGATGGCATTTACGTGAACTGCGTCGCGCCGGGATGGGTAGCGACCGACATGGCTGCTCCCGCGCTCAACGATCCCAAAACTCGCGATCGAGTCTTCGCGACGATCCCACTCGGGCGCGTAGGCACACCGGAAGAGATCGCCGCGCCGATTTTGTTCTTGTGCACACCACACGCGGGATTCATGACCGGCGAAATTCTCAACGTGAACGGCGGCGCTGTGCTAGTCGGCTAGAGGCGCGCAAAGATGCGTTGTTCCCATCTATCATGGTAGCTATGCGTGGAGTTTTCCTCTTTTTGTGCCTGTGCGGATCGCTGCTCGCCCAGGAGGCTTCTACCTCATCCGCTTCCCCGTCCGCTCAGTCTTCTTCATCGTCGGAGATGGATCAGAACATCGCCAAGGCCAAGTCGCTCATTCAACAAATGATCCAGGCGCTTGGCGGCGACGCCTACCTGCATATCACTGATGTCCAGCAGGAAGGACGCACCAATGGCTTCTATCGCGGCAATCCGACGGGCGCTAGCGCTCCCTACTGGCGATTTTTCAAGTTTCCCGATAAGGAACGCGTGGAACTCACGAAGCAGCGCGACTGGATTGTCATCCACAATGGCGGACGCGGCACCGAAACAACCTACCACGGCACGCGGCCGGAAGATGACGACGTACGCCGCGATTATGTGATGCTCCGTCAACATTCGCTGGAAAACGTGCTGCGCAACTGGCTGAATGCTCCCGGCACGGCGCTGTTCTACGACGGTCCGGGATTTACCGACAACCACCAGGTCGAGAAGGTCACGATCGCGAACGGCCAAGACCAGCAGGCCACGATCGCCATGGACAGCTCCAGCCATTTGCCTATTCGGCTCACGTTCAGCGTGCGCAATCCGGAATACAAAGACAAAGACACGTACGCGGAAATTTATTCCCAGTACCGGGTCGTCCAGGGTATTCAGACGCCTTTCGTCGTCACTCGTATGAAGAATGACGAAATGGTCTCGCAGCGCTTCTTGTCGAAGGTGATCTACAACCAGGGGCTCAAGGACGACTTGTTCGTTCCGCCGACGCAGATCGGGAAAAAGAAGTAACACCGTCCTAATTCAGTGAGGGGCCCGGTAATAGTTGACCGTTGAAGAGAATGGCTGATGAACGACAACTCGCTTTTGATACAGATGCTCTGAGCGCAACAGCTGCAGTTCTAATTTGGTTAGTTTGTTTCCTGCTGGTCTTGGTACGTGTTTATCTCCGACTTCATCCCGATTGGCTTAGAGCAGTTCAATACACTCCGACAACCTGGCTGGACACGTTCAATTCGATTATTGGGAACTACATTGTTCCTTTGTTCCTAGTCTGGATATTGGTACGCGCGCCTTTGTCGCGACTTTGGCGAGGAGGCGTAGGTATTATCCTCGCCTTCGTATTGTTAGACACGATTTCTCATTGGGTGCCGTTGCCCACACCTATTGAATGGCTGCGCCATGCACTTTGGACTGGCTTGGTCAGCGTGGCCTTAGTGGCTGCCTTAGTCGGCATTCCTCTATGGTTCCGATCAAAGGCCGTGGCTTCATAACGGTCTCCCACGACAAACCTTTGTCGTGTACTCATCCGCGGGCACCAGCGTCTCTATGGCTGAGCCAAGAACATATCCGCGACCTTCAGAGCCAACTCTCGTGGATTGGCATCTGTGCGATTCGCGAGCACGATTACAGTCAGTCCTTTTTCGGGAAAGCGTTGAATTGTGGTGCGGAAACCGCTGGTCTCGCCGTCGTGCCACATGCGCTGCAAGCCGCGGTAGGGATCGAGGAACCAGCCGAAGCCATACTCGGACTTTTCGCCGTCATCGAGTTTTACGCCTCCTTCCACTTGCACTGGCGTGATCGCCGGCTTCATTTCCGCAGCCGATAGGAGCGCATGATCCGCAAGAGCTTTGTCCCACTTCACAAGATCGTCGATCGAGCTGTAGATGCCGCCATCGCCCAGCGTCGCCGACGTCGGACTCTGATCGCTGAACTTCCATCCGGCCCCTTCTTTGCTGTAGCCAAACGCGCGGTTCGTGACCTGGTTTTCGCCATTCACAAAAGCGACCGTATGCTTCACGCCCAGAGGCGCAAAAATGCGCTTTTCAAGAAAATCTTCGAAGCGTTCGCTTGAGACTTTCTGCACGATCATTCCGAGCAGGACGTAGCCGGAGTTGCTGTATTTCCAGCGCGAGCCGGGCGGGAATTGCGTCGTGTTCTGCTGCTCGAGAATACGCAGGACATCGGCATCATGAAGCTGCGGGATTTTGTCTTCCGGCGTGTTTGCCATCTGCTTGGCGTACACATCCTCATAATCAATTAATCCTGACGTGTGGTTCAGCAGGTTGCGAATCGTGATGTGTTTTCCGTATTCGGGAAAGTCAGGAAAGATGCTCGTTAGCGCGTCATCGTAATGCAGCTTGCCATCGTGCACTAGCAGCATTATTGACATGGCTGTGAACTGCTTCGTGAATGAGGCGAGGCGAAAGTTGGTTGCGGATGAGATTGACTGACGAGTCTTCAGATCGGATAGCCCGAATCCGCGAGCAAAAATGAGCTTGCCCTGGCGGATCACGCCGACAGCGAATCCCGGCGACTCCGGCGACACCAGCGGCTGGAAGATCGCATCAATCTCGCGCTCGTGAGTTTGTGCCGCAAGTGTCGCAGGTATCGACATCGCCATGACAAGCATCCCTATCCAACAGCGTAGTTTCATCTTGAGATTACGCACTCTGTACAATATAGAAACAGAGTCGCGAATCGCGAAGTGAATTCGGACTTATGATTTTTAAATCCGATTTCCTCCGTGTCCTCCGTGTTCTCCGTGCCTCCGTGATGAAAAGGTTTTGCTGATGTCCAGCGCCGTCGAACTCATCCAGATCGATCTAGCCCCGCGCCGGCCCAAACCGAAGCCGGAATGGCTGAAGGCGCGCGCGCCGATGGGCGAGAACTACCACAATCTGAAGAAGCTCGCGCGGCAGCTCGATCTGCATACCGTGTGCGAGTCTGCGCAGTGTCCGAACATTGGCGAATGCTGGAACCATCGAACGGCGACTTTCATGCTGCTCGGCAATCTCTGCACACGCCGCTGCGGATTTTGCGCGGTGCCCAAAGGACGTCCTCAGCCGATCGACTTTGACGAGCCGCGCCGCGTAGCCGAAGCCGTCGCTACGCTGGGGCTGAGACATGCCGTCATCACCAGCGTGAACCGCGATGACGACAACACCGGCGCAGCAACCGTCTTCGCCGAAACGATTCGCGAAGTTCGCCGCCAGGCTCCGGGCTGTCAGGTCGAGGTTCTTATCCCCGACTTTCAGGGGCGTGAAGACTCTCTGAAGATCGTGCTCGGTGCGAAACCAGAAGTCCTGAACCACAACACCGAAACTGTGCCGCGTCTCTACCGCGCGGTACGCTCCGGCGCGCGTTACGAGCGCACGCTCAAATTGCTTGAGAACGTGAAGACCTTCGCTCCCGGCATGGTCTCAAAAACCGGCGTGATGGTAGGAATCGGCGAAGCGATGGACGAGCTGCTCGAAGTCTTCCGCGACCTCGCCGCCATGAAGGTGGACATCCTGACCGTCGGCCAATATCTGCGCCCCTCGCGTGATCACCTGCCGATGACGCGCTACTACCATCCTGACGAATTCCGATTCCTGAAAGAGGAGGCGCTCAAGATGGGCTTCCGCCACGTGGAGTCGGGACCGCTGGTCCGCTCCAGCTATCACGCGCACGAACAAGCTGAGTCCACCGGATTGCTTCCAATCGCTCCTCCTCCTCAGTAGGTCACGAGTACGGCGCTGGCAGTCCCTTCGAGCGCCGATACTGCCGCATCGCGTATTGCTGGTGCGTCTGGATCTCCAAGTCGGATCGTGGACGCGCCGTACACAGCAGGATGTATCCTTCGGCGCGGTCTTCGGGAAAGTAAGCGACCGCGTCGCTCGCGTCGAATTCTCCCGGTTTCAGCAGACGTCCGGCGCAGGTGAGGCATCGTCCTTGATGGCAGATCGACGGCAACTCGATTCCCGCAGCATGAGCCCCGTCCCAAATGTGCTGCTCAGCGCTAACAGAGATCTCGCGCTCGCTGCCGTCAGGCAAGTGCAGGATCACGCGATAATGCGCCGCAGTGGACATTCCTGATTTGAGGCTAGTCGAACGCCTGCACCCTGTCGACTCGCATAAGATGGAATGAACCGTAGAAGGAGATTGATCGTGAGCAAGAATGAAGTTTCGGCCAGCCAGGCAGGACAGATTACCCTCGGGCGCGAACTAACCGTTAACCGTCTGGGCTTCGGCGCGATGCGCCTCACGGGCGAAGGCATCTGGGGACCTCCGCGCGACAAGAATAAAGCCCTGGCAGTTCTGCGCCGCGCCATCGAGTTGGACGTCAACTTTATTGACACGGCCGACTCTTACGGACCTCACGTCAGTGAAGAGTTAATCGCGGAAGCGCTGTTCCCCTATCCCAAGGGACTGGTGATCGCGACCAAAGGTGGATGGAACCGGCCCGGTCCTAATCAATGGACACATGACGCGACGCCGGCTCATTTGCGGAAAGCAGTCGAAGGCAGTCTCAAGCGTCTACGCCTCGACCGTATTGACGTGTATCAGCTACATCATCCCGATCCCGTGGTCCCGTTCGAAGCGTCGCTGGAGACATTGGCCGAACTGCGTGACCAAGGCAAGATTCGCCTGGTTGCGTTGTCGAACGTGACACAGGAGCACATCGAACGGGCGCGTAGGATCGTTCCTATCGCCTCGGTCCAGAACCGCTACAGCTTCGCCGATCGTGAATGGGATTACGTGGTGGACTACTGCGAAAAGACCGGAATCGCCTTCATTCCCTGGTTCCCGTTAGGAGCAGGCAAAGTAGCCGGCGACGCGTTGAACAAAATCGCCAAAACCCATCGGGCGAGCGCGATGCAGGTGGCCTTGACGTGGCTCTTGCGCCGCTCGCCGATCATGCTTCCCATTCCGGGAACCAGCTCGGTGGAGCATCTGGAAGAGAACGTCGCATCTGCTTCAATCCAACTGACGAACGAGGAATACGAAAGCCTGGCGGGCGTTCCGCAGTTGGTAGCGTCGCGATAATTGAGGCGAAGACGAATGAATCCCGAAGTCTTTATCGAGGACTGCTCGAGGCATCTCCATTCGTCGCTGGATTGCTAGCTGGCCGATTCTGTGGGTTCCCAGCCGGATTGTTGTTCATCGACGATCCCGGATTCGGGCTAGATGCGCCGCGTCCGCTGACTGTAATTTTGTCTTTCACTCGCCGATTCCCGGCGAATGAACTGGCGATACGGTTGGCCGTTTCTCTGTCCTTGCCAGTCTGTACCGTTCCGCTGAGTTCAATCGTGCTGTCGTTGACACTTACGTTGACGCTGTCGCCGCGCAGCGTCGGCTCATTCTGGAGTGCAGTTTGAATCTCGCCTTGCAGTGCAGACGCATTCGTGATGCTCAACTGTGATTGATCGAGCGCGGCCTCGGCGGCCGGATTGGTCGTCCGCGGAGCGCCGGCATTCGCGCCGATCGCACTGCCGGTAGTTGCGGATTGCGCTCCGTTCGGATTCGTTGGAGCGGCGGCTCCGGCGACCCCTCCGGTGCTGCTCGGAGCCGGCGCAGAGCTCTGGCCAGCCATATTGGTTTCTGCTCCTGCGCTGGCCGGCGGCGTGGAGGAGCTTGCTGGAGCTGTCGCAGAGCTGGGCGGCGGGGCTGTGGCGCTGGTAGTGCTCGGCGTCGCGGCCACCTGGGCTGCAGGCGCCTGTACCGAGCTTGTCGTCGGGCTGGCGGGAGTGGCATTAGGAGTTTGGCTGCTCGGGGTCGTGCTGCTCCCGGTCAGCTCTCCGCTGCTGGGATTCTTGGTTACGGTCGGAGTCGTGGCTTGGGTGTTGCTGGCTGCTGTTTGCACTTGATTGGTCTCAGCGGAGGCCGTCGGCGGAGTCGCCGGCATGGAGCTTGCTGGCGTCGTGCTGCTCGCGGTCGTGCTATTGGGCGCGGTGTTGCTCTGGTTTGCGCTGCTCTGAGTCGCGGCGGAACCGGAGACGCTGGCGTCGGTCGGATTATTGTTCGGCGTGGAGGCGGTGTTTTCGACTTTCAACTGCTCGCGCACGTGATGCACGCCGTTGAGCGATTTCGCCAGGTCCTTGGCACGTTTTTTGTCGGCTTTGGATGAGACGCTCCCTGTAATGAGGGCGGTTCCTTTGGTTACCGAAACCTGCACGTTGATGAAAGCCGGATCCTGGCTGAACTTGGTTTGCAGCTCCTGCGTGAGCTGACCATCGTCTTCCGTCGCGTGCTTGCCAACTTCTTCCTTGCTGACTGAACCTGCGGCGGCCGAAGACACGTCCTGTCCTATACCTGCCTGCGTGCTGGCTGGATTTGTACTCTGCGAAGCAGGCGGATTCGCTGCGGGCATCTGCTGAGCCAGAGCGAACGGCGCCAGTGACACACCTAAAGCCAACGAAAGCAGGAAGTTCGGTCGTTTCATGAATCGTTTCCTCCGAGCAGGATACGAGAGCGCACCTGTACTCTTATACCGATGCTCAGGCAGCAGAGCAGGTTGGAAACGATGCCGGAGTGGGCTGCTCGCCGAGCCTTGCTTTCGCGGCGCGGAGCGGCTTCGGTTCAGGTGAGAGACCCGTGATGCGGAAGTCACCTCGTGTTGGTTGGCGACCTCGGTCCATCTAAACTAGGGACTATGCATGTGCATGCGCACGCCTCGGCGAGAACTTCGAAGTTGCTGCGCATTTCGCTGCTGCTGACGCTCGCTTACATCGTCGCGACAGTTGTCGCCGGATTCAAAGCGCACAGCCTCGCGCTGCTCTCGGAAGCCGGGCACAATGTCTCCGATTTCCTCGCCTTGCTGCTCTCCTGGGTTGCTGTGTACGTTGCCAGCCGTCCGCCGTCGGTGACTAAAACGTACGGCTATCACCGCGCCGGCGTGTTGGCAGCTTTTGTGAACGCCGTAACGCTGGTGATTGTCGCCATTTACATCTTTGTTGCCGCGGCCGAGCGGCTCATGCATCCGGTAGCGGTCCAGGCGAACGTGATGATGGCCGTGGCCGCGGCTGGCGTAGTGATGAATGGCGCGATCGCGATCATGCTGCACGGCAGTAGCCATGATGTGAATGTCCGCAGCGCGTTCATTCACATGCTGGGCGATACCCTTTCGACTGCGTCGGTGATCGTAGGCGGTGTGGCGATATTGTGGACAGGAAAAAACTGGATCGATCCGGCACTGTCGTTCGGTATTGGCGCCTTGATCCTGTGGTCGTCGTTCGGGATCATCCGCGAGTCGCTGAATATCCTGCTCGAAGGCACGCCTAAGGGCGTCAAGATGGCGGATTTGGCCGATGCCATGCGGCAGATCGAAGGAGTGCGCGACGTGCACGATCTCCACGTCTGGAGCATTGGATCGGAGATGCCGGCTCTATCCTGCCACATCGCCATTGCCGACATCCCTCCTTCGGAGAGCGACTTTATCCTCCGAGAGGTGAACGAGCGGCTGGCGCATCAGTTCGGCATCCGCCACACCACCATCCAGTTCGAGCACGAAAAATGCGAGATCGCCCACGGCTGCGTGATGCCGGTCAGCATGGAAGAAGCCCACCACGAACACGACTAGCGGCCGTCCCTGCGGCAGCAGCTCACTCGGATTTAAAAAAATTCCTTCCCGCGCCGCACAAATTTTCTGTTAGTTTAATTTTTTCGTCACACGCCTTCCCGGAGGACTTACGAATTGGGAAAAGACATGGTCCCCAAGCGGCTCTTTCTCACCAAGGGAGTGGGAAAGCACAAAGAGCGCTTGACGTCGTTTGAGCTGGCGCTACGCGATGCAGGCATCGCATCGCAGAACCTCGTTCGCGTCTCTTCGATCTTCCCGCCGCATTGCAAGCTGATCGGCCGCAAAGAAGGCGCGAAGTACTTGAATCACGGAGAAGTGGTCTTCGCGGTTGTCGCGGAAAACTCGACGCGCGAACCGCACCGGCTGCTGGCTTCGAGCATCGGCGTAGCGATCCCTTCCGACCGCAGCACCTACGGCTATATGAGCGAGCACCACAGCTTCGGCGAAACAGAAGATCAGGCAGGCGACTACGCAGAAGAACTCGCGGCGGAGATGCTGGCAACCACGCTCGATGTCGAGTTCGACGCCGACAAATCGTGGGACGAGAAGAAGGAAGTCTATCGAATGTCCAACAAGATCGTCCGCACGCTCAACATGACGCAGTCTGCTGTAGGCGACAAGCATGGTCGCTGGACAACGGTAATCGCGGCGGCGATTTTGATTTTTGAATAGCTGCCAGCTTCCAGCTACCAGCTGCCAGCCCAAACGCCAGAAGCAGACTTTCTGCTGCAAGGTGGTAGCTGACAGCTCCCACCCATGACTCACGACGATCGCTTCCAAATCGGTCTCATACAGATGGCGTGTTCGCCCGATCCAGACGCAAATCTGGACAAAGCCGTGCAGCGCGTGCGCGAGGCCGCGCGAAACGGAGCGCAGATCGTCTGCTTGCCGGAGCTATTTCGGACGCAGTACTTCTGCCAACGGGAAGACACGGGACTTTTCGATCTGGCAGAAACGATTCCTGGTCCGACCACAGAAGCGATTTCGAAAGTGGCCGCGCAAAGCAAGGTCGCGGTGATTGCTTCTGTTTTTGAGAAGCGTGCGCGCGGGCTGTATCACAACACGGCTGTCATGATCGGCAGCGATGGAGCCATTCAAGGTCTCTATCGCAAGATGCACATTCCAGACGATCCGCTTTATTACGAGAAGTATTACTTCACTCCCGGCGATCTGGGCTTCAAAGCCTTCGACACGGAAGTCGGACGCGTAGGCACCCTCGTCTGTTGGGACCAGTGGTATCCGGAGGGCGCTCGTCTCACGGCGCTGCAGGGCGCACAGGTCCTCTTCTACCCGACTGCGATTGGATGGCATCCCGCCGAAAAAGAAGAATTCGGCGCTGCGCAGCACGATGCCTGGCGCACGATCCAGCGAGCTCATGCGATCGCAAACGGAGTCTTTGTGGCGGTGGTCAATCGAGTCGGGCACGAAACCGGCAACATTCGCGGCAATCAGGTTCCCGGCGCCGGCCTGGAATTCTGGGGCGGATCGTTCCTCGCTGATCCGTTCGGCCGCGTGCTCGCCGAAGCTTCCCACGACAAGGAAGAAGTCCTGTGTGCAGAAGTTGATCTGCATCAGATCGACGAAGTCCGCCGCAACTGGCCGTTCCTCCGCGATCGCCGCATCGACAGCTACGAAGGCATCGGACACAGATGGAACGGGGACAAACTGATTTCGTGATTTCGCGATTTTGTCATTTCGTGATTTGAAAATCAAAGATCCTACCCAGCTCATCAGGAATGAAGCCAAAATCACGAAATCACGAAATCACGAAATCTCGAAATGATTTCGTTTTTTCCGCCGAGTGGGAGCCACACGCTGCCACCTGGATTGCATGGCCGCACAATCGCAACGATTGGCCGGGCAAATTTGCCCCTATTCCCTGGATTTATGCCGACATTGTTCGCCAGCTAACTCGCGGCGAGCACGTGTGCATCGTCGTGAACGACGCCGTGCATCAGAAAGCAGCGGAGCGCACTCTCAAGCAAGCGCATGTACCTCTGGATCAGGTGGAATTTCACCGCTGGAAAACCGATCGCGTGTGGACGCGCGACTCTGGCCCCATCTTCGTGCGCGATAGGCGAAGCTCGAAGCTGATTGCCATGCATTGGCAATTCAACGGCTGGGCTAAGTATCCGAATTACAAAAACGATGAGAAGTTGCCGACGCTTATCGCGAAAAAGCTCGGCACGGGAAGCTGTCAGCCGACGGTGGAAGTCGATGGCAAGCAGAGAAGAATCGTACTCGAAGGCGGCAGCATTGACTCGAACGGACGCGGCACATTGCTGACTACGGAAGAATGTCTGCTCAGCGATGTACAGGAACGGAATCCGGGCATGGATCGCGAAAGCGTGGAGGAGGCTTTTGCCCAATACCTCGGCATTCGCAAAACCATTTGGCTCGACAAAGGGATTGCCGGTGACGATACCCACGGCCATGTGGACGACATTGCCCGCTTTGTGGCGCCAGATACAGTTGTCGCGGCCGTCGAAAGAAATACGTCGGACCCGAACCACGCTCCGCTGGAAGAGAATCTTCGCCGGCTGCGGCGCTCCACCGATCAGGATGGCAAGCCGCTCAAGATTATTGAACTGCCACTTCCCTCCCCCGTTTGGTTCCGTGGCCAACGCCTGCCGGCCAGTTACGCAAATTTTTACATCGGCAACGCTGTCGTTCTTGTGCCCACATTCAACGATCTCCACGATCGTCTCGCGTTGAATACACTTGCGGAATTATTTCCAAATCGAGATGTCGTCGGAATTTATTGCGGCGACTTCATCTGGGGCCTGGGAGCGATCCACTGCGCAACACAACAACAGCCTGTTTCGTAAGACGACCCCGGCACGCAGGATCGAATGTCCGGGTAGAGCAGGCATTTACTGCGTTCATTGCGAGCCTGCCTCGCACTTCTGAGCAGGGACGAGCACTAGTCTCCCGTGGGGCACATCGAAGATCGTGAGAAATCTTCGGAAAAAACCACCACCAATCACACCTGTGTAAGGGCCTGCCGCCAAACCTCCTGAAGTGTTTTCTGCAACGTGAACATCGATGCGGCGCGCGCTCGCGCCACCCACATTGATGCTTTCCGCGGCAACTACTCCCGCCCGGAAGTTACCTCCCAGGGCGGGGATTGTCTCCTGCCTCGCAGATTTAGTATCGATGGAGAGGCGCTCGCCTTGCTGTCGCGTTATGCCTATCGTGATCGGCCCTGCGCCCGTATCGAGAAGAAACATCCCTTTGACTTCTTTTCCAGCCGCGAAGTGAAGTGTTGCTTCCGTTGCGTAGTTCCCTCCAATTTCTGTGATTGGCCTTACGATGGCATTCGAAGGCAGGACAAATATTTCCGGACTAGTGACGCGAATCTGCTGGCGACAATAATCAATCGCAATCACCGACCGCGAAAACACCTGAGCGCCGGCAACTCCATCGATCGGCATGTTCAGATAAGCAGAGATAGGCGCCAGATCGATGATTCCTGCCGTTTCGCCTGATATGCCGGAACCCGCAAATTCGATATCTAGTCCGTGGATCTGCGGTATGAGGACTTGGCTATCTCCTGCGCCAAAGCTGCGCACACGTTCTCTGCTCGTAAGCTTCATTCGATTCGCGACGTTTTGATCGAGAAAGAAGGAGTGAGCGCCACTGTCGAGGATGAAGGTGAGTTGTTGCCCGTTCACTAGAGCGGGAACCAGCAACTCCGATCTGACTATACGAATAGGAATGTTGCGACTGCCGTTTGCCTTGAGTGCTTCTGCCGTCTGTTCGGCTGAACCGGCAACTAAAGCAACCGCAACAAGAGCAAGCAGAGATACTGGCACGCAAACGGTCCGCCGCGACCGGGCTAAAAGCGAGAATAAAAAGCTCATTCTTTCTTTTGTAATCTCATCTCGGGACAGACCAGCAAGGAATCGGAACTATTTCCGCACTTTCAAACTCGCGTCATACATCGATCCATACAACAGATACTGCTTCACCGGATCGCGCGGATAGCTCATATGAACGTTGGTCGCTGAGCCCGTCGCCGTGAGCATCGGGTTGACGCCCGCATAGTAGGTCGGAAGATTGAGCTTCTTGAACCGGGCGACTACCTGATCGCGCAGCGCAGGATCGAAGTGCACGCCATACTGATTCACCAGCGCTTTGATCGCATCGTAATCGCCTTCGGCTTTGATGCGCATGAGTTCCGCCAGCAGCATGCCGACACCTTTGCGCATGAGCTGATAATCCTTCACCCGGATATAGGTTTTGCCGTTGCGATCGAACTGTTCGATTGAACCGGGAACTTTGTCTTTGATGTAGCCTTCAATCAGCGCGCGATCGCGTTGATGATCTTCTTCGATCGTGTCTCCTTTGGGAATGCGACGTAACTGCGTGAGCGCGACCGCAGCCGCGGCATCGTACATGGCTTTGGCTACTTCGTCCTGATTGCTGATCAGGCCGAGTTCCTTCAGCTTGGGATCCCAAACGTTCCAGAGCGCCATCAGATCGGCTCGACCTTCTTCCAAGGTCGAGTAGTACTCTTTCAAATAAGGCTCCGAGCCGTTCTTCATCCGCTCGCTGAGCTTGCCGGAGCCGTGACCGATGACTTCATGCAGCGCCGTGAGCAGATCCTCTGCTTCGTCACCGTACTTCTTGTCGCGCGCAATCGTCGCTGGATCGGGACCAAATTCGTCCAGCGCCTTGTAACCCGCAGCATCGGTGAGCGCCCGGCTGCTTCCGGTAAAGAGAAAATTCTTAGTGCCGTACTTCTCGTGAATCTCATTTTCGTTCGGTAAGTTGTCACCAACCGTGTTCACGTGGAAATCGCCGGTCTCGATCAATGTTTCGACCGCCTTCACCACCGGCATGGTGAATGTGGTGCGCTTGTATTTTGCGTCCCACGGCGCCTTCTCTTCGAAGTACTGCGCGTTTTGCGCGAGCTTGACCATCGCATCGGTGATCTTTTTGTCAGTGACAGTGACAAATGCCTGCGAACTCCCCTTTGCACCGCGCGCATCGCGATAAACCTCGATAAAGCCATTGGCGAAGTCGACTGTGGCGTTGTCCTGCACCCAATCAGCGCCAAATTTGAGCCAATCGTTGGGATCGCCGGTCTGGTAATACCGAATCAGATCAGCAATGACCTGCGCTTGCTTCGGATCGGCCACTGCCCTGGCTTTCTCCAGATACTCGTCGGCCTTTTTCAAGAAAGTGGCGTAGACACCTGGAGGAATCTTGCCATCCGGCGTACCTGCGCGGTAGACCTCCTCTTGCAGCTTGCCATCCGATCCGCGCACCACGCGCGAGTTCAGCGGATTAGTGCCATGAAATCCCTGCAGATCGCTCAACGACAATCCGGGATAAAACGTATTCGAACTCGCCTGAATAATATCCTTGCCGGCTGAAGGACTCTTCGCGGTGTCCATTGGCTCGAAGTTCGGATCGAAAAGCGATTGATTGAGTTCATCAAGTTCCTTGTTGAGAGCGTCAGGCGAGGCGAGCGGGGGCAGGTCAGCGTAGCTCGTCTTAAAAGCGCCGTTTTGCTGAGCGAGACGCGCAGCTCTCTTCAGCTCAGCGAATGTGAACGATGGCAGAAACTTTTGCGCTGTGTTGTCGTTGTGATTCCCGCGATTCGCCCAGAAGAGCAGCGCGTAATCCGTGATCTTCTTCTTCGTCGCTGGATCGATGCCTTGCGAATGCGCGAGGATCTCCTCCAGCAGGCGTTTTTCCCGCAGCGCGTAAGCGTTGAGTTGGTCATAAATAATCGGATCGATCGCGATCGCGGCCTGCGAAAGCCAGTACGCCAGTTGCTGCTGTTTGGCATCCAGACTACGAAAACTTTCAGCCTTCAGCTGGACAAAGCCAGTATCGACGACGCGTTCGACTAAGGTAGTCGGCTTAGAAATAGGTTGGGTTTGAGCTGCAACGAGAAGACTGATTGAGAAACAAGCAAGAATAAAGAGACGATTCACAGGAAGAATCCTTCGAAACTCTCTATCGTAATACCGAATCTCGAAGGACTGCCGACGATGCCGTCTCCTTCGGATACTTTTCCCTTCCAACCATTTACAGCGGTGATAAAATGCTGCCGCTTTGTGACGCAAGAGCAGCGGACCCCAACGTGTTTCCCAAGTCATGAGCTGACGTGAATTTCCTCCTTGTTGGAGGGCAACATGTCGAGCGCGTCCAGTGCGATTCAACCTCGGCCTGAGCGCAGGCTCCTGAGTGCTTCTGCCGATTGGGGCAATCTCGCCAGCCTTCTCGCCTCCGCTTCCGCACGCTACGGGAACAAGATCGCTCTTATCTGCGGCGAAGAACAGCTAAGCTTTCGGGATTTGTATCTGCGCGCGTTGCGCTTAGCGAATGCCTTAGAGGCACTAGACATTGGCCGTGGCGATCGAGTGACCTTGTATACGCAGAACTCCTGGCAATGGATCGTCAGCTACTACGCCGTCGCCAGCCTTGGAGCGGTGCTCAACCCGATCAACATCATGCTCACCGGCGAGGAGGTGCAGTACATCGCCAATGACTGCGGCGCCAAGGCCATCATCGCGCCGTCCACCAAAGCCGAAATGTTGATGGACGTACGCCGCTCGACCGGACTCAAACACGTGATTGTCCACGGCGGTCCGGCTCCCACCGAAGCAGTTGCATTCGACGATCTCCTGAGTGCACGGGCAGCGAAAGACGATCGTCACCTCGTCAGCGCGGAAGAAATTTCGACGATCATGTACACCTCCGGAACGACGGGGCACCCCAAAGGCGCGATGCTCAGACATCGCAACCTCTCGCTGAACGCGGCGCTCTGTGCCACGGTGCACCTCCGCAACCATTCCGATACAGTCGTAACGGGAGTGCCTCTCTGCCACGTTTACGGCAGCATGATCCTGAACGCCTCCATGCTGAGCGGAGCCACTCTGGTGCTGATGGAGCGTTTCCATGAAGGGCTTGCGCTGCAATTAATCAGCAGCCATCGCGCCACGCTTTTTGAAGGCGTGCCGAGCATGTTGATGTATATGCTCAACTCCCCAGAACTCAATCGGCATGATCTGTCCTCCTTAACGCGCTGCACCACCGGAGGCCAGACGATGCCACTCGCCAAGATGGAAGAAGCCGAAGAGCGTTTTGGCTGCCGCGTCCTCGAGATCTGGGGCATGACCGAGATTGCGGGCGCAGGAACGTCGGTCCCTTTCTATGGCCCGAGCCGCCTCGGCTCGATTGGGGTCACGCTTCCTGGAATCGAGTGCTGCATTGCCGATCCTGTGGACGGAGTCGGCGAGCTCATGGTGCGCGGTCCTATTGTGATGGCCGGGTACTACGGCAATGACTGCGCGACGCAGCAGATGATCGAGAGTGACGGATGGCTGCACACCGGGGACCTTGCGCGCATGGAGCCTGACGGCTACATCTACATCGTCGATCGCAAGAAAGATCTCATCATTACCGGCGGGTACAACGTTTATCCGGCGGAAATCGAGCGCGTTCTGGCGATGCACCCGGCGGTCGCGATCGTCGCGGTTGGAAGCTGTCCGCATCCGACAAAGGGAGAAATCGCCAAGGCCTATGTTGTTCCAAAACGGGACTGCGCGGTCGACGAAGCTGGGCTGCTCGACTTCTGCCGTCAACATTTGGCTGCCTACAAGATGCCTCGCGCGATTCAACTTGTGCCAGATCTTCCCAAAACCAGCACCGGAAAGATTCTTCGGCGCCAGCTCCATCAACTCGATGCCAAATAGGCGCCCAACAAGCGGCCTGGCGGACGGGAATGCTTTCACGGTAGCCCCCAAAACCTCGAGCGCAGATCAAGGTTTGTAGCTCGACTCAAACTCCCGGAATCGCCTGCCCAGATCCGCGAGCAATTTCGCCTTAATTTCTGGCTCCGCAAAGCTGTACTCGATCGAATTGCGGACGATCTTCGTTAATTGTGGATAGCTAAGACCATAGTTCTCTACAGCACGCAGATACTCATGAGTCATATCCGACCGCGACACGCCTTCGTCATCGGTCGAAATGGCAACCGGCACGCCGTATTTCAAGTACACGGGAAACGGATGTCGGTTGCCGCTGATTCCCAAAATGAGATCGTTGCTTGTCAGGCAGATTTCAACGGCTACTTTCTTTTTTGCCATTTCGCGCAGCAGATCAAGAGGACGGTCTTCCTCCATGATGTCCGCTCCGTGTCCAATGCGTTGTGCCGCGCCGATGTCAACCGCATCGCGAATGTGAAATCGCAACCCCGACGGCGGCACTAGCCCGGGGGCCAGTTCGCCGGCATGTTCCGTGAGGTGCACATCCGGATAGAGCTTGTGGAAGTAGGCGAGCATGCGCATGTGCAGGTCGTAGTCACGCATGGAAATCGGCCCGTCCTCCGGCATCACCGGATTTACGGAAACATAACGATGATCCCCCTGATGAACGATCTCGAATCCAGCCATGATTTCGGCAAACACTTGCTCCGGCGGCGTGCCGCGATAAACCTCATTGATGTAACGAACGGTGACCTTGCATCCGGGATCGGCGTGGGCCGCATCATCACAGCGCAGCAGGCGATTCTTTTCCGCTTCCGCTGCATCGAGCGCCTGCTTGACTGGCGCGATCACGTCGTGAATGCCGGCCACATTGAGCCGCTCACGCATTTCATCGAAGTTGTCGGTCCAGCCGACTTTCTTCCCCAGACCCGCAGAGAGATGATCCAGTCCGATCATCAGTTCCATGTACGATTCGTTCTGATGGCCGGCGCGCGAGATAACCTCAGCGAGCATTTCGCCTGTGTGATCGCGCGAGACTAGATGAAACTTCCCAAAACTGTTGAAGAAGTGGTCTTCGCCGGATTCAGAGCCGAGCGGCTCTGAATAAGGATGAAAAGCGCGCATCGAAAATGCGTCGATGATCTCGCTGCGCAGCGTTCCATCCGTCAGTGCCGCTTCCGCCGGAGCAAGCCCACGGGACGGATCGCATGGACTCTCGGCAAAAGTCTGCGCTTTGCGGTCAAAACAGAGCTTATCGTGCGCGGCATACGCGATGTAACTCTCGGCATAAACGGCGCCGCTGAGGTGATTGTGCAGATCGCCGCCTTTCGGCATCGCGCGTAAAAACGCCTCAAGCTGCGGAGGACTGTTGCGGATCGACTCAAAATACCGCGAAGTTCGCTGCTCCGGCGTCTGGGCCAAAGCCGAAATCGCGCAGAGCACAGCTACAAACAGAAAGGTAAAAACTCGATGAGCTTGTCGGGACATGTGGCGCAAAGAATATCATCCCGCGCCACTCATGCGACTGCACCTCGCGAGGCGACGCCCATTTATAATCAATCGTTCTCATGACCGCTGAATCCGAAAAAAAGATTCGTGTCCTCGTCGCCAAACCGGGGCTCGACGGACACGACCGCGGCGCCAAAGTGATCGCGCGCGCGTTACGCGATGCCGGCATGGAGGTCATCTATACCGGCCTGCGTCAGACGCCCGAAATGATCGTCAATGCCGCACTTCAGGAAGATGTGAACGTGATCGGCCTCTCGATTCTCTCCGGCGCCCACAACGCGATCATTCCCCGCGTGGTCGCGCTCATGAAAGAAAAAGAAATGGACGACGTCCTGGTCGTCCTCGGCGGCACGATCCCGGAACAGGACATTCCCTTTTTGAACCAGCAAGGCGTGACCGGCATCTTCGGTCCGGGGACGCCAATGGAGCAGATCGTCAAATTCATCCGCTCCAACGTGAAGCCGCGCGGCATTCCGGTGTGAGGGATCATCGTCAGTGCCGGTCAAAAGGTATCCGTGCTTTCACGCGCTGCAGCAGTCTCGTGAGAGTTGCGCTCGTTTTCGCTCAAATGTTATTAGTGTCGAGTGGGCACGCGCAAACGGCGCAAAGCTTGCACAATAACAAAGCTGCCGCTGAGTCCAGTTCCTATTGCGAGCCTCCTTCCAACGGCAAGTGGTACCCCACTCGCGGGTTCTTCTACACGCCTGTCAAGACGCTCTACAACGTAGACTGGGACATTTGCACGGGGGACGACCTATTACAGCGCGTGCGAGTTATTGATGCGAATGAGAAGAAGGTCTTCTTTGAGTACGAAGACGCACAGGTACTGCGACTAGAGGAAATCGATCTACTGAACAACCATCTTCCCGAACTCCTGATCATTACCACCAATCCGGGAACTGCCGATGCGGAAGATTGGCATATTGTCGGGGAGCATAACGGCAAGCTTCAGGAATGGAAGCATCCGGATTACGATTCTTCATCCGCTGAGTTATTAGGGCGGGATGAGGAATTCGGTAAGGATTGGAATTTCCACTTGCGTGGCAACGAGATCTTTCTCGCGCGAGGTATCTACCATAAAGGGTTAGACGGCAATTGCTGCCCGAGCCGGGGCGGAATACTAGTCCATCTCCATCCGATCGCCAACGGATTCGACCTTGCAAAGGTGGAAAGAATCAGCAAAACGGCATACCACTATTGGGAACGGCAGCCGTTCTGCTTTCGATGCACTCTGTTGAGACCGTAAAATTGCAAAACCTATTCGTGCCTTAAGGCAATCATCGGATCTATGCGCGAGGCTCGCCGAGCAGGCAGATAGCCAGCCAGAGCCGCCATCGCGAGTAAGACGGCAACCGCCGCCCCCAGACTCACAGCGTCAATACCATTCAAACCATAGAGTGAGCTCGATACCAGCCGACCGCCCGCGAGAGCCAGCGGTATTCCTATGGCTAAACCGATTAGTGCCAGCAGAAGAATCTCTCGCATGACCAGCCACAGGACCTGCGGCCGCTCCGCGCCAAGGGCCATGCGCACTCCAATTTCGCTGGTTCGCCTGTTGACTAGGTACGACATCAATCCATAAATCCCGATAGCAGCGAGGAACACAGCGAGCAAGCCAAAGAATGTCGAGAGCTGCGCGACCAGGCGACGGTTCGTGAGCGAATCGTCAATCTTCTGGTTGAGCGTGCCTACATCGGACAAATGAAGATTCTCGTCAATCGTGCCGATCGTGCGCCGGATGGCTGTGATCGCGGCTCCCGCATCACCCGTGTACCGGACCTCAAACTCGTTCAGGTAACGGATGTTCTGGCTGTATGGCAGATAGTCGCCGCACTGCTGCGGCTCATCCAGGCTGAAATACTTCACGTCCTTGACAACTCCGATCACCTCGAAACTGCCGGCATTGACGGCCTTTTGATATCCGTAGTGCCGACCGATCGGCGAACCTTCGGGAAACAGTTTGCGGGCCATCGTTTCCCCGATAACAGCCACGCGCGGAGACGTGGCAGTGTCTTGCGGTCCGAAGGTACGCCCGGCGAGTAGAGGAATACCCATCGCGCGAAAGTAGTCGTTGCCGACATCATTGTGAAGGACATCGATTTCACGGTGACCAGCCGCGTAGCCTTGTACCCAAATGTCGTTGTTCCACGTTCCCTCATTGAAAGTGAAGATGGAAAAACTGGCAGCGCGCACGCCCGGAATCGCCTTCACTCGATCCTCGATCTGCCGGTACACGCCGGCGAGTCTCGCGTCCTCTTTGTAGCCCGCGGAACTGGCATCCACGCGCATGCGAACCACGTTGTCTCGGTGAAAGCCGGTGTCTACGTTGACCAGATTAATCAGGCTACGCAGGAAGATCCCCGCTCCTGCCACTAACACCAGAGAAAGCGCGACCTGCAGGATCACAAGAGTTTTCGCGAGGGGACCCTTGCTTGCCGTTCCCGATTGCGTTCGTCCGGCGGCGAGAGCGACGGAGACATCCACGCGCGTGGCGCGCCAGGCGGGAATTGTGCCGAAGAGAATCGCCGTTGCTAACGTTAGAGCCAGAGTGAACAACAACACGGGAAGGCTCAACGAAATGTTCACTTGGAAGGCGTTGTCTGCGCTCGACGCCATGCGTACGAGTAAACGACTCGCTAAAGCGGCGAATCCTAACCCTAGTCCGCCTCCGAGCAGCGCCAGCACCAGGCTTTCCGTGAGTAATTGCCGAATCAGGCGCGAGCGTCCGGCCCCCAAAGCTTGCCGGACCGCGAGCTCCCGCGAACGTGCCGTCGCGCGCGCCAGCATCAGGTTCGCGATGTTGGCGCATGCGATCAGCAGTACCAGTCCAACCAGGGCCATCAAAACTTCCAGTGGAGTCTGGAAAAACCAACGAATACGCGAAGCGATGCCTCCTGGAATCGGAGTGAGTTCCACATGAGCCTTGTTCAGCTTGGCGATCGTGCCGGAATTGACCGGCGCATTGGGAATGCCGCGAAGAATCTGCTGGAACAGGACATTCACGTTGCTTTCTGCCTGCTCGCGACTTACGCCAGGCTTAAGCCGGCCAATCAGGTTCAACGACTCCGACATTCCATCGTTGTAACCGTCCAATCTCGGCGGAATATATTTTTCCATCGAAAGCGGAATCCAAAGGTCCGGCAGCTCGCCTACCCTTGTTCCAAAAAAGGAAGGAGGCGTGACGCCTACGATGGTGAACACAGTCGAACCGATAGTCAGCCTTTTGCCGATCACAGCAGGATCGGCCGCCAAGGCCGTTTTCCACCAGGCATAGCTCACCATCGCAACAGGGCTTTGCCCCTCGATGCGATCATCGTCGTCCTGCAGCGTGCGTCCGGCCGCCGCGTCGATGCCCAGCAAAGGAAAATAGGAGCCGGAGACAAGCTGGATCTTCATCGGTTCCGCTTCTCCACGGCCTTGAACTGTTCCGTGAACGTTGTCGATAAAACTAAACGCGGCGGCCGTGTCGGAGAAGACGTCGTTTCGCGCGCGTATCTGCCGGAAGAATGGGTAGGAATAGAGTCCCGTATTGGGAAAACCATCGCTGATCCCATCGTCGAGACCATCGCCAAGCAAAACCAACTGGGACGGATGCTCGACCGGCAACGGTCGCATCAAGATCGCGTTTAACAGAGTAAAGATCGCGGTGTTGGCGCCAATTCCCAGCGCCAACGACAACAACGCCACAAGCGTTACGCCCGGACTGCGCAGCATCCAGCGAATTCCATACCCGGCATCCTGAACCAGATTCTCGAGCCAGCTCCAGCCCCAGGCGATGTGGCTCCGCTCGCGCAAGGAGCTCACATTCCCAAAATGACGCAGTGCAGCGTATCGTGCTTCCTCGGCGCTGGCTCCGGCATCGATCTGCTGCTGACCGCGAAGTTCCACGTGCAGGCGCATCTCCTCTTCCAGATCGGCGTCGAAGTGTCGCCGCCGTAAGAGCATGGCCAATCTCCTGCTTAACTCTTTCACTCGCTCCATCATGACTTCCTCATGCCGGCTGGATCACGCGCACAATTGCACCAAACACGCGCTCAAACTGCGTCTGCTCGACTTCGAGCTGCTTGCGTCCGCCCGGCGTAAGCCGGTAGTAGCGCGCGCGGCGATTGCCTGCTGTTGTCCCCCACTCGGCCTTGACCCAGCCTTTGATCAACATGCGCTGCAGCGCGGGATACAGCGATCCTTCTTCGACTTGCAACACGTCTTCCGAATGTTGCTGGATGGAATTGGCTATTTCGAAACCGTGCATCTCGCCGTAGCGGGCCAGAGTTTTCAGGATGAGAAGATACAGCGTACCGGGAGGAATTTCGTCGCGTGACAAAGGTCAGCTCCTTGACATAGATAGACTATGTCAGAAGCGTACCGTTAGCAACTCTGGATGAATTATTCGCTCCGCTTCAGTCCCAGATCGCGCAGACAGTAGCGGATTTCGCTCGCCGCCTCGACGACTTCCATACCGGGCTGCACCATCAGCTTGCACGACAGTGCCTGGCGTACTGGGCCGTCCGGCGAAGCTCTAAAGCTCACACGGCAGTACTGGCACTCCTCATTCCAGCAGAAGCGACCCATCGCGACCGTCTCGGGCGCGAGATACTGCATGGCCCGCAGCAACATGTTGCCGGCAGGAACCTGGAACTCTTTGCCAAGAATCTTGATTGTGACGAGCTCTTCGAAGGGACGATAGAGCGGGCCAGGATTGCTCATGTGAGTCACATTTTACCGAACTTCAAGAATGTGCCTTGCCTCGAAATTCATGAGGGCAACTGGCAATTGTCCGTGGGAATCTCCTCATCAGGAGACATCCATGAGCGACAAAGACAACGATCTCAAAAAAGGGGCAGTAGAACCGTCTCGCCCTGGGGAGCCAACCCAAACTTCACTCAAAGGCCAACTGCCACATCGTCCTGAAGATCCGCGGCTGCGCGGCCGTGACACTGATTTTCCCGAGCCCGGCGAGAATCCCGAGCACAGCGGCGAGGATCAGGATCCGGGCTTTCGCCAGAAAATGAATCAGAACGATAAGAAAGACGATCCGCTGGCCGCCTGAGCGCCTCGCAGTTTCGCTACCGATTGCTGCATGGTAGCCAAATTTTCAGAGCGTTTGATGAGGATTGGGTTGTCATCCCTCGCTCCGCGGCGAAGGTGTTAGTGCTGTGAAAAGTCTGCTTTTGCGGAGCGGGGACCTGCTGTTCGTCGGCAGCAGGCAACAGCAGATCCCCCCGACCGCAGAACCCAGTCTGTGAAGCAGGAAGCAGTATCGACGCGGTCGGAGGGATGACAACATTGGCGACAGACATAGTCCTTGGCATCAGTACAGACTCCGATTGCGGATGCCATAATGTCTCATGCTCCTTTCCGGCATCTTCCCCGCGATCACCACGCCTTTTTACCCTGACGGACGGCTCTACCTGAAAAAGCTGGAGCATAACGTCGATCGGTACTCCCGTACGCCGATCGCCGGCGTGACAGTGCTCGGATCGACTGGAGAAACCGTCATGCTCTCGGAAGAAGAGCAGCGCGAAGTGCTTCGCGTAGCTGCCGAGGTCGCGGCGCCTGAAAAAGTTTTGCTAGCCGGAGTTGGTTTCGAGTCAGCCATCGAAACGTTGCGCATGGCCGAGCACGCCGCCAAGCTGAACTACGATGTCGCGCTCGTCCGCACCCCGCACTACTACCGTCCGCAGATGAAGCCGGAAAACCTGCTGGCCTTTTACCGGTTCGTCGCTGATCGCTGTTCGCTTCCGGTGCTTCTGTACAGCGTGCCGCCGTTCACGGCTTACGATCTGCCGACCGAGGTAATCGCCGAACTGGCTGAGCATCCGAACATCATCGGCATCAAGGAATCGAGCGGCAGCGTCGAGAAAATCGCCGACATCGTCGCGCGCACGCGGGAAATTCGCCGCACCGTGAGCGCGACCGAAGTCTTCAACGCGGTCACGCGAAGAATGCTGGAAGAGGACGCGCAACCCGCGGAAGCGCTGGTCACCGTGGCTGCGCTGGCAGGAAATTCGGCGGCACATAGCTCGCCTTCTGCGCCATCGAAACCGAAGTTCCGCATCCGGCAGCGCGAGGTTGGATTCCAGCTGCTCGCCGGTTCAGCGCAGAAGCTGCTGCCATCGCTCGACGCGGGCGCCGCTGGAGCGGTGCTTGCCTTCGCAACCGTCGCACCGACCGCTTGCTTCGAAATCTATACCGCCTGGAAAGATGGCGACCGGGAACTCGCGCAACTCAAGCAGAAGCGTATTGTCGAACCGGCAACGCGCGTCGGCAGTCAACTGGGAATCCCCGCGCTCAAGTATGCGCTCGACCTCAACGGCTACTACGGCGGTCCGCCACGCTTGCCGCTGCTGCCACTCACGGCGGAGCTACGCGCCGAAGTGGAGCGATTCATGGCGGACGTGCGGAATTAGCAGTTCACCCCAAACGAGCTGTCATCCTGAGTCCGCGGAAGCGGACGAAGGAGCTTGAGTTCCGTTGCCTCAGGCAAAAGTCAACCACAAGCTCCTTCACTCCGGCGCAAAAGGCGCGCCTCCGTTCAGGATGACACCCGCTGAAAACCAAACTAGATCGCGTACTTCCCAGCCTCGATCACTCGCGTCGCGATCTGCTGCCGTAGGCCAATCGTGTTCACTGGATCAGATTTCACCAACCGCCGCAGGATCGTCGTCTGAATGCGCAGGTTGTCGCCTTCGGCCGCTGCGGCGATGACTTTGCGCGCGGCGACTTCGATGCGCGCCACCGCCTCCGCCAGATACACCTGCGTCATGGCGATCGCTGTGCCGGCGTGCGACTCACCTTGCGATCCGATCAGCTTCAACGTGCGCAACACCGCTGAATCCATCGCGTACACGTCGATGATGATATCCGCGATCGCTGCCATCACTTCCTGCTGATCGGCGAGTCCGGTCATGAACCGCTGCGAAGCTACACCTGCGACAAATAACGCGACCTTCTTTGCCTTCGCCAGTAACGCGCGTTCGGTAGCAAGATCGCCTTCAGCCTCATCCGGCGCAGACGGCCCGGCAACGACTTCGTCCATCAGCTTCTTGATCGCCGGCATCAGAGCGAGTTGGCCGGACATCGCACGCTTCATCAGCCAGCCAGTGATGATCATGCGATTGATCTCGTTTGTGCCCTCGAAGATGCGGTTCACCCGCGAATCGCGATAAGCGCGCTCCGCCGGATACTCTTCGACGAAGCCGTAGCCGCCGTAGACCTGCACCACATGATCGACAACCTGGTCCAGCATCTCCGATCCCCAAACTTTCAGGATCGAGCACTCGACCGCATACTCTTCAATGCCTTTGCGAATCTGCGTGGAAGCATCTGGACTGTGCTTGTCGATATCGCGTAAAGCTTCGTCGATCATGCCGACTGTTCGATACGAGAGGCACTCACCGACGTAAATGCTCATCGCAATGTCAGCGAGCTTCTCGCGAATCAGGCCAAACTCCGTCAGGCTCTTGCCGAAGGCTTTGCGCTGCTTCGCATAGCCGATCGCGCTCTGCAGCGAAGTGCGCGCGCCGCCCACCGCGGCTGCTCCCAATTTGAAACGGCCGATGTTCAGGATGTTGAAGGCAATCACGTGTCCTTTGCCGATCTCGCCAAGCAGATTCTCGGCCGGCACTTTGCAGTCGTTCAGGATCAACGGACACGTGGACGATCCGCGAATGCCGAGCTTTTTCTCTTCCGCTCCCACCGAGAATCCCGGGAACGTGCGCTCGACGATGAACGCCGAAAACTTCTCTCCGCCGACCTTGGCGAAGACCACAAACAGGTCGGCGAAGCCGGCATTCGTGATCCACATCTTCTCGCCGTTGAGGACGTAAGTCTTGCCATCAGCCGAAAGGTCCGCCCGCGTACGGCAGTTCAGCGCATCCGAGGCCGACGACGACTCCGACAGCGCATAAGCGCCGATCCATTCGCCCGACGCGAGCTTCGGCAAATACTTCTTCTTCTGCGCGTCAGTTCCAAAATAGACAATCGGCAGCGTACCGATGCCCGTGTGTCCGCCGAAGGCCACGCCGAAGCTGCCAACCTTCGCCATGTAGTCGGCAATGATCGCGGACGAGACCTTGTCCATCTCCATCCCGCCGTACTCTTCTGGGATATCGACCGACGAGAGGCCAAGCTCGCTGGCTTTGCGGATCAGCTCGCGCGTTACCGCAAATTCCTTGTGCTCGATCTTGTCGGCATTCGGGACGATCTCCTTGAGCGCGAACTCTTCGGTCGTCTGCGCGATCTGGCGGTGCTCATCGGTAAAGTCTTCCGGCGTAAAGACGTCTTCCGGCCGGCGATCTTCAATCAGAAAGCTGCCGCCGGCGATTTTCGTTTTGGGAATTGCTGCTGTTGCCATGGAAACCTCGATTCACCACGGAGGCACAGAGAACACGGAGAACAAACCAAATTCAAAGTCAAAAATGATTGGTTCTGCGTTCATCGAACGATGGAGGCGTGCCAAATTTTTGCTTCTGACTTGTCCCGATCTGACTTCTGATTTTCTCCGTGTTCTCTGTGTCTCCGTGGTGAAAATTCTTTTCAATTCGAATTCTCGAAGATACCCGCTGCGCCCATGCCGCCGCCCACGCACATCGTCACCAGACCGTACTTTGCATTGCGGCGCTTGAGTTCGCGAATGATCGTCGCCGTCAGCTTGGCGCCGGTGCAGCCTAGCGGATGTCCTAACGCTATCGCTCCACCGTTGGGGTTCACCTTCGCCGGATCGAGTCCGCCTTCCTGGATGACCGAGAGCGACTGCGCGGCGAAAGCTTCGTTCAGCTCGATCACGTCGATCTGATTGAGGCTCAGTCCCGCCATCTTGAGCGCCTTCGGAATCGCGTACACCGGGCCAATGCCCATCTCCTCCGGCTTGTATCCGGCCGTGGCGAAGGCAACAAAGCGCGCAAGCGGCTTGATGCCGAGCGCTTTCGTGCGATCGGCAGACATGACCACTGCTGCCGCAGCGCCGTCGGACATCTGCGACGAATTGCCGGCAGTGACGGTTCCCTTGGCGTGAAATGCTGGCTTCAACGAACCAAGAGCTTCCATCGACGTGTCCGCGCGCGGGCCGTCGTCCATTTTGAATTCGATATCGATGCGTTTAGGCTTGCTGCCGTTTGGCGTGGTGAAGCTGACGGGCACGGGCACGATCTCGTCGTTGAATTTGCCGCTGGCGATCGCGGACAACGCTTTCTTGTGACTGCCCAGAGAAAACTCATCGGCCTTTTCGCGCGTAATGCCAAAGCGCTTGGCCAGCCGCTCAGCGGTGAGTCCCATCGAGAGATAGGCATCGGGATAGTGATCGACAAGCCACGGGTTCGCACTAACTTTGTTGCCACCCATCGGAATCATCGTCATCGACTCAACACCGCCGGCGAGGATCACTTCGGCTCCTCCCGCCATGATGCGCTCGGCAGCCATGGCGATCGACTGTAGACCCGATGAGCAGAAGCGATTAATCGTCATCGCCGAGCACTCAACCGGCAGTCCCGCGCGCAGTGAAGCAATGCGAGCGACGTTCATCCCCTGCTCGGCCTCAGGCATCGCGCAGCCAAAGATCACGTCCTCAATTTCTTTCGCATCAAGCTGAGGCACCCGCGCCAGCGCGCCCCGAATCGCGACAGAGGCCATATCGTCCGGACGCGTCGCCCGCAAGCCACCTTTGTAGGCTTTGCCGACCGGCGTGCGTACGGAACTTGCAATCACTACTTCTCGCATATCAAAATCCTACTTAGGGGAATGGAAAGGCTTATCACGGATTGCACGGGTGCAACGGATCGGACGGATAAATCGGTAGATCGGTGACTGTTCTTGACTGTGAATCCGCGTTTTTTCGCAATCAGCCAGGCCATACCAAAATCAGAAATCCATTGTTGTGATTTATCCGTCCAATCCGTTGCATCCGTGCAATCCGTGTTAAACCTTTGCTTTTTCTTGTCTACGCAGCCCTCAATTCCTTAATGTCTTCCCAGTCTTCAACGTGTACTGAATCCGCTCCTGCGTTTTCTTCTCGCCGCATAACGACTTGAAGGCTTCCCGCTCCAGATCCAGCAAGTATTGTTCGCTGACCGGCGTGCCCGGCGTGACGTTGCCTCCGCAGAGCACCTCGGCGACTTTCGTGCCGATCTTTACTTCGTGATCGCTGATGAACTCTCCTTGCCTCATCATATGGATGCCGAGTTTGAGTGTAGCGAGGATACTTTCGCCGGGCGCAGGAATATCCGTGCGCATCACCGGCGCGCTGTAGCCTTCTTTCACCAGCTCCAGCGCGCGGCGCTTAGCGTCGGTTAGCAGGCGGTCGCGATTCATCGTGATTACGTCGGCATCGGAGAGGAAACCGATGTTTCGCGCCTCGACGGCCGAAGTCGATACCTTCGCCATAGCTACGGTCTCGAACGTCTTCTTCATCGCCTCCATCAGCTCGACCGATTCGGCGCGGCCTGCCGGACGGATACTGCTCGCACTGTCGATCGCGCGCAGAAGCATTTCCTTGCAGCCACCTCCGCCGGGAAGCAACCCAACTCCCACTTCGACCAAGCCCATGTAAAGCTCGGCGTGCGGTTGGCGCGAAGCCGAATGCAGACTGATCTCCGTGCCTCCGCCCAAGCACATGCCAAAGGCCGCAGTGACAACGGGTTTCGGACAAAACTTAATCGCCTGTGTCATGCCCTGGAAGCCGCGGATCGCCAGATCGACCTCGTCCCATTCTTCTTCGTGAATCGCCATCAGCAGCAGCATGATGTTCGCGCCGACCGAGAAATGGGCCGCGTCATTCGAGATCACAAAGGCGTCGAACTGGTTAAGAGCGGCGCTGCCCGGCTTGAGCGTCTGCGTGACGAACTGCACGATGTCGGCGCCGAGCGAGTTCATCTTCGAATGGAACTCGATGCAGCCGACGCCGTCACCAAGATCGACCAGCGAAGCCGAAGCGTTCTTTTTGACCACGCCGTTCGCTTTCTTCGCGGCCGCGACCGACCACACGCCTTCGGACACTTCCACCGGCTGATAGCTCGCGCTCTTCAGATCGAAGTAGGCGCGGCCAGAAGAAGTTCGTCCTGAAGCCGACTGCTTGTCATCCGCGTACCAACTCTTCGCTCCGCTAGCGAGCAGCTTCTCGACATTCGCGGCGACCGGATGGCCTTCTTTCTTCATGCGCGCGACGGTGGCTTCGACGCCGGCACCGTCCCAGATTTCGAACGGTCCCATCTCCCAGTTGAAGCCGGAGCGCATGGCGCGATCAATCTCGACAATCGAATCGGAGATCTCGGGCACGCGGTTCGCGGCGTACGTCCACAGATCGGAGAGCGTGGTCCAGTAGAACTGCGCGGCCTTGTCCCGCGGATCGGCTTCGAGGATCATCTTCAGCCGGTCCTTCGGCGAATCGACGTTCTTCGCCATGTCGAGCAGCGCAAAGCGACCCTTGCCGCGCGGATGATATTCGAGCGTCTTCCAGTCAATCGCCAGTCGCTCTTCGCCGGATTCGGATTTGGTCTTTTTGTAGAAGCCCTGGCGCGTCTTGTCGCCAAGCCACTTGCGCTCGAGCATCTGCTGATAAAACTCCGGCAGTTTCAATTCGGAACGCTCGTCGTGCACGCCGCGCGTCATGTTGCCGACGACTTGGCCGAGGATATCGAGGCCAACCAGGTCAATCGTGCGAAAGGTCGCCGACTTGGGCCAGCCAAGCGCCGAGCCGGTAAGCGCATCGACTTCTTCGATCGTGAGTCCCATCTCCTGCATCACGCGCATCACGTTCAGCACGGAAAAGGTGCCGATGCGGTTGGCGATAAAGTTCGGCGTATCCTTGGCGCGAACGATTTCCTTGCCCAGCCGCTGATCGCAAAAATGCGATAGCGTCTCGATCGCCGCCGGATCGGTTTCCGGCGTAGGAATGATCTCCAGCAGACGCATGTAGCGCGGCGGATTGAAGAAGTGCGTACCAAACCACCGGCGTCGGAAGTCGTCGCTGAATCCTTCGGCAATGCTGTGCACCGGCAGTCCACTGGTGTTGGTGGTCACAATCGCCGAAGGCTTTCGCACGGCTTCGATTTTCTTGAGCAGCGCGCGCTTAATCTCCAGGTTCTCGGCCACAACCTCGATGATCCAATCGGCCTCGGCCACAAGTTTGAGATCGTCATCAAAATTCCCAATCTGGATCAGCCGAACAAGCGAAGGATCGAAGAAAGCCGCAGGCTTTGACTTCTTTGCCCCGTCGAGCCCCGCAGCCACGATCTTGTCGCGCTCGGGTTTGGCAGCGCCGGCAGCCGAGCCCGGCGGCACGATATCCAGCAAAGTGCTGGGAATGCCCGCATTCGCCAGATGCGCAGCAATGCGCGACCCCATCGTGCCTGCGCCTAAAACCGCAACTTTGTTGATGGAAGAAGATGAAGAGGACGAGGATGACATAAATGAACGATTCTCCGGCGTTTCCGACAGCCGGGCTTCCATCTTATCGGACTCGAAGCGGACCGCGACGGATCGAAGACGCAGTCCGTCGTCGGCGAGGATAGGCACGGTAAAGCTCCATTGTAACGGTACTGAATGAGTAATCATTCAGTCAATGCTGCAGGATGGTCAATACCGTTCGCAAGAGCGAACGGGCGGCGATGAATAAGCAACAAATAATTCAGGCTTTTAGAGCGCGGAGCGCGATTCGGATGAAAGCCTCCGACTTTTCAGAGGCTTCGGAAAAATGCAGTGGAAATCAGATTCAGGGAAGGGCACGACTTCACAGGCTGCGGAAAAATGCTGATGTTCCCGGTATTTCTCCCCAGAATCCAGTTTTGCGGCGATTCCTGCCCTTTTCGGCTGCTCTTTTGTTCCCGCAAGTTCCATATT
>DASTJH010000074.1:0-38068 GCA_035716645.1 Terriglobales bacterium | reverse complement strand
TAGGCGCGCACCTGCGCTCCCATAGTGACCAGTTGTTTGGCGATCTGCATGGACGTGGAAGAGGCCACCGACGCCGAGTTGGGTTTGAATGCCAGTCCCAGCAAGCCAACCTGCTTGCCTTGCACCGATTGCAACGCCGACGAGAGCTTGCCCATGATCCGATCGCAGAGTCCGCGATTGACTTCGCGGGCGGCCTCGAGAATCTTCAGGGCCACGCCGTTGCCGGAAGCTAACTGCGCGAGCGCATCCATCTCGGCTTCGACAAACGGACCGCCGTACTGAGTTCCCGGTTGCAGGCACCGGGGAGCGATCTTCTTGTCTAAACCCAGCGCAAGCGCCAGATCCACGGCATCGGCGCGGACATGCTCGCACAAAGTGGCCAGTTCGTTGATGAACGAAATCTTGGTCGCCAGAAATGCGGTCGAAGCCTCACGCGCGAGTTCAGCCGTCTCATGGTTAGTCACGATCACAGGAACGCCGCGCATGACCAGCGGACGATACAGCGCTTTCATCGTCTGTATAGCGGCATTTGAATCGGTGCCCAGAAGAATGCGATCGGGCCAGTTGAAATCCTCTACAGCGCAGCCTTCGGTCACAAACACCGGATGCGAGACGACCGCTGCCTTGCAACCGGTCGAGTGAACTTTCCGCTCGATGCGTGACGCGGTTCCCACCGCCACCGGCGTGCTGATCACGAGCAGGTGGTCGTCGGTGCAGAAACCTGCGAGGCGCGCTGCCGTTTCTTCGATCCCCTCGGCGCCATCTTCGGCGATGAAAATCACCAGCGATTTGCGGCTGGTGCGTTCCACGTCATGCGAAAACTGCAGGCGTCCCGACCGGACATTCCGGCGCACCACTTCCTTCAAGTTTTTCTCGAAGTATGGAGTCTCATCGCGGGCAAGCGCACTTACTTTGTCCACGTCGTCGTGGAAGCAGGTTACAGGCAAGCCAAAATCGGCGAGGCACGATGAAACCACCGTGGCGAGATAGCCGGTTCCGTAGACGGCATGGTGCATAGGATCTCCTGGGTCGACGCAGGCGCTCAAACTGGCTCTTTGGGGGGAGGGGTACCAACCTAAGTTCTAAGCTGGATTACCGATGACGACAACGTGCACAAAGGTCATGTACCGACGTTTGGCGTAGTTTTCACGAATTGGAATCCTCTGCTGGCAGGGAGTTTTTCTGGGAATTCGCCCAAAACTAATCGCGAAAACCGGCGATCTATGCGGGGTTTGCGGAACAGGGCAGGGAGTTAATTCGGCGTAACCGGCTGCGTTTTCAATCCAGTAGCTAGAAGCTACTGACTAGAAGCTCGCCAGGGCGGGGAATAGCAGGCGAGTGAACAGGGACTTTCCGTTTGTATCACGCCAAGGGTTTATTCACGGCCTTGCGACACTCCAAATTCGCACAGCGCGTTTCCAAATTGAACACTCTGTCACAAGATTCTTCTGATGGGCATGGTCGATTTTTACAAGTCTTTCCAATCGACTAACGCTCCGTTTGTGACTGGCCGCTCGATTGCTCATTACCCCATGAAAGCCAGCCGACGTGTCTATCCAACTTCGAGTGGAGGCGCGATGAACAGAGTCGAACGAGTACGGCAAGTGCTGTCGAGCCCATTTGCCGCCGAGGATTTTAAAACCCAAACTGAGCAGGGATGGCGCGTCGTCGCCATCGAGTGGGAACGCGAGATGCCGGCAGTAGAGACGATCCCGCAGTCCACGCCGGAGGAAGAAGTGCCGTTCGGGCTGCAGGTATCCAAAGAAAGCGAGCAGCTCGAAGTGAATCCTACCGAGCGCGAGGCACTGTTTCTGATGATGGAGCTAACCGTCCAGGAAGGCCCATACTCGCGGATCGCCGAAGAGCTGAATCGCCGCGGCTTCCGCACCCGCCAGGGACAGATGTGGACGCCAGTTTCTGTTTTCCAATTGTTGCCGCGACTGATTGAAGTCGGTCCGCGCATCTTCTCGACGGATGAATGGCAGGAGAGACGGCAACGGATGAGGGCGGTGGGGGACTGAAAGAGGGCAGAAGTCAGATCGGGCAAGGCAGAAGTAAACACCAAATGCCACGGTTTTCACTTCTGCCTTGGCCCGATCTGCCTTCTTACTTCCCTTTCTTCCCTTCCCAAGGCCGCACAGGGCGTTGCGAAATCGCCTCGTCCCGGTCTTCAATGCGATCGTACATGTAGCGATCGCTGACCGTCCCCAGCGATTCGTTGTACAGGCTCACCGAGCCGATGGCTTCTTTCAGTTCTTCTGAAAACTTGTGAATTGCGTTCAGATGGTCGGCGCTGGCCGGGATCTCGGTCTTGGTGGTTTTGAGGAATTTCTGGTAGCCTTTGTCCACGAGGCGAGCGATCTGGCCGCCGATGAGGTAGCCGGGTTTCGCGAAGAGGCGGACCGATCCATCGTCCGCGCGTTCAATCGCCGCCGAGACGTTGTTCTTTTTTAAGAAGACACGATTTGAAACGCCAGGCGCGTCGAGCACATCAAATTGGTGTTCGCGCAACCAGCTTACGGCTTGTTCGTAGCTTATGAGTTCCGTAGTTTTAGCCATCGATTTCTCGCTTCTAGCTCCCGCAGCCGCTTGTCGGCGCTGCGGATGTTGCTGTTGTCGGCTGAATTGCTGTAGATAGCGATCCTCAGCCGCTTCGTTGCCCCTCTTTAAAACTAATCTCAGGAAAATATTTCCAAGGGCAAGCGGCTAATGTCGCACAGGCCCTCGGGTTTGAGCAAATTACGTGAGTGCAATGACTACAGAATCGACGCTGCGGGTTTCACGCGAACTGCTTGGCAACACGCAGCTTGAGCGCGTTGGCAACACGCCGCTCGTGCGCCTGAAAAAAATTCCGGCTGCCATTCCCGGTGTGCAAATTGTCGGTAAGGCCGAGTGGGCAAATCCTGGAGGATCGATCAAAGATCGCGCTGCGTTGAACATCGTTCGCACCGCACAGAATAACGGACAGCTCCGCCGCGGACGCACGCTGCTCGATGCAACCAGCGGCAACACCGGCATCGCGTATGCCATGATCGGCGCGGCTGAAGGATTTTCGGTGAAGCTCTGCCTGCCGGCGAATGTCTCGCTCGAACGCCGCCGCATTCTTGCCGCGTATGGAGCTGAAGTCGTGCTCACCGATCCCAACGATGGTTCCGATGGCGCGATCCGCAAAGCACGCGAGCTCTACTCCGAGAATCCGGATCGGTACTTCTACGCCGACCAATATTCCAACGACGCGAACTGGCGCGCGCACTACCAAACCACGGCGCCGGAAATCTGGCGACAGACCCACGGACGCATCACGCACTTTGTCGCAACGCTCGGCACCAGCGGAACGTTCACCGGATGTACTCGACGATTGCGCGAGTTCAACCCGGAGATTCAGTGCATCTCGCTGCAACCGGATTCGCCATTTCACGGACTCGAAGGCCTCAAGCACATGGCCAGCGCGATCGTGCCGAAAATCTACGATCCAACTCTCGCGGACGACAATTTAGAAATTTCGACGGAAGGGTCATACGCGATGCTCAAGCGGCTGGCGCGCGAAGAAGGTTTGCTGGTGGGAATCTCTTCCGGAGCAGCGGTGGTGGGTGCGTTGCAAGTGGCGCGACGGCTGGAACGAAGCGGGTGGACTTCGCACGGGGAAGCGGTGGTCGTCACTGTGTTTAGCGATTCGGCGGATAAGTATTTGAGTGAGAGAGTGTGGGAGTAGGCGCGCTTTTGTCTGTCATTCCGAATCCGCCGCAGGCGGAAGAGGAATCCCTACTCGCCTGGAGAGTGTAACCAGGAGACATTTTCGCGCCGGTAGGGATTCCTCATCCGCGAGCGGATTCGGAATGACAATACGAATCACAAGATCGGAACACGAAGCCATCCGCCGCCACGGCGAGGAGACGTACCCGCACGAATGCTGCGGCGTGCTGCTCGGGCATTTTGCCGGTGACGATCGCCGCGTCACGCGCGGCGTGGGCTGCGGCAACACGCGTTCGGACTCGCCGCATAATCGGTACAGCATCGCGCCGCAGGAACTGGTGCGCATTCAGCGTCAAGCGCGCGAAGCGGGACTGGAGATTGTCGGGTTTTATCACTCGCATCCAGACCATCCGGCGCAGTGGTCGGCAACGGATCTGGCAGAAGCGCATTGGATCGGATGCTCGTATGTGATCACCAGCGTCGAGCGCGGAAAGGCTCAGATTACGAATTCGTTTTTGCTTGCCGGTAGTAAGGAAGAGGAAAAGCGATTTGAGGATGAAGTGATTCAGGTGGAAAGGGCTGGTGCGGGCGAGTGAATCGTTTTGAAGGACTTCGACATCTGGAAACAAGCGGATGTCAACGCTTTTCGTGATTTCAAGGCCTGTCATCCTGAGCGTCCGCTGCTGCGGACGCGAAGGATCTCAGCAGAAAGTTCGCGCTTTGAGTACAGCTTCCGGTTCCTATGAGCGTTCTCGTAGTAAGTGGGAAACGGCATTTAAGCGGGAAGCATCGCGCGAGATCCTTCGGCCCAACAACAGGCCTCAGGATGACAGAGTTTAAGAGTCAGCAAGAGAACGACAGCAAGGAGCACTCATGAACATCTTCATTCCCACTCCGCTACGTCAGTACGCAGGTAAGAAAGACGCCGTTGAAGTCAACGCAACCACGGTCAGCGAAGCACTCAAGCAGCTGACCAGCACGCATCCTGACCTCAAGCGCCATCTCTATACTGATGATGGCAAGCTGCGAGCTTTCGTGAACGTTTACCTCAACGATGAAGACGTGCGTTATCTTGCGGACAAAGAACAGACCCGCGTGAACGAAAGCGACCAGTTGTCGATCATCCCCTCGATCGCAGGAGGGAGGACAGAAATTTCGAAATTGGGTAATTTCGAAATCGGGTAATTTCAAACCCGGCGCCTCCTTTAGCTTCTAATTACTCAATGTCGAAATTACGAAATTACAAAATCGGATTTTATGGCTTCTTCCACACTCGCTAGTACATCGACCCTAAGCAAAGAAGAGATCCTCCGCTACTCGCGCCATCTAATCATGCCCGAAGTGGGACTCGATGGACAGCAGAAGCTGAAGGCTGCTCGAGTGCTTTGCATCGGCACCGGCGGACTCGGCTCGCCCCTGGCGCTTTATCTGGCTGCCGCTGGCGTGGGCACACTGGGACTCGTAGATTTCGATGTCGTCGATTTCACCAATCTGCAGCGGCAGGTGATTCATTTTACGTCGGACGTGGGACGTCCCAAATTGGAATCAGCGTCGGAAAAGATCGCGGCGATCAATCCGTTCGTCGAACTGCGCCGATTTGAAACCAAGCTCACCAGCGAGAACGCGCTCGACATCTTCCGTGACTTCGACATCGTCGTTGACGGTACCGACAACTTTCCTACCCGCTATCTCGTGAATGACGCCTGCGTGCTTACGGGCAAGCCGAATGTCTATGGATCGATCTTCCGCTTCGAAGGACAAGCCAGCGTCTTCGGCGCGCCGGAAGGCCCGTGCTATCGCTGCCTTTATCCGGAACCGCCGCCGCCCGGCCTGGTACCATCCTGCGCGGAAGGCGGAGTGCTCGGTATTTTGCCGGGGCTGGTCGGCATCATTCAGGCGACGGAGACGATCAAGCTGATCCTCGGCAAAGGCAATCCGCTTGTCGGACGCCTGCTGCTAGTCGATGCCTTGGGCATGAAGTTCCGCGAACTCAAGCTGCGCAAGAATCCGGAGTGCCCAGCTTGCGGAACCCATCGCACGGTCACTAAACTCATCGATTACCAGGAATTTTGTGGGATTCGAGGAGAAGAGGCCCCTGTGACCGTCAACGTGCCGGAAATCCAGCCGGAAGAATTGAAGCGTCGTCTCGACGCGAAAGAAGATGTGTTCGTGCTCGATGTGCGCGAGCCCCATGAATATCAAATCTGCAACTTGAATGGCTACCTGATCCCGCTAGGCGATTTGCCCAAGCGCGTGAATGAACTCGACTCCAGCCGCGAGATTGTCGTCCACTGCCGCTCCGGCGTCCGCAGCGGAAAAGCCGTGGACTTCCTCCGCCAAGCGGGATTCACGAAAGTGAAGAATCTGGCGGGAGGAATTCTGGCGTGGTCGGACAAAGTGGATCCGAACGTTCCGAAATATTGAAACTTTGTCATTCCGAGCCCGCGCAGCGGACGAGGAATCCCTACCTTGTACAGGAGTCATGAGGGTAGGGATTCTTCGTCCGCTGCGCGGATTCGGAATGACACACTAAAAGACATGGCTACCAAACCCTCGATCCAACCCACCCGCTCCCCATTTCCCGGCTTCCCCAAAGAGGCGGTCACTTTTTTGCGCGGTCTCGAGCGCAACAACAAGCGCGAATGGTTCCAGCCGCGCAAGCATATCTATGACGAGAAGATTCGCGCGCCTTTGGCTGAGCTGATTGAACGGGTCAATGCCGAGTTTGCGGACTTTGCTCCTCGTTACGTGATGCCGGTCTCGAAGGCGATGTTCCGCATTTATCGTGACACGCGCTTCTCGAACGATAAGCGTCCGTACAAGACGCGCGTCGCTGCCGTCTGGCATCTGCCGACTATGTCGCGCACCTCGGGCGGATGCTTTTACTTTCATTTCACAGCAAACGAAGTCCTGATCGCCGCCGGTGTGTACATGCCCGAACGCGAGGAACTGCTGGCCATCCGCAATTTGCTGGCGGAGCGGCACGAAGAATTCCGGCAACTGCTCGCGGCGCGGAATCTGCGCAAACTGATGGGTGAACTCGAAGGCGAGCAGCTTTCGCGCGTGCCCAAGGGGTTTGGGAAGGATCATCCAGCAGAGCACCTGCTGCGGCTGAAGCAGTGGTTTCTGGAGTCCACAGTCGATGGTTCGGTGGCGACTACGCCGCGATTGCTCGACGAGATTATCACGCGCTTCCGCGTGGGCGCGCCGATGGTTGAATTCCTGAATCAACCCTTCGTGAAGCCCAGTGGTCCACGTCGGCTGCCGTTTATGGCGTTTTGAGTTCCAACCGCAACTCTCACGAATCTGTCATCCTGAGCGAGGGCGCACGCCCGAGTTGAAGGACCCCGGTGCCGTTGGACTTTGACCGCTGCTGCGGCCCTTTCCTAACTTATTTTTCAATTGCAATGTGAAACCCCCATTCAAGCGGTTGGTAGCTGAGTCACATGTCCCGCCGAAAACGCGTCAAAAACGTTTCCGGATCGCACATCGATGGGGTCCTTCGACTCGGGCGTGCGCCCTCGCTCAGGATGACAGGTTCGCTTGGTGCGGCAGGTGTGTTGGCCCAAAAACCCGTTGCGCAGCCCCGGTTTTGCGTTACAATTCTCCCGCTTTTTGAGCCAGCCTTTTGGCCGACCCCAGCTTCTAATCGAAGAACAAGGATTCCGGTATGCTTATTCCTCTTCCAGCCATGGGCTTGGATCTGAGCGTCAGCGGAGTGCTAGCTTCTTTTTCCCATTTTGGGACCCTCATCACCGTCGCGATTATTGCCGGAGTGGCCGTGCTCGCCACCCGCTGTCCCGGCCGGTGCAAAGAAGACTGGATCTTCCGCTCGCATGTGATCTAGGGAGCTTTCAGCAACCAGCTGCCAGCTTTCAGCTTTTCGGCTCCCAACTTTCAGCTAGAACCAGGCTTGTGCTGGATGCTGGCGGCTGAAAGCTGATAGCTCTTCTTCAGAAGTGCTTATATGCGTCCCAAATCCACATTCCTGCCATGACTACGAGCAATGCGATCGATAGCGCGCCGCACGCGCGGACGAACGGTTGCAGCTTGTCCATTCGTTTGATCAAAGCTTGCTGCTCCTGCTGCAGTGTATGTTCGCCTTCGCTTAAGAAGAGTTGATCGTCTTCATGGATCGTAAGCGTGCTGCGGTAGATGAGCAGCACTACAAGGATTAGCGTGATCGCGCCCCAGAGGATTAACAAGGAAATCATTGGCGACAGTCCAGACATATTCCACCTCGACGGTTTCAATCTGGGTCCCGCGAACGTTGCCCAAGGGCGTCGTGCCCCGGTCAGACTGCTTCTGGGGCCTATTGGCCGGGATTATAGTCCGGTTTGCTGGAGAGGGATGGCGAAAATTGTTACCTAACACCAGCCGCGAAGCCCCGAGGCTGCGAAGCTTGTACTTGCTAGACCGAAACTTTTCACTTGCGCCTGGAACGGGAGTGGACAGTGTGGACTTGGTGGATGCAGTGGACTCAGTTTTTTCGTGCGGGCTTTCGGGAGTACGGCAACTAGGCAGCACGCTGCTGGTGCTGCACGGGTTAATCTTCGGGGCTTCGCTGCCTCGCAGCTTCGGGGCTTTTCTTTCAGCCACTTACCTTTACCATCGCTGGGCGTATAATCGCGGCTTACCTTTCTTCTGCTCCTGCGTCTATCGGAATGTCAGCATTGGATTTAGCCCAATCGCGCAGGCCTAAAACACAGGAGTAGAAATGCCCAATCTAGCCGCAGCGGCGGGTGGCTCTGTCGCCCTCGGCTTTGAGAGCTGCATGGCGACCGCAGGGCACGCGCGTGGAGTGGAGGCGAGGGAGGAGAGCGCCCGCATCGCTGGCCTGCCGGGCGGCGCCATGGAGATGGTGAGCCAGACACTCAACCGCGTGAACGATGCCGACCTGATTCGCGAAGCGCAGCGCGGGTCCCGCGTCGCCTTCGAAGAATTGGTGCGGCAGTACGATCAGGCGGTGCTGCGTCTCGCCCTGCATCTCACCGGCTCGGAAGCCGAAGCGCAGGACATTTATCAGGAAGCCTTTCTCAAGGCCTATCGCCATCTCGGCAATTTCCGTTTTGAATGCTCCTTCTACACCTGGATGTATCGGATCGTGACTAACTTGTGTCTCGATCATCTGCGCAAAAAGAAGACCCGACGTGAGGATTCGCCGGTCGTGGTGGATAGCGCAGGCGAAGAGCACAGCCTGCTCGATCAAGTCGCGGACGATCGCGCCGGAGCGAATCCGGAACGTGACCTGATGCGCCGCGAGCTCGGCGGCAAGATCAGCAAGGCTCTTGAACGATTGACGCCGAGAGAGCGCATGGTCTTCGAGCTCAAACATTATCAAGGTCTGAAATTGCGGACCATTGGCGAAATGCTGAACACAACGGAAGAGACCGCCAAGAATACGCTCTTCCGCGCCACGCAGAAACTGCGTGGCAGCTTGGCGGGAATGAGATGAAAGAAGCTGCCAGCTTTCAGCTACCAGCTTTCAGCAAAATCGGATCGAGCTGGCGGCTGATAGCTGATAGGTGGAAGCTTCTGAAAGCGTGAACGTGATGAACTGTGAATGGACTCGGGCGAATGCCGCCCTTTACATCTACGACGAACTGAAGGACGACGAGCGCTACGAGCTCGAGCGGCATGTCGAGCGTTGCTCGGCGTGCAAAGCGGAGCTCGACGCGGCACGCGGCTTTCGTGTGCTGATGTCGGCGCAGCCGATGCCGGAGGTTTCGCCGAATCTGCTCGCCGGCGCGCGCATGAGGCTCTCGGAGGTGTTGGAATCCGAAGAGCCAAGTCGCGGCTGGAGGCGGTTCACCTTCGATCTCGCCGGATGGCTGCAGGCGATGAAGTTCGCTCCCGCGCTCACCGCGGCGCTGCTGATGATCGGCTTTGCTGCCGGCGTGTTCAGCACCTACGAAGTCGCAAGCTCGCAGCGTGGCATCACTCACCTAGCCACCGTATCGAATCCGGCCGTGGACGCGGCCAGTATCACCAGCATCCGCGGCATCACCGAAGAGCCTGGCACGAATCAGGTCAAGATTCAGTACGATAAGGTTTACACCGACCAAGCGCAGGGATCCATCGACGATCCGAAGATCCAGCAGCTTCTCTTGTTCGCCGCGCACAATAACATCAACTCCGGCGTGCGACTCGATTCCATCGACGTTCTCGCGAAGAATCCGGAAGACCAGCGCGTGCGCGAGGCTTTGATCTATGCGCTGCGTTATGATCGCAATCCGGGCGTGCGGCTGAAAGCGCTTGATGGCTTGCGCTCATATGTAAAAGACGATCAAGCAGTGCGCGATGCGGTGCTCGAAGCTCTGTTGCAAGACAGCAATCCCGGCGTGCGCACACAAGCGATTTCACTATTGGAATCGGTGAAGAACGACAGCAGCGTGCGCCAGGCTTTTGCCGCGCTCGCGCAGCAGGACAAAGATAAGTACATCCAGGAAGAGTCGCGGCGAGTGCTCGCGAATCTGCCGAATTTTGAGTAAAGCAGCTTCGAAGCTGCGAAGCCCCGAAGCTTCGAAGCTTAGGCTCTTATGAGGTTGAGAATAATTTTGAACATCAAGAAACAATTGGTTGAGATTTCTGAGAAGCGGCACTTCGCAGCTCGCTTCGGGGCTTCGGGGCTTCGGGGCTTCGGGGCTATTACCGTTACCCTGTTAGCGCTCGTAGCCGTGAGCTTCGCGCAGGCCGACAACGCGACCAAGGTCTACCGCCAGGACGACTCGTGGATTGAAGAGACGACGGGATCGATGCCGGCTTCGCGGATTATCAAAGTCCACACCAGCGTGGGTAGTGTGAGCGTGACCGGAGCGCAGCAGCCGAATATCACCTACACCATCCGCAAGAAGGTGCATGAGTATTCGGAACAGAGCGCCCGGCGAGCATTCGACAATCTGCGCATTGTCGCTTCCCGACAGGGCGACGCGGCTTATTTCGGCGGCGAAGGATCGGATCATTGGAATCGCGGCACGATCGAATTCATCATCACCACGCCTCGTAACGTGGACCTGGTTAAGGCAGAGACAAATGGCGGCAGCCTGCAGTTTGCGCACCTGACCGGACGAGTCGATGCCAAGACCGGCGGCGGTGGGGCGACCTTCGATGACATTACCGGCAGCGTAAATGGGCAGACTGGTGGCGGTTCGGTGACGGTCGGCAATGTTGCTGCGGATGTCGGCGTTCGCACCGGCGGCGGCTCTGTCGAAGTAAATTCCGTGGGCGGAAAGCTGAATGTTTCCACGGGCGGCGGATCGGTGCATGTCCAAAATGGGAAGAGCAGCGCGAAGATTGAGACCGGCGGCGGCAGCATTCATGTAGAGAACATTGCCGGCGATCTGGTCGCTTCTACGGGCGGCGGCGGCATTGAGGTGGGCACAGTCGGTGGACTAATGGATGTGGAAACCGGCGGCGGAAGCATTCGTCTGACCGGAGCCAACGGGCCGATTCGGGCTCAGACCGGCAGTGGCAGCATTCATTGCATGAAGGTCACCAAAAGTGTGCGTGCCGAAACCGGAGCTGGTGGAATCACGGCTGAGTTCATGGCGATGAACGGACAGTTCAGCGACTCGACTTTGGACACGGGCGTGGGCGACATCATCGTCTATCTTCCGTCTGATCTGAAGGTCAGCATTCATGCCAGCATCGACGTCGCGACGAGCAAGGACGCGATCAGCAGCGATCTGCCGGGCATCCGCATTTCGTCCGAGGGCGGTGACTATGGCCCGCGCGAGGTATCGGCGGAAGGCGACCTGAACGGCGGCGGTCCGACGCTCAAGCTACATACATCGACGGGAAAGATTCAGTTCATTGCGCTGAAAAGATAAAAGATAGCTATCAGTTACCAGCTTCCAGCTACCCGCCAAATCGGCTCAAGCTCAGGCTGGTGCTGGGAGCTGATAGCTGGAAAACCTTTTTATGAGATCTGGTTTCATTACGGGAATTTTATTGTTGGCGGTGGTGTCATCGACGCCGCTGTTGGGTCAGCGCGTCGCGCGTGTTCACAGGATTACCCAGCCGGAAGCCATTGTTTACGAGAGCGACAGCAGCCACTCATACCTGGGCGTTGAGGTAAACGACATCAGCGCCGATCGTGCCAGCGTTCTGAAGCTGAAAGACGACAACGGCGTCGAGGTCACCGAGGTGGATCAGGATGCACCTGCGGGCAAAGCTGGATTGAAGGAGCACGACGTCATAGTCGGCTTCAACGGCACGCCGGTTGAGAGCGAAGAGCAGTTTCGCCGCCTCATGCGCGAGACTCCGGCAGGACGCACGATCGCCCTCAATGTTATTCGCGACGGGCAGCCGCAAACGATCAAGGTGCAGCTCGCTGACCGCCGCAAGTTCATGCCGTCTTCAAACATGATCGTCGGTGCCGTGATTCCGAAGAATTTCGCGCCGATGCCGCCGACTCCCGTCCCGCCGATGCCGGCAATGCCGGAGATTCCTGAGTATCGTTTCTACACGGATCAGCCGGTCACCCGGATTTATCGTTCTATTTCGGGAGTCACCCTGGAAAGCCTGAGTCCTCAGCTTGGAGATTTCTTCGGCGTAAAGAACGCAGAGGGCATGCTGGTGCGATCCGTGCAGAAAGGCAGTCCGGCAGACAACGCCGGCCTGCGCGCAGGCGACATAATCGTGCGCGCCGGCGATCAGAAGATTACCGACCATTCCGACTGGGCTGAAGCTCTGCGCAACACCAAAGACGGCAAGCTTCCCGTGGTTGTGATTCGTGACAAGCGCGAGCAAACGCTGCCGATGAACGTTTCGCCTCGCCGCGGTCCAGACAGCTCAGCATGGATCGACGAGTCTTCACCTGCCGCTGCGGCGCTGGGCGATGCCGCCGCCGAACTGGACGACCTCGGGCCGCAGTTGCAGGAGCAACTGAGCCTGGCCTCGAAAGAAGCTTCGGACGCTCTCTGTGCCCATCAGAAAGAACTCGCGCTGGCGCTGAACAAGTCGATGTCGAATCTGCAGAGCCAAATGCGCAAGAATCAAGGCGAGATCGATCTCAATCTGAAAAAGGCGATGGCCGAAGCCGCCGCGTCGATCAAAGCGCAACAGCCGGAACTCCAGCGTCAATTGCGGAAGATGCAGCGCGAGCTCGACGACATGCAGTAGCGATTCCCTGATGACAGCGAATCGCCTCACCATCTATATTGATCACCATGCGCTCGGCACGCGTTCTTTTCACTTTCGTCTTTGCTCTCCTGCTCGTTGCGCCCTCTTTACTCGCTCAACAGGCGCCGCTCACGCAGGATCAGGTTTCGGCGCGGCTGCGACAGCTTTATCCTGCCGGCGCTGACGCCAAGAAGGACATAACCGACGCGATCGCCGCTGCGGCGAAGGAGCATAAGCGCGTTCTGCTGGTCTTCGGCGCCGACTGGTGCTTCGATTGTTTTGCGCTCGACTATCGTTTCCATCAATCCGCGATTGAACCCTTGGTGGATAAGAACTATGAAGTCGTTCACGTCGATATCGGACGCGGTGAGAGGAATGTGGATTTGATCAAGAAGTACCGCATCCCGATTGAAAAAGGGGTGCCGTCAGTGGCTGTGCTCGACGGCAAAGGACACCTGCTGTACTCGACTGGCCAATTCGAATCGGCGCGACGAACCGATCCACAGGTGATCGTGCATTTCCTCGAAACCTGGAAACCGGTTTAGCGATATGGCGAAAATTTTCCGACGCCAACAGTGGGGTGTTTTCGCCGTCCTCTTCCTCATCAGTCTCGCTGGCCTCGCATTTATCGTGAACCGTATCACCAATGCAGGCGTTCACCCACCTACTTCCACGCTGCTCCAAGTAATCCTCTTCTGCGCTCTCGTCGATTTCGGCACAGCTTGGGTGATTGTGACCATTTGGGAACAGGTCTTGAAGAGAAGCGCGAACAGACGCTAGTGAAGCGGGGAAGACTACAATCACCTCATGGATGAACTGGTGATCGCCGGCCGCGCGTTCAGCTCGCGGCTGATTGTCGGAACCGGCAAATACAAAAACGGCGAGCAGACCCGCTGTGCCCTCGAAGCTTCGGGCGCTGAGATTGTGACCGTCGCTGTGCGGCGGGTGAATCTCGATCGTAGTCGGGAATCGCTGCTCGACTTCATCGATCCGCAGCGCTACTTCCTTCTCCCCAATACGGCCGGATGCTATTCCGCAGACGAAGCCATTCGCGCCGCGATGCTCGGCCGCGAGGTTGGGCTTTCCGATTGGGTCAAGGTTGAAGTTATCGGCGACCAGAAGACGCTCTTCCCTGACGTAATGGCTACGATCGAAGCTACACGCGTGCTGGTCAAAGAAGGGTTCACCGTTCTGCCGTATACGTCTGACGATGTGGTCGTCGCTAAGCGCTTGCTGGACGCAGGCGCCAGCGCGATCATGCCGCTCGGTGCGCCGATCGGCAGTGGATTGGGAATTCAGAATTCGGCGACGATTCGTATTCTGCGCGAGATGATCACTGACGTGCCTTTAATCGTGGATGCGGGAGTAGGCACCGCGTCCGATGCGACGGTCGCGATGGAATTGGGAGCCGACGCCGTGCTGATGAACACGGCCATCGCCAATGCTGAAGATCCGGTGCTGATGGCCGAGGCCATGCAGCATGCTGTGATCGCCGGCCGCAGCGCGTACCTGGCTGGACGTATGCCGAAGAAGCTGTATGCGACGGCAAGCTCTCCACTCGAGGGAGTTGTGCGGTAGAAAACAGCGAAGAGTTCCACGATGAGCGATCTGAAATTTTCCAGCTACGGTGAATTCTTCCAGTTCTATTTGCAGCAGCATCAGAAGCTCGGGAACCGCCTGCTCCACGCTTGCGGCACGGTGCTGGGACTTGCTGTTTTTCTAGCGGCGCTCGCTTCTCGCCACTACGTCTGGGCTTTGCTCTGGATTCCGATCGGCTATGGCTTTGCCTGGACCGGACACTTCCTCATCGAAGGAAATAAGCCAGCGACCTTCGGACATCCTTGGTGGTCTTTCCTCAGCGATTTCCGCATGCTAGCCCTGATGGTCACGGGCAAGCTTCCGGCGGAATCCCAAGCGGCAACAGCTTCCAACCAAAAGTAACCTGTTCGTCGCGCGCCGACTGTGGTCTTGTAGGTTTGGCGAGCGCTGCCTCGCCCCCGAAGGTCGACATGAAAGTTTATAAAGTCGCGCGCTGGGTCATCCTGGCTGCGCTCGTCACTGTTCTCTTTCTGCTGCTGAAACAGCCTTCACGGCTCAACACCGAGCAGCAGGCTCCTGCGACTGTGACCGCCAACGCCGCTTCCTTTCAGGACAAGCTCGGCGAACTCCAGTCTGCGCATGAGAACGGGGAACAAGGCGCCGAAGTCCGCCTGAGCTCCGACGAGGTCAGCGCGGCGCTCGCGGTCGCGAATCCTTCTCCCTCGGCATCGCCTGTTGGCTCTCCTGCTCCGCAGCCGATTTCTACGCCATCTTCCGATGGGAATCTGAACAACTCAACCTCGCTTACGCCGGAGCAGGTGCCGGTAAAAAATCCGCAAGTAATGTTTGAAGGCGATCAGGTGAAGGGGCAGTTCGCTGCGAACGTTTATGGTAAGGACGTTTTCGTCACTCTGGCCGGACATCTCGGCGCCAGCGATGGCTACGTCACCTTTCAGCCGACGAGCTTCACGATCGGCAACATGCCGGTTCCGATTTCTCTCGTGCAGCAACAGCTCGACAAGAAATTCAGCGAACCCGAAACTCGCGAAAAACTCAAGCTGCCGGATTTCGTCAGCGATCTGCGCGTCGAAAATGGGCAGCTAGTGATCGTGGAGAAGTAGCGTACCTATTGTCATTCCGAGCGCGGCGAGGAATCCCTGCCCACGGAATGACGACACTGCTGCGTTTGCCCGTCCACAGCTTCCTCCGATAGAATCATGAGTTTTCTTCATGCGGTTGGAACGAACTGGTTCCTGCCCTCCAAGATTTCTCATCCATGAAAATTCACGAGTATCAGGCAAAAGGGATTCTTGCGAAGTATGGAGTAGCCGTGCCGCGCGGCGAGATGGCCAACACGAAAGAGGAGGCCTTCGAGATCGGTAAGCGGCTGCTGAACGCCGGCGCCAAGGGCATTGTCGTCAAGGCGCAGATTCACGCCGGAGGACGCGGCAAGGGTGGTGGCGTCAAGTTGGCCAAAACTGCCGAAGAAGCCGAGCAGCTTGCGGGCAAGATTCTCGGCATGCAGTTGGTCACGCACCAGACCGGTCCGCAAGGACAGAAGGTTCAGCGTCTGCTGATCGAAGAAACCTTGCCGATCGAACGCGAGCTCTATCTCGGCATTGTTCTTGATCGCGCGGCCGCCAAGTTGGTCTTCATGGCCTCGTCCGCAGGCGGAATGGAGATCGAAGAAGTCGCTGCTCGCGATCCTAAGGCAATCCTGAAAGAGGCGATCGATCCCGCTGTAGGATTTCAGCCTTTCCAGGCGCGCAAGCTGGCGTTCGGACTCGGACTCAGGCCGGAGCAGGTGAATCCCGCCGTGCAGTTGATGATGGCGCTGAATCGCGCGACAGTCGAAACGGACGCGTCGCTCTGCGAGATCAATCCGTTCATCACGACCACCGACGGTCGCGTCTTCGCGCTCGATGCCAAAATGAACTTTGACGATAACGCGCTCTTCCGCCACAAGGACATCAAAGAGCTACGCGACACCGCTGAAGAAGATCCGCTCGAAGTGGAGGCGTCGAAATACAGCCTGAACTACATTCGTCTGGATGGCAATATTGCCTGCATGGTGAACGGAGCCGGACTGGCGATGGCGACGATGGACATCATCCAGTACGCCGGCGGCATGCCCGCCAACTTTCTCGACGTAGGCGGCGGCGCCAATGCTGAGCAGGTCGAACACGCCTTCGAGATCCTCCTCAGCGATAAGAACGTGAAGGCGGTGCTGATCAATATTTTCGGCGGCATCCTCCGCGTCGATACGCTCGCGAAAGGCGTAGTCGAAGCAGCGAAGAAAACCAAGATCGGACTTCCGGTCGTGTTGCGCCTCGAAGGAACCAATGTTGAGCAAGGCAGAGAAATTCTCGCGAAATCGGGATTCAATTTTATCGTCGCTCAGACGATGAAAGATGCAGCGGAAAAAGTTGTCGCTGCGGCTGGGCGGTAGCCTCCAAAATCCATGAGCATACTTGTCGACAAATCCACTCGCCTCATCGTCCAGGGCATCACCGGACGCGAAGGCACATTTCATGCCAAGGGATGTGCCGAATACGGAACCAAAGTCGTTGGCGGCGTCACGCCTGGCAAGGGCGGGACAAAGCATGAAGGCTGGCCCGTTTTCAACACCGTGGAAGACGCGGTGCGCGAGACCGGCGCTAACGCCAGTGTCATTTTCGTTCCTCCGCCGTTTGCGGCGGATGCGATCATGGAAGCCACCGCTGCCGAAGTTCCGCTGATTGTTTGCATCACGGAAGGTATTCCCGTTTTGGACATGGTCCGTGCCTGGGAGTTCCTTCAGGGGAAGCGCTCGCGCCTGATCGGTCCGAATTGTCCGGGAATCATCTCGCCGGGCAAATGCAAAATCGGCATCATGCCGGGACGCATTCACAAGCAAGGGAACATCGGCATCGTTTCCCGTTCTGGGACGCTGACGTATGAAGCGGTGTATCAGCTATCGCAGCGCGGCATCGGACAGTCGACCGCGATCGGCATTGGCGGCGACCCGATCATCGGGACCACGTTTGTCGATGCGCTGCGCTTGTTTAACGACGATCCCGAAACCGAAGCGGTCATCATGATTGGCGAAATCGGCGGCAATGCCGAAGAGACCGCTGCCGCTTTTGTGAAGCAGCATGTACGCAAGCCGGTGGTCTCGTTCATCGCTGGCCAGACCGCGCCGCCCGGACGACGTATGGGCCATGCCGGCGCCATCATCTCCGGAGGACACGGCACTGCCAGCGAAAAAATCAAAGCACTCGAGAGCGCCGGCATCAAAGTAGCGAAATCGCCGGCGTTGATCGGCGATACGCTCGCGCAGGTGATTGGCGCGGCAGCGGTGAGATGAACGGAAGCTATCAGCTACCAGCCGCCAGCTCCAGCCTGTTTGGACTTTGCTGGTAGCTGGCGGCTGGCAGCTTCTCAGACACACTTCCCATTTTAGGAATCTTAGAGACCATGAAAACCCTCCAACGCACATTCAGCATCATCAAGCCGGACGCGGTGAAGAAGAACGCGACCGGAGATATCCTGGCCATGCTCCAGCACGCCGGCTTCAACATTCTCAGTATGAAAATGCTGGAAATCACGAAGCAGCGCGCGGAAGGATTTTATGCTGTCCACGCTTCGCGCCCATTTTTTGATTCCCTGACGACCTTCATGTCGTCAGGCCCAATCGTCGTGCTCGCGCTGGAAAAGGAGAACGCGATCGCCGATCTGCGCAAGCTGATGGGCGCAACCGATCCGGCCAAGGCAGAGCACGGCACAATCCGCAAGAAGCACGCCGCCAGCATCGAAGCCAATGCCATCCACGGCTCTGATGCCGAGGAAACGGCGAGTTTCGAGCTGAGCTACTTTTTCGCCGGTTATGAACTCGTCCAGTGAGGGAATGGGCCCTCTTGTCACGATTTGTGACTAACTCAGCAGATTGTTTTTCTTGACAAAACCTAAGCAGGTGCAGTACCAAGTCAATAGCAGTAGAACTGAGTCGGCAGGAGCGGCGCTGCCGGCCCGGGTAACTGAGTCCCGGCAAAGGTGGGAAGTTTCCTCTTCGGCCTGCACCCAAACCAAAGCTTGATCCTCGTCTGTCGGTCGCGCCGGCGTATTGGCTTATGCTGAGCCATAGCCTCTGCGTCGAGCGATATGGCGCACAGCGGTAGTCCCAAGCGTTAGCCCAGTTTTGCCGGACACTGGTGTTCGGCTTCGAACACCAATGCTCACGCTCGCCTGTTGTAAGGGTCTCAGATACGGACATTTAGCTTCGGCTTGGGCTGGACCATGAATTGCCCTACCAACTTGAACCTTTCGCCCGGAGGCAGAAATGCAAACCCTCTTCCAGGACCTGCGCTACGCGCTGCGGCAACTGCGCCACTCGCCCGCCTTCACCCTCACGGCGGTGATTACGCTGGCTTTGGGCATCGGCGCGAATACGGCGATTTTTACGCTGGTTCATGCGGTGCTATTGCAGTCGCTGCCGGTCGCGAACCCTGGCCAGCTTTACAAACTCGGCGATCGCTACAACTGTTGCGTGATGGGCAGTCTGCAAGGCCAGGACTGGGCGATGTTCAGCTATCGGTTTTACCTGCAGGCGCGCGAACATACTCCCGCTTTCGAGGAACTGGCGGCGGCCCAGACGAACCGCCACGGTCTGAGCGTGCGCGTCGCCGGCGAGAATTCTCCTGCAGAGTTGTTCGGAGGAGAACTCGTTTCCGGAAATTACTTTTCGACGTTTGGTCTGCGTCCGGCCGCAGGGCGATTGCTCACTTCGACCGACGATTCGGCCGCAGCGACTCCCGTTGCGGTGATGAGCTATCGCACCTGGCAGCGGCGCTATGGCGCGGACGAGTCGCTGATCGGCAAGGCCTTGATCGTCAATGGGAATCCCGTGACTCTGATCGGCGTGGCGCCGCCGGGATTCTTTGGCGAGCGCCTGGAGAGCGATCCTCCGGACTTTTGGTTGCCACTCTCGTATGAACCGACGCTCGACGGTCAAGGCGGACTTCTGAATCAGCCTCTCGCCTTTCTTTACGTCATTGGGCGGCTCAAGCCCGGCCCGCAGCCGGCGCAAGTTCAGGCGCAGCTTACCGCGGAGCTGCGCAGTTATTTGGCGACTCCGGGAAACGTCTATTCGGCTCTAGGCGACATCAGCAAGAAAATTCCAAAACAGGAAATACATCTGGCGCCCGGCGGCAGCGGCTTTCAGCAAATGAAGTACACGTATGAGAAAGGCTTATACCTGCTGATGTCAGCTTCGGCTGTGCTGTTGATTATCGCGTGCGCGAATTTGGCGAACCTGCTGCTGGCGCGCAGCACAGGGTCGCGCAGCCGCATCGCACTGCAGCTTGCGATGGGAGCTTCGCGTCGACGCATCATAGCTGCCCAGTTGACGGAGAGTGTGTTGCTCGCGTGTCTCGGCGGGGCGGCAGGATTGTTGCTGGCTTTTTACGGAACGAAGGCGATGCTGCTGATTGCCTTCCGTGGCGCCGAATTTGTACCTATCTCAGCATCGCCCTCGATTCCCGTTTTGGGCTTTACCTTCGTGGTCGCGCTGCTTACTGGAATCGCGTTTGGCGCTGGTCCGGCATGGCTGGCGTCGCGTTCGGATCCCGCTGAGGCGCTGCGTGGTACGAATCGCGCCACGAGAGACCGATCCGCGTTACCGCAGAAGTCACTGGTTGTTTTGCAGGCTGGTTTGTCACTGGCCTTGCTCTGCATTGCCGGGCTGCTCATGCAAAGCTTGCGCAACTTGCAGAATCAGGATTACGGATTTCAACGTCAGGGCAGGCTTGTCCTACGCATCGACCCCCAGGCTGCGGGCTACACGCCGGAGCGTCTCATGCCGCTGTATCGGAAGATCGAAGATCGCTTTTCATCCCTGCCCGGCGTAGCCAGCGAGAGCCTCTCGATATACGCTCCACAGCAGCACGATAGTTGGGGCGAAAGCGTCTATTTTCCTGGTAAGCCGAAACCGGACGACAACAGTTCCTGGTGGGACCGTGTGAGCGCACATTACTTCGAGAGTATCGCTACACCAATCGTCCAAGGACGCGGCTTCAACGAACAGGACACCGCGACTTCGCAGAAGGTTGCAATCGTCAACGAAGCCTTCGTGCGCAGGTTCCTGCTCAACCAAGATCCCATCGGCCAGCACTTTGGCATGGACTTTCAGGCGAATGCCAACGATTTCACCATTGTGGGCGTAGCCAAGGACGCAAAATACCGAAACGCCGAAGAACCGGCGACTCCCATGTTTTTCGTGCCTCTGGAGCAGCCGATTACCTACCAGAATCCCGACATGAGTCGCCTGATCGCGCAGTCTCTTTACATGCATTCCATCCAACTGCATGTAGCCGCCGATCCCGATGCGATGATTCCGGCGGTGCGGCGTGCCTTTGCAGATATCGACCCCAATTTAGCCCTGCTCTCAATCCGCAGTTATGCCGACCAAGTGAAGATCATGAATAGCGACAAGGCGTTGATCTCTCGCCTAAGCGGCGTCTTCGGGTTGCTCGCGCTGCTGCTCGCGTCGATTGGCCTCTACGGAGTGACGGCCTATCGCGTGGCGCGCCGCACCAGCGAAGTCGGCGTGCGCATGGCGCTCGGCGCGACGAGGACCGACATCCTCGCGCTCGTGCTGCAAGGCGCCTTCGCCCAAGTAGGACTTGGCCTGCTGATCGGCATTCCGCTCGCGATTGGAGCGGGCAAGCTGCTGGCGCATCAGTTGTACGGGGTCAGCTTCTTCGATCCGATAATCATGGCGGTGGCTGTGGGAGTGCTCGCCTTGTGCGCGCTGCTGGCATCGATTCTGCCAGCTGGACGAGCGGCAAGCATTGAGCCGATAGCGGCGTTGCGGACGGAATGAGTGAAGCTGCAAACAACCCGTTCAGTAGAACACGAATTTGGGTATATACAGCTAGATGCTATTTGCCGTCAAAACGATCAAAGATAGTAACTTCGATTTCTGTGGTACTCCAAGATCGTTGACTAGCCCAGGTAATTATGGCAGTCATGTACCGACAATAGGCTTCAAAGGTATCGTCGTTCCAACTCTTAGGCCTTTCTGAATTCGGAATTGAATCGCGAAAAGTCGGCCAAACTTTCTTTCGAATAACGCCTCCGTCGAGAGCAACTGGCGGATTGTCTTCAAAACCCAGCGATCGACAGAGGAAGTGCAAGGTCTTTGAAGCAAGCACGGCGCTCCAGCCGAGCTTATTTCCTGGATGTCCGGTTAATATCTCCCACGACCCTTCAACTGATCGCGAACTGAGGATACTTTGGGCACAAATTTCAAGTGTCTCTTCAATACTCTCAAGGGTTCTCGATCCCCAAACGGAATCGGGCTGACGCCACATTTCTCCCCAAGACACGATCATGGCAAGCGCCTGTGTGTAACGTCTCGCCCTGAATTGGCGAATGATTTCGCTGGGAGTTGACCGTAAAACACCTCTGGGCCAATCGGGCGGATGCATGACCCGATGATTCCACGTAGATGGAAGAAAAGGATGGCCGTTGGCCTGAGATGCGGGAGTCGTGCAATTGAGAAATAGTGGGTATTTTGCAGCAGCGCGCGCCGTTTCTGCGTCTAAGAACCAGACTAGTTTATAGTCTTTCACTATCTAGCACTTTCTTTGAAGCTTCTGCAGTCGAGAATGGATTACGTTGCTCCTTCCGACTTGAAGGAACTGCTTGATACCTCGCCGAGTGTTCGAAGACCGGGCTATAGTGCTAATCAAAGCTCAGGACCCGGTTAGGATGTGGAGAAACTCAGCGGGTTTAAGGATTCTCCCCCCTTGAAAGGTTTGTAGCCGCAATAGTGCTCGATCTCCGCTGATCACGTAATCCGCATCTCCTCCAACAGCGGTTTCCAGAAATTTATCATCATCTGGGTCCGTGCAGACGCGCTGCGGCAAGCGAGGAGGATCTACCACTTCAGAACGAACCGTAAGAAGGTACAGCATTCGTGTATCGAATATGGCCAGCCGGCGGCGACCGACCTCTTCGATCACGCGTGCATATTCCTCTAGTATCGGAATCGAAAGAAGCAGGCGGAAGCGACCTTCGCTCCACGCCTGCAGGATTCGGGCAGGAGTTCCGGTCCAAAAAATACCTGATACCAGGACATTAGTGTCGATAACGGCTTTGATCATCGAGAGCGACGCCGAACGGCCGCTATCGCCGCCTTGATATCAGCTCGTTTGACTCCGGCTCTTTTTGCCTCTGCGCGGACCTGCTTGAGCAAGTCCCGAAATTCGACGTCAGATGGCGGCTGAATTGTCTTTAGGATTACGGCATCGTCCTGGCCGATCACGACGAAGCTCTGCCCGGTTTTCAGTTTCAGGTTCTTCCGCACATTTTCAGGGATGACGACTTGTCCTTTCGAGGACAGTCGTGTAGTGGAATATCCAGCCATAAGCACTTAACTCCGTTCTTACAAGTAAGACTGTAGCACGGTATCTTCATACATGAAGGTCCCTTGTCATGACCCGCAAAGTCTGGAAAATGTCGGACGAGAGAATGCGGGGGGGGCTCCTTCGCAACCAGCCTAGCTGAAACCCTGACTCAAACAACTCAGTGCTGTTACTATGGCTCGTCATTTTTCCGGACTGAGGCTCCGTATCCATGAGGACGCTGCTTCTTGTGTTCTGTCTTTGCACTTTCGGCTTTGCCCAAAATGAAACTCCGCAGCCGTCGCACTCGGCGAATCGACTGGCCGGATTGCAGCGTAGCGATGGCTTCATTCCCTTCTATTGGGACGCAAAAAAAGGCGAGCTGCTCTTCGAGCTTTCTCCGCAGCGGATGAACTCGGAGTTCATTTACTTCACTGGACTCAGCAGCGGCGTCGGCTCCATCGATATGTTTGCCGATCGCAGCAGCGTGGGCGGCTCGCAGGTTTGCCGTTTTGAGCGCGTTGGACCGAAGGTGCTGATGATTGCCGAGAATACTGAGTTTCGCGCCGAGCATGGCAGCGCGGAGTTGAAGCACTCGGTGGAGCGCAGTTTTCCGACGTCAGTCGTCGCTTCCCTGCCGATCGAGTCGGAGGAGAATGGCAATTTGATCGTGAACGCCAATCCCCTGGCCATTCACGATGTCACAAACTTGCTCGGACAACTGCGGCGGCCTTCGCGGGCCGTAAACGGCATGGTGCGTCCCGTCGCGAATGAGAATGCCGCCAACTGGCGCATCGACGACCAGCGCAGCGCCGTGGACATGTCCCACACCCGCAGCTTTCCTCTGAATACCGAGATCGAGAACATCCTCACCTTCGTGAGCGACAGCGGGGGGCGGGCGGCCAACAGTCCCGAAGCGGGAGTTCTGACCGTACATGAACACATCTCGCTGCTCGCTCTGCCTTCTCCCGGATATAAACCGCGCATCGCCGATCCGCGCGTTGGTTTTTTTGGACAACGCTTCGATGATTACTCCCGTAGCTACAAAGATTCCCTGAATGAAACCTACATCGATCGCTGGCGGTTGGAGAAAAAAGACCCGAGCGCCGCGGTGAGTGAGCCCGTGAAGCCCCTAGTCTTCTATCTCGATCGCGCGATTCCGGAGCCAATGCGCTCGGCCGCGCGCACGGGAGTGCTGTGGTGGAACCAGGCGTTTGAGCAAGCGGGCTTCCGCGATGCGATCGTGGTGGAAGATTTGCCGGAAGGCGCCGATCCGCTGGATGTTCGCTATCCGACAGTCCAGTGGACAAACCGCAATGGGCGCGGCTGGTCCGTGGGCATGGTGCAGGTGGATCCGCGTACCGGCGAGATTCTCCATTCGGTCGTGCAACTCGACTCCCATCGCATGAGAACCGTGAACAACTACTGGGAAGCCGTGCGGCGTGCGCCGGCGTCGAGCCGCGATGACTCCGCGATGGATGCCTTTGCCGGTCTGGACGGGATCGATCCCAATACTCCCGAAGATGAAGTTCTGGTGCATCGCATCGCGCTGCTCGCGTGTCACGAAATGGGACACGTCCTTGGCCTGGAGCACAACTTCGTCGCCAGCACGTACGGTCGCGGTTCGGTGATGGATTACTTCGCGCCGCGCATCACCATCCGCAAAGACGGCACTGCGGACATGAGCGACGCCTACATGCAGGGAGTCGGCAGCTACGATCGCGCCGCGATTGAGTGGGGTTACAGCACCAACGGACAAGCAGAGTCACCCGATCCCCAAGACCCGAACGAACGCGCGCGCCTGAACGCGATTTGGGAACGCACCCTGGAGCAAGGCATCTTCTGGGGCAATTACGATGATCCGCGCTGGAATGCCTACGACGATGGTCCGGATCCGGTGACATGGCTCAAGGAAGTACTGCCGATCCGGAATGCGCTGGTCGCGGCGTATGGTCCATCGATGCTGCGTCCGGGAGAGCCGGTTTCCGATCTCGCCGCGCGTTTCGCGCTGGTTTATTTGTTCCATCAGTACGCGCTCTCGTCGGCAATCAACGTAATCGGCAGCGCGAAGATTCCTCCCGCGCTGGCTGGAGACGGACAGGCTCCGCTGCAAGTTTGGGATCCCCAGAGCCAGCGCGAGGCGCTGCGATTGGAATTCCAGGCGCTGCGTCCGGACCAGATGGAGGTGCCGGCGCGCGTGTGGAATGACCTCGTCCAGCACGAAAACAATGGACCGAATCCGGAAGCGTACAAATCCAGCGCCGGATATTTATTCAGTCCCTACGATGGCGCGCGCTCGATTGCTGAGTTCGTGCTCGGTGGCCTGCTCCAACCCGAGCGGCTCGCGCGCATGGATTCGATTCACCACTTCGACTCCGCGTCACCTTCCGCTCAAGAAGTGATTGACACAGCCATCAAGAGCGTCTTCGTCACCCCAGCGGCTGCGGCAGGTGGGCACGATTTAAGCGCGGTGGTAGAGAACGAATTGGCAGACAGGCTCATGATCCTGGCCGCGGATGATAATGCCACGGCTGAGGTCCGCAGCGAAGCGTGGACGGGAGTGAATGACGTCTACAAGCGAGTGAGCGCCAATCCGGCGAGCGCGGCGCTGGCGAATGAAATCCGGAACTTCCAAAAAGATCCCAAGCAGAACGTTCCTAAATTGAAACCTTCAGGCGCGCCGACAGGGCCGCCGGTGTAGAGCACGTTCCAAGAGTGGCCACGGCTTGATCAGAGGTGCTGAGATCATTCTTAGCTCCTGTCATCCTGAGTGAGGGCGAACGCCCGAATCGAAGGACCCCAAGGATGCTAGTGCTTCTATGCCGGTCCGGCTTTTGTGCGGAATCAGTACGGCACATCTGGCGATCTTTCCAAAACTTGCGTCGGCAGTTCTGGCGGGATAGATCGCCGGGGTCTTTCGACTCGGGCCCTTCGGCAAGCTCAGGGCAGGCTCCTCGCTCAGGATGACAGAGTACGAAGTGACGACGGATTGTGAATTGGGGAGCGATGAAAATATTTTTGAGCAATGACGAAGCATGCCACTGAATGCTAAGTGCTTCCTCCTGAATCCGCGCTGCCTAAGTCCGCATCACATTTACGTCTCGGCATTTTGTCTGATTTACTCGGGTCTTCATTCCGGTTAATGTGCCGAAGAGAAGCTCACTTCTAAGCTGAATTTCCTTGCCGCAGTTGGGAACCCGCAATTCGATCAGTCGACGCCTTTGGGAGATGGCGCGACCTACTCTTGGACACCTTGTAGCAATCTTTTTCTTAGGTGCTGCCGCGGTTCCTCTATCCATGCTGATGCCGCTGCCGCTCAAGATTGCGGTAGACAGCGTGATCGGGCATCAGCCGCTTGCGCCGGCAACCGCGCATTTGATTCCGAGCCGCTTTGCCGGTTCTCCGGCGGCGAACCTCGGACTGGCTGTTGGACTGCTGCTGGCGCTCGCAATCCTCAGCAATATTCAGACTCTCGCATCGTGGTTGCTGCAAACGTACACCGGTGAGCGTCTGGTCTTCGAGCTGCGAACCAGGCTCTTCTGGCACGCGCAGCGACTCACGCTAGCCGCTCACGACCGCCGAGGTGTCAACGATATTACTTATCGCATCCAGCACGATGCGCCGGCGATCCAGTTCATCTTCATTCAAGGCGCTCTGCCGCTGCTTACGTCGGTGCTCTCGTTTGGCGGCATGTTCTATGTAACGTGGCGCATCGATCCGACGATTGCGCTGATCGCTCTCATCATCTCGCCGGCTTTGTTCGTCGCTGCGGGGCGATCAGGACGTCGTGTGCGGAAAGCTTGGGAAGGCGTCAAGACCCTTGACAGCTCGGCGATGCTGCTGCTGAGCGAAGCGCTGCAATCGATTCGCGTGGTCAAGGCGTTTAGCACGGAACAGTTCGAGGACACGCGCTTCCGTATGCGTTCGCGCGAGCGCATGAAGGAACAAGTACGCCTCGCGTCAATTCAAGCCGGGTATCATCTGCTGATCTCGACCGCCATCGCGATGGGTGGCGCTGCAACGCTTCTGATTGGTATTCACCACGTTCGTGCGGGCGTGATTACGTTGGGCGAACTGCTGCTGATCATGGCCTATGTGGCGCAGCTTTACGAACCGCTCAAGACGATCAGTACCAAGCTGCCGGAGTTACAGTCCTGGCGCGTGAGTCTGGAGAGGGCATTTGCGTTATTCGAGGATGATCCTGAATACGCCGAGCCTGTCGACGCCGAGGCGTCGAGAGTTTCGGGGGACGTGGTCTTTGATTGCGTAACCTTCGACTATCCCGCCGGCGGACGCGCGTTAGAACAAGTTTTCTTCTCCATTCCCGCAGGAACACGCGTCGGCATCGTAGGCCCGAGCGGATCGGGCAAGACGACACTCGTCAATCTGCTCACTCGTTTTTATGAGCCGACCAGCGGCCGCATCCTGCTTGATGGCCGCGACCTGTGCACGTATCCGGTCGCACATTTGCGCCAGCAGTTTGCGGTCATGGGACAGGAGCCCGTCCTCTTTTCTGCGACGGTCGCGGACAACATTGCCTATGGCAGGCTAGATGCCAGTCGGGCGGAGATCGTCGCTGCCGCCCACGCGGCGCACGCCGACGAGTTCATCATGAATCTGTCGCGAGGTTACGATACGAAAATCGGCGAAGGCGCCAACCGACTGTCGGGCGGGCAGCGCCAGCGGCTCGCGATCGCGCGCGCTTTTTTGAAGAATGCTCCTATGCTGATTCTCGATGAGCCGACCAGCGCCCTCGACAATCGATCTGAGGCTTCCGTCCTGCAAGCGATGGAAGAGCTGATGAAAGGGCGAACGACCTTCATCATCGCGCATCGTTTGAACACGATTCGCAATTGCGATCTGCTGCTGCAATTGGATCGAGGCAGATTGGTCAAAATCGAGAATAGGGAAGATCACGTCCCATTGAACGATGTGAGGCCGGCAGAGCTTGTTTCAGAAGGATTGGTCCCAGTACCCTCGAACTTGACTTAGTTCAAGACGCTGGAGCGAAGCCGCTCAGCTTTACCCGGCGAGGCGGCTTTGCGAAAGATCTGTTCTTCTACCCACTTGCAACATCCCGTAATTTATGGCGATTAGCCTGCTTTTTCCCGGTGGGAAGCTGGGGTATGGCGTTCCAGGGCCGCGTCGGCGATTTTGTGCACCGCATTCAGGAAAGATGCGGTTTCAGAAGTAGGACGAAGCTCGCGCACTTTCAGGTCTTCCTGCACTGATTGCAGCATTTCCGTCAGGTTTTGCAGACGGAGGCTGCGGACTTCCTCCTTCAGCTTCTTGCCGCTTTTGCGGTGTTCCGCCTCGATCTGCACCCAGAGTGCTCGTCGCAGGCCGTCCACTGCCTTCTTCAGCTCGCGTAACGTGGCTAGGTCCAGCTCGACTGCCGAGTCCACCTTGGCTGCGCCCGCACGGAGTTGGCGCTTGATATCCTCCAAGGTCCGAGTCGCTCGATGAATCTTCCCAGGCAAATTTTTCATCATAGCTGGGGCGCGAGAATGAAGGTATGATGTGCGCCGCGTTGAGATTACGATAAATCCAAGAATCCGGATGGCTGACGGTATAATAGTCAGAGTGCCATCCTAGTAACTATTAGATGGTTACTGCCCCATTTAGGCTGCCTGAAACAATGAGCTATTCCAAACAATATTTGCGGCTGTTGGCTGCGACTCAGCTATTGCCCGTCCTCGAAAGTGGCGAAGAGACACTGGTCGGCGGCCAAGCCGTCCTCGAAGGCGTCATGATGCGGACGCCTCACGCCTGGGGTATTACCGTCCGCAAGCCTTCCGGCGAACTGGTCTCGCATTCCGACGTGCTGGAGCGCCCGTCGGACAAGCACAAGTGGATGGGATGGCCGGTGGTTCGAGGCGTCGTCACCTTGGGCCATGCAATGAAGATCGGATTTCGCGCGCTCAAGTTTTCGGCTGATGTGGCACTTGAAGAGTGTTGTCATTCCGAGTCCGCCGTGGCGGACGAGGAATCCCTTCCCTCTAGCTTATCTCCGGGAGTAGGGATTCCTCGCTCCGCTCGGAATGACAAGAATGACAAGCTTGAGATCAGCGGCTGGATGGCCACGCTGAACATCATCTTCTCACTCGGCTTTTTCATCGCCGTTTACAAGTTCCTGCCGTTGCTGGCGACCACAGGTCTAAAGCACGAGATGCCCTCTCTCAACAACCTCGTGCTCTTCAACATCGTCGATGGAGTGATCCGAATTGGGCTGTTCTTACTATTCGTCTGGGGCATTGGGAAGGCGAACGACATCCATCGCGTCTACGAGTATCACGGCGCGGAGCACAAGACGGTCTTTGCCTTTGAAACCGGCGATCCGGTGGATGTGCCTCGGGCACAGAGCTTTGTTACTTGGCATCCCCGCTGCGGAACCAGCTTCCTGATGACGGTGATGATCATCTGCATCGTCGTTTACAGCCTGTTCCCGATCACGACATTCTGGGGTAAGTTCGCGCTGCGCATCATTGCGCTACCGTTCATCGCCGGCATCTCCTACGAGCTGATCCGCTACGCCGCTCGCAAGCGCAATTCGCTCTTTGCCCTGCTCACGCTGCCTGGACTTTGGCTGCAACGGATCACGACCCAAGGCCCAGGCGACGGCCAGGTGGAGTGCGCCATCCACGCCCTCGACCGCGCCTTAGAAGTCGAGAAACAAAACGGCGGCGAACTAGTGATCGCTTAGCGGTCCCGCCGCGAACCTTTCTTGCCTTCATTTCATCCTCTGCTTCCCCGATAATAGAATTGTCCTTTTCCCAGCTTCCAGCTAGCAGCTAGAAGCTAGCAGCCAGAAGCTAAAAATGTTTGAACGACTAGACCAAATCGAACAGCGGTATCAGGAACTCACGCAAGCTCTCGCCTCGCCGGAGGTGATCGGCGATTCCAGCAAATACCAGAAGACAGCCAAGGCCCACAGCGAAGTAGCGCCGATCGTTGAACGCTATCGTGAGTACAAGGACCTGAAGCGCGGCATCGGCGACACGAAAGCCATGCTCATCGACGAACGCGATCCCGAGCTCAAGGCCATGGCTGAGGAAGAACTCACCAGCCTGCAATCGCGCCTGGAGCAGACTGAAGCTGACCTCAAGGTTCTGCTCCTGCCGAAGGACCCGAATGACGACCGCAACGTAATTCTCGAGATTCGCGCCGGCACCGGTGGAGACGAGTCATCCCTCTTCACGGCCGAGATGTTCCGCATGTACTCGCGTTATGCCGAATCGCAGCGCTGGAAAGTCGAAGTGATGTCCAGCTCGGAGTCCGGCGTTGGCGGCTTGAAGGAAGTTATCGCGATGATCGAAGGACATGGCGCCTACTCGAAGCTCAAATACGAGAGCGGCGTACATCGCGTGCAACGCGTTCCCGAAACGGAACAGCAGGGTCGCGTCCACACATCCGCGGTAACCGTTGCGATTCTGCCGGAGGCCGAGGACGTGGACATCAAGATCGAAGCGAAAGATATCCGTATCGACACCTTCTGCTCTTCCGGACCGGGCGGCCAGTCCGTGAACACCACCTACTCCGCGGTTCGGATCACGCACCTGCCTACCAACACCGTGGTCAGCTGCCAGGACGAGAAATCACAGATCAAGAACCGCCAGAAAGCTATGCGCGTGCTGCGTTCGCGTTTGTATGAAGTCGAGCTAGAGCGTCAGCAAGCAGAACTGGCGAAAGAGCGCAAAACGATGGTCGGCAGCGGCGACCGCAGCGAGAAGATTCGCACCTATAACTTTCCGCAAAATCGAGTTACGGATCATCGCATCGGACTGACGATCCATCAGCTTCCAGAATTCATGGACGGGAAACTGCAAGCGATGATTGACGCGCTGATTGCGCACTTCCAGGCAGAGAAGCTGAAGCAGGAAGCGGTGCCGGCGTGATTTGGCGGGACTAGAAAATGCGACTCTTTGTTAAGCCTGTCATCCTCAGTCCGCGTTAGCGGACGAAGGATCTCCGCTGATGCATAGGACTTAACTGCCTTGTCCCGGCTCTTCCAGCGCAACCTTTTCTCAAGGAACCGGGATGCTGCAATTCAAGCGAGACACATCCGCGGAGATCCTTAGTCCGCTAACGCGGACTGAGGATGACAGCGATTGCAGTGCAGTACTCAGGTAATCCTCTCCAGGCGCCGTTCTACCGCACCGAGCAGCGCAGCCCTTCGAGAAAGTCCTTCCGGAACACCTGCGCGCCTTGGGTTTCGAGCTGATACCGCACTGCCGTGCGGCTCTCTTCGCTTACGGCGCGATGTCCGAACTGCAATTGCAGCGGCCACTCGAGCGTCGCGGGATTGCTTCCCGTCCAGTCGGCGCTGGAGAAGAAATCAAAGACCGCCCACGTCCCCTGGTACGGCGCTGACGGCAGCGTGACTCCGCCCGCCGTCGCGGACAAAGTCACCGCTGAGTTCGGCGAACCTTGCCACACGAATTGCTGGGCGTTGCTGGAAACAGCCTGGCCGTCAATGGTGACCGTCGATTGAATGCCCTTAGTCGCGATCGGGCGAAGCGTGAAGGCAAGATGCATGGTCGGCGATCCGTTTGGGAACAGCGTATCGGTGAACTGCGCCGCACGTTCCATGAAGCCGATAAAGCGTGGCGAGATGACTCCGGTTCCTGAGGGCACAAACTGCGTTCCTTGACGCAGCAGGACCGACTTCAGCCCAGCGTCATAAAGAGTCCACAACGTGCCGGTCTGCGGGCGGAAGACATCCTGCACTTCTTGCAACGTGGCACGCTGGGTCGCGCGGGAGTTGAACGGATACTTCGACGTGACCTGATTAACGGCACGGCAGACTTCTTCCGCACCCGCGCCTTGCCTCGCGCGCAACGCGGCCTCGACCTGCGCGATTGGCTGTTCCATCAGCGATTTCACTTGCGAGTCGATGCGGCCTTGGGTGTCGATGCGGAAGCTTTGCGAAATCTGTGTGACCGCGCCATGAGCCTGCGTCGCCGCCTGCATGCCCTGCGCGATCATTCCCGGATCGGGAGTCGGCGCGCTGGCGATCGGAGCTATCACAGACTGCAATTGCGACAGCGCTCCCATATACGGCTGATTCCCGCTGCCCAGCAGTTTTTCTAACGACGAATCCCGGGCCAGCGTCTGCACCGAATCAAATGCCTGTTGGATGTCCGCATTGTTAACGGACGTGTTGTCTTTCGCCAGCCAGAAGAGTTCCAAAAGGGGAGAATCGTTAGCGACCAGCCGCGTAAGCTTGTTCGAAGCGTCCTTCAGTCCTGCGTAGCCGAGTACGTGCGCCGAGCGCACGAACGCTCGCCACTGCGCCGCATAATCGGAGTAGTAGCGCTGCGAAAGCTGCGTGCGCAGCGAGTCGAGTGGAATGTTCAGCGATCCCTGCGGACCGAGGACCCACTCTTCTCCGCTGAACTTGTCGGGACTTTGCAGCGAAGTCTGCATCACCGCGAATCCCGCTTTGGTAAATGCTGCCGGAACCTGGTATCCATCGACTACGGCCAGCGAAGCGCCGGGGAACTGGTGATTGAAGTTGACCGGCTGCTTGCCGCGCCCGGCATCGTCAAGCATGGCTTGATAAATCGGCTCTACCCCATTGAACTGCTTCAGGTAAGCGCGTGCATGATCGACAGCCGTTGCCTCTGGATCAGCCGCCAGCGGATTCGATGCGACCAGCTCAGCGGCATAGAACGCTACTTGCTTGCGGATCAGCTCCTGCCCAGCGCCGTCGCCATTGCGGAACGCCGGCGAACGATCGAGGACTGCCTGCTGGAATCCGCTCCAATCTGCTTTCTCATGATGTGACGTGGTGATCAAGTAAGCCTTCAACGTCGAATACATCTGCTGGAAATCTTCGCTTGTTTTCGTCGAAGGCGGCTGGCGCAGGCTGGCGAGCATGTTCACTTGCGCGGAGTACAAGATCAACTTTTGGAAGTTCTGGAAGTAGGCGCGACGCGCGTCGGGATAAATCCTGTCGCCAGAAAAAAGTCCGAAACGGTAGAACAACGGAGCGCCGTTCTTCTGGTCTTGCTCAATCTCGACAAGAGCGGCACGCAACGAATCCAACTGCTTGAGTTCGTCCACTGAAGGAGCATCGGTCGGAGCGCTAACGGTTCGCGCGAGATCGTTTGCCGGATCGAGCGCTCGCTGCTCCAGCCCGCGATTGTTCACAAACGAAACCAGCAGCGCGAGAAAGAGGAAGCCAAACAGAGCGCATGCCGAACCGAGCAGGACTCGACGCGCGGTCTGCACATGTGAACTCTGACCGCTCGCCGCCAGCGCACCGCGATCGCGCAAGATGACTTCGTGAAACAGGTGCGGCAGGAAGGTCCATTCCGGAACTCGGCGCGACTGCACCACGCGCGATTGGGCCGGTGAAGAGGCTGCCTGCAGCTCCGACAACTTAAACATGCGCGTCGCTTCAGACGCCGCTACAGCAGCGGCAGCAACCGGAGCCGATTGCGCAACAGTTTCGTTCACGACAACCGGGCGAACGCCGGAAAAATAAAAGCCACGCAGGAAGCAGTTGGCTCCGAGCTGAGTCGGCTTGGTGAGTTCAACCAGAAACTGCGCGATCACGGTGCGCAGCTTGCGCATCTCGCGAGGAAACTCGTAGATCGACGGCAAACGCTCGGGCGCGCCTTCGCGCGGCAGATACTCGAGGCGCTTCTCCGAGAGCGAATAAACGAGCTGATCGAAGCTGCGGCTGATGCGGTTGTTTTCTTCTTCGACAAACAGCCCGGCCGAGCCAGTGCGGCGCGCGAGCGTCGCTCCCATGACTTCGCCGGATTCCTGCTGCGTGAGATTGCCGACGAACTCGGCAAAGTGCGGCACCCGGTCCATGCGCGTGAAGAGCACATACACGGGAAAATCGGCGCCGAGTGATGCCGACATTTGCCTCAGTCGGTCTGCGAGCCGGCGCGCGCTTGCCACCACGGCGTCAGAACCGGCGGCAAAGCGCTCTGCGTCAAAGCAAACCAGAGCCGCACGCGGCGCGACCTGGCCTTTTCCCAAAGCGGACTTCATCTGCCCAGGGCGTGTTCGGTGCAGCACGCGGAGCCACGTCGCTGGATCGTTTGCCGCTTTGCTTCCTAATTCGATGAACACCGTCTTGCGCGCAAACCAGACGTTGACGGCCGCGGTGCTCGCGATGTCGTTCCCGTCATATACGCGTCCAGCCAGCAGTTCAGGTTCGATGCCCGAGTGCAACATCACCGAGGTCTTCGCGCTGCCGCCCTCGCCAACGAGAAAGATCACGGGCAATGATTTCAAGCTGCCGGCTGCCGACGTAGAGGCGCGCAGCTTGCGGTCGGCCTCACGCAGCAGAAGGTCGGCGTCGGTAGCCGCCGGTGACGTCGACGCGCCTTCTTCACGCTTGATCTTACGATGGAACCAGAGGAACAGCGCGGCGCCCGCTATGCACACAACCGACAAGCTGCCGCGCAGAATCCAGAGACTCGCTCCTTGCAGGCGCAGCAGCGATCCCGCCAGCCAGGAAAGGATCAGGCAGAACAGCAGCGCAATCGCGGTCGCAACGTAAATCCCCATAGTTCGGAACCCCTTAATTCAGGACGCTCAATTACGGCGCCAATCGATGCAGATCGGACGAAGTGGAAAGCAGCGAAAGCTGGCAAGCCGCGTAAGTCAGCGTCGTGACGCTCGCAGTAACAATCAACGCGACGGCAAGCCTGCGCACCCATGGATCGGAGCGCCTGCGCACCGGCGCCTCCGCCGGAACTACCCAGTGCGGCGAGATCGGCTGGTTCGCTCCCCGCGCGCGCCGAATTTTGTCGCGCATGCTTTCCATAATTGCGCGCAACTCACCCCCTCCGCCGACTCCGTAACGACCGCGATAGCCGAGCAGCAGGCAGAGATAAAACACTTCGATGATGTCAGCGGTTTCGGCCGAGTCCCGTCGCGCGAGCAGCTGCTGCACCTGCTGGAAAAACATCTCGCCGGCCGTGTGACCGCCAAAAAGCTCTTCCTGAAAGGGCATGCGCGACCAGGTAGCAAAAATCGGATTGTTCGACGCCAGCACCGACTCGTCGAGAAACGCCACAGCGGCAAACGCGGCCAACTTCACGTCTTCAATCTGGTATCCCTTCTGCACGCCGTCCTGCGAGGCCATGCGGACGGCCTCACGCATGTGCGCGCGAAAGGCGTCAGCGCTGGGCACGTTCTGGCGATTGAAGCGCAGGCGAACAATTGCCGTGAGCATTTCCTGGAAACTCAATGCGAGATTAGCGCGACGTTCGGTTTCGGCCATTAGAACCTCTCAGAACTTAGAAAATCCGCCTACGTTGTCTCCAGCACCACCAGCAGTTCCAATTCGGGAGAGACGAGGTCGTCCGGCACATACACCCCCACCTGTCGTGTGTCGGCGATGTGGTTCCAGCACGGTCCGGAGCGTTCGACCGAAAAATATTGGAATTCCACTTTTGGCGAAATCGCAGAGGGCGGCGCCTGCAGATGCTTCAGATATAGTCCCGGTAGAGCCCTCGCCACCAGCTTGCTGATCCATTCTCGCGAACAGACTTTGACTACTTCCGGAACGCGGGTAATCAGACGCGCTTCGCTACCCGCCGAGCGGACTCCCAGCACCCATTTGCAGCGACCCAAACAGCGCGGATCGTGGATCTGGCCGCTGTAAAAGTTGCTTCCGTCCGGCGCCAGCCCGATTTGGACGGTGTTGGTTGGGATCAGCACTTCCAGATGGTTGCGAATGTGTTCACTGAGTTGCTCGAAACATTCCTGCAACTTGCGATGGTCGTAGAGCGGCAGAGTTCCAGGGTGGGAATCGAAGCCGAACGTACACAGTTCTCCCGCTAGCCGCGACATCTCGCGAAAGAGCTCTTCCGGATGTCCGCGCTTGGAAGCATAGAGATGACGTAACGTAGCAATGCCGCCGTTCAGCGTGTGCAGAAACCAGAAGTTGGCGACATCGAGCTGCCGCGCGCCAGCCTGGAATACTCCGGCTGTGTTCTTCCCGCGCGAAAAGAACTTTTGCTTCTCTTCCAGAATTTCGAGCAGACGCCGCACCAGCGCGAGCAGCGGCTGGCTTGCAGTCAATTTGGTGCATGGAGGAATGAAGTTGGGATCGAAGACTAGGTGGCCGGAGCCGTCGCGCTGTACGCGCGCGATCGGAATCGTGAGCAGCGATTCCGCAATTTCGGAGTCGAGCACGAGGCGAATATTCTTCTCGCCGAGCTTGATCTCCTTTTGATCGGAACCGTTATTCACATCCGCCACCGCGCGACTCACCGCGCGATAGCGAACTTCAGCGCCATTGCCCTCTAAATCGCAATTCATCTCGCCCGGCGCGCGGCGCGGGACCGCGAGCGAGATCACCGCGTCCTGGCTCAGAGGAGAAAGCTGCTCGCGAATCTCGCGCGAGGCGGGCAGGGGATCGCACTCCGGCATGTCAAACACCATGCCGTCCTCGAAAATGCCGTGTGCACTCAGCAGCGCAACGCGACCGTTGCGGATGGCGTTCTCGTCCAGCTTGCAGGAGATGAGTCCCCAGGGTTCAAACCAGGAATGCTCCACCGCAAAGTGAATGGAATCTTCAAAATAGCGGCTTTGGGTTTGAAAATGATGCGGTCCAAGATACATGCCCTCAGACCAGACCACCCGGGAAAGTGATTTCATAACCTCGAATCCAGCGGTTCCGCTCGCGATGCCGTTGCCTTAGGGGTTAACAGACGCCACACCTCGCGACGAACAGCCCGAAGGGGGAAGAAAACGCATGTTTGGCTCGGGAATTGGCATCGTATGCGGCTTCTACTTTACTGTCAAGGAGAACCGGAGTAAGCTACGCTCCGACGCCGAATTTCCCCTGTAAATTCTTATTATTCGTGTTCTTGAGGGCCCCTTGTCGACCGACGATCGCAAGCGCGACAGTTCCGATTCCGACGATTTTTTTCGCGAGCTCCACGATGCTCCTGCGCCTCCACAGTCGGGAGCGTTCACGCGAGCCTTTGGCAACGATGCCGAGCCTGAACCCAGCGATAGTAGCCCTTTTGACAACTCCGCTTCTCGTCCCTTGAATGTACCGGCAGCGCCGTCGATCGGATCGGGCGCGTTTACGAAAGAATTCGGCGGCGGGGCGTTCGCTCCCGCCGAACCGACTAGGCAAACCGCACCGAGATCCGATTTGCCGCCGGCAGTGCCGCCAAGTAGCGGAGCGTTCACGCAACTCTTCGGACCGGCAAGTATTCCGGCCGAAGCCACCGCACAAACCGACGTAACACGAAAGATGTCACCAGAAAGCATTGCGGCCCCGTTTGCCGCTCCGGCCCCGCGATCCAATACACCCAAACCCTCCAGCTTTACGGAGGTATTCAGTTCCTCGTCCATCGCAACGCCGGCAACTCCGAGCCGGTCGAGCGCGTCGAGCTTTTCGCCTAAGTCGGCATCGGATTCGTTCGACTTTCCTGCTCAGACCGCGCCGGAACGGGCAGCTACGCCGAAGGCAGGCGCCTTTACACAGCTTTTCACCGGCTCGCTACCGCCGATGACGCCCGCGGCTCCTGAACCGCCGAAGCCGGCATCGGATTTCCCGTGGGCACAGTTGAGCAGTCCATCTGTGCCGGCGGCAGCTCCTGCTCCCGCGCCAATGGCAGCGCATGCGGCAGCCGCGAGCGGCAGTGACGCCACGCGACTCTTTCATCCATCCGCTGAGCCAACGCCCGCGGTTCCCGCCGCGCCCGCAGGACCGGGCGCGTACACGCGCGTGGTGAGCGGAGCCCAACTGCGCGGATTCGAAAATTTCCAACCACCTGTTGCAGCGCCCAGCGCGCCTTCGGCTTTCCAGTGGCCGACTGATCCTCCCAACGTTGCGGCTCCGATTCCGCAAGCCGCTCCTGCGGCCTATGCACCCGCGGCAGCTCCGGCTTGGCCGCAAGCGCCGCCGCCGATCTCGCTTCCCCAAGCTGCTGCGGCTCCAGCGCAGCCAACCTCGCCGCTAGTGAAGTATTTGCCGTTGATTCTCGGCTTCAATGCGCTGCTGCTAATCGCGATTTTGCTCGTGCTCTTTTTTGCGTTGAAAAAATAAGAAATTGGGTGAGAGGAACTCAAGTTCCACCCGTTTGAGTTCATGACGTGCTCCTCTCCAAAGGTAGTGTTCCCGGGACTGACGCAGCAGCTCGGAACACGACAGAGCGACGTAAGAGTGCATGTTCGACTAGACCCCACCCTCGCGAACATTATGTTCAGTTTCATGACATCCTTTCCATTCTGTTCCGGGACATCCTTTACACTCCCGCGCGGCCGCAGCGAGCGCGGGAGCGCATTGACGGATGCCTTTCAGAGCTATGGATGTTCGCGAACAAAGAGTTCAGTTCGTGGTA
>DASTJH010000073.1:0-41868 GCA_035716645.1 Terriglobales bacterium | reverse complement strand
GCCGCGCGAATCGTAAGCATTCGTTGTTACGTTGCCCATCGGGTCGGTTGCCGTGAGCACTTCGCCAAAGCTGTTGTAGGTGTAACTCCAGATGACATTATTCGAGTCGAGCGTCTGCGTCTGCGAGGTTTGATTGCCGTTTGCGTCGTAGCTGTACGTGGTCTCGTGGCTCGGTTAGAAACCGATCGGCTCAGATGCTGACACACGTAAACCGATGAAGTGGGTGCAGGCCGAAGGGGAAGGAAATCTTCCGAGTTTGCCAGGATTCAGATTCGATCCGGGCTGGCAGCGCCGCTCCTGCCGAAAAATAAGCTGCTAAGCTTCGTAGCCCCGAAGCTGCGGGCCGACGTCGCTTCATAGCGCGCGGGAGGGTTTTACCCGGCCTGCAGCTCGTATTCGATACTGAATAGGCTACCAAAGAACGTGGAATGTGTCAAGCACAAAGTTGTCTTGCCTGTCAAGCGAAAAGTGCATACCTGATCGAATCCCCCTCTTGGCTTACAGACAGCAACAACACAGTAAAGCCGACTGCTTCGAGAACCGTCCTCACGGCACGACCGGCAACACCAGATGCGACGGTAGCTCCGGTGAACAGTAAATGCGCTGCGTGGCCGGAACGAAATCGCTCGCCTTCGCCTGGTAGATGCTGGGCACAAATTTCTGCGGATTGCGATCGATCAGCGGGAACCACGTCGATTGCACCTGGACCATGATGCGATGGCCTTTCAGGAAAACGTGATCGTGATCGCGCAGCGGAATCTCGAACTGCGTCGGCTGATTCGGCGTGAGCGGCTGCGGTGTGGTGTAGCTCTTGTTGTATCGTCCTCGCCGGACTTCCATGGCGATCGGCAGCTCATATCCGTTCACTGACTTCTCGTACTCACCCGGCTTAGGCCCATTCTCTGGCTTCCAGTCATCGGTCTGCGCGTTCTGCGGATAGACGTCGATCAGCTTCACAACAAAGTCGCTGTCACTCCCGCTGGTCGAAGCGAATAAGTCTGCTGAGAGCTGTCCGGAAATGGTGACATCGTGATCCAGCGGCGCGCTTGTGAACACTGCCACGTCCGGCCGATGATCGACGAAGCGTTGGTCCTGCACTTCCCAATATGGCCAATCACCGCCAGGATAAGTCGGCGAGATCGGGCGGTCCCGATATGGAACTGGCTCCGAGGGATCCGAAACATACTGCACGTAGGCATTCCGCTTGGAAGGAGCATCGAACGAGAGGGTTCCATCCGTTTCCAGATACAGATTCGTAGGCTTGGCTTCTTTGGGAGGCCACACCGGATACTGCTTCCATGTATTCGATCCGGTCTGGAAGGTTTCTACTTTCCAGTTCGGTTTTTCGCCTTCGCCGTGCAGGTAATAGCGGAAGAACGGCGCTTCGATGTTTTCGCGAAATTCGAGCGAGGTTTTGTGATCACCAAAAGTAATCAAACCGAGCGAGCTGCCTTCCCGACCTTGCCAGCCACCGTGATTCCACGGTCCGACGACCATGAAGTTGTCATTGTCCGGATCGTGTTGTTCGGCATTGCGCCAAATCTTCCATGGGCCCCACGGATCTTCCTGGTCCCAGAATCCCGACACGTTCAGGTTCGGCACGGGTGAATCATGCAACTGATTCACCCAGGCCTCGCCTTTCCAGAACGAGTCATAGTTGGGATGCTCCATAATGTCGTTCCAATATGGGATTTTGTCGTGCAGGTAAACGCGGTTGACGTTCGTCAGCGGTCCCAGATCCAAATACCACTTGTAGGTGTCGTAGTCGTCGAAGGCGAAGTGCGTATTCGAATTCTTGTCTGACTGCTCCATCACCGAGTACTCGACGGCATAGCTCTCGCGCAGCGCGCCGTAACGGTGCATGTCGTCGTTCATCCACTGGTCGGCGGGAGAGGCCTGCTCACTCACTGCTTTCAGTGCTGGATGTGGATGCAGCAACGTCATCGCCGCTGTCAGCCCAACGTAGGAGACTCCCCAGATGCCGACCTTGCCGTTGTTGTTAGGCACGTTCTTGACCAGCCAATCGATGGTGTCATACGCGTCGGTAGTCTCATTGGTCGATTGCGGATTCGCGAGATCGACGTGCGACGAAAGATTGAATGTGCCTTCCGATTTGAATCGTCCGCGCAGATTCTGAAAGACGAAGATGTATCCATCTTTCGCTAACTCCCGCAAACTCGATGGAAGCGGATCCGGCACTTCGGAAGGCACGCCGTAGGGTGTGCGCTGGAGCAGAATCGGCAACGGAGCGCTCTGCTCAACCGGACGAATGATCACGGTCTGCAAGTGCACCCCATCGCGCACCGGAACCATGACTTCTTCGAGTTTGTAAGCGGGATTCGATTGCGCCAGCGCGCAACATGAGAGCAACAACAGAATCGAAAGCGAACCACACTTCAGCAAGTGCTTGCGCATAGTCTTCGTCTCTCCAAGAAAGTTGTCCGATGCGATGAAAACAGGCCTGCCTCCCCCAAGGCAGAAGCATGTCGCAAAGACAAACCTCTGTACGGGAGGCGCGAATCATCCATGTAGGCTAGATCTGCACTGGAGATTTTGTTACAGGACGGCTCGGGACGCAAGAGGGGTTTGAATCGCTGCTTTGTGATTCGGCAGGCCCGCCTTTTCGCCAGCTATGATCATCTGTACTGGCACTGATCTCATGCCTCAACTCTGGCGCGTTGACAATCAGGAGCAACATCTTCGCGAACTGCTCACCGATGACCCGCACCTAAAAGACGCACCGCTGCGGCGTGACGTCCGCAATCTCGGACGCATTCTTGGAGAAGTCATCCAGGAGCAGGCTGGGCCTGAGGTGTTCGAGTCTGTCGAGCGCCTGCGCAATTTGAGCATCGAACGGCGCGAGCGCGGAGGGATCGCGCACGATCCTGCTCTGCCCACGATGGATTTGAAGCATGCGTTCCTCGTGGTGCGCGCCTTCGCCATCTACTTCGAACTGACGAACCTGGCTGAAACCAACCACCGCAAACGCCGGCGCCGAGCAGCGCAAGCGAACCAGAGCGAGCCCCAGGCGGGCACGATCGCGGGGACGCTGCACCGGCTGCATCGAGCTGGCATCGCTCGCGAAGAAGTGTTGGCAGCGATGCGCCAGATCCTGGCCGTGCCGGTATTCACCGCGCATCCCACCGAGATCGCGCGGCGCACCGTGCTCATGAAGCGCGAGCGCCTCTCGCGTCTGCTCGAGTCAGTGGATGCCGTTCCACTCAGCGACGAAGCCGCCGCAGAAATTGAATCGCAAATAGCGGCCGAGATTACGGCGCTTTGGCAAAGCGATGAAGTTCGGCAGCGCACGCCGTCGGTCCGCGACGAAATCAAAATGGGACTCGATTTCTATCGCACGAGTCTCATCCGCACTGTTCCCGAACTCTACCGGGAAATTGCGCGCGCTTTTGCCGCCGAGTACGAAACCAGCATCGATGCGGGGCAGTTGCCGCAAATGCTCGCTTTTGGTTCCTGGATTGGCGGCGATCGCGACGGCAATCCGTTCGTCACCGTCGAGAGCACTCGGCAAGCCCTGCAGCTTGCTCGCGAGATGATCTTTGACTACTACGGCCAAGCACTCCGGAACCTGCTTCTGCTCCTCAGCTCCGCTACCAGCTTGACGCCTAACTCGGCCGAACTGCGCGCCGCGCTTTCCCGATATGAAACTGCATTGCCACAGATTCATGCGCGTGCGCTCACTTACTCGGTTACCGAGAGCTATCGGCATTTTGTGCTCTATGTGCAAGAGCGCCTCGCGTTAGCCGCGAAGAACTCCAAAGCGACCGAAGCCTATGCGGATGCCGGTGAATTCCTGGTCGATTTGCGACTGGTTCGCGAGAGTCTCGCCGGCAACAGCGGCGTACGCATGGCCGAAGAACTGGTCGATCCGCTGATGCTCGTCGTGCAGACCTTTGGGTTCCATCTGCACACGTTAGACATCCGCCAGCATGCTCGCTTGCACACGCAAGCCGTCGCCGACCTGAGCTCTGCGGACAAACGCGATGTCCCCGTTGCGGATACCACGCATGTCGTGCTCGAGGCTCTGCGCGGCGTGCGCGAACTGAAGCGCGAGTATCCAGCCAAGACGATGCCGACATACGTAATCAGCGGGGCCGCTTCGAACCGCGACGTTTTCGACGCGATCTGGCTGGCGCGCGTCTGCGGTATCGACGTCGCCGGATCGGGCGACGATCCCGGCTTTATGCCGGTCCCCCTGTTTGAATCCATTGAGGATCTGCGAGCCTCCTCGCATTTATGTCTCGAGCTGTGGAGCAGCGAGCCATATTCCAGGCTTCTCGATTCCTGGGGACGTCGCCAGGAAGTGATGCTCGGTTACTCCGACAGCAACAAAGATGGCGGGATGCTGACCAGCCTGTGGGAAATCTACAAAGCCCACAAGGCTCTGCATGAAGTTGCACGCGAGTGCAACGTGCATCTCACGCTGTTCCACGGACGCGGCGGCACAGTCGGCCGCGGCGGTGGTCCCACGCATCGTGCACTTGTCGCTCAGCCAGTCGGCGCGTTTAGCGGACACTTCAAGCTCACTGAACAGGGTGAAGTCCTGAATTGGAAGTATGCCGAACCGATCCTCGCCGAGCGCTCACTGGAGTTGATGATTGCCGCCTCACTCGAAGCGCTGCTGCGCCCGAACGGTCCCAAATTGGGAGACGACGATCAATGGGTCGCGGTCATGAACGAGCTGTCGGACAGCGCATTTGCCTTTTATCGCCGGCACATCGCCGAGAATCCCGATATACCCGTGTACTTCGAGCAGTCGACGCCGGTCGGCGAGTTGCAAAACGTCAAGATTGGCTCGCGCCCATCGAAGCGGAAGCCGACGCGCAGCCTCGAAGACCTGCGCGCGATTCCATGGGTCTTTGGTTGGATGCAAAGCCGTTGCGTACTACCCGCATGGTTCGGCGTTGGCCATGCGCTGCAAGAGTTCCAAAATAAGCCAAATGGAATGACGACTCTGCAAAGAATGTTCCGCGAGTTTCCACTCTTCAGTGACCTCGTCAACAACGTCGAAATGGGACTCGCCAAAGCTGATTTCAATATTGCGCGCCTCTACTCGACGCTGGTCGAGGACGCAGGCATTCGCGATCGCGTTTTCCGCGTTCTGGAAGAAGAGTTTCGCCGCGCCAGCCGGCTGGTTCTTGAGATCACGGAACAATCCGAGTTGCTGGAAAAAACGCCAATCCTCGCGCGTTCAATTCGCCTGCGAAACCCATATGTCGATCCGATGAGCATTCTGCAGGCAGAGCTGCTGCGCCGCAAGCGCGCGGGCGACGGCAGTCCTGAGCTCGACCGCGTGCTCGGCGCCACCATCAACGGCATTGCCGCCGGGCTGCGCAATACGGGCTAGCCCAAACCAAAAACCGTGGGCTCAGTGGACGTGGTGGACTGAGTGGACGAGACTACACGCCAAGGTCCAATCAGTCCACAAAGTCCATGTCGTCCATTTCCCCAACCGCCTCTTTAGTAACCTCGGATCTCTCTCTATTCGTTGACCTGGGCTATAGCTTGCTGTAACTTCCGCCAACGGGAGCCTTCCTGCGCTCTTTGGGCCGTGGTTTCGGCTGCTCAGGAAAAACCGCCCTACATGGCTGCCACTATTGAAAAAGTCGGTCGCTACGAGATCGTCAGCGAGTTAGGACGGGGAGCCATGGGCCTCGTCTATCGCGCGGTGGACCCGAATATCGGCCGCACGGTCGCCCTCAAAACCATGCGCGTCGACGTGCACGGCCTGGAGCACGATGACATGCTGCGCCGCTTCAGGAACGAAGCCAAGTCGGCGGGCGTGATGAATCATCCGAACATTGTCACGATTTATGACGCCGACGAGAGCGATGGCCTCTTCTATATCGCCATGGAATTCCTCGAAGGCGACACGCTGCAATCGCGCATTATCGAAAGGCGCGTCCTGCCCGTCGAGGAGATCATCACGATCGCCAAACAGGTTTGCGCCGGACTCGACTACGCTCATGCGAGAAACGTGATTCATCGCGACATCAAGCCGGCCAACATCATGATCACGCGTCAAAACGTCGCGAAGATTATGGACTTCGGCATCTCAAAATGCGCCGGCAACATGACCAGCAGCGGCCAGGTACTGGGCACGCCAAATTACATGTCCCCGGAGCAGGTGAGAGGCGACGAGATCGACGGACGATCTGATTTGTTCAGCTTTGGAGTAGTGCTGTACGAGATGGCTACGGGCGAACGTCCGTTCATGGGCGACAACGTGACTACGATCATTTATAAGATCGTCAACGATCTGCCGATTCCCGCTTCGGAACGCGAAACCACCGTGCATCCAGGGCTGAGCGCAGTGATCGCGCGCTGCCTAGCCAAGGATCGCAATGAGCGCTATCAGAGCGGCGCGGAGCTCGTGGCCGATATCGAGAACTATCGCGCGTACGGCTCGGAGGAAGAACGTACGACGGTGCTCCGTTCACGCCCGTCGAGTGGTTCCACGCAGCGTGCGCGGGTTGGATCGCTTGCGAATCGCCAAATGACGGCTGGGTCTCGTTCTTCGCGCGTCAGCGTGAGTACCGCAGCTGCGACTCAGATGGCCACGATTCCCATGAATCGGGCTTCGTCATCCAGCCACGGAGTGAAAGGCGCGACCGGCGGGGCACCCGCAGCTTCGTCGCCGAATAAGAAAACCGGCAAAACTGTCGGATTTGCGATCGGCGCTCTTGTCGTGAGTCTCGTCGTGCTTGGCGGGTTGAAGAACCGACGTGTGCACGCGCGGCTTGAACGCTCGCAGCAAGTTGTGCACACGGAGACACAACCTGTGACGGTGCCAGCGCCTGCCACGGTCGAGCAGCAGACTGCGCCGACGCCGCAAACTCAGATTCCTCCGGAAATCGATGAGGCCAAGACCGAGGAACAGCAGCCGAGTAGACCGAGGCCGGCTGTTATTTCGCATCCAGTGGAACGCGCAGAAAAAGCGGTCAGTGACGGCAAGATTGATGTCCGTTTCACGTCGAATCCAGAAGGAGCGTTCGTACAGTTCGATGGCAAACTAAGCGCGGCATGGGTGACGCCGTTCACGCTGCCCAATATCACGCCGGGCACACATGAGGTGGTCTTCACGAAGGACGGCTACTCGCCCGAAACCAAAGATCTGCAACTTGGATCCCACAACTCGTCCTACAACGTCGATCTTGCGGCGATCACGACCGCGATCGCCGTCTCCAGCACGCCGCCCGGCGCAAGCATCGAGATCGATGGAGAAGATACTGGCCAGGTCACGCCGGCGCAGATTCCAGTCGGTGAAGGCGATCATCGCGTGGTCGTGCGCCTCGACGGCTATCACAGCGCACAAACCATCGCGCACGTAGATCGCGGACAAATCTTCAACTTCCCTCCCGTACTGAATCCGTCGGACGCGCACCAGGCCGGCTACGCGAGTGGATTGGCGACCCGATTTGGGAAAGTCTGGGGCGGAGGCATTCCTTCCGGCAAAGGCATGGTGGACTTCCGCACCAATCCGCCGGGAGCTCAGATCCTGGTGGAGGGGCGCCTGCTCAAAGTTGCGACGCCCGCTCACACGCCTTTCCCGCCGGGCAACTTCAGAATTCAGCTTCGCGAACCGGGATACAAACCCTATAATCGGACGATTCACGTGGACGAAGGCAAGCTCCTGACCGTGGACGTAAGCCTGCAATCACAGTAGCCGATTTCATCAGGCATGAGCCGCATCATCATCTCCGGGCCCAACGGCAAGCGCGGCATGCTTGAACTCACTAAGCCTCTAGTGACCATTGGGCGCGGCGCCGCCAATGACCTTGTACTCGCCGACGGCAGCGTGAGCCGCTTTCATGCAGTAATCAAATCCGACCCCAATGGCCGCGCCTTCATCGCTGACCGTAACAGCACGAACGGCGTATTGATCGAGGGGGAGCGCATCTCCGGCGAGCGTCCTCTCCGTCACAACGATGTTGCCCGCCTCGGCGCATACGAGTTGCGATTCGAAGAGGTACGCGACTCGAGCATCCTTATCCGCAGCGCGGATATTCCGGCCACACTCGAGGGCATGCTGCAGGGCGGACGGACTGCGGGCGCCTCGGCCAGCTTTGCCGGCCAGCTACCGCCAGAAATCAACGAGCAAATCAAGCGTCTCGAACGTGAGAACCAGTTGCTCACGATGCTCTACGATGCCGGCATCGCACTCAGCTCAAAGCTATCGTTCGATGCGATCTCCGAACAGGTCATGAATCTAGCGTTCCGCATTGAAGGCGTTGAGCGTGGGTTCATGATGCTTTTCGATGAGAAAGGCGAGGTCGGAAAGCAGACCGAGGTTCGTTATCGGCGCCCACTTCTGCAAAACGCAGCCCAGCCGCACATTATCCTGAGCCGCGCCATTTTGGAGCGCATCAAGTCGGAACAGAAGGCGATCCTCGTAACTGACGTCGCTACCGATGATCGTTTTCGCGCCAGCGAGAGCATTCGTATCGCCGGACTGCGCTCTGCCATGTGCGCGCCCCTGCTGGGCAATGGCAAGCTCTTCGGAATCTTGTACGTCGATAATTTGGAAAAGACACAGGCGTTTACACAGGACGAGTGGAACGTATTCGCGCTAGTGGCCGCCCATGCAGGCGCTGCGATCAATGCACTGTACGCGCACGCGCTGGAACGGTTCCTATCCCCAGACGTAGCCGGGCAGATTTCAGTCAGTCCCGAAGGCGTCGGCCTAGGCAAGGGTAAGGACCAGGTCGTAACCGTGCTGTTCGCCGATATTCGCGGCTTCACCACGCTCAGCGAGAAGATGGAACCGGACAAAGTGGTCGAAATCTTGAACAATTACTTCACCCACGTAACGGACGTCATCTTCGATAACGGCGGCACACTCGACAAATACCTCGGCGACGGTGTGATGGCGCTCTTCGGCGCTCCACTGAACAAGGGCAATGACGCCGACAACGCAGTTCGGACTGCACAGGGCATTCAGCGTTTGCTGGTCGAGCTGAATCGTGATGCGAGCGAGCGCAAATGGCCGGAGCTGCGTGTTGGTATCGGGATCAATACAGGAAAGGTGACTGCCGGTTACATTGGCTCGCCGCGACGGCTGGACTATACCGTAATTGGCGACACCGTAAACACCGCCGCTCGACTCATGTCGAACGCACCGGCAGGCAAGATCATCATCTCGCAAGCCACGAAGTCAGAGCTTTCCACCAATTTCGCTTTGACGGCTCTCGATCCCCTCACGGTAAAAGGAAAGTCGGAACCGATTCAGGTGTTCAGCGTGGAGTGGCAGAACGGCATGGCGGCTGCGGCCAAAGCATAGGCTTTGGTCTGTCATTCCGAGCGCAGCGAGGAATCCCTACCCTCAGAGCTACTCTGGAAGTAGGGATTCCTCATCCGCTGGCGCGGCCTCGGAATGACAAACGGTCGCAACCCGGTCCATCCTTCCACCCTGCGACAATCGATACATTTCTCCCCGCCAATCGATCTTCGCGCTCAGATAACTGCCAACCCAGAGAATGGACCCCAACAGGTCACGCACAGGATAAAGCCAAGCCCGAGTTAAAGCCCGGCGATCGCGCGTAACCCCGTATCCCACGACCAGAGATTGCAAGATTCGGTTCGCAACGGCCGCGCCCAGCAGCGCAATTCCCAAAATGGGATAGCCAGCGGCAGCGCCGGCCAGCGCCCCGAGAATGCCGTATGGCATGGCATAGGTGAGCACCGTTCCCAGATGGCCTTTCGGACGGGAAAAGCGCGTGCTGCGCATCCAGCGCACCTGATGCCGCATGGACGCGAAAAATGATTGATGGAACACCATATGATCGATCACATGAAGCGAAAGTGCCACTTCCCTTCCCGACTCAGCCACGCGATTGCCGAGGATGTAATCGTCGGCGGCGTAGTCAGCCATGAAGGCGAAGCCGCCGAGTTCGCGCACGCATTCGCGCCGTACGATCATCGTAGGACCTAACGCGAACTTCATGCCTTCGAGCATCTCGGCGACGAGCACGCCCGACGTCATCTCGACCGAGTAACCGAGGGCTTCGAGCCGTGTCCAGAATCCGCCGACCGGCAAGCCGCGGAAGATGCAGGTCGCCATTCCCACTTTGGGATTCGCGAACGGCTCCACAATCTCGCGCAGGTAGTCGGACGAGACACGCACGTCGCTGTCGCTGATTATCAGCAGTTCGTACGCAGCTTGCGGCCACATGCGTTCGAGGGAGTAGAGCTTGGCGTTCGTCCACGGAGGCTCGCCGGAGGTAAGGATTCGCGTCTTCACCTGCGGATAACGCGATGCGATCCGCTGCGCGATGAGCAACGCCGGATCGTCGCTGCGGCGAGCGCAGAAAATCAGCTCGAAGTCGGGATAATCCTGGCGAAAGAAGCTCTCAAGATTATGTTCGAGATTCGGCTCCAGACCGTGAACTGGTTTGAGCACGCTGACGGGAGGAGCAAAGTCGGTAGCCCGTCTGTCGAGCCTCTGCCGTCGCCGAAAGCGCAACGCGGCGATCAGCACCAGAACGAGATAGCCGGTTGAAGTGAATGTGCCGAGCGTGGCGAGCCCAAGTAGAAAACGAACAAGCATGCAGGATCGATTCTACCCGCCTGAGGCGGGGAAACGCGCGCAACGCTGTAGTATGATGACTCTACCCCATCCCGCACTGGCGGGATTCCTTCCTCTTCTCGTCGGGACGTGGCTCAGCCTGGTAGAGCACTCGCTTGGGGTGCGAGGGGTCGGCAGTTCAAATCTGCCCGTCCCGACCAAACTCCTTTATCGAAAACACATCCAGGCAACGAAAGCGTCCTTCGACTGCCCTCAGTACCAAGGCGTCGGGGGGTACCCTCGTGCTCTTCGCCATGGAGCTATAGTGCTGGCCCGGAGGTCGATTGTGTGGGCCACCCACCCTGTCACGTTCGTTGACTGGCGACTGCGGAGGTCGAGCGATCTACAATCTCTCGCTTGTTCACACTCTTCTTTCCTTAAGGCGTTCTATGCTTCCAAAATGCAGATTTCGAGAAGTCTGGGGGCAAAGCGATGAGCCGACGGTTGAATTTTATAGCGCTCGTGGTGATGTTAGCGTCTTTTCCTTCGATCTACGCGCTTGCTGCGTCAGATGATGAGTGGGCGTTCGGAACGTCGTTGCCGGGTTTGAAACAACTTAGAACCACCATGACATGGACGGGTTCGGTAGGCTTTTTGCTCCAGACGCGGACTTCGTGAACGTTGCTGGTGCTCCGATGAAAGGACGGCAGGACATTCAGACCCACCATGCGTGGTCGCATGGGGCGATTCCGCAGACGACCCAGGTCGCCGGAGCAAACCCCGCAAATTACGGCATCTTCAAGAACAGCACGGTGAAGTTCGACGACGTCGATGTACGTTTTCTGCGAGAGGATGTGGCGATCGCGCATGTGAGCTGGCACCTCTTTGGGGACCGGCGAACATCAACTCCACGTCACGGCGTCTTCCTGTTCGTCCTTACTCGCGCGAAAGAAGGATGGCAGATTGCGACTGCTCAAAACACTGAAATCAATCGCATCGTGAAATAATTTCGACTGCTCACCATCACTGGATTCTCGCGTCATCTCGTGATGATTGTCGATAACCCCCTGGAGAAATCCTTCTCTCGATTTTCACGCTGTGACAAAGAGATCGCCCTACACAAGTTAGACAAAGGCGGCCGAGGGATATCGGCCGCCGCTGTATCTCCGGCATGCCTCCCCTGGCTAGTAGGTATATGGGTACAGAGACCAGGAGGTAATCGGCACGTCAGGGTAGACCAGGTTGAGGCCGTTCACAAGATCCAGATCGCTCGGATCAACGGCAATGCCAGCGAGCGGGCTGATTGTCACCAGAGAAGTATCAGTCGTCAGTGCCGAGCTGCTGCCCGGGCAGCCAGTGGCATCGCCGTTGCCGTTGTTACTCGCGCTGGTCCAGCAGTAGGTCACACCGTTAAAGTCCACTTCAATATTGTCGAGGAAGACGAATCCGCCAGCCAAACCTTGCTGCGCACAAGGAGCGGGCGGTGGATTCGCTGTGTCATTGCCTTCATCAAAAAGAATCGCGAGGCCGGTGATTGTAAGTGTGCTCAAATCGGTCACGCCTGTTTGCGATGTGATTGCAGCAGGCACGCTCTGCGTATCCCGACACCAGCCGAACCCGTTTGTGATTACGTTGGTTTCCATATGCTGCGCGGCGTAGCAGCCAAGAAACACGGTGTATTGGTGGCCGCTTCCGTCCTGCAAAGCGAGATTCCACCTTGGCGCACCGGCGCCGCAATGGCCATCCTCGCGGTGGTCCCAGGCGAGCCCTGCGAGTTCGCTCGCGGCCGCTCCTGCGACTCCTTTTATCACCGCCACTCCCGCTGCAAACGACCCGGTGACGGTCATTTTTTGAAAATACAAAGCCTGATTTGCATTGCCGGTTGTATCAGGTTCCCCCTGCTGTGCCTTCCAGGCAGCATAGGAATGCGTGCCAAAGCCGGACGGGTGCAATGTTAAGTGTTGTGAGTTTTGAGCGAATGCTCCCGAATATGTGAGTGTGGTGAAGACGAGAATGGCGACTGCGCCACTCAGCACGGAAGAAATGAGACGCAGCAGTGCGGTTCTGCAACTCATAACTCTACCTCCATGTTTGTAAGGGATTGATCTGCGAAGGGAAGCTTGGGCCTAGGGGAGGTGGTCGAGCTTGCCACCGTGTTTCAACGAAGATTGGTGGCAATCCCATTCATCGAGGTTGCCAAAAATCGCGCTGGAACTCTCGAATCGCGGCGCTCTGGGCCAGCGCGATTTTGGGACACTCGCAAAGTTTCGCAGTGTGCTTTCATTTCGTGCGGTGAGGAGACTCTGCCGGCCTTCGATGATCTTGCAATGTAAATCCGGCAATGAAGCCCGCTGCCGTTTCTAACTATGGTCGGAGTAGGGCGAGCCGCAGGAAGAATACAATTGCAGGCGCAGTCCCCAAGTGTGCACTCTTTTTTCCGCGTGCCACCGCATAAAGAATCCTGTCCACTCGGCAACATCCCACACTGATTTGTGAATCAGCTTGTAGGTGTGCACTTTTTGTTGGAGTTTCACACACTTAAGACTGGATTGGAGGAAATTCGATGAAGCAAGTTTTCACCGCCATTTGTTGCCTCACCCTGTTGGCGATTCCCGCCCTGGCCCAGAAAAAGGCCGCCCATCAAGCGAAGGCCCAGGCCGCCATGACCGACCAGCAGTTTGTGGACCTTGCCGCGCAGACCGATATGGTGGAAGCGAACCTCGGGCAACAGGCTCAGAACGTTGCGGACAACCAGCAAGTGAAAGACTATGCGCAGACGCTGGTTACCGATCACACCAAGGACTTCGACGACCTGCACACTGCCGCGCAGCAAGCCAGCCTGAATGTGCCCGACGCGATTGACGCTGCTCACAACAAATCGATGATCGATCCCTTCCAGAAGCTGAAAGGCGCTGCCTTCGATCACAAATACATTCAGGAGATGGTCGCGGGCCACACGAAGGCCCTTGAAGTCTACAAAAAGGAAGCGGCGGACGCGCAGAATCAGGCAATCAAGTCGTATGCTGAGGCCGCGATTCCAGTCCTCGAAAAACATCTTGAGAGCGCAAAGGACCTGGAGCACGCTAAGACTGCGAAGAAAAAATAGCTTCGGCGAAAATCAGCAGCTCGGGCAGAAATTTCTCCGTCGACCGCAATCAAACGGGTACGCCTTGGCCCACACCACCTGCGCCCCAGCGAGACGCGGCACTGGATGACAGATGGCCGGAGATTCGCTCCAGTCGTGTCACTGGAGATCGCTACTCCCGACAGCCGCAAGCGACACGGATACTACTTGTTCCATCGGCGAACAGGATAAGGTGGCCGACACTTGGCACGAATCGATTGCCGAGGCGATGTATCATGCCGCGTTTGAATTCCGCGTGCGCGACGAGGAGAGCATCGACTTTTGCTCCTGAGTTAGGACAACGCGATTAACCCTCGTTACGTGGTCCACGTCCGAAATTCGGTTTTCATTACCCATCGGCCAGCCTTACGCTCGAACACGTATAAGCAACCGCCGCCGGAATGCTCCGCATAATAAGACACGTGCATAACAGCAATCGTACTTGCCCTATTGAACCCAACCCGCGACACGCGTACTAGCAACCCATTCTTGCCATAACGACGGTGAAACACAGGTGACGAACCATTCGCCGGGATAGAGACTACGTGCACGTTCCGTAGCCCTGCAAGCGGTCCAACCCCGCAGCTCTCGCGTGCTTTTCGATTGAAGTCGCTACGAGCGTCGCCAGGAATTGCATCTCCTGTTACAGAAAGCTGAAGGTTCACGAAATTTAGGTCAAGTCCGGTAGCCGTTGGCTGCGTCGTGTCCGCCAGCGTAGTCGCGACGTGCGGAAATCCAAGTAGATGTTTCGAGAAAGTTGGCGTGTTGAAGTACGCGACTACAACCGCTTGTTCGCCTGCGCTCATTACGCAGTGCCGCGGCTCAGTAGCCGGCGTATCGCCGACCTGTGCAGCCGCACACAGTGCCATGGCGGTAGCAATCGCCGCGAACACGAACGCTGCTTTCATGCGGGGAATTGTACTTCTGCGAGTCGCTGTTGATACACCGCGTTTCCGTCTTCCCTAAAGCCTCAGTTGGGCTCGCCACTAAACGGCGGACCGTAATCCGCCTTGGGCAGCAGTCGGTCACGGTCGTAAGGCGGGTCTTCGTGCGCCGGGATGGGATCTTCCGGAAAATCCTTGTGCCAGTGCCGGCGCCAATCCTCGTCAGCGTAATACTTGAGATAGAGCTGGTTAGCTTCCTCGCTGCCGCTGCTGAGCAGTTGGATATGCCAGGCTCCATTGCCGACTGCGGAGAAGGCCTTTGTTTCCTCTCGTAGGGCATCGGTCCAGAGATATGCGTAGAGCTCGCGGTCGCTAAGATGATCAGTCTGCTCGATAAAGACCCGAAGTAACGCGAGCTTCTGGATCACCTCCCAAAGCTTTGCCGTCAGCTCTTCGTCGTTGAGCGAATCCGGCGCGGGAAGCGCCACGCCCGCCGACTCTAACTGCTGGAAGTTAGTCGTCCACGGACTTTCCTCGTAGTCCACTATGTGCTTCCAGAAGGACTCTTCCACCTCAGCCGGGCAGTCGTCCAGTTCGCGCACCTCCATCTGGCCGTCGGAAAGCTCTTCTGCACGGCGCTTCAGGTCTTCGATCCTCTTGTCCTGGTCATCCTCATGTTCATGCTTTGCCACATTTGCCTCCCGTCCTGGAACCGCACATTATCCGAGATCGCCTAAACTACGCGCCGAATGCTACCCGAATTTGGACTGTTACGCTAGCCTTAGCATGCGTGGGCCGAGATGGCGTAAAACGCGCTTACGCTTGGAGTATCCTCCCGTCCAAGTGAAGAAGGACGGTTCCGGATGAAGAAGCCCGTCTCCTGTGTTTTCTTATTGGTTCTGCTGACTGCTCTGAGCTTGCTTGCACAGCAAGCACCGCACGTGCGCATCGTCGATCTGACAGCTGTCGACGGCGTGACCTTGAAGGCTTCTTACTTTTCCGCGGGTAAGCCTGGGCCAGGCGTGTTGTTGCTGCACCAGTGCGACCATGACCGCAAGATCTGGGACGGTTTGGCGCATCAGCTTGCCGCGGCCGGGATGAACGTCCTGACCATGGATTTGCGCGGCTATGGCGAGAGTGGAGACAAGCCACATAGCACGACCACCGGTGAACCACCAGAGGAGGCGAACAAGTGGCCGAGCGACATCGACGTGGCGTTTCGATATCTGCAGTCGCAGGGAGATGTTAAGGCCGATGATCTCGGCGTGGGCGGTGGGAGCTGTGGGGTAGACAACGCGATCAAAACCGCAATACGGCATCCTGACGTGAAGTCGCTGGTCTTGCTGGCCGGCCCCACTGACCTCAAGGGACGCGATTTCCTGCGCCACTCGAAGCTGCCGATCTTTTTTGCCGTCGCCGATGATGATCAGCATCCGGAGATGGTCCCCACGACCGAACTTCTTTACTCGATCGATGCCTCGCCGGGCAAAGAATTCACGGAGTATAAGACCGGACATCATGCGGCGGAAATGTTCGCGGTCAATCCGGATCTGCCGGAGAAAATTGTGGTCTGGTATGAGACCACGCTGATCAAGACTCCGGGACATGCTCCTGCCCTCGCTCATGCTCCTTCCCTTCCGCCGGAGATTCACGAGCTTGCGCTGCTCGATGAGCCCAACGGCCTGGCTGAACTCGAGAAGAAGTTATCGGCTGCGCGGCAGAAGAATCCGAAATCTCCGTTTTTGCCGGAACAGATCGTCAATTATTTCGGATATCAGCATCTTCAGGCCGGCTATACAAAGCAGGCGTTGGCGATCCTGAAGCTGAACGCCGTTGCGTATCCTGAATCGCCTAACGTCTACGACTCGTTGGCCGACGCTTACGATGCCGCTGGCGACAAGGATCTGGCGCGGCAGAACAGCGAAAAGGCATTGGCGCTTTTGGCGAACGACACAACCGATCCGCAGAATGTGCGCGAGGCTATCAAGGCGAGTTCGGAAGGGCGATTGAAGAAACTGCAGGCCACACAGCAGCAGTAGCAGCTGGATGGACTAGGTGGACACGTCGTGGACTGAGTGGAACTTACTTTTTGCCGACCAGGATCGTGAAAGCGTCTTTGCGCCAGACCACCTCGACGGAAAGTTCGGCTTGCTGCATGAGGGCACTTTCGTCTGCCAGAGGCACATAAACGTCTTCTTGTGACCACGTGGCGAGGTATTGCTCTGCCTCGTAATCGCTGTAGGAGAGCAGCAGATGGTCCTTCCAACGATTCATCTGCCTTGTCGCCATGGCCGCATCCCTGGCCGGCTGGCAATCGACATTCACCAGCGTTCCGCCGTTGCTCAATGCCGCAGCCATGCGGCCATACAGGCTCGCTTTTTCCTCCGGAGTACGCACATGATGCAGAGCGAAGGACGCGATGATCGCATCGCAGCCAGGTATCGAAAGTTCAGCAAAGTTGCCGCAGAGGAATTTCGATGTGTTCGGCAGACGGTCAGCAGCGGCTTTGAGGATCTCGGGATCGGCATCGATGCCGATGATTCGCGCTCGAGACGCGCGGCGAAGGCAGCGCTCCGCAAAAGCTCCCGTACCAGTGCCGAGATCGACGATGGTCGTGGTTTTCGGATCGAGCACATCGGCAGCGGCCTCCAGCATCTCTTCGTAATTGGGAATGAAGGTGCGGATACGAGCGTCGTATTCCGCGAGGTTAATGCCGAGATGTGCCGCTACGCTCATGGTCCAGTTTCACTACAACAGAAAAACCGGGGTGAGCACGAAGGAAACAACGCCTTTGTGTCTCACTTCCTCGCGTTCCTCTGTGACCTCCGTGTTAAAGCTTTTGATTTTCTCTAACCCATTCGAGCTGCAAAGATTCTAGAAGATGCCGCCTTTCCGCAGTAGCCAGCCGTTTCCCGCTACAGTAAAATTAGCTATTCCCGTCACTCCGAAGGAGGCTGTTTCTGGGTTTCTTTTCTTCGCGGCGGCTGCTTCCAGCCGTTGTCTTCCTCATGGTAAGTTCGGGGCTGGTCTTGGCGCAGCAATCGGCTGCACCGGCAAGTTCGCCGCAATTCGCCGCGCCGGCAAGCTCCAAGATTACGCTGGACGTGAGCGAGACGCTGTTTTCCTTCATGGCCGGCTTGAACTCGTGTGGATATAACGAGGAATTAGCGGCATCTGATCCTGTCCGCGACCAGGTGCGAGCGGACGTGATTCGCGCGGTTGCCGCCTCCCCACAGGCGCAGTTTGCACAGAAGCAGCTCTGCGCGTTCGTCCAGGATCACAAGCCGGTGGACGGAGGCAATAACCTGTCGCAGTACATCTCCTTAGCGCTGTACACCAGCGATCCGCCGAAATTCAAGACCACGGTCAAGGAATCCGACATTCCTCCGGATGCCGAGCCGGTTTTGGGATACCTGCCGGTGCTCCAAAGCTTTTATGACACGGCAGGCCTGCATCAACTTTGGAAGAAGTACGAGCCGCAGTATCAGCAGTATGTCGAACGGTTTCACGCGCCGGTCGCGCAGATGATTCTGCGGACCGACACCTATCTACGCTTGCCGATCAGCGGCTATGTGAACCGCCGTTTTGCCGTGTACATTGAGCCGCTCGTGGCGCCTTCGGAAATCAATGCACGCAACTATGGTGCGGACTACCTGATGGTGATGGCGCCCGATCATGGCGAACTCAAAATGCAGCCAGTGCGGCATACCTATTTGCATTACACGCTCGATCCGCTGGCATTGAAGCGGGCCAACAAAATGCAATCGCTCAAGCCGCTGCTGCAGACGGTTGTCGATGCTCCGCTCGGCCAGCAGTTCAAAGAAGACATCGCGCTGCTGACGACCGAGTCGCTAATCCGCGCGGTCGAAGCGCGCACGATGGATGTTCCTCGAGTCGCCGGCGAGCAGCGCAAAGAACGCGAGCGGCGCGTCGAAGAGGTCCGATCCCAAGCGGCAGATGAAGCCATGCAGCAGGGCTTCATCCTCACGCGCTACTTCTACAACCAACTCGCGACTTTCGAGAAAGGCGAGGTTGGTTTTCAGGACGCCTTCCCGGACATGCTCTACAACCTGAATCTCGAATTAGGACACGAGGAAAAGCGGGCGCGCGAGGTGACGTTTGCGAAGCAGAGCGCACCTGACCTGGTCCGCAAACCGGTCCGCGTAAGTAGTGACTCACTCGATGCGGCGGAAGAGCGGCTGATCGCCGGCGATATCGCAGGGGCCGAGGAGCTCGCGCAGAAGGTCGTGGACAGCAACTCCGGCGACGTCGCTCGTGCGACTTTCATTCTCGCGAGAGCCGCTTCGCTGGACGGCAAGATGCAGGATGCGATCGACAATTTCCAGAAGACGCTCCAGCTCGGGCACGATTCGCGCATGCTGGCGTGGTCACATATTTATCTCGCACGCATTTTCGATATTCAGCAGGACCGCGAGGCGGCGCTCAAGCACTACAACGCCGCACTCAATGTCGGCGATACTGAACCGGATACAGTACAAGCCGCGGAACGAGGATTGCAGAAGCCATACGAATTACCGGTGCATAAGTAATTTGCGCGTTTTCCTTATGTTTATGAAAGCTCATCGTTGAAAAACTCTGATCTGATCATGAGAACGAAACAAACATTTACGCTCCCCATCTTTCTTGCTTGTACGTTGGTATTGCCCATCGGAATGTCGGCACAAGCTACGAGCACACAACCCGCTCAGCAGCCTTCCGCCCCTGCTCCTGCGCCGCAAACCGCCACTCCTGCTCCGGCGACGCCAGCAGTCCCGCAGCACAAGTCTCCGCCTTCGGCGAAGACGGCAGGCGAATATGCCGCGTATCAAGCTGTCGCCGCCAACACCGATCCGGTTGCTGCGGAGAAGGCAGCGGATGAGTTTGCGGTGAAGTATCCGGCGAGCGACCTGCGCGGACTCCTCTACTCCAACCTGATGCGCAAGTACCAGCAGGCCAACGATTCCGACAAGACATTGGAGATGGCGCGCAAAGTTCTTACTTATGAGCCGAACGATCCAGTCGCACTGGTGATGGCGGCTACGGTGCTGGCGGAGCGCACGCGCGACAGCGACCTCGATCGCGATGAGCGGTACGACGAAGCCGTTAAAGACGCGCAAAAAGCGCTCGAGACCGTGAACACCGACCTGATGGCGCCGAACAATATCACGGCTGAGCAACTGGATGGCGCAAAGAAGATGCTCATGTCAATGGCGCATTCGGCGACTGGCATGGTCGATCTCGATCGTAAAGACGATGCTGGCGCCGAGCAGGAATTCCAGCAGTCGATCGCTTTGAGCGCTCCCGGTCAGGTAGAGCCGCTTACTTATCTGCGGCTATCGCTCGCGCAGGATCACCTGAAGCAGTATTCTGACGCGTTGGCTTCAGCGAACAAGGCTGTCGCGAGTTCTCCTCAAAATTCGCCTGTAGCTATGCTGGCGAAACAGGAAGTCGATCGCCTAGGTAAGCTCACCGGCAGCGCACCTGCGACAACGCCTGCAACGAATCCGGCAGGCACCGCTCCTCCCAAATAGGAACAAACCTTGAACGCGGCGATGAAGACCGAAGATTTCTCGGAATTGGAATCCGCGCTAGGATACCGCTTTTCTAATCCTGCTCTCCTTCGCCAGGCGCTCACGCACAGCTCGCTCGCGCACGAGATTGAGACGCGACTGCATTCTTCGGAAACCGGCGAGGTGGCGATCGAAGAAGGTTCTCCCGGTGACAACGAGCAGTTCGAATTTCTCGGCGATGCCGTTTTGGGACTGGTCACCAGCGAGCTACTGTTCCAGCGCTTTCCCGGATTCCACGAAGGCAAGCTGTCGAAGATGCGTGCGCATGTGGTGAGCGCCAAGCACCTTGTAAAGGTCGCCCGTGCTTTGCAGCTTGGAAAGTACCTCCTGCTGGGACGCGGTGAAGAGCGCAGCGGCGGACGCTCCAAACCGGCGCTGCTGGCCGACGGACTCGAAGCGCTGATCGCCGCGGTTTATCTTGACGGTGGCATGGAACCGGCGCGGCGCATCATCATCGATCTCGTGCTCGAACCGGAGCTGCAACGATTTGACTCGACGCAGGGCTTCGAAGATCAGTTTGCCGACTTCAAGTCGGCTCTTCAGGAATGGGTGCAGGCTAAAGGCCTAGCGCAGCCCCAATACACAGTCGTGGAGGAGGCCGGGCCGGAGCACAGAAAGCTGTTTACGATGGAAGTGCGGGTAACCGAGCACGGAGTTCACGAGCCACTCTACGTGGCGACGGGGCAGGATTCGACGAAGAAGAAGGCTGAGCAGCAGGCGGCGCGCATTGCCCTCGAACATCTGCGCGCGCAAGAACCGGTTCAGGCGGAGCCCTGATGTGCGCCTCGAATAGGTTTAGAGACGCAGTCCGCCGTCGAGGGCGCCTCTGCGGATCTGGAGTGAATGTCTAACGGGGAACAAATCGGCCCGGCCAGTGAGCCCGTCGTCACGGAAACGCCGCCTGCTGAACATCCGGCCGCTGAACCGGTTTCTGTTACCACTCCGGTCGCTCGCAAAGCGATCCTCTCGGACTGGCTCAGCGGGATTCAATGGCTGGCGTTCACGGTCACGATTGCCCTGTTTGTTATTACCTTTCTCCTACAAGCGTTTCAGATTCCGTCGGAATCGATGGAGAACACGCTGCTTGTCGGCGATTACTTGCTGGTGGACAAAGTCCATTACGGTCACGGTGGCGTGTGGAACTGGATGCTGCCCTATTCGCAGATCCACGATGGCGACATCATCGTCTTCCGCTATCCCGTGAATCCGACGCAACACTTCGTGAAGCGCGTGATCGGTGTTCCCGGAGATCACATTCGTATGTTTCGCGGTCGGGTTTTTGTGAATGAGCATCTGGTGAACGACTCGGCCTACGCGATCCATCAGCAGCACGACTTTGACTCCTACCGCGATAATTTTCCCGACGGCAACTACATCAGCCCCGAAGTCGATTCGAGCTGGTGGATCGAGATGCACAAAGACATCCATGACGGCGAGTTGGTCGTGCCCCCGCGAGAATACTTCGTGCTTGGCGATAATCGCGACGATAGCCTCGACAGTCGCTACTGGGGATTTGTGCCGCGCGGCAACATAATTGGGCGTCCACTGCTGATTTACTGGTCCGTCGAGCGCCGGGACGACCTCGCCGGCAATGGTAAACTTGATAGTTTGCTGGACACGCTCGTCCACCTGCCGGAGGACGCTCGGTGGCACCGGACCTTTCACCTGGTCCGCTGACTCTCTCGACTTGGATTACCCTCTTGAAGACTGACGTACTCTCACCGAAAGAAAAGCCGCAGGCCGTGCCCGCGAAGCCGCTCAAGAAAAAAGAAACGCCGATGGAGTTTATCTCCTCGATGGCGGTAGTCCTGGTCGTCGGCTTATTCATCATTACCTTCAATATCCAGGCTTTCGAGATTCCCACCAGCTCGATGGAAAACACGCTCCTGATCGGCGATCACGTCTTCGTCGATCGCGTGACGATTGCGCCGCCGAGCCACTGGGCAGTGTTTGAGCATTATCGGCCGATCCGGCACGGGGACATTATCGTGTTCCTCTCGCCGGAAACTCCCGGCCTTTACGTGGTCAAGCGCGTGATCGGAATACCCGGGGATCATATTCACCTGCGCAACGGTGTGGTTTATCGGAATGGCGTGGCCTTGAAGGAGCCGTATGTCATTCACAGTGTTGGCGATATTGACGACTATCGCGACAATTTTCCCGCAGTGCCAGCTGCTGAGTCGAGAGTCCAAGTTGCTCCCACGTGGCCGGTGGAAGTGGGAGTGCAGCGGCAAGGCGACGACATCGTCGTTCCTCCCGATAGCTACTTCGGCATGGGCGACAATCGCGATGTCAGTTACGACAGCCGCTATTGGGGATTCATCCCGCGCGAGAACATCATCGGCCGCCCGTTGTTCATCTACTGGTCGTTCATCACACCGGATAATCAATGGGAAAAGACCGATATCGCCGATCGCGTCGAGTTTATGGGGCATATCGTGATTCACTTCTTCGACCAAACCCGCTGGAGCCGGATGTTCCACCTGGTTCGTTAGCCGGTAGAGTCGCTTCCAATTTGGGGAGTTAACAGGCAGTCCTCATGTCGCTCCGCCGTAAACATCTGCGTCGTCTGACCGTTGTACTGGTTTTGCTCGCGCTGGCCTTCGTTGTTCCGCCGAGCATTCACCTGAACCGTTTTCGCGCGCGTTTGTCAGAATCCCTGTCTCGTTCTCTGGGACGTCAGGTGAGCGTCGAAGATGTGCGGTTGCGTCTTCTGCCTCTGCCTGGATTCACCTTCCGCCAGTTGCGCATTGCAGATGATCCCGAGTTTGGCAACGAGCCGATTCTGCTCACCTCCGAAGAAGACGGCGAACGCAGCGATGCGACTCTGCGTCTTTCTTCGCTATGGCGTGGAAGGTTGGAGATCGCAAGCGTCTCGCTCACGCACGCGAGCCTAAATCTGGTCAGAACGGCTGATGGCCACTGGAACCTAGAGACGTTGGTCAATCGCGCCTCACAAGTGCCCTCCGCTCCTACGGCAAAGCACCGAGCGGAAACACGCGCCCGATTCCCGTATATCGAATTAACCGAGAGCCGCATCAATTTCAAATTGGGACATGAGAAAAAGCCGTTCGCTCTTTCCAACGCGGAGTTCGCTTTGTGGCTCGCTGCCGAAAATCGCTGGAATGTCCGATTGAAAGCCGTTCCTTTGCGCACCGACGAGGTGCTCAGCGATACTGGCACAATCCGCGTCTCCGGATCCTTTGACCGCGCGGGTGAATTCAAACAAACTCCATTCCACTTCAAGCTGAACTGGGACAAGCCAGAGGTGGACGCGCTGATGCGTATCGCCGATGGACGCGATCCCGGGTGGCGCGGGGCGGTTGAGCTGAATGCGGAACTCAAAGGCACACCCGCGGATTTTAGCGGACACGTCGATGCCAATCTCGACGAATTTCGCCGCTACGACATAGCCCGACCGTCCGCCTTCGATGTGCGCATCTCCTGCGACCAGCGCTTTGAAGGCCAGGTACCCGAAACCAATGCCAGCAACGCGCTGGAATTCCATTGCCGTGCTCCGTTTGATAATGGCGCGCTTCTCGCCAGCGGCACCGTCCAGCCGCTCGGGCATTCTCCTAATCTCTCCGTGCGCCTGATTGCGAGCGAGATGCCGCTCTCGGCATTGGTGAAGGGTCTCCTGCGCGCTAAGCGGACGCTTCCCAATGATCTTTCCGGAGAAGGGATCGTCGATGGTGAATGGATGATCGACGCTCATGCGGGACAGCCCGCGATTTGGAAGGGCAGCGCGGCAGTTCGGAATGCGATGTTGGAATCGGCAACGCTTGGACCGGCGATTGTTTTTCCCGAATCTGTAAACGTGGATTTTCAGGCGCCGGATCCGGACGATGATTCCGCTGCTGAACCGCCGCTCTCGGAAGCGGTGATTGAGCCGTTTTCGCTGGATCTCGGCGGCGCAGCCCAGGTTTCCGCCACTCTCGATCCGCGAGGATATTCGATCTCTTTCAACGGTCCCGCAAGTTGCCGGCGACTGCTGGAGGTAGCACGTACACTTGGCCTCCAGCCTCCCTCTACAGACCTGCAGGGCTCAGTAGTGTTACAAGCCGACTATGCCGGCGCGTGGCAAGGGTTTTCACCGCCGAGTATCACGGCGCGGGCGGAGATTCAGTCCGCACAGTTGTCGTTGCGCGGCTTCTCCGAACCGCTACATTTGTCTGGCGGCAAAATCGTCCTGCATGGGGAACAGTTTCAGGCGACAAAACTCGCCGGCGACTTTGCCAAGAATGCTCTCGCCTTCACCGCCGATCTGCACGGCAGTGACGATTGCCAGCTTCACCCCATTTGCAACGTCGATTTTGATCTGCAGACTGCCCAACTGCGGGCGAGTTCCATTCTGGGTCTCCTCAATTCCGATTCCGGATCCCTTTCGCTCCCGTTCTTCGGTTCGTCTCAACGGTTTGGCGCGCAATGGCTGATGGACGTTGCCGCCGGCGGAAAGCTAGCGGCACAAGGCGTCACTATCGAGAATACGAGGGCCAGGAACGTGAATGCAGAACTGCGAATCGCCAATGGCAAATTGCTCGCTCAGCACCTGACGGCCGAGGTGTTTTCGGGAAAGCACACGGGGAATTGGAGCTTCGATTTTTCCGGCCAAACGCCTGTAATCACGGGCAGGGGCGATCTCGAAAAGGCAGAAGCCGCCCAAGTCGCTCGTGCAGGAGGCCATGAGTTCGGCTCCGGGATAGTGACGCTGACGTATGAGTTCAAGACTGCCGGCAGGACATTCAACCAGCTCGCTTCCGCACTCAAAGGTGCCGGATCGTTTTCCTGGAAGAACGGGAGCATCGAAACCTCGACCAACGCAGGCGGCGCGAGCGAAGGACTCCCATTCCAGCTTTGGTCAGGACAGTTTGCTATCGATCATCGCGCCGTAGCACTCGTGCACTCGAAGATGGATTCCAAGAACGGAGTGCGCGACTTGAGCGGAGAGATCGCTCTGACCGGCACACCCGTCCTGCGGCTCGTCAACAGCGAACACGTGAAAACAGACGGACCGCTAAAAAAGGCGGCGAAAACCACCGAACCGCGCAAGATCGCCGAGGCCTTACCGTGATGCAGGTTGTACGCGCTCTCGCGTTAATAACAGTTCTCTCGTGGGTCGCAGTAGGCCAGCAGCCGTCTTCTACGCCGCACAAGTTTTCTCCGGCTGCGCAACGATTTCAGAATGAACTTAACGCGATTGAGAGCAATGCTCACGCGAATCCGGTACGCCGGAGATCGGTGCAGATCAATGCGGCTGACGTGAACGCCTGGTTTCGTGAGGGTGGATATAAGTTGCCAAAGGGCGTACAGAAGGTGACCTTCCACTCGCATCCGGACACGATTGTGGCCGACACCACCGCGGATTTCGATCAGTTGAAGGAAGGTAAAAGCAATCTGAACCCGCTGCTTTCGATGTTCAGCGGCGTTCACGATGTCGAAGTCACAGCCGATGCCTCAGCCGATCAGGGACAAGGCAAGGTGAACGTCCAATCCGTTTCTATCGACGGCGTCGACGTGCCGCGGCTGGCGCTGGGACTGTTCGTTAAGAAATATCTCACTCCCAAGTATCCCAATTTGGGACTGGACAATACCTTCGCTATGCCCGACCGCATCGACAGCGCAACGGTCGGCAATGACGCCGCGATCCTGACGCAGAAGTAAGCCTATTTTCTCCGCGTTTACGAGCTACGCAGCACCGGCAGCACGGCGCACAGTGAACGGATCAGGTGCAGATAACGATCATCGATGGTGATGAATTCGAAACCGAAAAATTCCTTTCGGCGATGGCGGACAATCGCGTAAGCCTGAATGTCTGTCGGGCAGTTCGGAAGTGGGAAAGTGACCTTCACCATCTCGCCGGGAATCAGTTCTCCCTTAACCGCGCCTCCGATGCCGCGCTCGCCAAGATCGGCAGAGGTGCCGTGCAGCGCAGTGCGAACGCCGGAGCGCAGCACTTCCACCGTAAATGGCACGCGGACAGCATGACGCGTGTAAATGCGTCCCGCAAGCGTCTTGTTCGAACCGCGATCAAGCGCACGCTCGATGGCCGCGACGAAGTTGCGCTGCGGCTCGCGATCGTAAACAAAAGCGTCGGTCAGTGCGAGCAGCGATTCCGGAACGTGCGGATGCACAGACAGCAACACAATGCGCAGACCGTTAGTCTGTCGCCGGATCGAAACCAATAGCTCGCTGGAATCGACATCGCGCACCGGATGCGCCAAAACCATGCCTTCGAACTCGTGCTCGCGTAATTGCTCGAGCGCGGAAGCGACATCGCATACAACCTTGTATTCGTAGCCGAGTGTTTGCAGCAGAGCTTTGCGTCGGTCGGCTACGTCTTTCTTGTCGTCAAAAAAGAGCAGCCGCGTGGGACCATCTTGATCGGAGCGAAGCCGCTCGATGCCTACAGCGTGGCGTTGCTCCTTCTCGTTACGTTCGCTCCAAACGACTTTGAACCGTCCGCGCCGACTTCCATTTTGAATCCCAATGATTTCGCCCGCATCGATGCCGCGATGCAGCCCCGTAAGCGAGGCGCCGGTCGCGGAGATATCGATCGTATGTCCTTCCTGGACATGGATTTCCCCATCCGCATCCAGGCTCCAGACAGAGACCTGGTGTTGAGACGGAAATCTCTCCTCGCGGCGCAGGTCCATGCTGCCATGCTAGGGCAAGTGCAACAAAATCCAGCGGTTACAAAGGTAATGAACACCGTTACGGGTGCGCAAAGGGTTACCAAGCCGTTCCGATCTACAATCCCGACCTGTTCCTGCCAGGGTGGTTTACTCTGGTAAGTCCTGTTTACTCTGTAAGTAAGAGGCTTAGCAGCTCAAGAGCTTAGGAGCTCAGCAGCTTTCCAATGACCGAACTGGAACTCCAGCATCTGCGCCGAGACAAGTGGCGGCTCGAAGGCGAGCCGCTGCGAACCTTCGAGGACGTGCGCCAATTCGTCAGTTCGGTGGGTCTTCTGTTGGTTTTTCCGGTCCGCCCGATGCCGCTGCTTCCCACGCTGCTCGCAGCCTGCCTAGGTACAGACCGGCGACTGCCGGAACGCAAGCAGGCCTTTGCCGATCCCCGCGCACGCGAGGCGCAGGACTTCGCGGCCATGCTGCTGCGCGACAAGATTGCCTTTGCGGGGCAGCTCCAAGGGGAATTGCTGCTGGTTTCTGGCGAGGTTTTCCCGTTCTACTACGCCCTAATCAGCGACCGAAAACCGAAGGAGCCGTTGCGCAGCCGGTCGCGCGAGAAAGCTTCTCCTTTGTCAGAACACGTATTTCGCACACTGGAAAAATCCGGCCCGCTCACATCGGCCGAACTTCGGGACAAGCTCGGCGGCGCGCTTTCTGAGACAGCACTCGATCGGGCGCTCCAGGAATTAGCGGCTGGGCTCAAGATCGCGCAGACGGAACCTGCGGCCAATGGAGCGGCAAAATGGGATCTGCTGGTTCGGTGGGCAAGCGAGCAAGTCGCGCAGGGCATTCGCATATCCGACGCTGAAGCACTTTCTGCTCTCTTATCGAAATATCTCGATTCTGTAGTCGCCGCCACGCAGGAAGAGATCGAGAATTTCTTTTCCAACTTTGCTTCGCGCTCGCGAGTGGCCGAGGTGGTTCGCGCGCTGCTCTCCGCGCGTGAATTCGCTTACACTCCGAGTGAGAGCAGAACGCTGCTCACTGTAGCCTGAATTTGTCCTGACTCTGGCATGTCCACAACGGGAGCTTCCCTCATGACCGAGGCGCCGCGGCGCCAACGCGGACTGGTGATCGCGATCGATGGTCCGGCCGGAGCCGGAAAGAGTACGCTTGCCTCGCGGCTGGCGCGTAAGCTCGGCTATCTCAACATCGAAACCGGCGCGATGTATCGTGCGCTCGCTCTCAAGGCTATCGAGAACGATGTGGACATCGACGACGAGAAAGCGCTAGTCAATCTCGCGTTAGGTTCAAAGATCACACTCGAACCGCAAATCGATGGCAATCGCGTGAAGCTCGACAACAGCGACGTTTCCCAACGCATTCGCGAGAAGGATGTGACCGACGCAGCTTCGCGAGTCTCGGTGCATCCGGCCGTCCGCCAATGGATGGTCAACAAGCAGCGCGAACTTGGCTCGCAAGGCGGCGTGGTCATGGAAGGCCGCGACATCGGCACCGCAGTTTTCCCAGATGCGGAAGTCAAGATTTTTCTGGATGCAGCGCCCGAAGTACGCGGCAATCGACGCTTTCACCAGATCAATGCCGCAGAGCCCTCCGCAGCCGTCCTGGCAGAGATGCGCGCCCGAGACGAACGTGACCGCACTCGCACAGTGTCACCTCTAGTACCCGCAGCAAACGCTGTGCTGATCGATTCCACCAACATGGCGTTGGAGCAGGTAATCGAACGCGCTGAGCAAATTGTGAAAGAAAAACTGGCGATTAGATAGGGGCCCAATCCGCAGAAGCTGACTATTCTTTGTGAAAAACTGCCGAACGTCCACATGGAGGACTGCGCTCCACGCCTACGATTTCGACCGAACAGAGCGCCGAAGGCGCGACATTCTTTAGCCCAGGCCGTGAGGCCTGGGTATGACGGTTAGTGACGAAGCCCCGGCAGGGGCGGCACTCCTTCGCTAATCGTCCGGAACACGAATGCGAATGCCGCCCCTCCGGGGCTCTTGAATCTTCTGACGGAGGCTCCAGGCCTCATGGCCTGGGCTAAAGAATTCCGGCCCTTCGGGCCTCAGGTCCGCAGCGAACGCTACTAAAGATGGGAGACTACTTCGCCGCTACGGCATTCACACGCGCGCTAAGGCGGGATTTGTAGCGGGCAGCCGTGTTCTTGTGAATCGTGCCCTTCTGGACCGCCTTGTCGATCGCCGAAGCGGTCTGGCGGAAGCTGGTGTCAGCGGCCTTGCGATCGCCGGCGGCGATCGACTCACGCAGGCCGCGCAACGCGCTGCGCAAGCGCGATTTGTTGGCGCGATTCACCGCCGTCCGCTTCTCCGTCTGACGAGCGCGTTTGAGCGCAGAAAAATGGTTTGCCATCTTTGGAACTGTTCCTTTGTAAGGGTCAGGATTGCCTAAATCGGGTGGGATTTAGCGCGTAAACATTAAGTTTAGCCAAATCTTGCGCCAAGAGCAATTGCGGAGTCGCTGTATGCCGTAGCTCGCTTTAGGGAAGGGCACGGATTTATCCGTGCCGCAAGGGAGAATCCACCCGATTCCTTCGGTTTTCACCGCTTCAGCGGCGCTGAAGCAGCGGTAGTAAAGAAAAGGGACGCTTGACGCGTGCTCTTCCCTGAACCGCTCTACATCAATCCTGGGCTTTCCGGAAGACCACACAGTACATTCGGTGATCATGATACCGATCGGGGCTGAACCAATCATTTTCGACATGCTCTACTTCAAAACCGGCAGCTCGAAGTTCATTGACCAGGACTGCCTGTGGGATGCCGTGACCCTCCCGATTTTTGGGAACACCCTCCGGTACAGACGTTCCCGGGTACGGAATCTCGTCGACCACGGCGAGCCTGCCTCCCGGCTTTAACGCCCGGAAAAGACTCGCGTCGATTTGAGCCGGCTTAGTTAAATGGTGATAGACCAGCCGCATGAAAATCGAATCGCAACACGCCGGGGACAGATTCGTGTCGCTGTCACCTGCCTTGATCGCGACGATATTCTTTGCTTTCGCCGCAAGATCCTGCAAATGCGCGAGCGCCTCCGGATCAAGTTCGGTGGTGTAGATCTTTCCCGTCGCGCCGACGCGTTGGGCCGCCGCCTGCGTCAAATTCCCGCTGCCTGCACCAATCTCGGCGACCACGCTGCCGGGATGCCATTGCAACAAAACAGCCAATCGATCCGCTTGCTGTTGCCAGTTATCCTGAGCGCGACATGCGGCTGCTCCGGATATACAAAGCAACGCGACCGTGAAAACAATCGAGCGTCTTGTATTGCGGACAAACACGTGAGCGGAATCCTACTCGCACAAGATACGACAATTCAAACTCGCTCGCTCCCACTCTGGCAACCCGGCGCTTCTTCGGCCGGCGGAGCAGAAATCAGCATTCCAGCGCTCGCAACTTCCTATAGAATCGCGCCTCAATGGCGCTTCCCTTCCATTCCAACCACGATCCGCTGCGCGCCTTCCGCAAACTGCTCTGGATCGTGTTCGCTCTCGCGCTGCTCGCGGCGGGCGGCACCATCGGCTTCCACGTGATCGAAGGCTGGAGCTAGCTCGACAGCTTTTACATGGTCGTGATCACGTTCAGTTCGATCGGATACAACGAAGTCCATCCGCTCAGCCGCGCCGGACGCGAGTTCAACATTGGCCTGATCATGTGTGGCGCTGTGGTGGTCGCCCTCAGCATCGGAACGCTCACGCAGGCTTTGCTAGAATTCGAGCTTCTGCAATTCTTCGGCAGGCGCAAAATGGAACGCCAGATCGCCAGCCTTTCCGGGCACTACATCATCTGCGGCGCGGGACGCGTTGGACGCAGCGCCGCGCGCGAGCTGGTCAAGAAACCGGCGCCCTTCCTGATGATCGAAAAAGATCAGGCGCGAGCCGAAGGACTGCCTCCGGAGTGGCCAGTCATGATTGGTGACGCGACTCATGAAGCCACTTTGGTCAAAGCCCGTATCGACCACGCAGCCGGACTCGTGGCGGCGACCACCACCGATGCCGGCAACATCTTCATCGTGCTCAACGCCCGCAGTCTGAATGCGAAGCTGAAGATCATCGCCCGCGCCAGTGAAGAAGAATCGGCGAAGCACTTGACCAAAGCCGGCGCAAATTCCGTCGTCTCTCCCTACAAGTTTGCCGGCCACCTGATCGCGCAAGGCCTCCTGCGGCCCAATGTCGTCGATTTTCTCAGCCTCGCCAGCGGACGCCGCGAGAGCTACGAGATGGTCATCGAAGAGATCGCTGTTCCCGACGGTTCGCGCTTTGCCGGATTGACGATCGGCGCCTCCAGCATTCATCGCGATTTTGGCATCATCATCCTCGCGATCAAGCACGCTGACGGCAACACTCGTTTCAACCCGGAAGCGCAAGACGAGATTCGGGCCGGCGACTTCCTGATCGCCATGGGCCAACCTTCCAGCATGTCCAATTTGGAACTGGCAGCGGCTGGCGCAAGATGAAGATCGTCACCGCCGCCGAGATGCGCGAGATCGACCGCCTCACCGCGGAAAAATACGGCGTACCCTCGCTCACGCTGATGGAGAATGCCGGCAGCGCAGTCGCCAGCTTCGTGCTGCAGCATCATCCGCGCGCGCAGCGCGTCGTCGCAGTTTGCGGCAAAGGCAACAACGGCGGCGACGGCCTGGTCGCCGCGCGCAAGCTGCACGAGTCCGAGAAGAGTGTCACCGTCGTGCTCCTAGCGCGCACGAACGAGGTAAAAGGCGATGCCAAGCAGATGCTCGCCAAGCTCCCGTTTGCTCCGATGATCGCTGCCTCTCCTCAGGAATTGAGAAAATGCGAGGAGCTAATCGGCAAAGCAGATGTCATTCTCGACGCGGTCTTCGGCACCGGATTCCATCCACCCCTTCCCGGCCTCGCCGCTTCGGTCATTGAACTGATCGACCAGTCTTCAGCACCTGTCATTTCGGTCGACATTCCGTCCGGAGCCGATGCTGATTCCTTTGAAGTGACGCAGCTCCACGCCTGTCGCAGCAATGGTATCGTCACCTTCACCGCACCCAAGGCGGGCGTGATCTTCAGCACGCTCACGCGTGGGCCGATAGCCGTCGCTTCAATCGGCTCGCCAGACGAGGCGATCACGTCCGACCTGAACCTGGAGTGGAACGCGCCTCCTGCCATTCTGCGAAAAGATCGCCAGCTCAATTCCAACAAAGGCCTCTACGGACATGCGTTGATCATCGGCGGCTCGCTCGGAAAATCCGGGGCGCCGACCATGGCGTCGATGGCTGCGCTGCGCATTGGAGCCGGATTGGTCACGGCAGCAATTCCCAAAAGCGTACTCCCGATCGTCGCCGGCGCCATTCCCGAGCTGATGACCGAACCGCTCGACGAAAATGACGGTGGTTCCATTTCGGAACAGGCGCTCGATGAACCAGAATGCAAGAAGCTGCTGGCGGGAAAAAATGTTGTCGCGCTCGGACCGGGTATTGGACGCGATCCAGACACAGTCGAGTCCATCCGCAACTTCGTCGCGCGCTGTTCCCTGCCGCTCGTCCTGGATGCGGATGGCCTGAACGCCTTCGAGGGCGCCGCTCATCTGCTGGACGGCCACAAACATCCGCTGGTCTTAACGCCCCATCCTGGCGAAATGGCGCGGCTGATCGGCAAGTCCGTTGCCGAAGTCGAATCGCACCGCCTCGAAGTCGCGCGCGAAGTTGCGCGTAAGCACCACGCCATCGTCGTCCTGAAAGGCTGGCGCACGCTGATCGCGGTTCCCGATGGACAGGTCTGGGTGAACACGACCGGCAATCCCGGTTTAGCCAAAGGCGGCAGCGGTGACGTGCTCACCGGAATGATTGCCGGCATGATGGCCCAATTCCCCGGCCGAACGATCGAAGCTGCCGACGCAGTTCGCGCCGCCGTGTACCTGCACGGACTGGCAGCCGATTTGGCTGCTGCCCAGGCCGACGAACGCACGCTGCTCGCTACGGATGTGATCCGTCATCTCAGTGACGCCCAGCGATCAGCGCGAACTGCCCCACACGGTCTCACAACGATTCAGCGCGATCTGCAGTCCACCTCGAGTTCCGGCGAGTGCCGATGAATCGCGAGTTCCACACGCGCTCGGCCGAGGAGACGATCGCGACCGGACGCAAGCTCGCGCAGATCCTCAAGCCAGGCGAGTTGATCGTGCTGCGCGGTGATCTAGGCGCCGGAAAAACCACACTGATCAAAGGCATCGCCGAAGAATTTCAGGCAGCGCTGCAGGAGGACGTCACCAGTCCCACGTTCACGTTAGTGCACGAGTATCGCGGTCCGCAGGTCACGTTGTTTCACATTGATCTTTATCGCATCGATACCGAGCAGCAACTGGCCACGCTAGGCATTGACGACCTTCGCTCCGAGCCAGCCAGCATTCTGCTGGTCGAGTGGGGAGAAAAGTTCGCGAGCATCCGGGAAGAAGCCGACGCGGAGATTGCGATTGAAAGATTGGGAGAGACTGAAAGAGCGATCCGTTGCCGCGAGATTGCATAGAGACCCGGCACCGATTGCTTCGATCTCGCGAGGACCAGGTCAGTACCGTTCCCGGTAGGGAACGGGTCCGAGACTTAGGACCACTCAATGGCGGTGACTTACCCGTTCGCTACCGCAAACGGTACTGCATGTTACGAAGCATTACAAATCACCTCTGCATTCCCGTACTGCGCACGGCAAACACAATCAGGAAAATCCCATTGATCACCGACAAAACAATGAATGCCATCATGGCGTAGAAAACCGGCACATGGTGAAACACAGCCACGATCATCGCAACCACAAGCACCAAATCCACGCCGACAAAAATCGCCAGTTCCTTCTTGGGAACATTCATAAGCTCGAACCGGAAACAACAGAAGCCAGCAGCTAGTAGCTAGAACCCCATAATGTTGTACCCGCAATCCACGTAAACGGTCTCGCCAGTAATCCCCGAACTGAGATCGGAAACCAGATACAACGCCGTATCCCCCACCTCGCTAGCCTCGACGTGCCGCTTGAGCGGCGCGCGTTCTTCATGAGCCTTCAGCATCTCGCCAAATCCGGAGATGCCACGCGCAGCCAGCGTCTTGATTGGACCGGCGGAGATCGTGTTCACCCTAATCTTCTGCTTGCCGAGATCCGCGGCCAGATACCGCACCGAGGCTTCCAGCGCTGCTTTAGCGACGCCCATCACGTTGTAGCGCGGCACTACTTTTTCGGCCCCGTAGTAGCTCAGCGTCACCATGCTGCCGCCGTCGGTCATCAGCGGCGCCGCCGCACGAGCGAGCGCAATCAACGAATACACACTCACGTCGTGAGCAATGCGAAAGCCTTCGCGCGTGGTGAATAGAAAGTCATTCTTCAGCTCTTCCGCGGGCGCGAACGCAACGCTGTGCACGAGTGCATGCAGCTTCCCATAACGGGATTTGAGCTTCTCAAAAAGTTGGCTGATCTCGGCATCGCTCGATACGTCGCATTGGAACGACTCGGCTCCGGGCAGAGCTTCGATAAGGTCCTTAGCTTCCTGCGCCAGCCGTTCGTTCTGATAAGTGATCGCCAGCGTAGCTCCAGCGGCCTGCAACTTCTGCGCAATCGCCCACCCAATGCTGCGCTTATTGGCAATGCCGAAGACGACGGCGGTGCGGCCTTGCAAGTTGATCATGAGGGCTCCGAGGAAAGCTCAAGGATAGCAAAACGGTTTGGTTGGGCTTGTAAGCGGCTCACTTCTGAGCGGTTGGACCTGCGACGCTCTGTCATCCTGAGCGAGGGCGAACGCCCGAGTCGAAGGACCCCGAGAATCTCTAATGCGAGAGTTGTCGATTGAGTATTTATGAGCGCCTAATTCGCAAACTTAATAAATGTCGAGATTATCGTAGAAAAACGCGGACAGTACCGAAAGGTCAACACGGCGGGGTCCTTCGACTCGGGCGTTCGCCCTCGCTCAGGATGACAAAGATGGAAAAATGGATTGAGGCGCGAGGCTATTTCTGCTTGTCGCTTGCGACGCCGCGCCGGAGCGGCACAATCGCTCCCTTACTCGCATCTGAGTGCGTCGTCGCTACGCGAGTGAACACTTCACTCTGCACGAACTTCACGAACTCCTGCATTTGCCGGTGCATCTCTTCCATGCGCTCGCGCATGTTGAGGATGATCGCTATTCCGGAGATGTTCACGCCCAGTTCGCGGGCGAGATTCAGAATGAACTCCAGCCGCTCCAGATCCCCATCCGTGTACAGACGCGTGTTGCCTTCCGTCCGTGACGGTTTCAGCAGTCCTTCGCGTTCGTACAGCCGCAGCGTCTGTGGATGGATGCCGTACATCTCGGCAACAGCCGAGATCATGTACGCGCCTTGTTTACGACGTTTAGTTGGCATGACTAGCGCTGTTGTTACACATATGTTCCCCTAGCGCCGAAGGCGCGACATTCTTGTAGCCCACGCGCGTAAGCCGTGGGTCAGCGGTTCGAAAGTGTTTCGAGCCCCGCAGGGGCGGCACTCTTCGCTCGTCGCGGCTCTCGGCAGAAAATTCGGAATGCCGCCCTTCGGGCTCTGGGTTTCCATTGCTTTCAACCCACGGCTTACGCACGTGGGCTACAAGAATGTCGCGCCTTCGGCGCTTTACTCAACCCGCCGTGTCCATGGCTCACTTTAATACGACGCTTTCCCCCACAACTCACTTCGCGGGTCTTCCGGATTCAACTTCGTCAGCTCCCGCATCAGCTCTTTCGAGCGTTCGTCGCGCAAATGCGGCACAACGATCTTCACTTCTACGATCTCATCTCCACGCACTCCGTCTTTTGTCGCCGACGGCACGCCTTTTTCTCTCATCCGCAGCTTCTGTCCACTTTGCGTGCCGGGCGGGATTTTGAGCTGAGCGCGGCCATCGATGGTCGGGACTTCAATTTTCGCGCCTAGCGCGGCTTCGGTAATCGAAATGGGAACCGTTACGTGAATGTCGTCGCCTTCGCGATGAAAGACGGGATGCTGCTCGGCTTTGATGATGATGTACAAATCACCGGCTGGACCGCCGTGCAGGCCGGCATTGCCTTTGCCGGCGAGGCGGATGCGCTGGCCATCGCGCGTGCCCGGCTTAATGCGAACCTCCAGCGGCTCGGTGCTGCTGATCACGCCTTCACCGTGGCAGTTCGGACATTCGTTCATGATCTGTCCGGTTCCGTGACAACGCGGACACTGCATGTTGAACTTCATGCGTCCGCTGGTCTGCGTCACTTGGCCAGTGCCCTTGCAGTCCGGACACTGCGTGCCTGAGCCTACCGTTGCCGTACCTTTGCACATCGGGCAGACTTCCTGCCGCGTGATGTTCAGCCGGAGCACGCTGCCGCGCACAGCCTGCCAGAAGCCGACGTTGACCTGATATTCAAGATCGGTGCCCGGCTCTGGTCCCTGCTGCTGCGGACGCCCGCCGCCGGAAAACATGCTGGAAAAAATATCGCGGAAGCCGCCGGATTTTTTGCCCGAAGCTTGTCCCGAAGTGAAATCGGAGAAATCAAATCCGCCGAAATCGAAGGGGACGCCTTGTCCGCCCTGGTTGGTTGAGTACGCGCCGCCGGGGAAACCGCCCGGAAATCCTCCAGCGCCACCGCCTGAGCGAGCATAGGCTTCGGCGGTCGCCGGATCGATGTTGTCGGAGTAGAAGCCGACCTGATCGTAAATTTTACGTTTCTTGGGATCGCTCAGAACGTCGTTGGCCTCGGAGATTTCTTTGAAGCGCTCTTCCGCCTTCTTGTCTCCGGGATTGACGTCGGGATGATACTTACGCGCGAGCTTGCGGAAGGCCTTGCGAATCTCCTCCGCCGAAGCAGTCTTCTTCACGCCAAGCGCGCCGTAATAATCTTTGGTCTGAGTGGGCATGTCTATAGCTGCTGCATTCTGGCTGCCAGACAGCAAATCACATCAGCTGCGGGTGGAGCAGGCCGTTTAGGCCTGCATGGATTCAGCATCTCAGATTGCGGCTTCAGCCACTGACGTATCTAGCGACGGGGTGCCTCGGCAGCTAAACCAAATCTTCAAGCATTCTCAGCAATGCAGGCCTCAACGGCTGCTCCACCCTAAAACCCGATGTCCTTTCTCAATTCCGTGTGTGAAACGGAATAGATCTCATTTGTCCGCAATCGGCGTTGCTTGCCAGGCGATCGCCTGCCATTCTCCGTTGCGCTTCATAAAGGTTCCGGTGTTGCGGAACGATTGCGTCGTGATCTTTTCGTCTTTATTGCTGTGCATCACCAGGCGAAAATTTACGACCGCGAAATTGCCGTACGTATGCACGATGAAATCCTCTCCGGTGAACGTGACGTTGGGATCTCCGGCCTGGGAACCGCCGGTGCGCGCGAGTACGTCACTCTTTCCGATCTCTAGACCGGAGGCTCGTGTGTAGATCACTTCGTCGGCGAAGAACTTCTTGAAAACTGCGGGATCGCCACTCGGAACTTTCGTCAGGAACTCTTGCACAAGCGAGACTAGATCTCTTTGAGAGCTATTGTAGCCAGAGTGTCCCACACCGAAGCTGTCATCCCTCAGGCCGCCAGCATGGCTCACAGGCTCTGGCAAAAAGCCGGTGCGGCCTGGGGGATCCGTTTTTCGTCGCTCCAGGCACAAGCCGATCCCCCGCGCCGCAAAATCAGATTGTCCTCTGAGAATGAGCATCGCGGCGGCGTGAGGGATGACAGTTTCTCTAACGAGCAGCGTTTTACTGGTTTCCTTAGGGCTGTACAGTGTCCAACCGCTGCAACCAACAGTTCCCAAAACGAGAACGATCCCGGCCAGCGGGATCGTTCTTCGTGCTACGGTTTGCGTCTTGCTCATGCGCGAGCTCCGTGTTTAGGCGTTGCCTACCTGCTGGATCAGGAACAACGAATCCGGATCGTGCGCTACCGCCTTCTCAATATATTGCTCCGCTGCTTCCAGCGGAAAGAGTCCCGCGACCGGAATCAATTCCATCAACGCTCCCAGTTTGCTCGCAACTTTGACCACTAGGTACTGTTTCATAGCCGCCTCCGGGTTGGGCCGGCGCCCTGTTGTTGTAAACCCCGCTTTGCTTCGTATGTTTTGCCATCCGAAGCTGCCCCACCTCTACGCCAACCAGGTTTGGTTTGGCTTCAAAGCTTCGCAGCTTCGGGGCTTCGAAGCTATTTTTTCGGTTCTACATCGACGTACTCTGCGTCGATCACGCCTTCGTCTTTCTTCTGCTCCGGCGCAGCGCCGTTGCCTTCGCTGCCCGCCGCTCCTGCTCCCGGGAAGCCGCCCGGCTGCGCTCCACCGCTGGGCTGAGCCGACTTGTACATCGCTTCAGCCAGCTTGTGCGAAGCCTGCGTGAGCCGCTCGCGCGCCGAATTCATCGCCGCCGCGTCGGTTCCTTCAAGCGCCTTCTTCGCATCCGCCAAGGAGGACTCAACATCCGAACGCTCGCTGCCCGAGATTTTGTCTCCGTGCTCTTTCAGCATCTTCTCGATCTGATAGACCATCGAGTCGAGCTGATTGCGCGCTTCCACTTCCTCGCGCTTGGCCTTGTCTTCAGAAGCGTGCGCGTCGGCGTCTTTCGCCATGCGCTCGACTTCCTCTTTACTTAGACCCGAAGACGACGTAATGGTTATCTTCTGATCTTTGCCCGTGGCATTATCTTTCGCCGTCACGTTGAGGATGCCGTTGGCATCGATGTCAAACGTCACTTCGATCTGCGGTATTCCGCGTGGGGCCGGCGGGATTCCCGTTAGATGAAATTTACCCAGCGTGCGATTCTGCGCCGCCATCGGACGCTCGCCCTGGAGCACGTGCACTTCGACCGAAGTCTGACTGTCGGCCGCTGTCGAAAACGTTTCCGTCTTCTTGGTCGGAATCGTCGTGTTGCGCGGAATCATCGTCGTCGAAACACCGCCGAGGGTTTCGATCGAGAGCGTCAGCGGAGTCACGTCGAGCAGCAGCAGGTCCTTCACCTCGCCGCCCAGTACGCCGGCCTGCACCGCCGCGCCGACTGCGACGACCTCGTCAGGATTCACGCCTTTGTGCGGCTCTTTCCCAAAAAGGTCCTTCACCAACTGCTGGATGCGCGGCATGCGCGTCTGTCCGCCGACGAGCACAACCTCGTCGATCTTGCTCTTGTCGATACCGGCATCTTTGAGCGCCTGATTGCACGGACCGACCGAGCGCTGGATGATGTCCTCGACCAACTGCTCGAGCTTCGAGCGCGTCAGCTTTTTGACCAGGTGCTTCGGACCGGTTGCGTCGGCGGTGATGAACGGCAGATTGATCTCGCTCTCCATCGCCGTCGAAAGTTCGATCTTCGCTTTTTCGGCCGCGTCGCGTAGACGCTGCAAGGCCATCTCGTTGCCTTTGGCGCGCAGATCGAGTCCTTCTTCCTTCTTGAACTCATCGACGAGCCAATCGACGATGCGTTGATCGATGTTGTCACCGCCCAAGTGCGTATCACCATTCGTGGATTTCACCTCGATCACGCCTTCGCCGACTTCGAGCACGGAAATATCGAACGTTCCGCCGCCGAAGTCATAAACCGCGATGGTTTCGTCTTTCTTCTTATCGAGACCGTAGGCGAGCGCCGCCGCCGTAGGCTCGTTGACGATGCGCTTCACGTCAAGCCCGGCGATCTTGCCGGCATCTTTCGTCGCCTGGCGCTGCGCGTCATTGAAGTACGCGGGAACCGTGATCACAGCTTCGGTGACCGCGCCGCCGAGATAGTCTTCCGCCGCTTTCTTGAGCTTTTGAAGAATCATCGCCGAGATCTGCGGCGGCGTGTATTCCTTCCCCTGCGCCAGCACGGCCACATGGTCGCCCTGGCGGACTACCTTGTATGGGACCATCTTCATCTCGTCGTTGACTTCGTCGAAACGCCGTCCCATGAAGCGCTTGATCGAGTAAACCGTGTTTTCCGGGTTGGTAATCGCCTGGCGCTTGGCCACTTGGCCCACCAGACGCTCGCCGGACTTGGTGAACGCGACCACGGATGGGGTGGTGCGTCCACCTTCTTCGTTCGCAATCACCTTGGGCTCGCCGCCTTCCATGACGGCGACGACCGAGTTGGTCGTACCCAAGTCAATGCCAATAATCTTCGCCATTTTCGAATCTCCCTGCTGAACTTTGCTTGTAACCTACTGAAAAACCTGAGAACCTGGATTTATAACCGGTCTATTATGAGAGTTGAGTGTGTTACTGTCAACTATGGAATAGATGCGCGGATTAAGGGTGTGGATTCCTATTTCTTGGTTGCGTTTTCAAGCACATCGCTGGCTACGGCGGCGCGAGACCGTTGCACCCACAGAGCAGGCACAAATTCCCTGCTTTTTCGCTGCTCAGTTCGCTCAGCTAACCGGCTTGGAGCTGACAGTTCGCACTACTAGATTGAAAACACAATAGTTACGCAATAAATTAGAAATTCCCTGTTAATTCACTGCTCATTCGCTGAGCGTTCTTGGCCAACCCGCGTCAATGGCGGGTTTTCGCCAATTGTGACAAGAGGTCCCCTGCAAAATTCGCTGTTCTCAGGGAATTCTCAAAATCGGACAAACGGATATTCGCGAATGAATTACTATCCGAAATTCGCGAGTCCATGAACAGAGTCCAACAACTCGGCCAGAGAAAGGGAATGGGTCTTTGGGCACTAGTCGCGGCCACGTACTTCATGGCTTCCGGCGGGCCGTATGGCTTAGAGGAGATAGTCCAGGGTGCCGGATACGGTGGCGCGATCTTCCTGCTGCTGCTCACGCCGGTGATCTGGACCCTGCCGACCACGATGATGGTCGCCGAACTTTCCTCGGCGATCCCGGCCGAAGGCGGCTATTACGTCTGGGTGCGGCGAGCCATGGGACCGTTCTGGGGATTCCAGGAGGCTTGGCTGTCGATGGCCTCCAGCATCTTCGATCTGGCAATCTATCCGACGCTGTTCCTCGCCTACCTGTCTCGGCTGGTTCCCGGAATGGATCAGGGCTGGCACGGTATGGCGATTGGCGCGGCCCTGATCGCCGGGTGCGTGGTGTGGAATTTTGGAGGTGGCAAGGTTGTTGGTGACAGCTCGCTGATCACGCTGATCCTGATGCTCGGCCCATTTGCCGTTCTCACGGTGCTCGCGCTACTGCCTGTCCACAATTTGCAGATGCCCACGACCACGGCCACACACACCGGCCTCGTCACGGGGCTGCTGGTCTGCATGTGGAACTACATGGGCTACGACAACGCCTCGAACGTCGGAGGCGAAGTCGAGAATCCGCAGCGCACGTATCCGTTGGCGATGTTCGTCTGCGTAGGACTGACCGCGCTCGGCTACGTGCTGCCGGTTGCAGCAATGGCGCACACCGGCATTGGAGCGGGAGCATGGACGACTGGTTCGTGGGCTACGCTCGGCGGAATCCTCGGCGGGCGTTGGCTGGAGATCGCAATTGTGCTCGGTGGCATGATCGCTGCACTCTCGACCTTCAACACGCTGCTGATGAGCTACTCGCGTCTGCCGCTGGCGATGGCCGAAGACGGTCTGCTGCCAAGGGTTTTTCAGCGCGTGCAGCAGAAGACAGGGGCACCGTGGGTGGCGATTGTCGCCTGCGCAATTTTGTATGGTGCGTGCCTGGGTCTGGGCTTTGATCGCTTGATTACACTCGACGTGCTGCTCTGGGGCGCAAGCCTCTTCCTCGAATTTCTGGCGCTCCTGGTTCTGCGCATTCGAGAACCGCAGATGCGACGCCCTTTCCGCGTGCCCGGCGGATTTTGGGGCGCAGCTCTGCTCGGGGTCGCGCCGATGGTCCTGCTCGTCGCTGCCGGGTTGCACAGCGGAGACGAAGGCATCGCGGGTATGTCGGTCTGGGCCTTCGGCGGATTGGTCACACTCGCGGGATTTGCTGCTTACGCTATCGCGAGGCGCTTTGGGAAAACTGTGGAAGCGACTGTTGTGGCATCGAGCAGGAGTTAGCCACTGCCGAAAACCGGGTCAGTACCATTCCCGGTAGGTGATGAGTGAGAGCTTGGACTCTGGCATCCGAGCCTCTGACCCATTCGCTACCGAGGCTGTTACGAAACTCACACTATCGCTGGAGCAGGAATGATGGCAAGATGCGCTGTAGGAGCGCAGAGGGCATGGCGTTTATTCGCGGTGAGCATCCAGGGCAGGTAATGATGTTTCCGCCGA
>DASTJH010000072.1:0-23279 GCA_035716645.1 Terriglobales bacterium | reverse complement strand
TTGCTGATGATCTTTTCGCGAACCAGCAGATCGCCCAATCGTTGAGACATGCCCTTTTCCTTGATCGGTGGTGCGCCGACCGCTTTCTCGAGGTTGTTACAGATTGGCCCGAACGAGCAGAATCGGCTTACGCGTCCGCCGGCGGCGGACGGTGCAGCTCACGTGCTACTTCAGTGTTAAGGGCAGAATGGCGGCGATGACATTTATTGTCAATCCAGAAACACTGGATATTGCTGAGGGAAAAGCACTTAGTTACCAAGGACATGAACTTTCGGAACATCAGTGGACAATGTGGACTTAGTGGGCCCAGTGGACCGGCGAAAAACATTCATGTCCACCAAGTCCACGGGGTCCATTAAGTCCACAGTAAGCTGAGCGGCTGCGCCGCTGGTTTGACCGCTTTCTTCGCGCAGTTTTACACTCTAAATCTGGACCCTCATCCGCGCCCCCAGCAGTGAGGATGATCCGCAGATTTCCCGACGAGCAGGACGCCTATCCCTTTGACTCAGCCCGACACTACTGCCACCGAACCTCAAACTGCTGAATCGCACGAGCCACGTCCGCTGGGCGAATGCGAACGTGAAATCGCGGTCGATATCCCCGCTGAGACCGTCTCAGAGGAGCTGGCATCGTTTGTGGCCCGCTATCAGAAGATGGCGCGTGTACCCGGATTCCGGCCGGGCAAAACTCCCGCCAGTGTGGTCCGCCGCCGGTTCGCCAACGAGTTGAAGCAGGAAGTCGTCGAGTCGCTGATTCCGAAGTTCTTTCGCGAAGAAGTCCAGAAGCAAGGGTTCCAGCCTGTGTCACAACCGCGAATCACGGATTTTCATTTTGAAGAAGGTGAGCCGCTGCGCTTCAAAGCGGTTTTCGAAGTTCTGCCGAAAATCGAGCTGGCGGACTATGACGATTTGCGTTCGGAGAAGCGTCCCGTTGCCGTAACGCAGGAAGAAGTCGAGCGAGAACTCGAGAGCCTGCGCGAAAATCAAGCCAGCTACACGACGGTGGAAGAAGGCCGGGGCCTTCAGGACGGAGACTTCGCGGAAGTCAGCTTCACCGGTACACCGATCGAAAAGCAGGAGTCAGGGTTGGTCGACCCGGCGGGCAATCCCGTAAGCTCCGGCAAAGAAGAACCCAAGCCTACCGCAACCCAGCCGATCCACATGGACGACGTGCTCGTCGATATCGGCGGCACGAACACGGTGCGTGAGTTCAGCGATCATCTGCGAGGAGCGAAAGCCGGCGAGGAGCGCCAGTTCCAGATCGCCTATCCCGAGGACTTCGGCGACAAGCGGCTGGCAGGCAAAACGCTTGCTTATCAGGTCCAGGTGAAAGCGATTAAGACCAAGCGTCTGCCTGAATTGAACGATGACTTTGCCAAGGAACTAGGCGAGTTCAAGAGCGTGGACGATCTGCGCACGCGCGTGCGCCAGCAGCTCGAAGCGCAGAAGAAGCATGAGATCGAACATGCGGAGAAGGACAAATTCGTAGAGGAATTGGTGAACCGCAACCAGTTCCCCGTGCCGGAGTCGCTCGTCGATCAGCAGGTGAGCGCGCGTCTGGAGCGCGGATTCCGCGCGCTCGCAGCGCAAGGCATGCGCGCCGAAGATTTGCGCAAGATGGACATGGGCCGCTTGCGCACAGCGCAGCGCGATGCCGCCATTCGCGAAGTGAAAGCATCTCTAATTCTTGAGCAGATTGCGGCGAAAGAGAGAATCGAGGCCAGCGACTCAGATGTGGATGCCGAGGTTGACCGGCTGGCCAAGCAGTCTCGTCAGTCCTTCGACGCAGTCCGCAAGAAGCTCAAGGATGATGGCACTCTGGAGCGCATGCGCGAACGAATTCGCAACGAAAAAACGTTAGAGTTCCTTTATCAACGCTCGGCCTGACAAGCTCGGCGCCTCAATCGCCGAGTCGCTCGCCGGCTTGCCTTCCCCGAGGTCTCTCGCCGGGAAGTGACACAAGAAAGAAAGGACTACCTCAAAATGGCTCTTGTTCCGATGGTAGTGGAGCAGACCAGCCGCGGAGAGCGTGCTTACGACATCTACTCCCGGCTGCTGAAGGACAACATCGTTTTCCTGGGAACACCGGTTGACGACCAGATCGCGAACCTGATCATCGCGCAACTGCTTTTCCTCGCCGCCGAAGATCCGGAGAAGGACATCCAGCTTTACATCAACTCGCCCGGCGGCTCGATCACGGCGGGCATGGCGATTTATGACACGATGCAATTCGTAAAGAACGACATCATGACCATCTGCATCGGACAGGCGGCCAGCATGGCCGCTACGCTACTCTGCGCGGGAACGGCCAAAAAGCGGTTCGCGCTGCCCACTTCGCGTATTTTGATTCACCAGCCCTCGATGGGCGGACTTTCCGGCCAAGCCACGGATATCGACATCCATGCCCGCGAAATCCTGCGCATGAGAGAGATCACCAACAGCATCATGGCCAAGCACAGCGGACAAAAACTGGAAAAAGTCGAGAAGGACGTGGAGCGCGATTTCATCATGAACGCGCAGCAGGCGAAGGATTACGGCATCGTGGACGACATCATCTACAAGCACAAATAAAACCCGGGGTGAACACGGATTTCCGGACGGGTAATGCACAAAAGTCACAGGGTTTACATTACTGTGGAATCCAGATGTGAACCTCTGTTGGCGAAAAAGTCGTTAGAATGTCGAAAGCTAAAGTGGAATTTCGCCATTGTGTGATGGGGTGATTTCGGGGTTGCAGCTACCCGATTTCAAAATTTCGCAATGCCGAAATTTCCGCCGTCTGTTGCCGAACTTGGAACAGGGAATGGTTCGCAGGCCCTAATCCAAAGGTAACTCGGTTCTTTGTTGTATTGATCGATGATCGTGGCTAGGGTAGAAGGAGTACATTGTGAAAACCCGTTCCGGTTCTGAAGATAGCCTGCGTTGTTCTTTCTGCCACAAGTCTCAGGACGCTGTTGCCAAGCTGATCTCCTCGCCCAGCGATTATCCGCGCGCCTACATCTGCGATGAGTGCGTTGCCGTTTGCAACTCAATCCTCGAAGATGACCGCACCGAGACCCACGCTGCCGCCGCTCCTAATCAACTGCCCAAGCCGCAAGAGGTGAAGGCATTCCTCGACGAGTACGTGATCGGGCAGGACCAGACGAAGAAGAAGCTAGCAGTCGCCGTTTATAACCATTACAAGCGCATCCACATGAACCGGAACCGCAACGGGGAAGTGGAGCTAACAAAGTCGAACATCATGCTGATCGGTCCGACCGGCAGCGGCAAGACGCTGCTCGCGCAGACCCTGGCCAAGATGCTCGATGTGCCTTTCGCGATCGTCGATGCCACAACACTCACCGAAGCCGGCTACGTGGGCGAGGACGTCGAGAACATCATCCTCAAACTTCTGCAGGCCGCCGATGGCGATGTGGGCCGCGCGCAGACCGGCATCATCTACATCGACGAGATCGATAAAATCGGCCGTAAGGACGAGAACCCGTCGATCACGCGCGATGTCTCCGGCGAAGGTGTGCAGCAGGCGCTGCTGAAGATTCTCGAAGGCACTGTCGCCAACGTTCCTCCACAAGGGGGACGCAAGCATCCACACCAGGAGTTTACTCCGGTAGATACGACGAACATCCTGTTCATCTGCGGTGGCGCGTTTGTTGGACTCGAGAAAGTGATTGGCCGCCGCATCGGCAAGAAGTCGATGGGCTTCAAGGCGCCGAAAGAAGGGGAGCCGGAGATGCAGGTCGCTCCCAAGCGCGATACTGAGATGCTCCTCAAAGTCGAGCCGCAGGATTTAATTAAGTTCGGATTGATTCCCGAATTCGTCGGTCGCCTGCCTGTGGTGGGCGTACTGGATGAACTCGATGAGAATGCGCTCGTCGAAATCCTCACCAAACCGCGCAATGCCATCATCAAGCAGTATCAGCGGCTCTTTGAGTTTGAGAATGTTCGTCTGAAGTTCAGCGATGACGCTACCCGGGCTGTAGCCCGCGAGGCTCTGCAGCGCAAGGTCGGCGCACGCGGATTGCGCATGATCCTCGAAGAGCTCATGCTCGATCTCATGTACCATCTCCCAGGCCAGAAACGCCTCAAAGAGTTTGAGGTGACCAAAGAGATGGTCGAGAAGCGCGATGTCTCAATCCCGATGATGGAAAAGGCGGGATGACAGAAGCTTCGAAGCCGCGAAGCCCCGAAGCTGCGTAGCTCTTGTCTGGTAGGGCCGTCGCTTGCATGCCGGTCGAGTGAATGGTTAAGGTTTGGAAGAGTCAAGCTTCGCAGCTCCGCGGCTTCGAAGCTGTTTTTCAGAGTTGAAGAAAATCGATGGTCCAGAGCATCTGTTATAAAAAGCTGCTCGACTTGGAACATTGCTTTGGAACTGTCATCCCTCGCGCCGCAGCGACGGCTCTCAGGGGTGGCGACATCTAGGTTTTGCGGCGCGGGGGATCTGCTTTTTATAGTTACGAAAAGCAGATCCCCCAGCCCGCATCAGCATTCCTCAAAAGTGTTCTAGCGCGCGGCGGGCTGAGGGATGACAATAAGGTAAGGAGCTTCGGGATTAGCGTGAATGCTACTCTCGGATGGCTTAAAGCCATTAACGAAAACAAGCTTCGGAGCTCCGCAGCTTCGGGGCTTCGGGGCTAAGGAAACCAGTGACTCAAAACCGGGAAAAGTTTGAAACGCGCAAGCTGCCCATGATGCCCATTCGGGACGTGGTCATCTTTCCGCATATGATGACGCCTTTCGTCGTCGGACGCGAATCCAGCGTCCGCGCCCTCGAAGAGGCGCTGGGCGGCGACCGCAAGATCTTCCTCGCTACGCAGCACGATGCCAGCGTCGACGAGCCCAAGCCGGCCGAGATCTATCAGGTTGGCACGATCGTCAACATCGTCCAGAGCCTGAAGCTGCCCGACGGCAACATCAAGGTTCTCGTCGAAGGTGTCGAGCGCGGCAAGATTCTCCAGATTGTCGATACCGAAGGCTATTTCCATGCCAGCGTGCGTGTAGCCAAATACGCGGTCGAAGCGTCGCCGGTGATCGAGCAGGCGATGCAGCGCGTGACCTCGCTTTTCGAGCAATATGTCAAGCTGTGCCAGTCGCTCAACTACGAGACGATGATTGCGGCCGTCCGCATGGAGGATCCGTCCAAGCTCACTGACGTGATTGCGGCCAATATGCAGCTCTCGATTGAAGAGAAGCAGGAGCTGCTCGAAATTTTCGATCCGGCCGAGCGCCTGAACCGCGTGGCCGACGTTCTCGAAATTGAAATCGAAAAGCTGAACATGGACCGCACCATCCAGACTCGCGTCAAGCGGCAGATGGAGCGCGCGCAAAAAGAGTATTACCTCAACGAGAAGATCAAGGCCATCCAGAAAGAGCTGGGCCGCGGCGAGAAGAGTGAGTGGGACGAGCTCAAGAAAAAGGTTGACGCCGCAGGCATGCCCAAGGAAGTGCACGAGAAGGCGCTTCAGGAGCTGAAGAAGCTCGAAGCCATGCCGCCGATGTCGGCCGAGTCCACAGTTTCGCGGAATTATCTCGACTGGCTGCTGGCGGTGCCGTGGCGTAAGAAATCGAAGGAAATTCGCAATATCGAATCTGCCGAGAAGATTCTCAACGAAGATCATTACGGCCTTGAAAAAATCAAGGACCGCATCCTCGAATTCCTGGCTGTCCGCCAGTTAGTGAAGAATCCCAAGGGATCGATCCTCTGCTTCGTCGGACCTCCGGGCGTAGGAAAGACTTCGCTCGGCATGTCAATCGCGAAAGCCACAGGCCGCAAATTCGTGCGTCAGTCGCTGGGGGGCGTGCGCGATGAAGCCGAAATTCGCGGACATCGCCGCACGTACATCGGCGCGCTGCCCGGACAGATCATCCAGTCGATGAAAAAGGCCGGCACCAAGAATCCGGTCATCATGCTCGACGAGATCGATAAGATGGCCGCCGACTTCCGCGGCGACCCGTCGGCCGCTCTGCTCGAAGTTCTTGATCCGGAACAGAATTTTATGTTCCAGGATCATTATTTGGACGTTGAGTACGATCTTTCGCAAGTCTTCTTCGTCGCCACGGCCAACGTGCTGCACACGATTCCGCCGGCGCTCCAGGACCGCATGGAAGTCCTGCGCCTGCACGGCTACACCGAGTTAGAGAAGATTGAAATCGCCAAGCAGTTTTTGGTGCGCAAGCAGCGTCAGGCAACTGGCCTCTCCGAATCGAACTTGACCTTCGCTGATGATGCGATCACCGAGATCATTCGCTCGTACACGCGCGAAGCCGGCGTCCGCAATCTGGAACGCGAGATCGGCAATGTTTGCCGCAAGGTCGCGCGTCGAGTGGTGAAGGAAGGTCTCGAATACTCGATCACCGTCACCGCCGAAAACATTTCGGAATTCCTCGGCGTAACAAAATTCCGCGACACGCTCGCGCACGAGAAGAGCGAAGTCGGCCTGGTCACAGGCTTGGCCTGGACCGAAGTCGGGGGGTCGATTCTTTCCACGGAAGTCACAACCGTCGATGGCAAAGGCAAGCTCACGCTCACCGGCAAACTGGGTGACGTGATGCAGGAATCCGCGCAGGCTGCGATGTCCTACGTGCGCTCACGCGCGCATCGCCTAGGATTGCCTCGCGATTTTTACCGCAACATCGACATTCACATCCACGTGCCCGAAGGCGCGATTCCCAAAGACGGACCCTCGGCAGGCATCACGATGGCGACTGCCATCGCCAGCGCACTCAGCAAGATTCCCGTGCGCCGGGATATGGCGATGACGGGCGAGATCACGCTTCGGGGCAAAGTCCTCCCGATTGGCGGACTCAAGGAAAAACTCTTAGCTGCCCATCGCGCCGGCATTTTCGAAGTGATCTTGCCGCGCGAAAACGAGAAGGACTTGGCCGAGGTTCCCGAGAACCTGCGCAATGCCATGAAGCTGCACTTCGCGGACACTATGGACGATGTGCTTGCGCTGGCCCTCGAGCGTCCTCTGCCCGAATACCGGGAAGAGGACGAAGCCCAGAATCTGCCGTCGGCGCCACCGAGCTCCACCCAGCAGCTTCCGATCCAGCATCAGTGAGCGACCGCACGGGTGTTCCGCAGCGTCAGTACCGTCTGCGGTAGCGGACGGGTAACGCTGGCTGTAGTGGTATCGGTCACCCGTTCCCTACCAGGAACGGTACTGACCGTTCTGCCGATGACAAACGAAAAGCCCCTGTGATAGAACCAACTGTTTGTCTTCCTCCTTCATGAACTCACCGTTACGGGCAGCTTTCCTCTCGCTAAGCCAAAGCCGTTCGCTTCGCCATTTCTCAGAACGATCCTCACTGGGCCAGCGCGTTTCCAGCCGCTTCGTGGCTGGCGTGTCCGTGGAAGATGCGCTCGAAGCAACGGCCGCCACCAATGGTCTCGGCATGAGCGTCAGCATCGACAATCTTGGCGAGAACGTGACGAATGCCGACGAAGCGCGCCAGAGCGCCGCGCTGTATCACGAACTGCTCGACCGCATTGCCGAGCGCAAGCTCAACGCCAACGTCAGCCTTAAGCTCACGCACATGGGTTTTGACGTCGATCAGGGGCTCGCGACCGAGATTGTCGGATCGCTGGTCGACCATGCCCGCGAGTCCAACAACTTCATTCGCGTGGACATGGAAGGATCACCGTACACCGAACGCACGATCGACATCGTCCAGCAGGTCCACGGAAAGAACGGCAACCGCGGCCTGGTCGGCGCGGTGATTCAGGCTTACCTGCGGCGCAGCGAAGCCGACGTTCAACGTTTGACGGCGCAAGGGATTCGCATTCGCCTTTGCAAAGGTGCCTACCAGGAACCGGCGGAGATTGCCTTCGCGGAAAAGTCCGAAGTCGATGTCAATTACGTGAAGCTCATGAAGCATCTGCTCAAGAGCGGCGTTTACCACGGCATCGCGACGCATGACGAGAAGATGATCCAGGCGACCATCCAATTCGCCCAAGCCGAGAAGATTCCGGCCGACGCATTCGAGTTCCAAATGCTCTACGGCATTCGCCGAGACCTGCAGCGGGAGCTGGTCAAGCAGGGCTGGCGGATGCGGGTTTACATCCCATTCGGCACGGAGTGGTATCCGTACTTCATGCGCCGCCTCGCCGAGCGTCCCGCCAACGCGCTGTTCGTGGCCAGGAATCTGTTTCGCACTTAGCGGATTTCCAGGAAGTCATCGATCCAGCGCCGGATCTGCGCCCGTCCCGGCGCCGTTTCGTCGAAACGGACGCCGATCGTCTTTTCCCCCTCTTTTTTCCAGCAGACCTGGGCCGGCATGTTCAGGTTCTTGGAATGGGGAAGGTTGAACGATGCGGTGACGCGGTCTCCCTGCTTGAGGCTGGCATGCGCCATGCTCAGCGACATACCGCCTCCGCTCAGCTCGCAACTGGAGGCTTCGAACGTCTTGCCTTCGCCTTCGAGTTTGACCGGCAGCACGATCGGAATGCGCAAATAGCGGCGGAATTCGTTGAGGATCAGCAGCCGCGTGGCTCGGAACAGCTTCAGCACATTTTGCCGGTCAAGCGGACGCTCGAAGGTGGCATTAATCCCAAAACGGGAATGCGGAAATATGTCCTTGGAGCTGTCGCAGACGGCGTAGATGAGAACACGCTGGTTGGAAGGAGAACTGCGAATGATTTGCAAGATGTTGCTGGCATTTCCATTGATGGCGACGGCCACGCCCTCGAATTTCTCACGCTTGAATCGCTGTGCCGAAGGATCGTCAATGTCGGTGGTCTGAATGCCGAATTGCTTTGTACATTCGGCAAAAATCTTCTCTTCCTCCGACGTAAGGCCTACCAGCGCAACGCGGGGCTGAAATCTTCTTGTCGCCGTATTTTCTTTCGGATTCAGGGATCAGCCTCCACCGGGAATGACAACCCATCAATGTATCAGGTGGAAATGGGCTGCGCACTCAGGCGCTCCTCTTAAGAATTGCGCAATTGAGTAATTTCGAATCGAGAATTGAAACTACTCTGCTATCGAATTCCGAGCTTGCCCTCCGCTCCGGATCCCCGGCGGACGCCGAAGTAGATGATCGTCAGTAGCAGGAGGTAGAACGGGCCGCTGACAATCGTAATTCGGGATTCGGGCACCCACCAGGTCGAGAACACGGCCGCGAGCAACGCAACAAATCCCAGCGCCGATAGCACCGCGCCTCCCGGGACGCGCAGCGGCAAACGACGAAGCTCCTCGTCAGAAATTCTCCGCCGAAAACGGATGTGCGCTGCCAACGTGATCCACCACGCGAGCATGCCGCCGAATAATGATGCGCCAATGATGTACAGATACGCCGACTGCGGAGCGTAGGTTTGCGTGGCAATCGCGACCAGAATCCCAATCGCCGATAAGCTGAGCGCGATATGCGGCGATCCGCTCGCGCTCACACGTCCCAGTCGTTGCGGGGCGTATCCGCTGCGCGCCAGCGAGAAGAGCATCCGTCCCGCAGCGAAGATGTTGGCATTCGCTCCGGAAAGCGCGGCGCTGAGCACAACGGCATTCATAAGCAGCGAGGCCGCGGGAATCCGCGCGATGCGGAAGACGGTCACAAACGGACTCTGCGCTATGCCAGCCTGCGTCCAAGGCATCACGCCTACCAGCACCGCAGTCGCGCCCAGATAAATCATCGCAAGCATGGCAAACATGATGCGCGTAGCCCGAGCAACATCCTGGGGCGATCGGGCTTCTCCCGAGGCAATCGCTACGAACTCGATACCGAGAAAGCTGAATAGCGCAAACGAGCATGCCAGGAATGGCGAGCCAGCGCCGGTGGGGAAGAATCCGCCATGAGCTTGGTATTGCGCGGGAACGCGGCCTGAAAAGAGCAACGCGGCGCCGATCACGATAAAGACCGCAATCGTGATTACCTTGATCATCGCGAACCAATACTCGAAGCTCCCGTAGTCGCCGACAGGACGGAGATTCACGAGTAATAACAGGGCGGCGAACACGACGATCCAGACCACAGGCCGCACAGATGGAAACCAGGTCTGCATATAGGTCGCGGCTGCGACCAATTCGGCGGCGACGGCAATCATCACGGCAAACCAATATCCGTAACGCGCGACGAACCCCGCCCACGAATTCAGATACAGCTCGGCATACACTCCGAACGATCCGGCTGCGGGATGCGCGCTGGCCATTTCGCCCAGCGCCATCGTGACGGTGAACGCGATCAACGCGCCGATTACGTAGCTGAGGATCACCGCCGGACCGGCAATCTTGATCGCTGCGCCGGAACCAAGCAGCAATCCCGTGCCGATGGATCCGCCAACGGCGAGCATCGCCATTTGTCCGGCCGTGAGCTGGCGGCGCAGACCAGCTTCGTTGCCGATTGCCGGCGGCTGCGGAACCGTAATGTTGGCAGGAGAGGACAAGCTCAGAAGGTTAGCAGCTTAGCTCGTTTGCGGCCGCGGAATTTCATCGATCTTCGCCGCGAGGATGAAGTCGCTTTCCGTGAGCCCGTCGATCTTGTGCGTCCAGATCGTGACCGTGACTTTGCCCCAACGCAGCAGGATGTCGGGATGGTGTCCCTGCTCCTCGGCGACGGCGCCGATGGCCTTCACAAATTCGAGCGCGCTGACGAAATCGGAGAAGTTGTAGCTCTTCTCGATATGATGCTCGTCAACAACTTTCCAGCCGCGCACCTGCCGCGCGAGATCCGCGAGTTCTTTGCCGTTCAGCGGCGACACGCCGCCTTTGCAGGGAACACAAGTACGCTTCGCCAGATCGGTCATGATGAAGCACTATACCCCATTGCAGAACCACCTGCGGTAGCGGGTGGTGATTTAGATGCCCCCGCCAAGCGCAATTTATAATCGCTAGTTTGCGTCAGCGCGCCACATTTCGCGACATTCTCAGCGAAGCTGCCTCGAATGTAGTAACTACGATCCAATCGCCAGAAGGCAATCTCATTCAGGTTGCGCGTGAGCAGGCTAACGAGATTCACACATTGTCATCAAGGAGCAAAATGAGCGAAATTCTAGAAATTCGCGCGCGGGAGATCCTCGACTCGCGCGGCAATCCTACGGTTGAATGCGATGTCATTTTGGGAAGCGGCACCACGGGACGGGCGGCTGTCCCCAGCGGCGCATCCACGGGTGAGCATGAAGCCGTCGAGCTGCGCGACAACGATCCGCAGCACTATATCGGCAAAGGCGTGCTGAAAGCGGTCGAGAACATCGAGAGCGCGATTGCTCCCGCTCTCGGCGGCATGGATCCTTCCGATCAGCGGCTGATTGACGGCACGATGATCGAGCTCGACGGCACTCCCAACAAGGGACAACTCGGAGCCAACGCAATCCTGGCCGTGTCGATGGCCTGCGCGCGCGCGTCGGCGAATGAGTTGAAGGTACCGCTCTACCGATATCTCGGCGGCGTCAACGCCAATGTCCTGCCCATTCCGATGATGAACATCCTCAACGGCGGGGCGCACGCCGATAACAACGTTGATTTTCAGGAATTCATGGCCATGCCCATCGGCGCCGAGAACTTCGCCGACGCGCTGCGCTGGGGAGCCGAGGTCTTTCACACGCTCAAATCCGTATTGAAGAAGCGCGGCTACAACACTGCCGTCGGGGACGAAGGAGGATTTGCTCCGTCTCTCAAGTCGAACGTCGAAGCGATCGATGTGATTCTCGAAGCGATCCAGAAGGCTGGCTACACGCCGGGCGAGCAGATTGCGATTGCGCTCGATCCGGCGGTTAGCGAGTTGTACAGCGATGGCAAATACATCTTCAAGAAGTCGGATAAGAGCAGCAAAGATTCGGAGCAGATGGTGCGTTACTGGTCCGATTGGGTCAATAAGTATCCGATTGTCTCGCTAGAAGACGCGCTGGCGGAAGATGATTGGGACGGATGGAAAATGCTGACGGACGAAATCGGCGACAAAATCCAACTCGTCGGCGATGATCTCTTTGTCACGAACACCGAGCGACTGCAGCGCGGGATCGACGAAGGCTGCGCGAATGCCATCCTGATCAAGGTGAACCAAATTGGGACAGTGACCGAGACTCTCGAAGCCATCGACCTCGCTCGCCGCAACGGCTACACGGCGGTGATCAGCCACCGCTCGGGAGAAACGGAAGACACATTCATCGCCGATCTCGCAGTCGCGACCGGCGTGGGACAAATCAAGACCGGATCGGCTTCACGTACGGACCGCATCGCCAAGTACAACCAACTGCTGCGCATCGAAGAAGAACTCGGACGCGGCGCAGGATTTCTTGGATTAAAGGCTCTCAATTATCACGGCGAACTAGCCAAGAAGAATGTTGCGTAGAGCCGCAAGGAAGAGAAGTATGAAGAAGCAGTTGCTATGTTTTACGATGCTAGTGTTCGGTTGCGGCGCAATTTTTAGCCAGCAATCGCCGTCGTCCACATCGTCCACTGCGTCGCAGACTGCGCAGCAGCAATCCGAAAAACGAGCCGAGATTCGCAAGTTGATCGAGCTAACTGGTGCGGCGAACGTCTCGGGCGACGCTCTGAAACAGATCATCGCGCCCATCCGCCAAACATTCCCGCAAGTACCCGAGAAATTCTGGGAAGAGTTCACCAAGGAAATCGATCCGCAAGAGCTAGTCGATCTCATTGTCCCAATTTATGACCAGTACTACACTCTGGACGACATTCACGCGCTGACCCAGTTCTACCAATCGCCGGTAGGCCAGAAGACCATCAAAGTGCTACCACAGTTATCCGCCCAGGCCATTGATGCCGGCCAGCAATGGGGAAAAACCGTCGCCGAGCGCGCCATGCGCAAGCTCAAGCAGCAGGGATACGATAAGACTTCCTCGCGCGAAAGCTCAGGGCAGGCTAGGCAAAGTCAGTACCGTTCCCGGTAGGGAACGGGTGCGAGGGTTGGATGCGAGGCGACCAAGGGGGCGTCACCCGTTCGCTACCGCCAACGGTACTGACGCTACTGACTGCGTCCTGCAGCTGCGGTGACTTTCTACCTGCCACCCATCGTGAAGCCAATGTTGATTCCGTAGCGAATCACGTGTCCAGACGTGAATTCGACGTTGTTATGGATGAAGTAAATGCGTGCGGCCGGCGCCACGAAAATCGGGCCGTGCACGTACAGCCGCAACTCTCCTCCTAAATCGGCGAGGAAGTGATTGCTGCTGGTGTAATTCGTGCAACCACCGAATCCGCTGCACTGCACGAAATTCTGATAGAAGCGCGTGCTCTGCGCGCCAATGCCGCCGAGCAGCGCGAATCCTACTCGATTCACCTTGCGGGCGTACACCGCGTTGAAGTCATACAGAACCGGACGATAGGGAGCGATACCCTGATAGTCGCCGCGTGTGGCGCGCCACATCACATCGCCTCCGAATCCCAGATTCCCTTTGATGAGTACGTCCGCTCCCAAACTGGGATACACGCTGCCACTTTCCGACTGCGGCGAATGATCAGGCGAAGTCAAATCGAAGTTATTAGCCGAAGTGCTATGCAGACCGTTAATACCGAATTCCGCGTCGATCTGTTGTGCGTGAACGGTTCCCAGCAGAAAAAAGCAGAGAACAAAAGAGAGGACCACAGCAATCTTTCTCACAGCGCCTCCGATAACTACCAGTTTAGGATACTCCAGCCGGGGGAGCACTCGCCGGACACAAAGGTTCATTCACTACGGAGCATCGAACTCTCCTCTGTCATTCCGAATCCGCGCAGCTGGCGAGGAAGCCCTATCCCAAAGAGAGAATCGTAAGGGTAGGGATTCCTCACCCACTGCGCGGATTCGGAATGACAACGCAAACAAAACGAGCGGAAGCGATCAGGCAGTCGCTTCCGCTCATGTCGCCGAGGACGACCAGGAGAGACATCCATGTCGGCGAACTCCAAAAACTAGTGAACCCATCACACCACTTGTCCCACTCCGCCAGTCTTAAAACGTGCTTCGCTGGTGTTAAGAATCGTAAATTGCTGGCGCACAGAGCTTTTCCCCATGCCACAATTCTGTTTCAGCTATCAGCTACCAGCCATCAGCTTCTAGCGCGATCGTCGCGCGCACTTAGCTGGTGGCTGGAAGCTGGTAGCTGGTAGCCGCAAATGACCGAAAAAATTCTGATCATCGATGACGACGCCGAACTGTGCGAGATGCTCTCGGAGTATTTGCGCAAAGAAGGTTTTGCCGTTGAAGCCGAACAGCACGGCATTCGCGGCCTGGAGCGCGCGCGCAACAGCGACTTACATCTGATTGTGCTGGATGTGATGCTGCCCGGCCTGAACGGATTCGATCTGCTGCGTCAACTGCGCACTACCTCCGATGTCCCCGTGCTTCTGCTCACCGCGCGCGGTGAGGAACTCGATCGCATCGTAGGCCTCGAAATCGGCGCGGACGATTATCTTTCGAAACCGTTCAACGCTCGTGAACTGCTGGCCCGCATTCGCGCCATTGGACGGCGCAACACGCGCGAGCAGCGCTCCGGCGCGGCGAAGCAGCCGGTACGCGTAGGCGATGTGGAACTCGATCCGGGTTCGCGCACCGTGCTCCTCGGCAACAAGGTCATTGATGTCACCACAGTAGAATTTAATTTGCTGGAAATCCTGCTGCGCTCGGCGGGAAACGTCGTCAGCCGCGACGACATCGCGACCGCGGTCCTCGGAAGAGAGTTGAGCCCCTTCGATCGCAGCATCGACGTCCATATCAGCAAGCTGCGCAAAAAGATGGGAACTCTCGCGAACGGGCGGGAACGGATCAAGACGATTCGCAACACCGGCTACATGTACGTGTCTTTAGCTAATGTTTCGCCGCGGGAAAAGCAGCTCAGGTAATCGATGAGAAGTCTGTTCTTCAAAATCTTCGCGTTCTTTTGGCTGTGTACTGCGCTGATTGTTGGGGTCTTCACGCTGACCTCGCAACGGCCTTCGGAAGGCGCGATGCACTCCGCGATCCATCGTGGGCTTACTCCCGCTGTTCTTACTAATGCCGAAATCCTGATTCGCGCCTACGATTCGGGTGGTTGTCCTGCGCTCCAGACCAGCGAGAAGTCCACTGAGCCGGGCCGAATGCCGTTGCGCCTGCTCGATGCCGGCGGGAACGTGCTCTGCGATGCCAAGAAACGAAAATTCAACATTTATCCCTTGCCGTCGCCGAACACGGTCGATTTTCGCGACATCAACAAAGAGCACGTTGCGCTCACGGGTTTTCTGCATGGCAACAGCAATTACATCGGAATGCTGGAGCTGCGCAGAATCGAGCCGCCGCTGGTTCGCGGGCCAGTCTTCAAGCGATTGTTCCTGGCGATCATCATCTCCGGCCTGATCTGCGCGCTGCTCGCGCGGTTCTTGACGCGTCCGATCAGCCGGCTGCGAACGGCGGCGCAGCAGATCGCCGCCGGCGATCTGAAAGCTCGCGCCGGAACCGGCAAATCCGAGCAACATGACGAGGTCGGCCAGCTCGTCAAAGATTTCGATCACATGGCCGAGCGCCTGGAGCTGTTGATCGGCGCGCAGCAGCGGCTGATTAGCGACGTCTCGCATGAGCTAAGGTCCCCGCTCACGCGCCTGAAGCTCGCTCTTGAACTAGCGCGCTCCGACGCTTCCCACGAACTTACGCCGACGCTGGACCGCATTGAACGCGAGGCCGAGCGTTTGAGCAGCCTGGTAGGCATGCTGCTGACGTTGTCGCGTCTTGAATCGGGAGACGCTGTGCCGGAAACGACGATGGTGCAGATTCCCGACCTGCTCGCGGAGATCGCCGCCGACGTCGAGATCGAAGCTAGCTCGCGCAAGTGCTCCATCCATCTCGAACGAATTCCTGAGTGCTGGACCGATGGCAACTACGAGTTGCTACGCAGCGCATTCGAGAACGTCGTTCGCAATGCTATCCGCTACACCGAGCCAGGCACGGCAGTGCGCATCAGCGCGCAGTGCGATCCTTCCGAGGTGAAAGTTACGGTCGAGGACCACGGGCCGGGCGTTCCCGAATCGGAACTCGAGAATGTTTTCAAACCGTTCTACCGCGTCGATACTTCGCGCGAGCGCCGCACCGGCGGAGTAGGCCTCGGACTCGCCATCGCCGAGCGCTCGATCAAGCTCCACAACGGAAGAATCCGCGCCGGCAATGTGAAAGAAGGCGGATTCAAAGTGGAGATTGAGCTGCCGCTGGCTGCGGTTACGGTGTAGGGATCGCGAAGAACCATTCACCACAGAGATAGAAGAGAATGTCTATTGCATCGCTACTCATGATCTGAGTTTTAAAAGTTCATTTCCGTTTTTCTCTGTGTCTCTGTGGTGAAACGATTTTGCCTGCTTCGTTTATCATCGCTATCCATGAAGAGACTCCCTGCTCTCCTGGCAGTGCTATTCGTCGTTGCCCCGACTCTCTATTCCCAAACTGAAACTCCTGACCTAAGCAAGCTGCAAACTGAACTGCAGCGCGATCAAAAGATTTTGCGCGACTGGGCGAACCTGGCGCGATATCGCGATGACGACGCCAAACTCCCGCTGCCTGCGGCGAACGAGAACCGCGTGGTTTTCATGGGCGACTCGATCACCGACGGATGGGGTCGTGGCCGGGGTCAGTTCTTTCCGGGAAAGGCGTACATCAATCGCGGCATCAGCGGGCAGACGACGCCACAGATGCTTGTTCGATTTCGTCAGGACGTCCTCAATTTAAAACCCAAGGTCGTTGTGACGCTCGCCGGGACCAACGACATCGCCGGCAACACCGGGCCGGAGATGCTGGAAGAGATCGAGGGCTATCTCACCTCGATGTCGCAGCTGGCGAAGACAAATGGCATCCGCGTGGTGCTGGCGTCCCTCACTCCAGTTTGTGACTACATCATGCCGCAGACTGTGCACCGTCCGCCGGAAAAGATCATCGCGCTGAATCAGTGGATCAAGAGCTACGCGGCGAAGAACCATTTCGTCTATCTCGACTACTACTCGTCTATGGTCGATGACAAGGGAATGCTCAAAAAGGAACTGACGTACGACGGCCTTCATCCGAATGATGCGGGATACGCCGTGATGGGCCCCTTGGCCCAGAAGGCTATCGACAAAGCGCTGCGCGGACGATAGCTGGGTTCGAGAAATCTGCGGAAGGATGTTTATTTCTGGTTCTCGCGCGAAGCCTTTTCAGGTAAGGCTGTATTCCCGACAACATCAAAAGAAAACATTGTTGCTGTCTTCACACACGATGGAGTGCCATCAGGCTTGCCTTCGTCGTTGATGGCAGTAAACGGGCGTACTTCTAGCTCAATCCGTTTATCATCGACCCATCGGTAAACATTGATCAGCGCAGCACAGGGATTCTTAAACTGCTTCCGAATCGTGCGCTCCGGAGACAGCAACTTGGCGCTGCTGGTCCTAGTTTCGATCAGCAAGTATTTGTACTCACCGCTTTCGTCTGTTCCCCACGTCCATTGAGATAGAACAACAAGAAGATCCTTCCCAGAAGGAGACCAGCTCAAGTAAGCGACGCCGTTTCCGTCATACACGCTGCCATCAGGGAGCTGTTCCAACCCTTGTTGCAGTGCAGGCCGAAACGAGCCGTTATTTTCGGCAACGTACACGGTCGTGCTATTGCGACAACCCCACCGCTTGCTTCCGCTGTTACTTCCCCGTAGGCGCGGTTTCCTGCACTCGAGTCAACCACGATCGTTTGTTTTTTTTGCGATCTCACAGGAGCACCTGCTGAGTTTGTTATGCAATCAACAAACTCCGTAGATAGTGGCTTGAGAGATTGCGCGCTTACGGGATAGGCAAAACACACGAGCAGCGCCAGAGTGGCGCGGGCAAGATTCCGGAGCGCTCTTTTCCTCCGGACGGTTGCCGTGGCATGGTTTGGTTTTCCGCGATGAACGCCGCAATTTGTCACGATTGCAATTGGCCTCACGACAGGAGCAATGCCTTCGTGCTTCTCATGAGATTCATTTGGACATTTTATGCGCTTCTCCACCTATGACTTATGTTTACTTGTAGCGAAGCTTTTCAGTTTCTCCATTGCCCATTCGTGGTAAAACTTGCAGGTATTGCCCCCTGAGATCAATGCGGAAATCGAGCCGGAGATCCCTGTTCGCCATCGAGCCGCGGGGAGAATGGGATTTCTGGTGCTCGCCTTGTTGGCTGCTTTCATCGGCGGCTGCGGCGGCTTGCTGCTCGTGTACTCGACCGACCTGCCGCAAATTTCCGAACTCGAGCATTATCGTCCGAGTTCCATTACGGAACTCTACGACGATCAAGGGCGCGAGATTGGTTCCTTCGCCTTGCAGCGGCGTGTGATCGTCACCTACGACCAGATTCCCAAAGTCCTGCGCGATGCCGTGATCTCGATTGAGGATAAAGACTTCGAGCGGCACTCGGGCGTCGATCTTTGGCGCGTCTTCGGCGCTGCTTATCGCGATTTCCGTTCCGGTGGACGTGTGCAGGGTGCATCGACGCTCACGATGCAGCTCTCGCGCAACTTATTCCTGTCCGCCGACAAGAACTACTCCCGCAAGATCCAGGAGATTCTACTGGCTCTGCAAATCGAGCGGCATTTCACGAAACCGCAGATCTTCACAATGTACGCCAACCAGATTTTCCTCGGCCATGGCGTTTATGGATTTGAAGCCGGCTCCGAATTTTATTTCAGCAAGCCTGCCAAAGACCTCTCCCTGGAGGAAGCCGCGTTGCTGGCAAGCCTGCCGAAGGGTCCGGCGGTCTATTCGCCGTTGCGCAGTCCGGAGCGGGCGCTGCGCCGCCGCAACATGGTGATCAACGCCATGATGGAAGACGGCAAGATTACGACGGAAGAAGCGGCGCGCGCCAAGTCCACGCCAATCCGCTTGCACCTTGCCACAGAACCGAATTCGCTGGCGCCCTATTTCGTCGAGGAGGTCCGCCGTTACCTGGAGGCGCAGTATGGCAGCGAGGAGGTGCACGAGAGCGGCCTGCGCGTCTACACGACCCTCGATCTCGATGAGCAGAAAGCCGCCAACAAAGCCGTGCTCGATGGACTTGCCGCTTACGAGCACCGCCACGGGTGGCAGGGGCACTTATCGAATATCTTGTCCTCCGGGCAGGGCATGGCGGCGTATCGCAATCCGGATTGGGACGAGCCGATTGCCGCCGGAGATTATGTGCACGGACTGGTGATCGCCACAACTAAAGGCCACGCGCTCGTTAAGATCGGCAAGTACTTTGGCCAACTCGGTCCGGCGGAGATAGCTTGGACGAAAGGAAAAGATCCTGCCGCTTTGTTGAAGCCGGGCGATCTTGTTTACCTGCGAGTCCTTGACAACCCCAGCAGCGGCGGATCGAGAAGCCCACGGTTGCGCATTGCGCTGGAGCAGGAATCCGGAGTGCAGGGCGCGCTGTTTGCGATGGATAACTCAACCGGAGGCGTGAAGGCGCTGGTCGGAGGCCGCGACTTTGACGAAACGAAATTTGATCGCGCGACGCAGGCCTTGCGGCAGGTTGGGTCGTCGTTCAAGCCTTACGTGTACACCGCCGCGATCGACAAGGGCGCGAAACCGGACGACACGATCGTCGATGAGCCGATCAGCTTTCCCACCCCCTCAGGGCCGTGGTCGCCGCACAACTACGACGATAGATTTGAAGGCACGATCACGCTGCGCCATGCGCTCGCCGATTCGCGCAATATTCCGGCCGTGAAGCTTGCCGCCGAGCTCGGCATGCCGACCGTCATCGAGTATGCGCGCAAGTTCGGCATCAGTTCCAGAATGGAACCACTGCTTCCCATTGCGCTCGGAGCAGCCGACATTACGCTCGAAGAACAAGTCTCGGCCTACAGCACATTTCCCAACGATGGAGTGCGAGCCGTGCCGCAGTTCGTGCGCAAGGTGGAGGACTATGACGGGCACGTGCTCGAGGAGAATTATCCCGAAGTGAAGGACGTGATCGGCGTGCAGACCGCGCGCACGATGACTCGCCTGCTCGAAGACGTGGTGCAGCACGGAACCGCGGCGAAAGCCGGAGCGAAGTTGAACCACGCTCTCGGAGGCAAAACCGGCACGACCAACAATTTCACAGACGCCTGGTTCGTCGGCTTCTCGCCGTCGATCACCTGCGGCGTGTGGGTAGGCTTCGATGAGCGCCAGAGCCTCGGTAAAAATGAAGCGGGAGCAGCCACCGCTCTCCCAATTTGGGAAGACTTTATGCGCGTGGCAATTGCAGGCCATTCCGGCGAAAGGTTTCCTGGCGAGCAGGAACGAGGTCGTCCGGTGATGAAGGCGCAGTCGTCGCCTAAACCCTCGCAGGTCTCTCTCGCCCGATGATCCGCTTTTTACGATTCCTGATGCGGTCCCTGGTGCTGCTTCTGATCGCACTGGCCTCAGCTCTGCTGACCATGCGCTGGGCGATTCATGGACGCGAGGTGCGCGTGCCCAACATGGTTGGCCTCACGACGGTCCAGGCTAGCGAAACAGCAAACCGGAGCGGTCTGATTGCGTCGGTGGACGACAAGTTTTACAGTCCCGACGTTCCGGCCGGGAAGGTTCTCTCGCAAATTCCGGCGGCCGGCGCGCCCGTGCGCCGTGGATGGCGGGTACGCGTGGCCGAGAGTCTCGGACCGCAGCGCGTGCCGATTCCGGATGTCGTGGGCGAGAGCGAGTATGCCGCCACGCTCAACCTGCGCCGCCGCGGACTCGACGTGGCATCGATCGCGAGAGTGGAGATTCCGGGAGCAACGGCCGGTCAGGTGATCGCGCAGTCTCCGCCGGCAAACGCCGTCGGAACGATCTCGCCAAACGTGAATCTGTTGGTGGCGGCGGCGCCGGCGCCTCCGGAATATGTGATGCCGGACCTGGTCGGTGATTCACTCGCGGACGCGAAGCAGCGAATCGTACAGGCAGGGTTGAAGGCGCCGGAAGTAAGCTCGGCATCTTTACCGAACGGGACCGGGGACGTGGAAACGCCGACGGCGGCTCCAACCGCCGGCACCGTGACTCGGCAAAACCCGCCTCCGGGATCGCGAGTCACCTCGGATACCGTCCTTGAGCTTGAGGTTCGTTAGTCTGCGGGAGAACAGGCAAGCGTTAGGGCACGAGCGAGAAAAATGTCCGGCGAGAATCTCCCGCGTGCGTTCTTTTATTTGCTCGATGCCGCCTTCTTCCATTTCGCGTCCCGCCCCGCTTCATGCGTGTCCGCACCATCACGAAATTTCTCTGCCGCGAGCATTTTGCATAGCCGCGCAGCTCTTTCATCGAGCTCACGCATCCGTTCGCTTCGTGCGCCACAAATTCCGAATCGCTCGCTTGAGCCAGATCGTGTTTCCCTCTGTTATTCGTACCGCAGCGCAACCATGGGATCGATTTTCATCGCTCGCCGAGCAGGAATGTAACAAGCCGCGATAGCTACTGCCGAGAGGAGCAGCGCGACCACCGTAAACGTAAGCGGATCATTCGCATGAACTCCAAAGAGCATGCTGGAGATCGAACGTGCCAGCGCCAATGACCCACAAATTCCAATAAGGACGCCGATCAGCGCCAGCTTTGCGCCATGCCCCGCAACCAACCTGAGAACATCGCGCGGCCGTGCGCCGAGCGCCATGCGGATACCGATTTCACTCGTGCGTCGCCCAACCATATAGCTCATCACGCCGTAAATACCGATTGCCGCGAGCAGCAGCGCGAGGGCAGCAAAGACTCCGGTGAGAACCGCGGCAAAGCGCTGAGGCGCCACAGACTCCGCAACTAACTCGTCCATGGACACCACCGAAGCGATAGGCAGCGCCGGATCAATCTTATGTATTACATTTGCAGCCGCGATTTCGATGCGATGAGGGTCTGAGGCCGTGCGGATGAGCAGGTAGGGCGACCAGGAGGCGGCAAAATAAACATCATAAGTGGGAGCTGCATACAGTCCATATTCATGAACGTTGCCGACGATTCCGACGATCGTAAACCAGCAGGGAGCGTTACCGAACGAGCATAAGTTGACGTGGCTGCCAATTGCGCCGCCGTGTGGCCAAAAACGAATCGCCATCGCCTGATTGACGTCCATAAGATCTTTGCCTGCATCTTCGGGTTCAACCGATCGACCCTGAAGCAGGGGAACTCCCGCCGTGGAAAAGTAATCGGATGTGATGGTGCGCGTTTCTGCGATGGGCCGCACGCCCGCATCTGGAATTGGCCGCCCCTCGATAATGAAACGTGTAGCATGCGTGAGATGCGTCCCAAGGGGCAGCACGTCAATGCCTGCGGCAGACTTCACTCCGGGCAGCGCCTCCACACCTGCCACGATTTGCTGAAACTCGAGAGATTGTCTCTGCGACAACTGCTCTTGCTGCGCAGGAGTCATTTTGATTAGTTCCGTGGCCGAAACGGCTGCTTTGGGAATATTCATGCTCAGCAGATGTTCGGCTCGAAAACCAGGGCTTTCTTTGAGCAAATCGTGCAAACTCCGCAGCAATAGGCCCGCGCCAACCAGCGGAATCAGAGCCAGCGCAATTTCCGAAACGACAAGCGCGCTGTGAAGTTTGCGGCTGGTGAACGCAGTGGTTCCTCGCATTCCCTGCTTACGAGCGACGCTCACATTCGTTTTCCTCACCTGCAGTGCCGGTAATAGCCCGCAGACCACACCGACAGCCACGCAAATCACAATAGTAAAAAGAAACACCGTGGCATTCGGGCTTATCTTCTGGACAGCTTGCATACTCCGTGGCGCCAATGCCCCCAAGATCTGCACGCCTACAGTCGCGAATGCAATCCCCAGCGCGCCGCCGAGCAGCGCAAGCAAGATGCTTTCTGTCAGTAACTGCCGAATAAGCCGTCCGCGGCGTGCTCCCAGCGCAGTGCGGAGGGCAATTTCTCTTTCTCTGCTTGCATTTCGCGCCAGCAACAAATTTGCAATGTTGGCGCATGCAATCAGCAGCACGAGTCCCGCTGCGGCAAACAGGACCAGCAGGCCGCTGCGGAGCTGAGCGGCGGATGCGTCCTGCATCGGTAGCACGACCACGCCAAAATTCTTGTGTTCCTGGGGATACGCGATGGCAGAACGCCGGTTCAGCGCTTCGAACTCCGCACGGGCCTGCGCGATCTTCACGCCCGGTTTCAGACGCGCGATTCCGACGAATTGATGAGTCACATGCTCCGTCAAATTGTCGTCGAACTGGCCCATCGGCATCCACATATCGGGTGAATCCAGCAGGTGCGATCCTTCATCGAGAACACCCACAACCGTGTAACGCAATCCGTCGAGCGTGAGAACGCGCCCAATAACGTTTGACGCGCTCGCAAAGCGGCTCTCCCAGAACCGATGCGAAAGAACCACAACTGGCGCGCTGCCGGGGCGATCTTCTTCCGGCACGAACAGGTGTCCGATAGCAGGCTTCACA
>DASTJH010000071.1:0-34733 GCA_035716645.1 Terriglobales bacterium | reverse complement strand
TCTGGCATGCGTCCTCCAGGCAGTGATACGCCAACTTGGGGGCAAAAGTTTCTCGGGCCGTCGAGGAGGGTACAGACAGTCCATCGGCCGCGAAGGCGAGGAAGAACTCAACTGGCCGGAATACATTTGATTATAGCGTGAATGTGGCACCATTTAAAAATGAGCCACGTCGACTTCGTCCACGAAGTCCACAAGGTCCATGGGCGCGGTCCAATTAGGCCCAGTTCTCCCCCTAGCAACCTCCCGCCAGCGACTTGGCTTGCTCCGCGACCCGGAACTGCCTAAAATAGGGATGCTCGACAGGTGTCTCTAGGAGTAAGTCGTATCATGCGTTCTTCGTCGCTTCACAAGCTGTCGCTTTTCGTCGTGTTTGTGTTTGTGCTGGGTGTCAGCGGAATTTTGGTGGCCCAGGACACGTCCGCCTCGGTTTCCAATTCCAGTTCGGACGCGCAAGCTTCCAGTAATCCCGCCAAGGACAAATCAGCGCAGGCCAATTCTGAGGACGTAGACAAGCGCAACAAGCCGGTTTCGGAGAGGGTGAAGAAGGAGCAGCGGAAGCAGCTCCATCAGGAGTTGAGCAAGGTCTATAAGAAGTGGCTGGATGAAGACGTCCGCTACATCATCACCGATGAGGAGAAGTCGGCGTTCAAGCAGCTCTCCAACGACGAGGAGCGCGACCAGTTCATCGAAGCCTTCTGGCAGCGCCGCGATCCGACTCCAGACACGGCCGAGAACGAATTCAAAGATGAGCACTACCGGCGCATTGCCTATGCGAACGAGCACTTCGCGGCCGGCATCCCAGGATGGAAAACCGATCGCGGGCGCATTTACATCATGTACGGCAAGCCGGACGAGATCGACTCGCATCCTGCCGGCGGCACCTACGAGCGTCCGATGGAAGAGGGCGGCGGCGAGACCTCGACGTACCCGTTTGAAGACTGGCGCTATCGTTACATCGAAGGCATTGGCCAGGAGATCATCATCGAGTTCGTCGATACCTGCATGTGCAGCGACTATCACATGACGATGGACCGGTCCGAGAAAGACGCGCTGTTGCATGTGCCGGGAGCCGGCCTCACTCTCTATGAGCAGATGGGCTTGGCCAGCAAGACGGATCGCTTCACCGGCAATGGCCTGGAAAACCTCGGCGCCGGTCCCTTCAATCAGGATCTACAAAGTAAAGAGTTCGACCGTCTCGAACAGTACGCCAAACTGAATCGCCCGCCGGCGATTAAGTTTAGAGACCTTGAGGAAGTCGTCACCAGTAAAGTCCGCTACAACCTTCTTCCCTTCGAAGTGCGGGCCGATTTTGTTCGCGTGACCGACGACACCGTGCTGGTTCCCATTATGGTCCAGGTGAAAAAGCGCGACGTCACGTACGTCGATAAGGACGGCGTGGAGCGCGGTACGCTGAACATCTTCGGGCGCGTGACTACGCTCACGGGACGCATCGCTCAAACCTTCGAGGACACGGTTCAGGATGATGAACCGTCCGAGCTCCTGCCCAAGGTGCTGGACAACGCTTCCGTGTACTGGAAAGCGCTGCCGCTTCGTCCGGGACGCTACCGTTTTGATGTGGTCGTAAAGGACGTGAACGGCGACCGCGTGGGCACGTGGTCCAAGGGCATCATCGTTCCCGACATGAGCGACGATCGCGGGCTTACCTCTTCCACGCTGATCCTGGCCGATGTGATGGAGAAAGTTCCGGCCAAGTCCATCGGAACCGGCATGTTCGTGCTGGGCTCGACGAAGGTCCGGCCGTTGATGGGCACTACCGATGGTTCGCCGACGACCTATCATCGCGACCAGAAGCTGAACTTCTGGCTCCAGGTTTACAACCTGGGCGTCAATCAGAAGACGAATAAACCATCCGCAAAAATTGAGTACGACATTGTGAATGCCGCGACCAAGCAATCGGTCGTGCACGCGACGGAATCAACCGATCAGATCGGCGATGCCGGTGATCAGGTCACGCTGGAGAAGAGTATGCCTCTGGCCAGCCTGCAACCCGGCATGTACGAGCTGACGATTAAAGTGAACGACAATATCTCCAAGCAGCAGATCGCTCCGACCGCTAAGTTCGCCGTAGAGTAGCGTCGGAGAGGAATCCGGTCATAGAGGGCAAACACACCGCTGCTCAGCAGCCCTCTAACAAAATGCAGGGGTGGATAATGGCAAACCGGCTCTCGTGGTTGGTTGTGCTCCTGGGCGCAGCGCTGCCGGTGTGTGCAGCGAATACGGGCTCCATCTCCGGCGTGGTCAAAAACGCCAACGGCATACCGCAGATGGGCGCCAGCGTCGAAGTCTTCGCCATCGGCGCGTTGCAGCCGCTCATCACCTATACCGGTAAGACCGGCGCTTACGAAAGCGCGAACCTTGTGCCCGGTCGCTATCTGATCAAGGTGAGTGCGGCTTCGTTCCTGCCGACCTTGGTACAGAACGTGGTCGTCCGCTCGGGCAGTCGCGCGGTGATCAACGTGACGCTCAGTACGCTCGCGCAGGCGATGCGACTGCTGCCTCCACGGCAAACCTCGCCGCAAGATGCTGACGATTGGAAGTGGACTCTGCGCTCAGCGGCGAACCGCCCCATCTTGCGCTTCGATAACGACCTCGGCCTCGTGCTCGCTTCAGTCGCGCGCGAGAACTCCGATGCGCATGGCACGCAAGGCACAGTCGCCTTCGTAGCCGGTTCACAAGCCGATGGCTTCGGCGGCGCTTCCGATTACGGCACAAGCTTCGACGTGCGGCAGGCGCTGTTCACCGGCGATACTCTCACTTTCGATGGCAGTGTCGGCAACGGCAACGGCACGCCTTCAGGCGTGGTGCGCGCCAGCTACAAACATGCCTTCGCCGACGGCGAGACGCCGAACTTTGCCGTCACGCTGCGGCATAGCGCACCCACCGGTGTAGCCGGTGTTAACTCGCTCAGCTCGGTGGCGTGGACGTTTTCGAATCAGACCAATCTGGCTGGCATCGTGGATCTGAGCTATGGCAGCGAAATGCAGGAAGTCCAATTCATCCGCCATATCAACGGATTCCGGCCGTTCGCCACGGCCACTGTTCATCTGGGAGATGACACGCTGGTGGAATATCGCTACGCCACCGCAGAGCCGTCGAGTCCGTTCGATCGCGCACTGGGCAATGCTTCCGATGACGACTCCGCGCCTGCTCCGCATCTTTCGGTAGTCGCAGCAGCGCCGGCGCTTGAACGCGATCGTCATCAGGAGATCGCGGTCTCGCGCAAGGATGGCAATAACAAGCTGCAGGCCGCAGTGTATTTTGATCACGTCTCGAATGTAGCGCTCACCGGATCGGGTGACGTTTCCTCGCTGGCCTCTGACGTGATCCCCGATTACTTCTCTGACACGTTCACCTTCAACGGCGGCAATCTGGAAACCCGCGGCGTGCGTCTGGTTGCGGCCCACACTTTCGCGCCTGAGTTCACTGCCCTGCTCGACTACGCCTTCGGCGGCACTGTCGCAGCTCCCGACTGGAACACCAGCGCCTCGTGGGCGGACGTGCGCGATCAACTCCGCGTAGAAGATGCGCACTCGGTCACCGGCAAGCTCACCGGCGTCATTCCCGAAAGCGGAACGAAGTGGACAGCGTCTTACAAGTGGATCAGCTCGAATGCAGTCACGCCCGTGGACATGTTCAATGCCTCCGCCGGCGAAGCCGATCCATATTTCAGCATCATCATCCGCCAGCGCATCCCCGGCGGACAATTCTTCCCCGGACACATCGAAGCGCTAGTCGACGTACGCAACCTGCTAGCACAAGGCTATCGTCCATTCCTCAGCCCCGACGGACGCACGCTTTATCTCGTGCAATCAGCCCGTGCCGTTCGGGGCGGCTTGGCGTTTACGTTCTAACCTCGATCTTTCTTACCTGCGTCGGCATATGCCTGCGTGGAACCGGCCGCCCTCGGCCGTGGCAAGGCGAAAATCTACCGTTCCCACCTCGTCATGGATTCTGCACAAACCCAGAACACGGCCCATTGGTGGGCTGATCCGGCAGCGTGGGCGGGGTGGCCCAGGCGGCTTTGGTGAAGTCGAAGAAGTCGAGATCGGGCTGGGCTGCGTCTCGCTGGGTCATGTTCGGGAGCTTGTAGCGTTCCTCGATGAATTTAAGAATTGCGGTATTGTCGGCCACTTCGTGCGAGACAAAGTGCGGCTTGGTGTAGGGCGAGATCACCATCAGCGGCAAACGGAAACCGGTGCGCGTGAAGTCACCAGGAGGATCGTTCGGGCGGAGGTCCTTGGGCGGTATGCCATCGGGAGAAACCGCCTGGGCTGGGGATATGTGATCGTAAAATCCTCCGCCTTCGTCATAAGTTAGAAAGAAGGCAGAGTCTTTCCAGTTGGGACTATCGAACAGAGCCTGAACGATCGTTTTGTCATAACCCGCGCCAATCTGCACAGGATTTCCGGGATGCTCGTCGCGACCGGTATCGAAACCTGGTTCGATGAGCGCTACGGCGGGAAGCTGGCCGTTCTTCGCGTCAGTGAAGTAGTCGGTTTGTCCGGCGACACACGGGGTAGCCGGACGGGTGCAATCGACCGGCGCCAGATGGCTCGCGTCATCGTGCTGTGCGCCCCAGACGAAGTTAGTTAGGGTAGTAGAGGGCTTGCCGTCGGCAGGATTGACATCCGAGTAATAGACCTTCCAGGAAACTCCGATGCCGTCCAACAACTGGAAGATCATGGGAACATTCAGCGATGGAGGCTGATGCGCGTATCCCGCGGTGGTAGCCGCAAGTTCGGCGAAACGATTCGGACCGGAATTGGATGGGATGGGCGAGAACCATCGGTCCGAGGTTGCGAATTCGCTGGCGAGAAAATAGTAGAGCGGCAGCATCTTGTCGGTGTAGTAGCCCATGTTGCGTACGCCGCGCACGTCGACGAAATGATGAAAATCGTCCTGGGAATTGGCAAATTGCGCGAACCCGGAAGCGATGTGGACAAAGCCGTTTCCCAGATAGACATCGGACGACGAATCACCGAGATGATAAGCGGCGTGACTCTCCAGCCAATCCGGGCTCAAATCTTCTACGCATTGATCGGTCAGTTCGAAGGAAGATACAGTTGCGGCCGCGCCCTGGCTCACGTGTCCCTGGTTGTGATACGTGATATTGACCGTCGGATCGCCCGGCGCGGGAGTGGCAACGTTCAACGTAATGGAGGCGCTTAGTCCGCTGGTTGAGGTCAAAGAGTAGGTTACTGGTCCAGGCGTAGTCGGCGCCGTGACTCTGGCGCCGGCGTTCGGTCCATAAGCCCCCAGGTGATTCGGATCGGGCGGAGGCGTGATGTTGACCTTCGAATTATCCGTGGTAGCCCACGTCAGCAGGGCATTTCCACCGGGCGCGACGTTTATCGGGCTTGCTCCTACAAGAATGTTGGAGCCGCTGTCGGGAGTGACTCCCACTACCAGCGAAGCTTGCGCGGTCGCTCCGGTTGCCGAAGTCGCCGTCGCCGTGTACAGCGTAGCTGTGGACGGACTCACGCTCATGCCGCCGCTCGTGCCGTTCTCCGGCGCGCCATTAATCGTGACCGAGGTCGCATTCGTGCTGCTCCAGGAAAGCGGAGCAAATGTGTCCGCCGGATTCGTGGGTACCTGCGGTACCGTTGTGGGATTGTCCAGCGTGTCGACGTCCGTCGGCCCGCCCCATCCATTCGCCTGGCGATAAGTGTTCAGGTGCGCGAAATAGTGATCGAAAGAACGATTCTCCTGAAACATGAAGATGATGTGATTCAGGGCGGTAATATCTGTCGGCGTAGGCGGAGGAGTTGGCGTGGGAGTCGGGGTCGGAGTTGGCGTTGGGGTCGGCGTGGGAGTTGGCGTTGGTGTCGTCGGTGGGTTCGACGGCGGCGGAGCCGTTCGCCCAGTGATTCCCTGACAAGCACTCAGTACCAGACTCAAAGCCGCAATCACCAAAACAGGAAAGACCCAGGAATAGCCTCGATGCGCCACCGGCAAATCCTCCATCCGCAAAGATTGGAAGCAGCAGGTCTGGCGGGGGTTGCTGCAGCTACTTGGCTTGATGAACCTAAGACGCGTGTATTCCTTGTTTCTGCGACTATTCCTGGCGAAACGGGCGCATCATGTCAACGGCGATGACAACGATCAGCACAGCTACCGGCGCAAGCAGAGCAAAGAGCTCGATCCGGTACTTAAGATAAGCGCCCGCAAATCCGCCGGCCAGGAAAGCGATCCAAAGCAAGGCCGTTAATTGCGAATCGATAAAGTCGCGCTGCAGTCTTGAAGCTCTGAGTGTGAAGCGCAGGCTGCGTCCTGCTCGCAGGCGGTCATAAAACCAGAACAGGTAACGCGATGTTGCCTCGGCGAATTTGGAAATAGTGCCGGTCACGTGCGTAGTGCGTACACTCAATGCCTCGGCGCGCGTGAGCGTTGCGTTCTGGATTCCCATCGCCAGAGTAGAAAGCGCGAGCAGCCAATAGATTGTGCTTTCATGCAAGGGAACGACCTCCTCGCCTCGCAAGACTGGCTGCCCCAGGGAGATGTACGCCAGCAGCAAGCCAATCTCTAGTGCAAATGGGATGACCGAAACGGAGCGCACATCATGGCGATGTCCGAACTCATGGATGAATGCAGCGATGAATAAGCCGACTACAAACATCAGCACGGCAAAGCCGCGCTCGAGAGCAACATCGGGGTGTCCCTGGATCGTGTTGTATCCAATAGCAATGGTGTTGCCGCTCATGTTGGCATTGAGGATGTGCCGCAGCGAGAGGTAGCCGACGGCATCGACAAATCCGGCGACAAACGTAAGAGCGATAGCGACCATCGCTTTGCGCGATGAGGTAATCGGTTCTCGTTCGGCGAGCCGTCTCAAGTGAATGGGAAAGGACTACATGGCCGGACTCGGCAGAGATGCGGCTCTACCGCGTCTCTGCCGTCACAATTATCTAACGTTTACATTCTCTGTACTGGCGCGGTCGGCGTGCGACGGCCACCGGTAAACTGCGCGATCAGCGAGATGATCCAGATGGCGAAGAAGAGCCAAATCCAAGCCCCAATCGCATAGACCCCCACCAGTCCCAAGATCCACAAGATGAAGAAAATTACCGCCAATGTCCAAAGCATTTTGTTATCCCTCCTGCTGATAAGTAGGAGTCCCGCTTGTGGACAATCGTTGTCTCTGCAACGGTTTACCGGGCGTTGCCAATGCAAGCGCCGTAGCGGAAAACCTTCGCGCCTAGCTTCGTGCCACGTTTTTCATCCGCGCGGAAAGAGATCGGTCCGCAGCTACGGCCAGCCGATCGAGAACCGCGCTGGTTTCGCGCCATCCATCATCGCCAAGCTGCTCATGAAGACGCTCCTCGGCCCGTTGCCAATAAGAGCGCGCTGAATCCAGCTTCTCGCGGCCCGAGTCGGTAATGCTGTAGAGGTGCTCGCGTTTGTCGGACCCCGAATGCAGCTCAACCCATCCTGCGCGCCGCATTGTGGCAAGACGGCGAGTGAGAGTCTCGACGGCAATGGAAAGATCTCGGCCCAATTGCCACTGAGCAATGAGTCCGCCGTCGGCGATCGCGCGCAATAAGACGAACTGCGTGGCCTTCATCCCGGTAGGCGCCAGGACTAGATCGTAGAGTTGAGTCACGCTGCGCGCAGCCCGGCGAGTGAGCGAACAGGCACAATCTCCCTGCAATGCCGAAGTCTTGCCACCGTTATAAGCCTGCCATTTGACGGATGATTGAATATTGATGGATTTCCCGCCGTTCTGAGGCTGGCTAACCTCCGGCGTGTCGGTTGAAAAGCTCATCCGAAAACCTCCCTCGTATAAATTCTATTCCTTTTCGGAACCGTGACGATCAGAAGTAATAATGCGGTCTCTTGAGGAGATGCGGGGCCGCGCGCAGCCGGTGTGCGTAAAGATGTGACAACAAACAAATCCCAGCCGAGCTGGGAGGAGACTCGCGCCGGGATTCGTTTCGGACCTCTTGGCAGATTATGGGAATACTGCCTTCATCCACTTAATCGGATGCAGGACTTACTGAGTCGTTGCGAATCGGGAAACTTGCAGTGCGTTCCAAACCCCTTAGGGAAAGCTCGCTATACAATCGAAGTAGATGATCAAGACCCTGGAATGGACTAAGGAGGGCGTGCGCCTGATTGACCAGACGCGCCTGCCCACGGAAGAGGTGTACGTTACCTGCCGCAACTACCGCGAAGTTGCCGATGCAATTCGTGCCATGATCGTCCGCGGCGCGCCGGCAATAGGTGTATCCGCTGCTATGGGTATAGCTCTGGGCGTGCGCGACTCGGCTGCCACGACGATAGCCGCGCTGCAGGTCGAATTCGAGGAAATCGCACGTACTCTCGCTACTACCCGCCCGACGGCCGTGAATCTCTTCTGGGCGATTCAGCGCATGCGCGATCGCTTTCAGCAACTATCCTCGTTCCCGATTCGGGAAATCCAGCGCGAGCTGATCGAAGAAGCGCAGCAGATGCATCGCGCCGACATCGAGGCCTGCCGCTGCATGGGACAGCATGGAGCTCCGCTGCTGCCTTCCAGGGGAGGCGTACTCACGCACTGCAATGCCGGAGCGCTAGCGACTTGCGGCTACGGCACCGCGCTGGGTGTGATCCGCGCGGCCGTGGAATCGGGCAAACACATTCACGTGTACGCCGACGAAACGCGTCCCTTTCTTCAAGGCTCGCGCCTCACCGCGTGGGAACTGATGAAGGACGGCATCCCCACCACGGTAATTTCCGACAACATGGCTGGAGCCATGATGAAGCAAGGCAAGATCGCGGCCGTCATTGTTGGCGCGGATCGTATCGCGGCCAATGGAGACGTGGCCAACAAGATTGGCACCTACACCATTGCCGTGCTGGCCAAAGAACACCGTATCCCGTTCTATGTAGCCGCGCCCTTGTCCACAATCGATTTAGCGACGCCGGAAGGCGATCATATTCCCATCGAGCAGCGATCACCGCGCGAGGTCACTCATGTCGCAGGGAAAGCAATTGCGCCGGAAGGAGTAAGTGTCGAGAACCCGGCCTTTGACGTAACTCCGAATCGATACGTTTCCGCGATCATCACGGAGCGCGGAGTCGCGCAGATTCCCTATTCGGGAACACTGGCCGCCATGGTGCAATCGCGAGAGAACTCTCTGGCAGAAGCAAGCTATTCCCGATCGGCGCGATAGAGACTCGGCTGCGTCTCGCGGCCCATCGCAAGATGCTGCGCGCGCGAGCCGCCTTTAGGTCAACCCTTCCCCTTCCGCCGCCTTCCAACGATAGAGAACGCATGCACGGGTCGGGCCTGCTTGTAGTGCACGTTCCGTGGCGCTCGATACAGCGCAGCAATAAATTCACGAAGGAACTCACCATGCCAGAAGATCTGAAGGGACTACGCGTCGCCGTTCTGCTCACGGACGGAGTCGAAGAACCAGAGTTTGTGAAACCGAAAGAAGCGCTGGCCAACGCCGGCGCGGAAATTACCGTGATCTCGCCGAAAGGTGGCGACATTCAGGCTTTCCAGCATCACGATAAATCGAAGAAGTACAAGGCCGACAAGAGTCTGGATCAGGTCAACGCGAATGACTTCGATGCGCTGCTGCTGCCCGGAGGCGCGCTGAACGCGGACGCGCTTCGAGTCGAGACAAAAGCTCAGGAATTCGCGCGGGCGATCGACTCCGCGGGCAAGCCGATTGCCGTGATTTGTCACGGACCGTGGCTGCTCGTTTCCAGCGGTCTGGTCCGCGGGCGCAAGATGACCAGCTATCACACCATTCAGGATGACATCAAAAATGCCGGCGGCGATTGGCAGGATTCCGAAGTCGTACGCGATCGAAATTGGGTCAGCAGCCGTAAACCTGACGATATTCCCGCATTCAATCGCGAAATGCTGCGTTTGTTTTCGGAGGCTCGCGGCGGAAATCGCAAACAGAAAATTGCGTAATCAGGCGATCTAAAAGAAAGAGGTCTCAGATGAAAGCCATCGTCTTCCACGGAATCGGCGATATTCGCCTCGACAACGTTGCGGAACCCAAACTTCAGAAGCCGAACGACGCGATCGTGCGCCTCACCGCGAGCGCCATTTGCGGCACTGACCTGCACATGATTCGTGGGACGATGCCCGATATGAAAGCCGGCACGATTCTAGGCCATGAAGGCATCGGCATCGTCGAGGAGGTCGGCAGCGCCGTTCGCAACTTTAAGCGCGGCGATCGAGTTGTGATTCCTTCCACGATTGCCTGTGGCAACTGCTCCTACTGCCGCGCCGGATACTACGCGCAATGCGATCGCGCCAATCCTAACGGTCCCGAAGCGGGAACAGCATTTTTCGGCGGACCTGCGAGCACCGGCCCGTTCGATGGCCTGCAGGCGGAATATGCGCGTGTTCCCTTCGCGAACATCGGCCTGGTTAAAGTTCCGGAAGAGATCTCGGACGATCAGGCGATCCTGGTTTCCGACATCGTGCCCACCTCGTGGATGGCCGCGGAATTGGCGGACATTCACCCGGGCAGCACGGTTGCCGTTTTCGGCTGCGGCCCCGTAGGACAGTTCGCGATCGCTAGCGCCAAGCTGCAAAATGCCGGCCGCGTCTTCGCCATCGACGCCGTGGAATCGCGACTGGAAATGGCGCGCGAGCAAAGCGCCGAAATCATCAATTTCAATGAAGAGGATCCGGTTGAGGCTCTCAAAGGCTTTACCGGCGGGATCGGAGTCGATCGCGTGATCGACGCGGTCGGAGTGGACGCCAGCCACGCGCACGAAGGTCCTGGTGCCAAGAAGGGCAAAGTGAAATCAGCGAAGTACGCAGTCGAACAAAAAACGGTCGCTCCGAAGACCAGTCCGGAGGGCGATAACTGGCATCCGGGCGATGCTCCGTCGCAAGCGCTCTCCTGGGCCGTAGACGCGCTGGCGAAGGCGGGAACGCTGTCGATCATCGGAGTCTATCCGGAAACGGCGCAGAGCTTTCCCATCGGCAAAGCGATGAACAAAAACGCGACCATCAAGATGGGAAACTGCAATCATCGGAAATACATTCCCATGCTGCTGGATAAAGTTCGCAGTGGCGTGCTCGATCCCGCAAAGATTCTCACGCAAGTCGAACCGATGACCAGCGCCATCGACGCGTATAAAGCTTTCGACACGCGTCAACCCGGCTGGATCAAAGTTAAGCTGGAGCCGGGAGCGTCCTCAGAACTGGCGGCGTAATGTTTAGTTTCCACTTCCCTTCACCCGATTTTCGCGCTTAATGTAATAGCGAAAACCGATGAAGAAAAGCTCTAGCCTGCTTTCCTCGCTCCTGCTGCTCGCACTGGCCGGTCCGGTCACAGCTCAGAGTGTTCGCATCAACGTCCAATGGAGCAGTCCCAAACCGCTGATTTCACCGTCGGGAGAGGGGGCCGCGTCGGCGGGAACTTTCAATCCTGCCGCAGTGCTTCGCAACAACGAAACAATTCTCCTCTACCGGGAACAAGACAGGCATGGCACATCCCGCATCGGATATGCCTCCAGCAAAGACGGCATTCACTTTACGATTCGCCCTGATCCTGTGCTCTTGCCCGAGGCAGATTACGAGAAAGACGGCGGAGTCGAAGATCCCCGTCTCGTCAAAATCGACAGCACCTATTACCTGACCTACACCGGCTACAACAAGAAAGACGCGCAACTCTGTCTCGCCACTTCGCGCGACTTGATCCATTGGCAACGCCGAGGCGTGATCCTGCCCGCATACAAAGGTAACTGGAATACAGGCTGGACCAAATCGGGAAGCATTGTGCCGGAAAAGATCGGCGGCAAATACTGGATGTACTATCTCGGCACAGCTCCCGACAAGCGAGACTACATGGGCATCGCTTCTTCGAACGATCTGGTGCACTGGAAAGACGCTTCCCAGAAACCGGTGCTGCCGCGCAGACCGGGAGCCTTCGACTCACGGGTGATGGAGCCTGGTCCGCCGCCGATCATCACCGATGCGGGTATTTTGCTGCTCTATAACGGCGCGGATGACCACCTCGTCTACAGCACGGCATGGGCGCTGTTTGACAAGCGTGACCCACGGCGTCTGCTCGCCCGCGCGGACAAACCGTTCCTCGTTCCACAACGGGAATGGCAACGCGTCGGCCAGGTTCCGAATGTAGTCTTCACCGAAGGCATGATAAGAAAAGAAAATCAGTGGTTGATTTATTACGGCGGAGCCGACAAATACATCGGAGCCTCACGAATCGAGATCTCTGTTGCGAGCAGCGCAAAATGATCACACCGTTTACCTGGCAATTCTTTTGCGGCGTTCAGCACGGAAGATCTCCAGCCTTTGCTGCAGAAAGAGGCACCATCCTGCTCATAAGCAGCCATTCTCGAATTTGCAAAACGTACTCTGGATTCGCGCGAAAATAGAGGCAAGGAGGATTCACATCATTATGGCTAATCCGAACGCCTCAACTCCCTCCACCGGCAACCGATCCAACCAGAAACTGCATTTTCGGTGCTCCGATGTCGGTCCGAAGAGCTGCGACTGGCAAACCAGCGGCAACACGGAAGACGAAATCCTGGCCAACGCCGAGCAGCATGGACGGCAAGCACACAACATGACCATCGACGGCGACACGCGCTCTAAGGTAAGAGGTGCGATCCGCCGCGAAGCTGCGTAGCAACTCGGCGCCGGCAACTCACATCAGAACTGTTCAAAGCGGCAGCAGTAGAGGGTCACAGCCGCTTGGGATATCGAAGCCCCACTCATGAGTGGGGCTTCTCTACGTAGAGTTCGGACTAGATTACGATTGTGCAGATTCGTCGCCGTGATGACCGTCGCGCGATGTGATACCGAACATTTTACGTTCAGCCTCATTCATTTCACGATTGTGGGTTAAGCGAAAAACGGTCTCAATCGCAGCCTGAGACTTGCGATCGCGAACCTGCTCTGCGACGGGAGAGGTCCTGAACGAACTTTCGGTTGACTGCTTCTTCACTGATCGGCGATTCCTAGAAATTCGCGGTCCTCATGCGTCATTTCCGCGCCATGCGTTTCGCGGAAAACCATTTTCATCGTCTCCACGACCACGGGCGGCAAAGGCTTGGGTTCTTCGCCCAAAGTTCCTGATGTCGTGGCGGAGATTAGCTCATCAATTTCTTCCATTCCAATGTTCCATGCGAGCGGCGTTCTGCCACACGCGCGTTTTGTTGGATGAGAGGAGCGAAATTACAGGTTGCAGTCTGCGCAACCGCCCCCTCAAGCCGTTGACGCAGCGTAGGTTAGTGAGCGCCCGACACGCTGGCCGGCGAGTTTGCCTCGAGAGTTTTGAAAGCAGAATAGAGGAAATATCCCAGGTGCCATCCATCGATGAACTTGAATGGGATCTCGCCGACGGTGTAGTGTCCGCACGGCAGTGCCACGGACTTGAAGTCAATGTGGTGCTCGCGGAAGAGCGCCAGCACCTGCTCGGAAAACTCGCGCAGAAACGTCAGGTCGTACTTGGCATAGATCACCAGCACCTTCTTGCGGTGCGCAGCAAACTTCTTCATGTATGACACCGGACTGATCGCCAGCCAAATGCTCCTCAGCTGTTCGAGGTCCATCACGTCCTGGAGCGCAGCGCGAATGTGACGAGTCGATTGCCCAGTCCAGACCACGTCGCCAAAATAGGTGGACGCGTGGTTGAATGCATTGACTTCAAGTCGCGGATCATGCGCGCTGGCAATGAAGGCGTAGCACGATCCCAGACTCGTGCCCAGAATGCCAAAACGCTCGCATCCCTGCGCCTGAAGCCAATCGAGGCAGGAGCGAATATCGACGACCGCCTGCCGGCACGCATCCATGGTTCGCCCGATATTGGCCGAAACCGCATAGTCGCTGCGCTCGATCTCTGCCGGTCGGCGAATATCGTGATATGGCTTGCTCAGCCGGAGCGCCGACACGCCATAGCGGTTCATCACGGCGCAGAGTGAGTTGTGGCTGAACGCGTCTGCATTCCACTGCGGCAACACAATCACAGCCTTCTTACTGGGCCGTCCCTCCCGATCGTAGGCAGGAAACCAGCGAGCGTTCACTATGTCATTTTCCGGATACGGCGTCCGCCCGGCCGAGGTGAAGCGCAGGAACTGCGCCGGATGCAGCTTGCCGGTGCGAGAAAGTCTCTCCAGTTTTTCGAGCTGCTTGTGCTGACGAACATTGGTGGAAAACAACTTCGGCAGGCGCTCCTCCAGACGAAAGTCGGTCGGAGTGCTGTAGGAGAAAAAGAGATCACTGTTCGCAACAATGCGGCGATTCAGCCGCTCAAAATAGTCACGAGCCGCCATGTCGTCCAATGTCGAAGGCGCACTGGGAAAGCTGCCGTTCACGTGCGGCCAGCTGCGCGTCCACTCAATACCCCATTCGAGCGGACGGACAATGCGATTGGTGTCGAGCGTGGTGAGATGCGTCTCCCACGCATACATCCATTTTTCCCAAAACGACGGCATCTCTCCTCAATGTAGCAAATGTGGCGGCAAGGCCGTAGATAGAGAACGGTCCTGGATCTTCACACCGCTTCGATCCTCGGCACACGCTTCCCAATTTGGCACAACACTTCGTACGGAATTGTGCCTGTGAGCCTGCAGATATCCCACGCCGTAATCTCGCGATTCCCTTGCCTGCCGATGAGCACCGCTTCTTCGCCAAGTTGGACTCCGGGAATGTTGGTGACGTCGATGGTCGTTAAGTCCATCGAGACCCGGCCGACGATTGGAGCCAATTCGCCGCGAACCAGCACACATCCGCGAGAAGAAAGCTGGCGGCTTAGCCCATCTCCGTAGCCGACTGAGAGCGTCGCAATGCGCGCGGCTGCCGGCGCGGTGTACGTGCCGTTGTAGCCAATAGCCTGACCCGGTGGCACCTCGCGCAAATCGATGACGCGAGTCTTCCAGGACAGCACAGGAGTAACCGGCAACGCTTTGCCGTCACAAGGTGCACCCTGCTTGTCCGAGAGCGGCAGATTGTACCCGTACAACGCAATGCCCGGACGCACAAGGCTCTCGGCTTCGTGGTCCGCGATACGTCGCCACGAGCTCGCCTCCGTGATGATCGCGGCGCTGTTGGCGAGATGCACGCAAGCGGGTGGAAAACCTGATGCGATCATCTCGTTAAGAGCAAGGCGGTAATTCGCAAGCTGTCGCTGCACGTCTTCAGCGTCTGTGACTTCGGCCGAGGCAAAATGGGAATGCAATCCTTCCACGCAGATCGAAGACGAAGCTCGCAACGCCTGCAGCAGGACGGAAAGCCGAGACAGTGGCACTCCCTCGCGCGCCATTCCTGTATCAATCGCAACATGAACCGGGAATTTCCTTCCTCCATTTCGACTGAGCACACGCTCCAGCTCCTGCAAGTGCTCCGGCAACCAGACCGCCGGGGTGAGGCGATGTTCGACCACAGCTTCGGCCTCTCCAGCGAGCATTCCGCTGAGCAACAGGATGCGGCCACGAATACCCGCGCGCCGTAACTCGACTCCTTCGTCAGTGCAGGTCACAGCAAACCACGTGGCGCCAGCTTCCTCCAAAGTTCGCGCGCAGGCCACCGCGCCATGTCCGTAAGCGTCGCACTTGACGACTGCGCAAACAACTGCATGCGGCGCCACACAATCGCGAATCAACTCATAGTTATGTCGCAGCGCCGAAAGAGACACCTCGGCCCAGGTGCGTGAGGAAGACATTACTTTCAGTGTAGCAACGAGCAGAAAGTCAGAAGTCAGATCGAGCCAAGTAAGAAGTAGAACCTGAATGCCGTTACTTCTGACTTGACCCGATCTGACTTCTGACTTCTCAGTACTCCGGAGGCGGCGGCCCTTCCATCATGTTCTCGAAGCGTGTGCTGTTTTTCAGGAACGCGAGCTTGACGACTCCGGTGGGGCCGTTGCGCTGTTTGGAAATAATGATTTCAGCCACACCTTCAATTTCCGGCGGGATCTCATCTTTGCGCATGTAGTATTCCTCGCGAAAGATAAACGCGACCACGTCGGCATCCTGTTCGATCGATCCGGATTCACGCAAGTCAGAAAGCTGTGGACGCTGCTCGCCCTTGCCTCGGCTCTCGGGAGCGCGGCTCAACTGCGAGAGCGCAATCACCGGCACCTTCATCTCTTTCGCAAGCGCCTTCAACCCTCGCGAAATCGCCGAGACTTCCTGGGTACGGTTCTCGTAACGCTTGCCGCCGCCTCCACTCATTAATTGCAGGTAATCGACGACCAGCAGATCCAATTTGCCCTGTTGTTGCCAGAGGCGACGCGCTTTCGCCCGCATCTCCGTGATCGAGATGCCCGGCGTATCGTCGATGAAGATCTTGGCTTCGGCGAGAGAGTTGAGCGCGGAAACTAGCTTCTGCCGGTCTTCCCTTCCCAAAAACCCGGTGCGCAGCTTATGCGAGTCCACGTGCGCCTGCGAGGACAACATGCGCAGCACCAGCGCATCGCGGGACATTTCCAGCGAGAACACGCCCACCACTTTGCCTCCGCGCACCGCCGCGTTCTCCGCGATGTTGATGGCGAATGCGGTTTTTCCCATCGAGGGACGCGCCGCAATGATAATGAGATCCGAGGGCTGCAATCCGCTGGTCATCTCATCGAGCTTTTCGTAATACGTCTCGAGGCCGGTGATGCGCTGCCCGCGTTCATACAAGGCATCGATCGTGCCGAACGATTGCGCCACGATCTCCGGCACGCCGAGAAAACCCTGCCCTATGCGGTTTTCCGAAATCTGGAAGATCGCCGATTCGGCTGCGTCGATCACATCTTCGGCGGACTCGCTCTGCTCGGCGGCTCGCGCCATTGCCGCGCTGCACGCATGGATCAACGACCGCAGCAGAGCCTTGTCGCGAACAATGCGCACGTATTGCGCTATGCTCGGCCGCAGCGGCAAACCGTCAGTCAGCGAAGAGATGTAGGCGACCCCTCCGACTGACTCAACTTCTTTCTTCTTGGAGAGTTCCTCGGTAAGCGTGATGATGTCCACGGGACGCCCGGACTCCATCAAATCCATGATCCGCGCGAAGAGGCGGCGATGAGAATCGAGGTAAAAGTCGTCCGGCTTGAGGGTCTCGGCCGCTTCGCTGTAGGAAATGTTATTCAGGAGGATCGCACCGAGGATCGATTTCTCTGCCTCGATGCTCGCCGGCATACCGCGTTCAAGATTTAGGTCCGCTGTGGCCACGTGGTTTAAGCAGAGTGTCTCTCCTGACCACGACTTTGAGCAATGCCTTTCGCAGTTCCTCCTCCGATTTCTTGTGAAGATCACGAACACGTTGTGGAGCGCTGAGGAAGAATTGTCTGTGGCTTTGGAAAAGGAAATGCGTTCGTGCGGTATTTAAATCGCCTTCCAGATTTCCACTTCTCCGCAATGTTTCCCTACTGACACCCCGGCAGCGCTTAGCGGATAATCTCGCCATACTTGTCTAACCAACTCGAACGCATGAGCGAAGCTTCCACACCGTTGATGCGGCAATATGCCGCGATTAAGAAGCAGCATCCCAACGCTCTGCTCTTCTTCCGTCTCGGCGACTTCTACGAGCTGTTCTTCGACGACGCGGTTACTGCCGCGCGCGAGCTGCAAATCACGCTGACCTCGCGCAACAAAGAGAAGGACATAGCGGTACCCATGTGCGGCGTGCCGTACCATGCCGCCGAAGGCTATCTCGCTAAGCTTCTTCGTAAAGGATTTCGCGTTGCCATCTGCGAGCAGATGGAAGATCCCAAGTTGACCAAGACGCTCGTTCGCCGCGAAGTCACGCGCGTGCTCACGCCCGGCACCAGCGCCGACGCAAGCCTCGCGTCGGAAGAGAACAACTTTCTCGCAGCCGTTGCCCAGATCGATCAGCGGCTTGGCCTCGCCGCCCTCGATCTTTCTACCGGCGAATTTCGCGCCACTGAATTCTCGAGCGTGGATCGCCAGCGTCTGATCGAAGAACTCACTCACATGCGACCGCGCGAGGTTCTGTTTGCCGCGACGCTCCCGCTGTTTGCTTCGACCGATTCGGAGCTGCTCTCCACTTCCGGCAAGCCGCCGTTTACCGAGACGCCAGTCGAGGACTGGGCCTTTGCACCCGACTACGCCATTCCGCTGCTGGAGAGCCACTTCGGCGTGTTGTCGCTTGAGGGTTTCGGACTCACCACTCGTCCGGCAGCCGCCAGCGCGGCCGGAGCGATTCTGCATTATGTCCGCAGCACACAGCGCGGGACGCTTGAACACGTGGACCGCATCGGCTTCTACGAGCGCCAGGATTGCCTGGTGCTCGACGCGGTCACCGTGCGCAATCTCGAACTGGTCGAGCCGCTGTTCTCCGGAACCGAAGCCGATGTCACCCTCTTTCGCACGCTTGACGCGACGCTCACGCCAATGGGCAAGCGCCTGCTGCGCGCCTGGATTCTGCGACCTTCCATCGATCTGCCCGAGATACAAGCCCGTCAGGATGCTGTAGCAGGCGCGCTGAGCCATACCATCCAACGTGAAGAGCTGCGTCGAAAACTCGAGAGCGTACTCGACCTCGAACGCCTGCTCAGCCGCGTCACCTTGGAACTCGCTAATCCTCGTGATCTGCTAGCTTTGGCCGCTTCGTTCGCGCATTTGCCGGAAATCAAACGCCAGCTAGATGCTCTGCCCGCACCTCGCCTCCAACAACTGAACGTGCTGATCGATTCGCTCGACGATGTCGCTCGACGCATCGAGACGAGCATCATTGCCGACGCGCCGCTCTCGTTTCAGGACGGAGGAGTCATTCGTACAGGCATCGATGCCGAACTCGATGAGCTGCGCGATCTCAGCCGCAACAGCAAGCAGTACATCGCGCAAATCGAAGAACGAGAGCGCCAGCGCACCGGCATCCAATCGTTAAAGGTTCGCTTTAACAATGTCTTCGGCTATTACCTCGAAGTCACAAAGCCCAACCTGCACCTCGTGCCGCAGGATTTCGAGCGCAAGCAGACGCTGGTGAACGCCGAGCGCTTCACCACACCAGAGCTCAAGCAACACGAGAGTAAAGTCCTCGAAGCTCAAGAAAAGATTGTCGAAATCGAACGCCGGCTATTCATCGAATTGCGCACCGCAATCGCCGCCGAAGCCAAGCGCATTCGCCAGACCTCACTGGCAGTCGCCGAAACGGATGCACTGCTCGGCCTGGCGCGCATCGCCGCCGAGCGCGGGTACGCGCGGCCCCTGGTAGACGATTCGGGAGTGATTGAAATGATTGAAGCGCGGCATCCCGTCGTCGAGCAGCAGGTGATGAACGGCGCCGAACGGTTCGTGCCCAATGACCTTCTTCTCGATCCGAACTCCACGCAAATCGTGCTGCTCACAGGTCCCAATATGGGAGGAAAATCTACTTTTCTGCGCCAAACTGCGCTGATCGTAATCATGGCGCAGATGGGATCGTTCGTGCCTGCCCGCGCCGCTCACGTCGGACTGGTGGACCGCATCTTCACCCGCATTGGCGCCAGCGACAATCTCGCTCGCGGACGTTCGACATTCATGGTCGAGATGACCGAGACCGCCGCGATCCTCAACACCGCGACGCAGCGCTCGCTCGTGCTGCTCGACGAAATGGGACGCGGCACCGCCACGTACGACGGTCTCGCACTCGCCTGGGCAACGCTGGAATATCTTTACTCCACCACGCGAGCACGGACGCTTTTTGCCACGCATTATCACGAGCTGACCGCATTAGCGGACGATCTGCCGATGCTCAAGAACTATCGCGTCTCGATCAAGGAAACCCCCAGCGGCATCGTCTTCCTGCGCAAAGTCGAACCCGGAGCCGCAGACAAGAGCTATGGCATCGAAGTCGCGAAGCTTGCCGGACTACCCAATGAGGTGATTCGCCGCGCGCGGCAGGTGCTCGTCGATCACGAATCCCAAGCTCAGCCAGTGATGAAGGAAAAGGGTGAGCCTGCGTCGGCGGTGCAGTTGGCCATCTTCACTCCGCTGTCGCAGCACATCGTAGATCGTCTCAAAGAAGTGGACGTTAACCGCCTTACGCCTCTCGAAGCTCTCAATCTCTTGCACGAGCTGCAGAAACAATTGTCTTAGAAAACTCTAAGAATCTTTGGCCACGCAAGTGCAACTTACGTCCTACGTTAGCAACGCTGTCCTCCGAACTCATCACGCATGCTCATCTTGCTCGCGGAAGACTCTCGATATCAGCGCGCCCTGGTGCGCGAGCAACTGGAGTGCTGGGGACACTCCGTCGTGTCTGCCGAAACCGGCGACCAAGCGCTGAAGATTCTGACTGAAGCCAACGGCCCGCGCCTCGCAATCCTCGATTGGGAGATGCCCGGCAAGACCGGTCCTGAGCTGTGCCGTCTTGTCCGCAGTCAAGGCGGCGACTACATCTACATCATTTTGCTTACCGCGCGAGACGGGCATGACGAAATCGCCGACGGACTCATCGCCGGCGCCGACGATTTCATGTCCAAACCGGCCAACATGGTCGAGCTCCGCGCGCGCATACACGTTGCCGAGCGCATCCTGGCGGTACACGACGAGCTTCGCGAAGCGCGCGAGCAACTGCACTTTGATGCGACGCACGATGTGCTAACGGGAGTCTGGAACCGGCGCGCCATTTTGAAATTCCTGGATAGCGAGCTGTCGCGTTGCTTGCGTGTCTCGATCTCGGCTGCCGTGCTGATGATCGATATCGACCACTTCAAGAAGATCAACGACACTTATGGGCACGCTGTTGGCGATCGCGTTCTCACACAAATCTCCACGCGATGCATCGAGGTCATGCGCCCGTACGACGTCTTCGGCCGTTATGGAGGCGAAGAGTTCCTGGCTTTGTTGCCCGGAGCCGATCTCGAAGGCGCCGCAGAAGTCGCGCAACGTGTTCGTCTGCAAGCCAAGAGAATCTGCCTCGGAGAATATCCTTCGCTCAGCCTCTCTCTCAGTATCGGCGCCGCAGCCTACGTACCTGGCTGCTCCGCCAATGAACTGATCGATGCCGCCGACCAGGCGCTCTATCGCGCCAAAAGCGCAGGCAGAGACCGCGTGGAACTCGCTGCCTCAGCGATGTGCTCAAGCACATAGACTTATAGAGAGACGTAGCCCGTCCGAGCCTGTACAGCCCACGCGCTACGTCGCCCCCACTCTGGACTTTTCATATAGCGGTGTCCGCAAGGGCGCTTCCCTGCCCCGCGCGCTTACAGCGGCCACATCGACAATCTCACCGCCCGAGATCAGCAGCGCGTGATCGAAATTATTCACTGTGGGACAGACGTGCCGCGGTAGCAGGTAGAGAGTTTTTCCAATCGTTAGTGAGTGCTCTGACGCCGCATGAAGGGGCAAATGTTCTTCACTCGCGTGCAGCGGTTCCAAATCGGGTCTACCCAGAACAGCGCAATTAGGATAGCCAGCATCGGCGGAAACGGTTTTGTGCCCGGCATCGCAGGTCACGATCCCGCGCGTAGGGCAGCTGACGACGCTGCTTACCACCAACGCGGCAGGAAAGTAATCAAAATCGGCAGGCAACTGCGCAAGGCTGGTCAGATCGTTGTAGACCACGGTGCCCGGCGAAATGCGATGAACGAACTCGCCCTTTTGAAATGCCTCATACGCCAGCGCGCAAGGGAACGCAGGCGTGCCTGAGGTGATGACCTCTTCGACAGGTGTTCCTTGTTGGCGCAACTCGTTCACGAGCTGAAGCAGGCGATCGAATCCGCGATGCGCGATTCTCGTGCGCTCCGTTAGGTCCGGCTCGCGGAGATGTCCGTCGTAATAGTGCAATCCGCGAAACCGCGTGCCTTGATCACGAATTGCGCGTGCGAGCGCGAGAATGTCTCTCGTGCGGTCCTGTTCCATCCCGGTGCGATCCATTCCGGGATTCACGTCGAGAAAAACATCGACTTGGCTGTCGGCCCAAGTTGAAACTTGAGCGGGGTCATCCACCAAAACCGAAATCGCAACCTTGGGAAACATCGCTGCGATCTCGCGCACGCGTTCCGCTCTTGTGCCTACGCACGGGTAGGCGACGAGCACATCGCGAGCGCCCGCTTCACAGGCAACGATCAGCTCGCGCGTGGTGGCACATTTCATGTTGGTGATGCCGCGCGTAACCAATGGCTCGATCACAGCAGCGAGCTTTGCGGTTTTGATGTGCGGACGCCAGCGGTTCGCGTCGCCATTCAGCAAGCGCAGCGTGGCGCTGATGTTGTGATCGACATAATCGAGATAGATGGCTAGAGCGGGAGTGAGGACGTTCTGGATTCCAGCGATTCGATAGGTAGTGGTCGACAAAAATGTGGGGACTGATTGCGAGTTCGACACCATGGCAAGTCAGGGTAGCACGATGAGGGATTGACCCTGACCGCCCGTGGACCGAAATAGGAAAGTTTAATGTGAAGAGCTTGTTTTCAGAAACCTCATCGTCTGGTCCGTGGTCTGTCATCCTGAGCGAGGGCGAACGCCCGAGTCGAAGGACCGCGACAATCTATCTCGCATGAAGTGCCAAGGTAAGTTTTGGAATCGCTGTGCTGGTTCCGCTCAAAAGCCCTGAAGGGTATACACGCATTGACACCCTTGGGGTCCTTCGACTCGGGCGTTCGCCCTCGCTCAGGATGACAGAGTGTGGGTGGTGGTTAGCTCTTCTTCGGGACTGCCGGCTTCAGGTCGTTCGCGGCCTTTTCGAGTTCGTCCACTGTGCTCTTGTCGAGCACGTAGAGCGACGGATCATCCTGGCGCTTCGCCAAATAGTCGTTACTGTCTTTCGCGATCTGGACCTTCTCGACCCGTTTTCCCGAATTGGAAGTGACAATCAGAGAAAGACTCGGTGCGCTAAAACCCGAATTGGCGAACTTGGTCGCGTCCAGATCGCGCACCTTATCGACGACCGACTGCGCATGGACGGCGTCGAGCTTCTTGCCATCAGCGGAAAACCAATCGTCGCCGCCCTTGGTGAGGAAATACGTTTTATCGCCAGCGTGAATCTCGATCTTGTCAGGATCGACATAGCCGAAATCAAACAGCTTCTTGTTGCGGAAGTCGTCGAGCTTTTTGTTGAGCGCGTCGCCGAGGTCACCGCCTACGCTGTACACGCCGGGAACCAGGCTGGATTTAGCGTAGTAGCTGTCCTTCTGCTTGCGGAGCTGCAGGGACTCGGTACCAGAATCGGTGGTGACGGTTGCCGATGCCACGGGTTTACCGGAAGCGAAGGCCGATTCAGCTTTCTTCTCGTCGAACGCGGACAGGTTCATTTTCGCCTGGCTCAGCTTGCTGACGAGATCATCGACGGTGAAGCCGTTAGCGCGCAGCGGCTTGGGCTTGAGAATTTCCCACTGATCTTTATTGCGCCCAAACTCGATCTGCTGCTGATTCGCATTCAGATCGAGACGCACAACTTTATCGGGTTCAAAGCGCAGAAGACGCTTGTCGCGCAGGTCGTTCACGCCTTTGTCGATGTTGGTTTTGGTGTAGGTCGCGATCGTGAACACGCGTGGATCGGAAGCAACTTTCGCATAGCTGCCGCTGCTTGTGGGCGTTTCGTCGCCGATGAGCAGTTCGTGCACGCTGTTGCCCTTGCCGGCAACGTCCACTTCGAGCGCAGGAGCCGAAAGCCCAAATTGGGAAAGATCGGCGGCCTTCTCCTCGACGAGACGATCGCCATCCAACGACGACAATGTAGACAACATGCCGGAGACTGCCGACTGATCGGCGTCGAGGCGCTGCGGAGACATAATCTCCCACTGTCCGCTGGCGTTTTTGGCCAGTGAGATCTCAGGCGCCCCTTTCTTCTTCAGATCCAGCGTGGTGATGTTTCCCGCTTTGAAGGCAAGAATCTTCGGCGAGGTGTCCACCGAGGCCTGAACTGTATCGGCCGGCTTGTGTTGATTCGACCAGTAGAGCGCGCCGACTAGTCCGGCGAGAACGGCTAAAGCAAAGATGAGTCCGCGAAATTTCATGAAGCTCCCAGCGGCCAGCTACCAGCTTCTAGCCAAAGCTGCTGGCCGCTTCTGAGGCAATAAAAACTGTGCGCGCTCGCGCCGCTTGTGCGCCCAGCTTCCATCACCAACAGCGTCTGCATTTGGTTTGGCTGGTAGCTGGCAGCTGTTCCGCTATCTTCTCTGCCACCACACGATCGCGCCGGCAAAGACTACGATCAGCGGCAGCAGGAACTGGCTTGTGCTTCGCACCCAATTAAACTGCGCTTTGGTCATCGTGATGCGGCGATCGTCCTGCGGCTTCGGCCGGATCGAAATCAAGTCTTCGTCCGATGCCAGCCAATTCACCGTATTCAAAGCCAGATCGCTGTTGCCGTTGAAATTGATGAACGAGTTTCCGGTCCACGTCGAACTGCCGACCACGACGAATCTTCCTTGCGAATTTTGCTTGCCGGTGTTGTACGTGCCGGCTGCGGCGATGAGGAACGGTCCCTTGCGGTTCTTGGGATCGTTCGGATTGATTTCCGGGTTCGTCAGGTTGTCAGTTGCTAGGCTCGTGTCACCGGAGCTGAACAGTTTCTCGACGGTAGTCTTGTCACCATCCTTGACTTCGATCGACCGCGAGAGCGGAAAGCCGGTGGCGCTGCCTTTCAGCTCGTTCACAATCGGATGTGGATCGTAGCTGGTCACGAGCGCCACCTGCGGTCCCAAGCCAGCGAGCTGCCCGATGGGATTCAGATCGAGGATCAGGTCTTTATCCACCGTCACTCCCCAACCTTGCAGCACCGACGCGAGCGCCGGATTGCCTGCGATTTGCGAGCGTCCGAAGGCCAACGGAGGATCGAGCATGAGCAGCGCGCGTCCGCCGTCTTCCACATATTTCTTGATCGCATTGACTTCCGGCTGCTGATAGTCGCCGGTCGGTCCACCGACGACGAGCACGGTGCAATCCGCCGGCACCTCGGCTTTTTCCAGCAGGCTTACGGATTTCGCGCTGTACTCATCTTTGCCGAGTAGATCTTTGAATCGCGAATAACCGAAGCGATCGCTGTCGTCGATCTGGTGCTCGCCACTGCCGGAGATAAAGCAAACCGTGCGCGTGTTGTTCTTGAGGTCGCGAATGAAGGCGCCGGTGATGCCCTCTTCGTTCATGCTCTTGGCCTGCTCCTTCTTCAGACCGACCTGCACGATGGCGGTGCCGTACTCCTTAATGCCGGCTTCGCGCGCAAGCTGCGGCTTCTTGTCCGGATCGACATAGACAACGTGGACCTTGGGCGAGAGGTTCGCGTATTCGTCGAGAATGTCCTTCGCATGCGAGAAACTTGTGCCCTGATCGTAGTAGGTGATCGTCGCGTCCTGCTTCAGACCTTTGACGATCTTCGCGGTCTGCTCGGAAAGGCTGTAGCGCTTGTTGGCCGTGCCGTCGTAGCTCTTGTTGTAGCGGTCGGCGAGCACGTTGCCCACGGCGACCAAAGCGATGATCACGGCGACGTAAACCACCAGGTACGCCGCGTATTTCGTCTGTCGTGCTTTAAGAAAATAAGTGTTCACCTACGACCTCCAGCGCAACGATTCCATGGAACGCGAGGTGAAGAAGAGTCCCAGGATGATAAGTGTTACGTAATAAATCCCATCTTTCAGCGCAATCACGCCGCGGCCAAAAGATTCAAAGTGATTCGTCACTGACATGTAGGAGAGCACCTTCGCCCAGCCGGCGGTTTCGTATCCACCAACCCAGCCGATGACCCACAGCAGCAGACATACCCCAAACGTCGCTGCGCCGGCAATGATCTGATTCTTGGTCAGTGTCGAGATAAATGTGCCAATCGCCAGCAGGCATCCGGCTTGCAGGATCAGGCCCAGGTAGCCGATGGCCAGAGGCTTCCAGTCGGGATTCCCATATCGGAACAGAAACGCGAAGTTCAGCGCCGTGAACGCCAATATGCAGAGATACAGAACGACTGACGCCAGCCACTTGCCGGCAATCACTTCACTGTCGCGGATTGGCGACGTCGTGAGCAGTTCGATGGTGCCGGTGCGCTTCTCTTCCGCGAACAACCGCATCGTGATCATCGGAATGAAGAACAGCCCGATCACGCTTACGTTCGAGAGCAGCGGGCGAATAACCTGCTCGTTCAGGTTCATCGGGAACGTCTCACCGCGCATCTGCTGCGCCATGCCGACGGAAACGAAGTATCCGAGCGCGTTCCAGAAGAAGAAGCCGAAAATCACGGCAAACATCACCAGCAGCAAATAGGCGACTGGCGAAACGAAATAACTGCGCAGTTCCTTACAGAAAATAGTCCAGATATTTCTCATCTCAATTCGCTCCCTGAGAGGCGGCGCGAGTGTCGGCTTGGGCGGCCGCGTCCTTGCCGGTGAGTTGCAGGAAGATTTCCTCCAGGCTCATTGCGGTCGGACGAAGTTCGTTCAGGTCCCAATCCGATTCCACGATCGCGCGCGCCAGATCGCCGCGCACGAAACCTTTTTGGCTTTCAATCTCGAAGGTCACGCGGCTATCGACGCTTCCTTTCATCGACACGCGGCTTACGCCAACGACGCGCTCCAGCTTCGCCTGCACGGCGGCGGAGTCGAAGCTGCCATTCCGTCCGCCGATTTCCACCTGCATCGACTCGGCGCCCCGCGCGCGCGCTTGCAGGTTCTGCACGGAGTCGGTGGCGACCAGATGACCTTTGCTGATGATGATCACCTTCTGGCACGTCTGTTCCACTTCGGGAAGGATGTGCGTGCTCAGAATGATCGTGTGGTCGCCGGCGAGGCTCTTGATCAGGTCGCGCGTCTCGTTGATCTGCTTGGGATCCAGGCCGGCGGTGGGCTCGTCGAGGATCAGCACGTCGGGATTGTGGATGATGGCTTGCGCCAGTCCGACACGCTGCCGATATCCTTTCGACAACTTGCCGAGCAGCTTTTTCTTTACATCCGCGACGGCACAGCGCTCGCAGGCGTAATCGACGCGCTTGCGCAGCTCGGCGCCGGAGAGTCCCTTCAGCCGGCCGACGAAGGTCAGGTACTCGGCCGTGTCCATCTCCAGATAGAGCGGTGGCGCTTCGGGAAGGTAGCCGATCCGCTTCTTTACTTCGAGCGGCTGCTCGAGGATGTCGAAGCCGGCGACCGTGGCGGTCCCTGAGCTCGGCGGCAGAAAGCACGTGAGCATGCGCATCGTCGTCGTTTTCCCAGCGCCGTTGGGGCCAAGAAATCCGACGATTTCGCCTTTCTGCACTTCGAAGGAAACGTGATTGACGGCAGTATTGCGCGAATATCTCTTAGTAAGGTCTTTAGCAGTGATCATGGAAACTTTGGCGATGAAATGGAAGTAACACTGTTCTGAAAACGTCCACAGATGATGATGTAGTGAAGAAGTGCTTCTATGCTAAAAAGTCGAGCTGCTGCTGTCAATCCGCGTGCTCACAAAAATGCGACGAATGAGAGGAGCGGAAAGACGCAGTTTGGCTCGGCAGCTACACGGGAAGGGCGTTTTTGCTGGTGATCTGGTGATCGCGATAAAGATTGCTGTAGCAACTACTCTGGATTGTGATTCTATTCGCTCACGCCTTTGTCATCCTGAGCGAGGGCGAACGCCCGAGTCGAAGGACCCCGCCGATGTTCATGCTATAAAATTCCGTCTCCGAGTTCCAGGAGTCACGTTGGTTTGAAGTTCCCTGGCTGATTTGAACTCAGTCGTAGAAAATCAACCAGCAGCAATTCCAAATTTCACGTAGTTGGGGTCCTTCGACTCGGGCGTTCGCCCTCGCTCAGGATGACAATGCTATCGGGAGCAACTTGTCCTCCCGCCAACACGCGCCATCCGCGAAAGTCGCGCCTATGCTTGGCGATTCCAGGCGCACCATTACAGGGCAGACAAGCATCTATTGATTAGGTTCCAAAAACAAAAAGAAAAAGTTTGGAGGCAAGATCATGAGGCTACTTGGAACGATTCTGCTGCTGGGCGCATTGGCGTTCGCGCAGCCACCATCGAGTAGTCAATCCCAGGGGAATTCGCAATCGCAGGCGAATGACAATAACCAGATGGCCATGCGACCGCTCACGCCGAGCGATCAGCGCATTGTCAAAGAGGTTCGTCACGAACTGGTGATGCTGCCGTATTACTCGATCTTTGACGATCTCGAATACTCGGTGAACGGCAACAACGTCACGCTGATGGGCAGCGTGGTGAATCCGACGCTGAAGTCGGATGCGGAGAACGTCGTCAAACACGTCGAAGGCGTAGATCACGTGAACAACGAGATCAAAGTCCTGCCGCCTTCGCCGATGGACGACCAGATTCGCCGCCGGGTCGCACGCGCGATCTTCAACAGCGGCAGTCTGTATCGCTACGCGATGGGCGCGCTGCCGTCGATCCACATCATCGTGGACAACGGCCACGTCACTCTGAAAGGCTTCGTCGATAATCAGGCGGATAAGACGCAGGCCAAGCTCGCCGCGAACTCGGTGCCGGGCGTCTTCTCGGTGAACGACGAACTGCAGGTCGCGAACTCGAAGAAAGGCTAACGCAAGTCGGCGGATGGGGCCGGACTCCGTACAGGAGCGGCGTGCCTCATCCGTGTGTTTCTCGCTGTCAGCAGAAACACGCACTTCCGAATGCGACTCTGGATCTCAGCAGTTGGCGAATCCCGCTCCCCGCAGGTAAGCTGCTGAAGACATCTGAAACATTCCATGATTAAGCCTGGCTCGACTCACACCGTGATTCGCTCATCTGCATTGGTTGTTGTCCTGGCCTTCTTCTCCCAACTTCTGCCTGCGCAAACGCAGAAAGCCGATCTTTGGTACTGGCAGCGCGGTCCGGCGGATCTCGTGTTGCGGCATGGGCATGTAGTCACGATGGATGAGCACGAGCCCGAAGCACAGGCCGTAGCTGTGGCCGGTCAACGGATTCTTGCCGTTGGCAGCGACGCTGCTATTCAGCATTACATCGGTCCTTCTACCCGGATCATCGACCTCCAAGGACGTCTTCTGATTCCTGGCTTTATCGATGCGCACGCGCACTTCATGGGCATCGGAGAAGCGCTCAAGCAACTCGATCTCACCAAGGCGCATACCTGGGACGATATCGTGCAGATGGTTGCTGCGGCCGCGAAGCAAGCAAAGCCTGGAGCGTGGATCGAAGGCCGTGGTTGGCATCAGGCTAAATGGGATCGCGTGCCCCAGCCCAACGTGGACGGGCTGCCCTACAACGACACTCTGAGCCAGGTCTCGCCCGATAATCCGGTCATTCTCACTCACGCCAGCGGACACGGCGTGATCGTGAATGCGAAGGCCATGGAGCTTGCCGGCATTGGTCCGAACACGCCGAATCCGCCGGGCGGCGAGATCGTCCGCGACAAGAACGGGAAAGCTATCGGCATGTTGCGCGATCGCGCTGCCGGACTCGTTCGCCGGGTTCTGCAAGAGCACCTTCGCCAACGCTCGCCGCAGGAGGCGGAAGCCGATGCGGCCGAGACGGTTCGGCTCGCCGCACATGACCTGGTTTCCAAGGGCGTCACTACCGCGTCGGATGAAGGCGAGTCGTTCCAGACAATCGATTTCCTGAAACAGCAGGTGAGTGCAGGCAAAGTTCCGGCGCGTCTCTGGGTGCTGGTGAACGGCGAATCGCCCGCGAATCTCGCCGCCAAGCTGCCGTCCTATTGGCTCGACGGCTATGGCGACGATCACCTCAGCGTACGCGGGATCGGCGAGATTACCGCCGATGGCGCACTGGGCACGCACAGCGCGTGGTTCCTTCAGCCGTATGCCGACGATCCCTCAACCACAGGATTGAACGTCACGCCGATTCCCACGATCCGCGAGATGGCCGAGACGGCTCTCGCCGACAACTTCCAGGTTTCGGTGCACGCGATCGGCGATCGCGCCAACCACGAAGTGCTCAATTTATTTGAAGAGATCTTTCGCGCGCATCCCGAGGCGCGCGATCTGCGCTGGCGCATCGAACACGCGCAGCATCTTGAGGCCTCCGACATCCCGCGCTTCGCGCAACTTCATGTGATCGCCTCAATGCAGTCGCTGCACGCCTGCTCCGACGGTCCTTATGTGGTGCAGCGTCTCGGAGAAGCGAGAGCGGCAGAAGGGGCGTACGTCTGGCGGAAGCTGATCGCGAGCGGCGCGATCATCGCCAACGGCACCGACGCGCCCGTCGAAAATGTGGATCCGATTCCGAATTTCGACTGTGCCGTGACCAGGCGCATGAACAACGGCCAAACCTTCTTTCCCGGCCAGAAAATGACGCGCGAAGAGGCGCTGCGCTCCTATACCCTCAACGCCGCATACGCCATCTTCCAGGATGATCGGCTGGGATCGATCGCGCCGGGCAAGCTGGCTGACCTGGTCGTCCTATCCAAGGACATCATGAAAATTCCAGACGATGAAATTCGCACGGCAAAAGTGGATCAGACATTCGTGGGCGGTCAGCTCGTGTATGAGCGTAAATAGCGTTTCATCAAGCGCCGTCAGTACCGTTTGAGGTAAGCGAAGGGGTTGACGCGACCTGGTGGCTCCTAGCCAACGCTCGCACCCATTCGCCTACGCCTGGATTATTCACCATCCTTCGGCACGGATGGTGACGCCGCTCAGTATTTATGAGGTGCTTTCAGCTGTTTGCTCTGCCAATGGATGGCAACACTATGTAAGCCTGTCATTCTGAGCGCCTCTTTTGCGCGAAGAATCTCCGCGAATGTTGCAGACTTGAACGCAGTCTCTCGGTTCCTCGATAAAGATTGCGCTAGAAAAGCCTGGAGAAGGCATGTAAGTCTGAAATATTCGCGGAGGTCCTTCGCCCAAAACCGGGGCTCAGGATGACAACCTTTAGGTGTATCTATCGACTACACGAATAATCCAGGCTACCGGGAATGGTACTGAACGCGAACGGTACTTACCGCCGCCGCCGCGCTAACCCGACCTGGCTGCGATTTTCCCATTCTGGTCCCGTTCCAGATACGCCCACGGCGTCTCGTGATCGTGGGTGAAGATCACCAGCCACTTCCCGTCTATCGCTTGCGGATAAAATCGCTTGCGGCTCTCGATAGTTTCGAGCGGGTAGAGGTCGTAACCCAGCACCCATGCCAGGTCGAGGTGCCAGCTCGTCGGCACTAAATCCGAGATGTAGCAGGCTTTCTGACCTTGGCTTTCCAGCATGATCGCCTGCATGTTGCGCGTATGTCCGGGGTAAATCACGACCGAAATTCCCGGCATGATCTGCGCGTCGCCGTCTAGCAAGCGCATTTGGCCGCTGCGGATGAGCGGATCGTAGTTGTCGCTGATGTAGCTCACCGCATCGCGTTCGTACTGCATATGTCCGTGCTCGACTTCGCCGCGCTGCGCGTAATAAGTCGCATTCGGAAACGTGATATCCACCTGTCCGCGATCGTTGCGAAAGGTATTCCATCCGCAGTGATCGAAGTGCAGATGCGAGTTGATGACGATGTCGATCTGCTCGCGTTTCACGCCGACCGCTTCGAGGCTGTGCAGGAGCTGAGCTTTCGCGTCGTAGATTTTGGCGAGCTTTTCCGCGAGCTTGTTGCCGATACCGGTTTCGATCAGGATTAGCTTCCCCGCCGCGCGTACCAAAACGGAATTAAGGCCGCAAGGAATCCGATTGTTCTCGTCGGCCTTAACTTTCCTCTGCCACAGCGGCTTCGGCACGACCCCGAACATCGCGCCGCCATCGGGCAGATAGACGCCATCCGACAAAATAGTCAACTCCCAATCGCCAAGTTTTCGACTGGGACGCTCATCTGCACTTGGATTCTTCATGAGGTGTTTTAGGGAGGGCACGCATTTACAGGCTGCGGAAAAAATGCAGTGGAAATCAGATTCAGGGAAGGGCACGACTTCAGTCGTGCCGTTTACGGGCGACGAATGTTTCGCGCTTTAGCGCCTGAGGTAATCGTTCGATGCAAACAAAAGGCTTACCTCAGCGGCTAAAGCCGTCCCTTTTGGGAACGCGTTAAGGCACGGATGAATCCGTGCCCTTCCCTACCGCTAGGATCATTTTTCCGCAGCCTGTTTATGCGTGCCGCCAGCCAGTTCCCTCTTTCCGTAGCTTTTTCCGCGGCTCTCAGCCGCGGAAAAAGCTTCTTTGATCTTTCCTCCACGTTACGGCACGGATAAATCCGTGCCCTCCCCTACAGCGTTCCGGTGCATTCACTGCGATCCTCCCTGCGCTTCGGCGTGCGGCGGCGGGAACGGCGGATTCGATTCCGCGATCTTCTGCGGAGTCCAGCCGAGCAGCTCGAAGTCGAACTCGCCGCGTATGCGCTCGTACAGGTTGGTGCGCGCGGCCTGGCCGGCAATCGCGTGCGTTTTACGCGGATAAAAGAGCAGCTCAAACTGATGTCCGGAATTGATGAAGTGCTGCGCCAGCTGAATCGTGTTCTGCATGTGCACGTTGTCATCGCTTGTGCCATGCACGACCAGGAGATGTCCGGAGAGATGCGATGCCGCAAGCTGCACCGAGCTGGTCTTGTAGCCTTGTGGATTATCCTTCGGCAGGCCCATGTAGCGCTCGGTGTAAATGGAGTCGTAATCGTGCCAGTCGGTCACCGGAGCGACGGCAACTCCAGATTTAAAGCGGTCCGAGTGCGTCATCGCGTAGCTGGTCATGAAGCCGCCATAGCTCCACCCCCACCAGCCCAGACGTGAGCCATCCAGTTGTGGATAGCGCTGCAATGCCTGGTCGAGTGCGGTGAGCTGGTCGTGCAGCTCAACGGTTCCAAAATTGTGTCGGAGGACGGTGGCAAATTTCTTGCCTCGGAAGCCCATGCCGCGATTGTCGATCCGCAGGACAGCGATGCCGTCGTTAGCGAGGATCTGGTCGAAGAAGAAGTTGGATCCACCCCAGCGATCGGCAACCATCTGCGCCGTCGGTCCGCCATAGGGATTCATCAGCACTGGCGCCTTCTGCTCGGGCGACGCTCCTGGCGGCAGCAGAAGTAAGGCGTGCAGGACAGTGCCATCGTCGGCGTGGAAGTCCACAAACTCGGGTTTGATCACGCTGTAGCTGCTGACGGAACGCGATTCCCAAAATGGACTGCACGTTCCCGAAACGGAACACATGGACATGCGCGGCGGGGTCATCAGCGCCGAGTAGGTGTCTACGTAATAGCGGGTATCGTCCGAGAACTTGGCCTGGTGCGTGCCATCTTCATGCGAGATGCGCTTGAAGTCGGTGCCATCGAGCTTGACCGAATAAATGTTGCGCTGGCGATCATCGTTCGCGTTGGTTTGGACGAAGATGATCCCAGCCGTCTCATTCAGGGCTTCCACGCCGGTGACCTCGAAGTCGCCATGCGTGATCTGGTTTTCCAGTTTGGCGTCAGCAGCCAGCGGATTGTTCTTATCGAAGCTGTAGAGATAAAGATGGGTGTGCCCGTCGCGCCAACTCGACCATAGGAAGCGGTCGCCGGATTTGAAGATGCGGAAATCGTCATTCATGTTGATCCAGGCATCGTCTTTTTCCGAGAGCACGAGGCGCGACTTCCCCGTAGCGACATCCACGAAGTACAGATCGAGTTGGTTCTGATCGCGGTTGAGCGCCTGCACGTAGATCACATTCTTGTTCACCCAACCAAAGCGCGGAATGTAGTAGTCGTTCTTATCCTGCTTGCCCACTAGTCCGGAAATCGAGATCCAGTGCGTCTTGCCGCCATTCGAATCAACCACGCCGACGCGCACGGCAGGATTAGGATCGCCGGAATATGGATACTTCTGCTCGTCGACGGTTGGATGGTCCGGCATGAAATCGGTAATCGGATACTGCGGCACCTCGGTCTCGTTCATCTGGAGATACACGATGTGCTTGCCGTCCGGCGACCAGAAATAATTGCTGCGCACACTCAGCTCTTCCTCGTACACCCAGTCGACCTCGCCATTGCGAATGTTCTTGCCGTCTTCATCCGTGGTGGTCGTGAGCGCAGTCTCGCTGCTGTCGCCGGCGATGCCGCGCACGTAGAGGTTGTGTTTGCGGGTGTAGGCGATGCGCTTCCCGTCTGGTGAGAACTTAGGATCGCCATTGGCTTCGGCCGAAGAAGTAAGCTGGACCGCCGTGCCGTTTTCAAGCGTGTAGTACCAAAGCTCGCCGTTGGAATCAAAAAGCAGATGCTTCGAATCCGGCGCCCAGTGATAGCCGGCGACCGAATATCGCGCGCGGAAATCGCGCTCACGATCGTCCTTCGTTTGTTTCCCTCCAGTATTCATAGGAGGCACAAGCGTCGCGAGTTTTCCCGCCGCGACGAGCACCGCCGGCTTATCGCCTTTCACGTCGAGATACCAAAGCTCGCCGTGCTCGCCGGAATCCGAGCGCAGCACGTAGGAGATGCGGCTGTCATCAGGACTCCATTCGACCGTTTCGGGACCACGTCCGGTCAGGCCGCCCTCGGCCCACAACTGCGGAATGCTGGGCAGATTCGCCGTGTGCGCCTGCTCCTGAGCCAGGCTCGGGATGGCCAACAAAATCGCCGCGGTCACAGTTAACCAATGCGCAGAAAAGTGCCTCTTCATATGGGAAACAGGTTACAGGAAAAATCAGGGGACAGGTTACAGGAAGGCAGGTTACAGGTTACAGGGAACAGGGCAGTAGGGAAGGGCACGGATTCATCCGTGCCGTAACGCGTTCCAAAAAGAGACGGCTTTAGCCGCCGGGGTAAGCCTTTTCTTTTCATCAAACGATTACCTCAGGCGCTAAAGCGCGAAACATTCTTCGCCCGTAAACGGCACGACTGAACAGGCTGCGGAAAAATGCTGTGGGAATCAAGGCGAGTAGCAGGTTTCCACAGGCAAATAGGTTAAGAAATAGGCATGCGAGGACACGACGAGCAACAGGAGAATGCGTTCAGTTAT
>DASTJH010000070.1:0-39240 GCA_035716645.1 Terriglobales bacterium | reverse complement strand
GAGGGTAGGTTAGTCACGTGTTACTCACCCGTACGCCACTGTACTCATGGATTGCTCCACTTTCTCGTGCGACTTGCATGTGTTAGGCACGCCGCCAGCGTTGATTCTGAGCCAGGATCAAACTCTCGTTTGAAACCTGATGACTCGCCCCTCGACGGAAGTAGAGGGAATCGAGTCCGCCATCTCGCGCTCGAAAGGCGAGATGGACATACTTTGTGAGATCGCTTGAACTTACAACTCAAGCGCTCCAGAGTTCGTCCGCTCTCACGAGCGGGCAAACCATCTCACGACTGGCACGTTCAACCTGTTGTCAAAGACCGAATCCGCTTCCCCGCCTAGGCGGGCGCGTTTCAGTCGAACCCCGCTCCGACTAGCGGATCCGGGAGTCCTCGAAACTTTGTCGCCACTCTCGGTCCTTGCAGACTTCGATAGACGAACCTTTCAAACTTACCGCAGCTCTTCTGCTCGTGTCAAGGAAACTGCTGTTGATTTACGAGATGCTGCTGAAATTTCGCGATTGTGTGATTTCGCGATTTTGTGATTTTCCAATCACCAGATCACGAAATCGCAAAATCACGAAATCGTCCGAGACGATAGCTGCTTAAAAGATCTTCACGGAGGTTCTTGCGACTTGCAAAACCCTTCAGAGCCGGGTCCCCACATTTTGTGGATTGCTCTGAACTGATTCCAGCCTTGGCGCCGGAACTAGCCTTTTGGATTGGCTCTCTATCAGATGTTCCAGGGAGACCGTCGGACGCAAAATTTCGTCCACTCAACCCGGCTGATGTCCAACCGTTATCGTTCGTTCTTTTATACCAAGCAGCCGCAGACCAGCGCAAGCGTTTGTACCAATATTTCGCCCGATCAGCGAAGATTTTCGCGGTTGAGAGCTGTGGAAAGCAGAGAACGCACTGAAGTCGAGGCAGGAAAAACCTCGGGTGCCCCACTCATCGTGCAGTTCGATGGGTGGGGTCCCCTAACGGCGGAAATTCCTGCGACTAGGGTACCCATTGGCCTGGGCTTGCGTGCTGTTCCTTTTCTAAATCTCTTTCTACAGCACGTTCAATTCGCCGCTCAATTCTAAGAAATTGCTTGGGAAAGAACGCACAACTCAGACAAACCAGAGCACCAAGCGCAAGCCCAATTGCTGCATCGATGCCTATTGGTGGTATGGGCTTCAACCAGAACAGAGGGATGGAACCCGCGGTACACATCGAGCCTGCAACAATCAGCACCACTCGTCTGTGTGGCTTTCCGTCCAGCACAGCAAACATTTTACCGTGCTCGGTGCGATGCATGACAGAGATCGTCAGCCGGTTCTGAGCCGATGTTTACCGGTCCTTCGACTCGGGCGTTCGCCCGCGCTCAGGATGACAAAACAATGGAAGTATCAATGCTTCTCTTTCACTTCCACTGAAGCCCGCGTCTTCTCCCAATCCAAATTCAGTGTGGCCGAATCGTCGCCGCTCTTGCTGAAGCTCATCGTGAATTGCTCGACCATTTCGGGAAGTGACGACGTTTGCATGTCGATGCGCGCGAAGTCCTGCTTCTCGTCATAAACCGTGCCCCATTGTCCCGTCTGCTTATTGACGATCAGCTTCCAGCCGCTTTCCGAAGGCAGCGTGTACAGCGTGTAGTTGCCGGCCGGAACTGTTGTGCCGCCGATATTGAGATCAGTATCGGTCTTGAGTGATGTCGCCTCGTTGGCGCCAGTGCGCCACACTTGGCCATACGGTACAAGGCCGCCAACAATCTTTCGCCCCTTGGCGTGCGGACGGCTGTAATCGATCGTCACCTTCTTGCCATCCGCAAACGTGAACTCCGCAGTTCCCGGCGGGCTCGGGCGCTTACTCTTGTCCTGCCGCTGCGCGAATAGACTTCCGACGATAAAGATCACTGTGAACAGAATCGCTGCTTGCTTTCTCATGAGCACTCTCCTGGAATTTGACTACAGCATTCACTTGGTAGAACTGTCATCCTGAGTCCGCCTTGGCGGACGAAGGAGCTCCGCGAATCTTTCGAACTTAAATGCCGCATCCCGGTTCCACGGTCAAGCTCGTGCTGGAGCAGCCTAGTCTATCGACCGCACGAATAATCCGGGGGAAACTCGTGCTTCTTCCGGAAAACGAATGCCCGAAACGAAACTGCTATTCCGAAGCCCCTTCATTTCGCCGGATAATGCTATCGCATCTTCCAGCTTGATGATTTGGGACCAGTCCATCTCGTTCTCACCAGAAGACAGCGACGAAAAGTTAGCATCGCTGCCCTCGACGCCGGCTGTCTTTCAGCTTCGCGGCGACGATCCGGCGGCCGAGCCTTACGTCGGCAAAACCGCGAACCTGCAAAAGCGACTACAACGCCTGCTCTCGCCTGCCTCTCCCGATTCCAAAAGGCTCAACCTGCGCGAGCGCACGCGGACAATCGAATACACGCTGACCGGATCGGATTTCGAGAACCGGCTGCTTCTGTATCGCGTGTTGAAAGAGACGTTTCCGCACAGCTTTCGTAAGCGCATGAAATTGATCCCTTCCGCGCTGGTGAAGGTTGGATGGGAAAACGAGTATCCGCGCGCTTACTTTACGAGGAGGCTTTCCCGAATCCCACCCTTTCCAACTTCGGGAAAGAGTGGGGCACCCATGGTTTCCTCGGTTTATTACGGACCCTTCGCATCCAAGGTTGCGGCCAACAAATTTTTGAATGATGCGCTGGATCTGTTCAAGTCCCGGCGCTGCACGTTCAATATTCATCCCGATCCGAGTTTTCCCGGCTGCATGTACTCGGAGATGAAGATGTGCCTCGCGCCCTGCTACGGAGGCTGCACGCGAGAGGAATACGTCAAAGAAGTCGAACGCGTGCAGCAGTATCTCGATTCGCGTGCGGAATCGCTGGTTAGTGAACTCGCTGCGGAGCGCGACACCGCTTCGGCGCAGCTCGAGTTCGAGAAAGCCGCCTCCATACACGAAAGAATCGAGAAGGTGAAGGCGCCGTGGAACGGTGTGCCGGAGCTTGTCGGCCGCCTCGATCTTTTCTCGGCGGTTATTGTCCAGAAGTCGGCGCCTGCCGATCACGTTTCGCTCTTCCTATTTCGGGAAGGACTGCTGTACGGACCGGTGCAGTTCAGCGTGCAAGGCATGATGCATCCGAATCCAGGCGCCGGATCCACATCCCTTTTTGCTCATCCGCACGTCGCCGAGCCCGTTCCACTCGAAGGAGCCAAAGCTCTTCCCAAACCGAAACCGCAGAATCTCGAAAGCCGCGTTGCTGCAGCATTGGCCGAGATTGAAACGCGCAAGCCGGAGCGCGGCGAAGTCGCCGATCACCTCGCGCTCCTCAAGCGCTGGTATTACCGCAAGACTCGGAAAGGCGAGATCTTTCTTTCGCATTCCGGCGAACTGCCGCTGCGAAGAATCGTGCGCGGCATTTCGCGAGTGTTCCGCGGCGAGGCCGAGGAGCAACCCAAACCGTTGCCGTAGTCGTTAGTCAGTACCGTCCGCAGTAGCGGACGAGTGATGCTGGTCATATCGGGATGCGTCACCCGGTCCTTACCAGGAACGGTACTGACTACGGAGCGGTACTGACTAAATTTGCGATACTTAAGTTTTCATGAACGTCCACCTCACGGAAACCGAAGCGCGCGTGCTGGGCTCACTGATCGAGAAAGACATCACCACCCCGGATTACTATCCGCTCTCGCTCAACGCTCTGGTCAACGCCTGCAATCAGAAGAACAATCGCGAGCCGGTCATGAATCTTGACGAGCAGTCTGTGCGATCGGCGCTCGAGGGATTACAAAACCAGCGGCTCGCCGGCCCTGCCAGAGGGGCCGACAGTCGCGTTGCGAAATTCGAGCACCGGCTCCAGGAGGTCTTCAATTTCGACCGCAAAGAAACCGCGGTCATCTGCGTTCTTCTTCTCCGCGGACCGCAGACTCCAGGCGAGCTGCGCACGCGCTGTGAACGCATGTACCGCTTCGAGGCGCTCGACGACGTGCAATCGACTCTGCACAAGCTGATGGAACGAGAGCCGGCGCTAGCGAAGATGCTGCCTCGCCAGCCCGGCACGAAGGAATCGCGGTATGCGCATTTGCTTTCTGGCGATGTGGAAGGATGGAGCGCGCCAGTTGTGGCCGAAGTTCCCTCGGAAGACGACCGCGTCGCCCGAATCGAACGCGAGCTGAGTTCGCTCAGAAATGAGTTAGACGAAATCAAGCAGCAGTTTGCGGAGTTCCGCAAAATGTTTGAATCATAAGAGACCACTTTAGGTGTGGTGTCCAGCCAATGCTGCCTGGCTTCGCCGTTTTCTGAAGACGACTTTCACTTCATCCCGCCAGCGTTCGTCTACACCAATGAGACTCCAGTCCACTTCGCGCGACAAATAACGAAGGATTACATCAATTGTCGGATGGACGCGGAGGGCCGGTGCGACCAGCATCAGCAGCGGAGGTTGCATGGACAATGTTCGCGCATTTCCCGTTTCGGCGACAAAGTACCCAAAGCGCTGAAACTCTTCGCGTTCGTGATGCCACTTCACACGCGACCAATAGTCGAGTCCCTGTAGAGGCAAATGGATATCTTCATCGGCCTTGAGTTCGAGCACCGCGAGTTGACCGTCGCGGGTAGCGGCCAGGAGATCGATCATCCCGCGATCACCCGCGGCAAACGCTGGGACCTGCGCGTAGACGTGCGCCGGATCGAGGCGCGCGTCGAGAGCCGCGATGTCGCGCTTCACCTCGGTCTCCAGCCAGCGCTCGGGAGCCATGCGCCACAGTGGGTGTCGTCTATCACCATCCGGCTTTCGCGCCTCGCGTAGCCGAAGCATAAGATTCTCAAACAATGAGCGCGACTCGACAGTGAGCACTGTCTCATGCGGACCGCTGCCGAAGACGATCTCCTCGCCGCTGGCGAAGGATTCGGCAGACGCGGCGATCCTCGCACGCGCAAATTCCAGCCCGTGCAGACGGAAGGCCAGCTCGGTCGAGCTGAGGACAACGGGTTCCATTTCGGGAACCGTCGCTCGTATGATCTCGCTTGCGTGCGCGAATCGTTCGTGAACACGCGTCGTGTCGGGCGCGCGAACCAGGCGCGTAACAATGTTGCCTTGATCGGAGATATCGCGGGACTCGAAGCTGCCCGCGCGCTCATCGAATTCGAACAGTTCGAAGCGCGAGCCCGCGCGATCCAGGTAGTGCATGCGCGAATGGACCACCGCCGAGCGCCGAGATGGAACGCACAGCCGCAGTCCCTGGACTAAACATCGACCGGCCTCTCGGCGGCGACAATGATCGAGCCACAGCAAGCCAAACGTCAGCGCACCATCGACGGAAGCCTGGGATTCGTCATCGCCTACTCCGAGCACAGCGATGGCCGAGTTGCCGTGGCGCAACAATCCCCGCGAATAGACCGGACTGAAGCTATGTTCGAGATCCGCGGTCGAAGTGAGTTGCGTGAGCTTCCACTCCGGAGCATGGCGTTCGAGAGCCCGCGCCAGCAGATTGCGATATTTTGTGCGCTGCTGCCGTTGGGTGGATGGTGTTCGCCGCTCGCGATCGGCGACCACTTCCATGGTGCCCGACTTCCCTTTGCCGAAGCGCTGCACCGAAAGCCGAAGCGATCCGTTGCGACGCTCTATCTGCACGACCCGCCGCACTGCATTGCGTTCCGCGGACCACAAATGCCAAAGGCATTTGTCCAGTTCGCCGGTAATCGAATATCGGCTGTCGGAGAGATCAAAAAGAATTTCTCCGTGTTCTAGAACGAGCGCGTGCCTGGCTGACGCCAGAAAATCATCGAGTTCGCGCGCCAGCAGCACGGGATCCATGCGCAGGAATTATGCCGCATGGGAGTAATCCGCGCGAATCGGGTGATCGGGCCATCGGAACATTCAGCGATCTGGGCGAACGGGCTGTCGGCGATCGGTCGCCCGTTAAGGTTTGTAGCTGGGGCATCAAAAATGCCCTATGGTCGAAAGCCGAGCGCCGAAGCCGACAGTTCTAACCACTTCATCCGATCACTCGATGGCCCGATCACCCGATTCAGGAGGCTGCTTCGGCGACGGAAACTTTTGCGGCGATCTGGTGCAGGTGGATGGAACGGACTCTCGGTCCCTGATCGGGAAAGCGCTGCGCAACCAGCAACTGCGAGAGGTGCCAGGCGCGATGGATGTGCTCATGGCAAAGATAGAGCACAACCTGACGACCGTCGCTCACGCGGGCCTCGATGCGGTATGCAGCAGGCGCATCGCATGCGTCGTCGGTAACCGAGGCGAGTCCGCAGGAATTAAGCTTTCGAGACATAAGAACTTCGCAGCCGCGCAAACGGAAAAGCTCGCGGGAGATGCGAGCGGACTGAGGAGGTTAGAGCGACACCGACCAGCGTCCCACCTCACGCTGCCTTCGAGCTCTGCGCGTATTCGGGCTCTCTGCTCTCGGGAATCTGTCGCTCGTCGTCTTCTTCTTCCAAACCAAAAAATCTGCGTTCTTGTACACTCATGGGCCGGCCAAAGGCAGCCTCGAATCGCTGCTCGAGCTGGGGAATCTCGGCTGTCCCACGAACAACTCGAAATCCTGACATATCGCGCAATCAGATGGGCTCGCCTGCAGAATGGTTGCCCAGAATTACGGCCAAATGTTTGGCCGCTAAGGACTTATAACATGAGGGTTAGGGACGGATGCCTCATCCACCACGCCGATTTTCTCTTCTAACGACATCGGCCACCTTGGCTGCAGCGACCGCCGACGCGACATCGTGCACGCGGACGATCTGCCCTCCTTGAAGAATGTTGACCGTTACCGCCGCCGTAGTCGCGGCTTCCAGCGCACAGGCAACATCGTTTCCGTCGCGCTCGATCATTCGTCGCAGGAACGATTTGCGCGAGGGCCCGCTCAGCAGCGGGAACCCAAGCTCTTGCAGATCAGCAAAGTGAGCCAGCAGCGGATAGTTCTCTTCGAGCCTTTTGCCGAATCCGAAACCGGGGTCGAGCACGAGTCGCTCTTTTGCGATGCCTGCATCAAGAGCGCGTTGCGTCAGGCGGCGCAGGCTGGAGATGACCATAGGAATGACTTCTTCGGCGCCGAGTCGAGGAAGATTGCGCCACTCGTCGGGATGTCCGCGCGTGTGCATCAGCACACAGCCGCATGCGCGGCGAGCCAGCAAAGACAACATCTGCTCATCCCAAGTAAAGCCGCTCACGTCGTTGATGATTTCCGCGCCTGCGTCGAGCGCCGCTGCGGCGGTTTCCGCTTTGTAGGTATCGACGGAGATCACGGCGTGCGGCGCTTGCTTCACCACCGCTTCGATCACCGGCAGCACGCGCCGCTTCTCTTCTTCCGCGCTGACGGTCCGCGCGGTACCTGGCCGAGTCGATTCGCCGCCGATATCGAGGATGTCCGCTCCCGCCGCGAGCAAACCAATTGCGTGCGCGACGGCGGCGGCGGGAGCGAAGAACTGTCTGCCGTCGGAGAACGAATCCGGCGTGACGTTCACGATGCCCATGATCAGCGTGCGCTCGCCGAGCACAAGCGAACGCGTGCGGAGAATCCAATGGGAATGCAAGCAGCTAAACTCCTGAGCGGCTGAATCGGCCTTCTGCGAAGTGAGTTTCCCTGAGAACAGGGAAGTTTACAGGGGAACACACTTTTGAAGTGGGTTTCCCTCAACAAAGACGCGGGCCCGGCGTTTTCGCTCAGCGAACGAGCAGGGAAATAACAGGGAATTCCCGATTTTTACATAACCAAACTATTTTCAATGGCTTATCCAGAATTGACCGGCCAAGCCCCGTAGGCTGAGCGAAGGGAACAGTGAAATAACAGGGAAAGTCGTAGTTGCCGTGAGGAGGCTGCCGTCTGGAGAAGGTTAGCGGCTCCACTGCTACAATTCCGGCCAATGAAAGTTCCCCGGTTCCGTCTTCTAGTTCTTGTCCTCTCATGTTTTTGCGCTCTATTTTCTCTGCAGGCACAGACCGCCCCGAATCCCTCAGCGCCGCCGCCTACGCCCACCGTTTCTCCCGAAGCCATGCAGGATCTGGGCACGCGGCTGGCCACCCGCATCCATGCCATCCTGCAAGCGGATCCCGCCAATCAGCACGCGCTCTGGGGTATCAGCGCAGTCGATCTCGCGACCGGAGCGTCGATCTATGCGGAGAACGCGGACAAGCTTCTGATGCCGGCCTCCAACACCAAGCTGTTCACCACGGCGACCACGCTCGCGCTCATTGGTCCGGACTATCGCTTCCTCACCACGATTGAATCGAAGTCGCCCCCTGACAAATCCGGACGCATCGCCGGCAACGTAGTGCTTGTCGGTCGCGGCGATCCCAATCTCTCCGGACGAGTGCTTCCCTATGTGAAGAAGACCGAGCGCCAGCTTCCACACACGCGCATCGTCGAAGAGATGGCCGATCAGGTGGTCGCCGCGGGCGTGAAAGTCATCAATGGTGACATCGTCGGCGACGACAGTTATTTCGTCCATGAGCCGTACGGCGAAGGCTGGTCGCAGGACGACCTGATGTGGGACTACGGCGCGCCGATCTCGGCGCTCACCGTGAACGACAACATGGTCTTCGCGAGTGTGAAGCCCGGAGCGCGCGTGGGCGCTACCGCTGAGCTGACGCTGGATCCTTATTCGGCGTATTACAACATCCGCAATCTGGTGCGCACGACTGCCGCGGGTACGCCGCGGAATATTGGCATCCTGCGCGAGCCGGGTTCGATGGAGCTTACCTTTTGGGGAACGATCCCGCTGGGCGATCCCGGAGACGACGAAGCGCTTGCGATCGATGAACCGGCGCTCGCCAATGCTCAGCTCCTGCGCACGTTGCTCCAGCAACGCGGAGTCATGATCCACGGAAGCGCTCGCGCACAGCACTCGTACCCATGGCAGTATCCGCCGCCTATGGAAAACCTGCCGCTGGTTGTTCCCCAACCTCCGGCACTGGCGCGCACCGTGCTCGCGCGACATGAATCATTTCCCCTGATCGAGGATCTGCGCGTGATTAACAAAGTCAGCCAGAACCTGCACGTCGAGATGATGCTGCGCCTGCTCGGCAAACTGCGCGGCAGCTCGGGATCATTCTCCGGCGGACTCGATGTCGAGCACAGGTTCTTAACCGACCAGGTGCACATCGATCCAGCTGAATTTTTATTTCACGACGGCTCAGGTCTCTCGCGCGAAGGCCTGGTCACCCCGCACGCACTCACGCAACTGCTCGTCTATGCCCGTTCGCAGCCCTGGGGAGGGCAGTTGCGCGACACCCTGCCGATCGCCGGGGAAGATGGTTCGCTCTCCACGCGCTTTCGCGGCACCTTCGGCGCCGATCACGTCGATGCCAAAACGGGACAGCTCTTTGGCGTGAATTCGCTTTCCGGCTACGCAACTACGCGCAAAGGACACGATATCGCCTTCTCCATCGTCGTGAACCATCATCTCCTCGGCAATACCAAAGCCAAGCAGATGATCGATGACATCGTGAACGCGATCCTCGAAGAAGACTAAAAATATCTTTCACCACGGAGCCACGGAGAACACGGAGGAAAACCAAAGGACCAACACGGATTTCACGGATTTCACGGATTTCTGACGGATCGACGGATAAAGCCGTATTGGCTCTGCCGTTGAGTCATTGAGGTCTGAGTTTTATCCGTCCGACCCGTTCCATCCGTCCAATCCGTGTTCCATTTTTGTTTTTGATTTCTTCGTGATCTCCGTGTCTCCGGGGTGAATCCTGATGAACTGTCGTTAGAATGTTGTCAGCATGACTACAGCATCTCATCTCGACATTTCGCAATTCATTCATGAAGTGGCAAATGCGGCACAGCTGAGCGTTGGAGCCTCCGCTGCTGGAACCGACTTTGCCGGCGCGCCTACGGTTCGCTTCGAGCTCAGTTCGCCTTCTGGCGAGAGTCACACACTGGAACTCAGCTCCACGATGAGCGCGGAGCTGGAAAACAAGACCGAGCTGCGCCAGGAATTTGAGAACTACCTACAAACACTCGCACGGCGACTTCGCTCGGCTGCCCCAAACCTGTTCCTCACTCTGCACGGAATTCCTCTGCGGCTTGAGCAGTTTCGCTGGCCGTATCACCACTCGACCTCCGGCGCGGATTCGTTCATCCTGCACGGCGTCGCACAGCTTGCGGAACCTGAGAGTCCCCTTCATGCAAAAGTCGCACCCAGTCTCACGGTAACCTTCGCCGAAGTGCTGCCATCACTCGAGCAGCCGTATGCCGAAGGAGTAACTTACAACGCCGTGCGCAAGACGCTTGATCTCTCCCAACTCGAGTTGCTCAAGAGCGGCAATCGTCAGCCGGTGCCGGTGAGCACGCGCTACTACAGCTTTCGCCAGAAGCGATTCATCTTCAACGAAACCAGTAACGAACAACGCAAGCAGTTCCTGAAGGCTAAAGTGTTCTGGAACAGCGTCCGTCTGGAAAACGGAAAACCGGCGTGGATAACGGATCCTTACGATGCGCAGTACCTTGATGCCACGTTGGATGAACTCCGGCAGCTCGCGCGTGAACTGGTAAACGAAGAATTCATCACCGTCGATGACGCGGGCGAGTATGCATCTGCCGCTCCGAAGCTGGTAGCGCAGTCAGCCCAGTTTCTCGAAAAGATGAATGCCAGCCTGGCACTGCTCAAACCGAAGTTCAACGAAGAGATGCGCGCGGGCCACACGAACATGTAGCGGTCGGCTGTCCGTGTAGTAGTCCACAACATCCAGAATGCCTGGTTTCATGGACCAACGTCGCGCCTCGCTTAGAGATGGCGTCATGAGCTATCTCGTGGGCGGCAGCGGAAACCCGCTCGTACTGGTGCACGGCATCGGTCTTTCGTCCTTCACATGGCGCTTGAATTGGGAAGCTCTCGGCGAGCACGCGCGCCTTTTCGTTCCTGATCTGTTGAGCATCAGCTCGAAGGCAAAACTCGATTGCTCGCTCGAGGGATACGCCGCACGTCTTAAGGAGTTCCTGGACGCGACCAACATCGACCAGACCGACATTGTCGCCAGCTCTCACGGGGGAGCAGTGGCACTCGCTTTGGCGGCCACGGCGCGCGAGCGCCTGCGCTCGCTCGTGCTGGTCTCTCCGGCGAATCCATTCGCTCGCCGCTACCATCGCATGGTGCAGTTTTATTTAGGGACGCTAGGCGGGATCTTCCTGCGTTGCGCTCCCTTTCTGCCAGGACCATTTTGGGACTACGGCATCGCTCGCATGTACGCCGACCGCGCGCGTCTTGTTCGCGGCAGGGGCATCGGGTACGCGCGTCCACTGCGGAAGCGCGGCGCAACCCGGCGAGTGCTCTCGACGCTTCGCAGTTTTATCAACGATCTCGATCGGCTCCGCGATAAGCTGCCCGTCGTCGCGCAGATTCCCACGTTGCTCGTTTGGGGCGACCGAGACCCGGTCGTCGAGATCGAGTCGGCGGAGCCCCTGCGCCAAGTCCTGCATGCGAAACTCGCGATCATTCCCAATACGGGCCACCTGCCGTATGAAGAAGCGCCCGAGGAATTCAACCGCATCATCCTCGACTTTCTCGCGCAATAAGACGGCTTAGCTTTTGGTTGACCCACGCTTGTTGGTGGAAGCCCCCGACTTTACAGGCTGCGGAAAAATGGCCTGCAGTAGGGAAGGGCACGGATTTATCCGTGCCGTCGAGATGGTTCCAAAACGGTGCGGCTTCAGCCGCTGGGGTAAGCCTTTTGTTTCCATTAGGAGAGCCTCACCCTCAGGCGCTAAAGCGCGATTTCCAATAGCCGTTAACCGGCACGACTGAAGTCGTGCCCTTCCCTAAACCGGCGCCAACACATTTTTCCGCAGCCTGTAAAGTCGGGGGCTCCCACCTGAAATCGGGTACACCAACAACTAAGCCGAATAGATTCCGGGTTCTCGTTAAAGCCGCAAGCTGCTACATTGAACGTCCGCAGCCGCGGAGGGCTGCGCCGTGATGAAGACGAATCGCTTCCGCGCTCCTTTGATCTTGATTGCGATCCTGCTGTCGTTTCTCTGCGCCGGCGCTTTGTTTGCGCAAGAGAAACCGATGGTGCTCAAAGTGTCGACCGCCCTCGATGGACGCGGCAACGTGCTCCACGACACGCGAATCGTGATTCAGGACGACAAGATCATCGCTATCGACGCGAATGCTGGCCCGGTGACCTATGACCTGACGGGACTCACGGTGCTGCCCGGGTGGATCGATACCCATGTACACATCGACTGGCACTTCGGGCCGAATGGCAAGTTGGGCGACAAAGACGAAACTCCCGAGCAGGCAGCGCTTGCTTACGCGAGCAACGCGTGGAAGACCCTCGAAGCGGGGTTCACCACTGTGCAGAGCGTCGGCGCGCCGAGCAATGCTGCCTTGCGCGATGCGATTCGCCGTGGCGACATTCCGGGCCCGCGTCTGCTCACATCCTTGCAGCCGATCACCGACGGCAAACTCACGCCGGATCAAATCCGCGAACTAGTTCGTCTGCGCAAAGCCGAAGGCGCGGATGTGATCAAGATCTTTGCTTCTACCGGCCTCGGCTCCGGCGGCAAGGCGATCATGAGCCAGGAGCAGATGGACGCAGCCTGCGGAGAAGCCAAGCAGCAGGGACTGCGCTCGGTGGTGCACGCTTTTGGACAAGGCGTGCGCATCTCCGCGCTCGCCGGCTGCACCTCGGTCGAGCATGGATTGTTTGCTACCGATGACGATCTTCGTTTGCTGGCGCAGCACGGAACCTACTTCGATCCGCAAGTGGGACTCGTCTTCCAGAATTATCTCGACAACCACGAACACTTTCCCAATCTGAGCGAAGCCACGCTCCAGATTCTGAAAGACGCGATGCCGCAGGCAGACAATCTGCTCAAGCGCGCGATGAAGATTCCAGGATTGAAAATCGTCTTCGGCACCGACGCAGTCGCCGGCGCCGATGGCCGAAACGCGGAAGAGCTGATTTACCGCGTGCGCGACGGACATCAGCCGGCGATGGCCGCCCTCGTCTCCGCGAACTCCCTCGCCGCCGAGTCGCTGGGCCTCGGGACCCAAATTGGAACTCTCGCTACCGGATTCCAGGCCGATATCATCGCCATTCGCGGCGATCCGATTCGGGACATCACTGCCGTGCGCAACGTTGTGTTCGTGATGAAAGGCGGAAAGATCTACAGGAACGAAGTTTCGGCACAGTAGCAGCGGAACAGATCGGATTACGGCACCACCTCATAAACGCGCAGCTCTTCCGGTTGACTTCCGCGTCCCCAGACGCCCAGATAGAGCCGCCGCGTTTCCGCCGCGAGGAACGAAGTTCTCGCTCCGGGCAGAGTCTTCATGTCAGTCACTTTGCGGTAGTGGTCCGCGCTTTCCTGGTGGATCACGGTCAGAAAGCCGCCGCCACCGGAGACGTAGATGCGCTGGTTCGCCCCGTCATACCAAGCGTCATCGGCATGAGTGACGCAGGGAATGCGCGCGACGACCTTTCCCGATTCGGTATCGAGCACCAGCACCTCAGCGGGATCGCGGCACACGACAAATAAACGATGATTCCGCTCGTCGAGCGCCATAGGGAAATTGTCGCGCGCGCTTCCCAGCTTCCAGGTCGCGAGGCTTTTTCGGGTTTTCCGGTCCACTACATCGACGGTATTGCCGGCGGAGGGGACGTTCGCAAAAATTCTAAAGCCGGCGGCTTCCAACTGAAACGATTCCGGGTGCGCGGGCAGAGGAATGGTTTCGACCAGATCGCCGCTTGCCGCATCGAAGACCGCAATCCCCGCGCTTCCTTCGTCTCCATAGCCAACAAAAACACGTTTTGCTGCGGCATCGTAGCGCGTGTCATCGGCGTCGCTGGAAAGATGAGTGCTCTTCACAAGCTGGTACGTAGTCCCATCGAAAACACTGCAGGTTCCGTCACCACCGTTGGCAATGAAGAGGCGATTCGATTCCGGCGCGTAGGTAATGCCTTGCGGCTCCTGCAGGCCGGTAATGGTGTGGATCACTTTGTTCGACTTCAGGTCGAAGACTTCAACCGTGTTGTTGCCCAGCGCGCTCATGAACAGGCGCTGGCCTTTAAGGTCGATGTCGAAATGATCGATTCGGCCGTGCACATTGGGCAGGGGAATCGTTTGCAGCAACCGCAGCGGAGGCTGCTGAGCGCGCGCCATACTTGCGGTCAGGAACAGTGCGAGTAGAGCCAGTCCCGTATTGGGAATCATTCTCTTCATGTTTCCTCGATTCACGTGAAAGCGCAAGCATCTTATGTTACGGCACCGCAGCGAATGTTACGGCACCGCAGCGAAGACCAGCATACGAGCGCCCGGTCGTCCCATCTCTTGCGCCGCCGGAGCGTAGACGCGATGCGTTTGCTCATCCACGGCCAGCGTGTGCACGCCTTGGGGAACGCGGAAATCTTCGAGCTTACGAAAGTGGTCGGCGTCATCTTCCTGAATCACCGCGATCGACCCGCTCTCACAGGCTACGTAAATCCGGCGCAATCCTGGATCGAAAGCGATATCGTCGCCGCCTGATGCAATCGGGATGTAAGCGATCGAGCGGTGCGCGTTCAGGTCGAACACGGCGAGAACGTCATTACCGCCGCACAGCAAGAACGCGCGGCGGCTGGCCGGATCGAGCGCCATCGCGTGATTGAAGTCGCAGCGTCCTGCCGGATACGTTGCGATGACCTTGTCGTTTGCAGGATCTATTTCAGCGACTCGTCGATTCGAGCGAAGGTTCGCATAAATCTTCCGGCCCACGGGATCGTATTGGGCCATGCCGGTTTCGCTGGTGAAAGGAAGAGCCTTCACCATTGAGTCTGTGTGAACATCCATCACGGCGATCTCTTTGGCGAGCGTGTCCGAGATGTACACCTTGCCAAACGGCGCGGCATACGTGCCGCCATTCGGCTTTTGCTTCGTCGCCAGCTTCTTTGTGATCTTCATCTGCTGCAAATCGACTACGCCGATTTTGTTCTCTCCCCAATCGCACGTGTACACCTTGTGTTTTCCGTCCACGTACACAGGAGCGGTGATGCCGGGCAGGCCATGGACTGCCTTCACCAGTTTGTCGGTGCGCGTATCGATCACGTACAGAATGCCGGGAGTGAGATAAGCGGAAAGAAGGTACTGATCGTCGTAATCGATGGCCAGATGATCGAAGTGCTGTCCACGAGGGCCAGGGAGCTCGATCGTGGCAATCCGCTTCAGCGTGGCCGATTGGGCAGCGACAGTGCGCAGGAGAATACAAGTGATTAGAACGACATACCGGAGCATCCGAAATCGTCCTTCAGAACTAGCACGAGGCGACTACAGCCTAATGCAACAACCGCAACAAGCGAAAGTGCAGCACCCAATCCAACGCACGAGCTCAGAATTTATCTGAGCTTGCGTACGTACAATGGAGTTCGACTATGCCTACACAAGCCGCATCGGCAGCCCGACCCTCCCGCATTGACCTGCGCGCCAGCCGCGAGGAAGAGCGCGTCATCCGTCTTGCTGCAGCTATGCATGGCGAAACTCTTTCCAGCTTCATCCTCAAGAGCGCCTGCAATGAAGCAGAGATTGCTCTGGCCGATCAACGCCATTTCGCTCTGCCGCCTAAACAATATGAACGGCTTGTGGCGGCGCTCGACTGCTCTGCGCGCTCCATCCCGGCTTTGCGCAAATTGTTTTCAGAGCGTTCCGTATTGGAAAACAGCAGCGGCGATATAACTCCGAGCAAGCGCAAGTGACGGATGAACTCTCGTTTCCCTTCGATTGTCTCGTCACTGTATCTACTTTGGGACATACTTGGGACCAGGAGAGCTCTCCGTGAAAACTCAAATGGCTAAGTGGGGCAACAACCTAGCAGTGCGCATTCCTAAACCGGTCGCTATAGAGGCGAGGCTTAAAGAAGGCGATTCGCTGGAAGTTAGAGCAACCGCGGAGGGAGTGTTGGAAGTGCGCAAAACCTCACGCATTCCCACGCTCGCTCAATTGGTGTCCCAAATCACTCCCGAAAATCGCTATGCAGAAACGTCTGCGAGTTCGGAAGTGGACGATGAATTGGTGGAATGGTGACGGCCTGCATTTCGACAGGGGGACATCGTGACCATGGCTACTGTGGCTCGCCAATAGATTGTGCCGTTACCTTTGCAGTTTCGCAAGCATGGCCGAAAGTTGTGTGAATGCGGCGCCAGCTCACGTTCGCAATCGCAGAAACTTCGCAACAGTCAGGAATCGAAGTGTGCTCGTTGGGGTACCCGCCTTTTTTGCTTCTTCGTACGTTTGGGGAGCTTTGCTTTTGCTGCTGACTTCTTCTTTTTCGCTGAACGCTGTTTCCGTCTGGTTGGTTTCGTAATCGTGGGTTCCGGCTCTGGCTCAGGTGGCTCGAACACAGGAACGACAATCGGTCGTTGGGGCCCGCGTCGCATCTCTTCGATGTATTCCATAGCCTTCTGAGTTTTTCGCGGTTTGAGCTTGCCTCTTCTCCACTCAAACCAAATATGCCAGCGGTGCTGGTTGCTGAGGGAATGCCGATACTTGCGGCCCTGAACGCCGTTGATGATTGTGATTTCTTCGTGGTGCCTCACGCACAGGGGCTTGATGACCTCGGGCTGGTATGTGACGTGATGCCGGTGCATCGGAAATTCACGGCATCCGGGAAACGAGCATTGTGCTGGTGATGGCAGCTTCATAGGACTTAAACAAGGGATCGCGGCGTCTGTAGCTATTGAAATGCTGGGGTGGGCGATGGGAATCGAACCCACAACGTCCGGAGCCACAGTCCGGTGCTCTGCCAGTTGAGCTACGCCCACCGTCGAGGGAAGGATGAGTCTTAATTATAGCAATCTAGCTGCTGGCTTCTGGCTGCTTCGCTGCTGGCAAAGACAACAGCCCAAAGAAACCAACAGCAAAACCAAAATCAACACCCGGGCGAGGGCCTCTTCGACGTGCTCAGAGCAGGCCCGGTTCCAAGTTGCTCACGTTTGGCTAGCAGCTAGTAGCTAGAAGCTAACAGCTAGGTTCCCTTATAGGCGCTGCCCACGGCGACATTCCTGAACCTCGCCGGAGAGGCGCCGTGGCCGGTGCCTATGGTTTGCATGGGTTGACCTTTTCCGCAGTTGGGAGTGCCCCAGAGATGCCACTCGTCTTTGGAGCAGATCGCATCCATTGAGTTCCAGAACTCCGTGGTGATGCCGGAATAGGACGGATTTTTGAACATGCGTCCGCGCTTGCCGTTCTTGATCTCCCAGCCGATCTCACAGCCGAACTGGAAGTTGTAGCGCTTATCGTCGATCGACCAGGAGCGGTTGGTCTCCATGTAAATGCCGTCGTCGGTGTCAGCGATGAGTTGTTCGAGCGTGAGCGGCTTTGTGCCGGGAAGGATGCTCACATTCGTCATGCGGATCAGCGGAATACGGTTCCAGCCTTCGGCGCGCATGGTGCCGTTGGAGTGATTTTCGCCGATGTTGCCCGCGGTCTCGCGTGACGACAAATATCCCGTGAACTCGCCGTTGCTGATGATTGGCGTGCACTGCGCGGGGACACCTTCGTCGTCGTAGGCGAACGTTCCCAATCCGGGGCCGTGCGCTTCGGTGGCGTCGGCGACTACGTTCACGATCTCGCTGCCATAACGCAGGTTGCGCAGCTTATCCAACGTGAGAAACGAGGTGCCGGCGAAGTTGGCTTCCATGCCGAGCACGCGATCGAGCTCGATGGGATGTCCGACGGACTCGTGAATCTGCAGCCCTAGTTGCGACGAGCCGAGGATGATCGTGAACTTCCCTTCGGGACACTGCGGCGCTTTGTGCAGCGCGACTGCCTCTTCGCCGATGCGGCGCGCGTTCTCGACGAGATGCAGTTCGTCGATCAGCTCGTAACCCTTGTTCTGGTACTGGCCACCAAAGGAGTTTGGATACGAGCGTTTCTGAATTTCCGATCCGGCAAACGAGTACGCGTCGTAGCCCGCGCCGGTGATGAAGCGCGTTTGATGGATATCCGAACCTTCGCTCGAATAAAACCACTGCTCGTAACGGCGGAGCGTCATCTGCGCTTCGGCGAGGGTGACACCCTCCACTGCCCGAATTTCGCGGTCGCAATCCATCAGCAGCGAAAGGTTCTGCTCGATCGAGGTGGAGAATGGATCGATTTTGTATGGACTCGCCCACTCCACGGTGACTGGCTTCTCCGCCGCAAGCTGCACCGGATGTTGCTGCACGCGCGAGGACGCGCGGGCGATCTCGACGGCGCGGACTGCCGTGGCTTCCACCGATTCGCGCGAGAGATTGTCGGTGGAGGCGAATCCCCAGGCGTTGTTGACGATCACGCGAATGCCGATGCCCAGCGACTCGGAGTCGGCGGCGTGTCCGATCTTGCCGTTCTTCGTGGCGAGCGCGCGATGACGATCGCTGACGATCCGCGCGTCGCAATACGACGCCTTGCGCTGCGCAGCCGCGTCCAGCGCCCATTGCGCAATCTGCTTCATGGACATAGAAGTCAGTATAAAGGTTCAACGATGCGAGGTATTTCGTGATTTCGCGATTTCATGATTTCGCGATTGAAGATTTCTGGGTAGGACAAATCGCGAAATCACCCGATCACGAAATCACCCGATTTCCTGATAGCCTAGAAGTTTCCATGATCGACGCCGAACGCATTCACGACATCTTTTCGCGTATTCAAAAGTTCTCCAGCGGCGATGAGGTAGAGGCCATCGTTGCCGGCGGACGCAGTTCGCTGACCCGCTTTGCCAACAACACAATCCATCAGAACGTCTCGGAAGAAGGCTATGTGGTCTCCATCCGCGTGGCGATGGACGGTAAGACGGCACGCGCGACGACGAATCGACTCGACGATGATGGATTGCGCCGGGCTGTCGAGTCGGCTCAGCAGATCGCGCGCGTGCAGCAGCCGGACCCTGACCTGCTGTCCGTTCCCACTGTGGAAGAAGCCGGTGTGGTCGAGCCCGTGAACCGGCACTTCGCGGCTACGGCGGCGATCACTCCGGAGGACCGCGCCAAAGCGGTCGAAGAGATTGTCAGCATTGCCAAGCTGCGCAAGCAGACGGCTGCCGGGATCTATTCGTCTTCCGAGACGGTGGAAGCGTTGATGAACTCGCGCGGTCTCTCGCGTTTCCATCGCCAGACCAGCGCCGAAGTTTCGATCACCATGCTGGCGGAAGATTCGTCGGGATGGCAGAAGGCAAACTCGCCGAACGTGGCCAATCTTCAGCCGCGACATCTGGCTGAGATTGCGGCGGAGAAGGCGTCGCGCTCGGCGCACCCGCGTGAGGTCCCGCCGGGAAAATACACAGTCGTTCTCGAACCGGCCGCCGTTCTCGATCTGCTGGGGTTCATGTTCTTTGATTTTGGCGGCACCGCCCTGCTGGAACAGCGATCGTTTTTGAACAATCGCCTGGGAACGAAGCTGTTTGGCGAAAATGTCACGATTCGTGACGATGCTTATCATCCGCTACAGTCAGGGACGGGTTTCGACGGGGAAGGCGTCCCGCGTCAGCGCGTGCCCCTGGTCGAGAACGGAGTCGTGAAGAATCTGGTCTATGCGCGCGGGACGGCGCGCAAAATCGTGCATTCGCAGTATGCTTCCCAATTAGGGAAAATCCAGCCCACCGGCCACGGCTTCCCTCTGCCGAATGAGATCGGCGAAGCGCCGATGAACATTGTCATGCAGGGCGGCGATGGTGGACCGGAGTCGCTCATCGCGGGCGTGGAGCGAGGTATTTTGATCACGCGCCTGTGGTACATCCGCGAAGTAGATCCGTACGAGAAGATCCTCACCGGCATGACCCGCGACGGAACCTTCCTGATTGAGAAAGGAAAGCTCGCCGGCGGAGTGCGCAATTTCCGCTTCAATCAGAGCCTCGTCGATCTGCTGAAGAACATCGAGGCCACCGGAAAACCAGTACGCGCCAGCGGCGAGGAATCGTTTGACATGGTGGTCCCGCCGATCCGCGCGCGGAACTTTAACTTTACGGAATTGACGAAGTTCTAAGCTTTGTCATTGCTCTGTCATTCCGGATCCGCGTAGCGGAAGAGGAATCCCTACCACCATAATCTCTCTACAGGGTAGGGATTCCTCTTCCGCCTGCGGCGGATCGGAATGACAAACACAACCAAAAACAATCACGGCCTGCATTCTCGCGAGTGCAGGCCGCGAATGATTTGGTGAGATGTCCTGTGAGGATTACGGTTTTGTCGCCAAAACCAGTTTCCCACATGCTGCTGGAGGAATTTGTCACCCATCGTGCCCCCTTCCGTTGCCGGAAGCTTTACGCCAGCCTCATCTTGCGATGTTGCCAACGAGTGCCCAAAGGATGAAGCCTGTTGCCTGAATTCGACAGGCCGTTCTTCCAAAGCCGCTCTTTGTTATTCCGCTCCCTCTCGGGTTTGGAATAGGGCCGCAGACGATCCGAAAAACTCGCGTTCTCCGGGTGTATCCACGGTCACTAGGCCAGCTTGTCTGTTCCGCAGCTTACGCCGCGAAAGGACGTACTGGTCTTTCAGGCCATCCGGATTGCACGACCGGCTTTCGCCCGCCGAGCATCGCGGTTGGTCTTCGCCGATTGTCCGTCACGACTCGCGTCGCGCTGTTTAGATCAACCGGACTTTTGCCTGCATGATCTCCGCATTCGACTCACGCCGAACGGTTCGTCATGCCCGGACTTCCCGACAGCTTCGTCGGTTGCACCACCTTCCGAGCGAACCCGGAACGTGATTCTCGCGAAACTGCCTTTATCCATCGCCGTTTGCCATCCACCTGGGATGACCTCGGCAGTGGACAATCGCAAAATCCGCTACGGCTTACGCCATGCGCCAGATTGCGATTTACTCGCCGTGACCGGCATAACGCTTTCGCGTTCTGCCCGAACAGCTCATCCTTTCGGATTGCCATTCGCGTGTTCCATTGCTGGAACACCGGGTTCGCCGCAACGGCTGTTTCCAGCTTGGTTGCAGCTCGCTACTGGTTTGCGCCAGTGGCTCCGGCCAGCTGACTGCCAATCGAACTTCTCTTTCGTGCTTACGCACAACCGAGTGCATTCGACTTGCAGTGCCGATCTCTTCTGCCTGCAGATCTTTCCGAAGACTACGGCGTTTCACCGCCCTCTTCTTGCGTGATCGGCATTTCCTCCGCTCACGCTTTCAGCCGCGAAGCTGGCCCGCTCGCGCTTGCCGCTTCTTCTATCAACATCGGCCGCTAGGGTCGATCCTGAAGTTGGCTTGCAGGGTGTTTCGAGCTCATTCGCAGCTTGCGCCGCAAAACCGCTCAATACTTATCAAACCCGAAGGTATTGTGAAGTATCCCCGCCTGGCTTCCAGTTCCGATCGCTTTGACCCTCTCGGAACCTTGCACCCGACTGGCAACTCGCGTTGCCTGCCGTTTGCTCGCCCATCTGCATCTTCGATTTCAGCAACCGATTCCTGCGCGACTTTCATCGTTCAGCAATCGGCTCTTGCTCGGTGAAAACTCTCGGTCTCATCGCGCGTCAGAACCGGTCTTGCAACCAGCTCTTCTCCGATGCGACTGCGGATCCTCACCGATTGTTTCTTCAGCATCCCGCTTCTCGCGAAGCGTTCTGCTTCGAAACTCAGGCTCGAGCGATTCAGGACATCTCACGCTCGCGTGAATAGGAATCTACTCCTTTCACTGGGAGCTGCAAGAAGATTTTGGATCAAAACTGTGATTATCCTGTTCAAAACTTGTACGCCTTGTGGACTCGATTGGAAAAGCTGATCGAATCGCATTTGGTGCACTGAATTTGGTGCGAAAATCAGCGGCAAAAGCTCACACGGATTACACGGATGCAACGGATCGCACGGATAAATCGGGAATTTTGAATGCTTGAATGTGTGGGCTTTGAATGTCGTTCTGCGCGGCGAAGATCTAAGGGTAACGCGGAATCGCTCGAATTTTCGAAGTATCCGTCCGATCCGTTGTCATCCGTGTAATCCGTGTTGAGCTTTTGGTTTTCGGCCCATGAATCTCTATTACACCGCCACACGTCCAATCCTCAGCACCATTCCAGCTATTGCGGGCTGGGATGGCGGGTTTACGATGAAGTGAGCCAAACGCTTTGCATCCCATTTTCTAAAGACACGAGATGTCGCCAGAAGAGCTGAAGGTTCTCGACGAGCAGGAACAAAAGGCGGAGCACGGCGAAGCTGCGCACGGACATCGCCGTCCGGCAGAGCGCATTCGTTCGTTCGAGCAGACGCTGGAGAGCGCGACCAGGACAATGCTCTTCAGCGAGATCGCCAAGTTGGCGGTGGACTCGTTCCGCGCCAGCAAAGTACGCTTTGTGCTCACCGCGCTGGGCATGGTGATCGGCACCGCGTCGCTGATTCTTGTGGTCACGATCGGACTGACCGGCAAGCAGTACATCCTGAACCAGATTCAGGGTATCGGCGCGAACATGATCTACGCCTACTACGAAGGCGGCAGCAACTCGTCGTTCAGCACGGTACAAAAAGATGAGCTTACCGAAGACGACGTCCGCGCCGTGCGCCAGGAAGTGCCGGACATCATCGCTGCCTCTCCCATGGTCGAACTGCACGACCGCATTTCCGTCGGCGGAGGCAAGCAGCGCGATCTGCTCGTGCTCGGCGTCTCCGCCGAATACGAGACAGTGCGAAATCTGCTGATTCCTTCCGGACGATTCTTCGAATCGGAGGAGGCGCAGACTCGCAGCAAAGTTGCACTGGTGACCGTTCCCCTGGCGCGGCAGCTCTATGGCAACGTGGATTCGGCGGTTGGACAGACGATCAAGATCAGTAACCTGCCATTCACGATCATCGGCACATTCAAGGAGCGAGTCGAGACCTTCGGCCAGTCGGAGATTGCGACAGACACGATCCTCATTCCGTACACAGTGGCCAAGTACTTCAGCGGCACAGACGCGGTGAAGCAGATCTTCTTCTCGATGGGAGCGGCCAGCGAAGTTCCCACAGCAACGGAAGAGATTCACCAGGCTCTACAAGCGCGCCATCGTCCGCAGTCGGTGTATCACGTCGAGAACTTGACGCAACTTCTGTCAGTTGCGGCACAAACCGCAAACGCGCTCACTGTAGTGCTGCTGCTGATTGCGACCGTGACGCTGGTCGTCAGCGGCGTCGGCATCATGAACATCATGCTGGCGAACGTGCGCTCGCGAATCCGAGAGATCGGCATCCGCAAAGCCGTCGGCGCTACACGGCAGGAAATTCGTCTTCAGTTCCTCACCGAAGCTGTATTCATCTCGCTCAGCGGAGGAATCGTCGGCACGCTCATCGGGCTGGCTGTTCCCTTCTCTGCCCGCTTTCTTACCGAATACCGCATTCCCATTTCGGGACTCTCGGCAATTATCGCGATCCTCGTCGCGTCAGCCGTAGGGATCATCTTCGGCACGGTGCCGGCTACGCGGGCGGCACAGATGGATACGGTGGAAGCGCTGAGGTATGAGTAAGCTGCTAAAACTCTAAGCGGTTGAATTAAGAGGGTGAGCTGAGACTCGCAAGAACCTCATGAGCGATTTGTCTCATGCAGGCGAGTTCAGGCCGACCTTCAAGAGGAGTCTCTATGTCGCCGACACAAAGATTCCATCCAAGAGAATTGCTACGGGATATAGCCATATAGGCCTCATCGAGTTCAGGATCGGCGTGCGCTCCACCGTCGGTGTCAGCAACGTGCAACACCAATTGACCTCGTGTGAATCTGTGTCCATTTTTATCCTTCAGCACTTCGGAATTCCACCACTTTGCGAAAGGCAGTTTTCCCGACTGGTTTGGAAGAATCCCCATGGCAGGGATGTAGCGGCTGCGCGCATTCCCCATCTGCATCACAACCAGTCTGCACTCGGGCAGGAGATTACGCGGGTCCAGCGGACCCGCGGTGTCTAGGAAGGACGTCTTGTCCCTGAGGCCAAGCTGATGCAGCAACGCCCGCGAATTCCGGTGCTCATGCAGTAATAAACGGAGGGTTAAAGCGATGTGCTTGCCCGCCGCCTCTAAACCCCTATCAAACGACTCGCAAGCGTTTTTGAGCAGCTCTAATTGTTCGCAGAGTTCTCGTTGCAGTTCGTTTTTTGGCCTTTGTTTCCGCGCATTTGACAAGTTTGCTTCTCCGCGCTCAAGGCTCGCAGCGTTCCGGCGTCTTCCCCTAGTCTAAGTTGTGTAAGTTAGTTGCTTTCCAGCAAGGGCGTAGGAGTTGTTGGCACGTCAGCCTACGGCCCGAGAATCAAATTCAGCCCAGAAAGTCCGCCAAAGCCGCGAAAATCTCGATCTCGAGTGAGGAGGGGGACACCTCGGTCGAGGCAACTCTGAGCGATGAGCGCGTCTCCGAGTCGCGCTTTTCGAAGGCCGGCCAGGGCTTTGGATCGCAGAATGCCGGCGCGTTTCCAGTAATCAGGTTGAATTTCCATCATCGGAATTTGACAAAGCGTGTGAACAACATCAGCAGAGAGCTTAGGATCGCTCAGCAATTCGGTCAGAACTACTGGGACCATGATTACCTGCCGGTCCGTCAGCGCCCGATCTAATAAATCCACGTCTTGCCCAGCACTGCCTTGCAGAAAAGCGATCCATGTACTTGTGTCGGCAGCGATCATCGATCAGTTTTGAGTTGAGCGAGCGTCCTGGAAAACCGGACTTTGCCTCTCAGCTGACGCAGCCGCGCATAAGTCTGCGAGGCAGCGACAAGCTGTAGTCCTGTACGTACCGTTTGCGTTATCCCGGTGCCGCTGGCTTGTTGGGCTTTTTCGAGTAACTCGGGCGGGACTTCCACCGTGATCTTGCGACCTGCTTCCATAATACATAGATTTTACCATATTCGACACCAGCATTTAGGCTGGTATCAGCGAAAGGGCCTTTCCCATACTTATCAATTGCTCGGGCGCAAGACGCAGCGGTACCGCATCTCTATTAAAGACGTGCTACTGCCGGTTCCCGATCGCGGGAATGCGTTCGCGAATTTCAGGTGGAAGTTTTTCCTGAAGACGGCGGGCGCCGATTCTGGCTACATCTTGAATCACAACCGGCGCGGGCGTCGCTAGCGCCACAATCAGCCATACCAGGCTGGAAAACGCGAAGCCGGCGAGCGCGATGAATTCGAGCAGATACGCGTGGTTGGGATCGTAGTGGCGGATCGCTCCGAAGGCGATGAGGAATATCCCTGCCGAGATTGTCGCAATCACGATCAAGCCGATGTCGATGGTACGGTGCAGAAGTTGGCGCGAGTGGCAGTGGGCGCAGTCGACGAAGTGCCGTTCGTAATCGCCGCGCATCTCCGGCGCGATGCCGGAGATGTCATATCGCCATCCGGCGAGAATTTGGCCTACGACTTGATCCACACACTGCGACATCAGAAACGAATCGCTTCTACCGGCTCGGTCTGCGAGGCCAGCACCAGCCGGTTCTGAATCAAACTCAAACGTCCGCCCAGGGCCCGCTCAGCGCATTGCCGCGCCAGTTCAGGATGATTATTCGCTTCCGACAAATGCGCCAATACCAGGAAGGCTGCGCTTCCATCATAGTCGGAAGAGAAAAATTCCGCGAGAGAATCGTTCGAGAGATGCCCCACCCGGGACATAACTCTCTGCTTCACCGACCACGGATAAGGCCCGCCCCGCAGCATCTCTAAATCATGGTTCGACTCGATCACCAGCGCGTCGCAGCCGCGCAGATGCACCTTCACGTTCGCCGGCATGTAGCCGAGGTCGGTGACCATACCGATCTTGATTCCTTCCAGATGAAAGACGAAGCCCACCGGATCGACCGCATCATGTGGAATCGTAAACGGCAGTACCTCGATGTCGCCGATGCGGAACAGCTCACCCGCATGAACGTGCTCGGAGCGATCGAGATGCGCCTTGTCGTCGTCCGGATACAGTTGCGATTGGTTGGTAGCCGGGCCGCGGACCCAGCGCTGCCATGCCTGGTGGGTATGTCCGGTGATGTAAACGGGAATTTTCAGCCTGCGCGCGAGCACCGCCAAACCGCTCACGTGATCGGAGTGCTCGTGCGTGATCACGATGGCGGAGAGCCGCGCAGGATCTTCGCCGGCGCGCATCATGCGGCGCAGCGTCTCGCGGCAGGAGATGCCCGCATCGATCAGAATGCTGGTCTGCGCGCTCGAGAGGACGGCTGTGTTCCCCCGCGAACCCGACGCCAACACAGTCATGCGCACCATGCTGTGCAGCATACCTGTAAATGATGCCGGGAAGGGAGTAATTAGATAGTTAACACGTCTCGTCGTCCTGTTGAAAATCGTAGTCGCGCAGCAATTCCCCTACGCTGCGCACCAATTGGAAGCGCACGCGGTCGCCGCAATGCTTGCAGCGCGGGAAAGCTTTTACCGCCAGGACTGCAGTCTCATGGGGCAAGCGGTGTGCATAGTGAATGACGCGGTAAATCCCCTTGGTCTCTACAGGCTGGCCTGCACGAAACATCGTTTCAGACCCAGTAGCTTTTGCTGCCGGTGACACTTTGTAGTCTCCTTCAAAAGAAATTCGAGTCGAGGAATTTCCTTGAGCAGCTATAAGCGCAGGACAGAGGTTTGGCAGGCAAACATCGCGCTCGGAGGAGCTGCGTCAGACACGAAGGAGTGGAAGACGCGGAACAAAGGCGCCGAAAGCTGAATCACCAGCGAGAGGGAGAGCGTAAGAAAGGCGAGCAGCAAGATCTGCCACTGGCAGTCGCGCAGAACTCCATAGTCCAAGTCCACCTGTGGCATCACGCAAACGAAAAATACGAGCACCACCAGGACCACCGCGACGAATGTGACAAGTCGCTTCGGCATTGCCCTTGAGAATAGCACAGCTACTACTCACGAAAACGCACAGGCGCAGCAGCTCTTTTTGTTTTCCGGTGCAAATCAAGGCGTTGCACGGATTCGTAGAGATGCGCACAGCGGCTGCGTCTCTACGATCTTTCTTTCGAAGACGTTTGCATCTCCGAGCCCAGTAAGCTCTTGACCAGCTTGCCCAACTCGGCATGAGAGAACGGCTTTCGCAAGAACGCGACGCCGGCAGAAGGCACTCCCGCACCATGCAGCGCGGGATTGGCATATCCGGACATCAGCACAAATCGTGACTCCGGCAGCAGGGTCCGCGCGCGCTCGATGAGCTCAGTGCCGCTGATGCCTGGCATCACTGCGTCGCTGAGGAGAAGATCGATTTTGCCGGCATGCTGCTCGATGCTCTCCAGCGCTGCGGTCCCGTTGGCCGCTTCGATCACGTTGTAACCGAGCACCGAGAGCGACTCCTGAATGGCCTGTCGCAGCATATCCTCATCTTCCACGACAAGGATCGTGCCCGACCCTTTCGGGGCCGGCAAAGGCTTGGCCGGCTTGGCTTCGACGGGTTCAGTCGTGACCGGCAGCCAAATGGTGAACGTTGTGCCCTGTTGCGGGGCGCTGCGTACTTCGATATCGCCGCCGCTCTGCTTCACGATGCCATAGACCATCGCTAAGCCCAGCCCAGAACCTTGTCCCGTCTCTTTCGTCGTGAAAAACGGATCGAAGATCCTCGCTTGCTGCTCCGGCGGAATGCCGGGCCCTGAATCTGTGATCGAAAGCGCAACATAGTCGCCGGGTATCAGCGAAAACTGCTGAGAAGTGTTGCGGACGGGCAGCGATCGCGGAGCACTGGCGATGACCACGCGTCCACCATTGGGCATCGCATCACGCGCATTCATGGCCAGCGTGAGGATCGCCTGCTCCAGTTGCGCAGGATCGACCTTCACGCGAGCGTCACCGCTACTGAGCTCCAAATCGAGGTGAATCGCGTTGCCCAGTACCTGGCATAAAACCTGCTCGTAATTTTTCACGAGGCGATCGACTTCGAGAACCTGTGGCTGCAGTGTCTGCTTGCGGCTGAAAGCGAGCAGTTGCCGCGTGAGCCGCGCCGCGCGTTCCGTAGCCGCGACGATTGCCTGGAGCTTTTTGACGTAGGCAGGCTGGCCTTCGAGTTGGCTCAGCAGCAACTCGGTGTAGCTGCCAATCACCATCAACAAGTTATTGAAGTCGTGCGCGATGCCGCCCGCCAGCCGCCCGATCGCTTCCATCTTCACCGCCTGGCGAAGCTGAGCCTCGGCGTGCATGAGATCGTTTTGCGTCTTCTTCTCGGCGGTCACATCCTGCACCACGGCATGGATCCCTTCCAGCTTTCCATGCTTCACCGGGTAAAAACTGAGGCGTGCATCGCGCAGCTCGCCATTGTGCGCCACCGACGCGAGCTGGATTTCCAGATTCACGATTGCTTTGCCCGTCGCCAGCACCTGAGTAAGCATCGGTTCCAAAATGGCTGCGTTTCGCGGCAGCACCTGCGCCACACTGCGGCCGACGTGCGCCTCGGCAGACAGGTGATTCAGTTCGGCCAGCACATTGTTGACGCGAATGTAGCGAAGCTGCCGATCGAGAAAGGCCAACCCTACCGGCACGCTTTCGTAGATGCGTTCCAATTCGGCACGCTGCTCGAAGTCGCGGCGGCGGGCTTCCTCCGATATCCTCGCTTTACGCGCATACGCGCCGCTCATCGCGCCAGTCACCACTCCGACGAAGACGAAGAGATAAGCAGTGCCGATGTCGTGCTTACTGCGCAACCCTAACTGGAAGAGCGGTGGAATAAAGAACCAATCGGCGCTCACAATCCCCAGCGCGACGCCCAGTAATGCTGGTCCGAGGCCGCCTACCCAGGCTACAAGCATGATCGCGGGAAATAGAATAATGAAAGGGAGTTCGGCGCCAAGGACAGGCGACAGAGCCCAGCGAATCCAGGTGGCAATCCCAATGACGACTACGCTCAACACGTATCGTCCCAAAGTGGAACGCGGCCACATTCGGATTGTCCTAAGCCAGGTTTGGGCACCCATAATTTCCGACTGGCGAGCTGGCCTCAGCGGTGAAAGGATCTTTTGACAAAGCAGAGTAGCTGGTCTTCCCACCCTTGGGGAAGTAAGAACCAACACGGTAACGAAACAGTCTAGTACTCGAGTAACTCCAAAGGTCTCAGTAACTATAAAAGCCGCGGCCACTTTTTCGTCCGAGCCAGCCGGCATCGACCATCTTGATCAGCAGCGGACAGGGCCGATACTTGGGATCGCCTAAGCCTTCCTGCAGCACGCGCATGATGTCCAGGCAAACGTCCAGGCCGATAAAGTCGGCGAGCGTGAGCGGGCCCATGGGGTGCGCCATTCCCAATTTGAACACTTCATCGACGGCTGCGGCGGTTGCCACTCCTTCCATAACCACATACATGGCCTCGTTCAGCAGCGGCATCAGCACGCGGTTGGAGACGAATCCGGGCGCGTCGTTCACCTCGACCGGAGTCTTCTCCACTTTTTCCGCCAACGCTTTCACCGTCTGGTACGTTTCATTCGAAGTCGCAAGCCCGCGAATCACCTCCACCAGCTTCATGATCGGCACAGGATTAAAGAAGTGCATGCCGATGACTTTGTCCGGACGCCCGGTCAGAGCCGCGAGTTTGGTGATCGAGATGGACGACGTGTTGGACGCGAGAATCGCCTCGGCGCCGCAGATGCGATCCAGATCGCGAAAGATTTCGGTCTTGATTTCGAACTTCTCGGTGGCGGCTTCGATCACAAAATCGCATTCGGCGAGAGCCTTGCGATCGAGCGCGCCGTGAATCCGCTCCTGCGCGGCGTTGCTCTGCTCGGCCGTGATTTTGCTCTTTGCAACCTCGCGCTCGAGATTTTTGCGAATCGTCGCCAGCCCGCGATCGAGAAATTGCTGCGCCACTTCGCAGAGGATGACGTCATATCCATTCTTCGCGAAAACATGAGCGATGCCGTTGCCCATCGTCCCCGCACCCACAATGCCGATCTTATTAACGTTCATGGAATTAGCGTATCCCACCGAGATCAGTACCGTTCCCGGTGGAGAACGGGTCGGTGTAGGTCCAGCCGAGTCAGCGTTCGCGACCGCCAACGGTACTGACTTTCACAAACACTTTCGTCGCCGACAAGCTTCACGAGTTCATTTCGGGAAGCGGCGCCGGGGTCTGCGGCAAAGGCTCCGCATGCAGCACCACCGGTTCCGTAACGGGAATACTCCTCTCATACCAGGCGACCACCACGGCGCGCTGCCACCAGCGCAGCGCCAGCGTCACAAACAGGATCACCTGCCACACGACAAAGCTGAGCACTGTGGCGGCGGCTGGCACCACGCTCCACCAGAACCATCCTCCGAGCACAAGCACCGCAAGAGCAACAATTCCCAAAAGGAGATAGCTCGCGTACAGCGCGCCGGCTCGACAGGCGCTGCGGAAGCCATGTCCTACTGCCGAGCGCACTCTTCGCGCACTGGTCGAGACGGTTTCGGTCTGCGCCAGATCGAACCACATGCGCAGCCAGAGAAGAGCTAATCCTTCGAGCACGACCACGATGCACTGCAGAGCAAAAGCGGCCTGCTCGTTTTTCCAGTTCTCCGTCGCGCTGCCAATACCAAAGCGGATGCCGCGCACGATACCCATCACAATTGCCGCCGCGATAAAGAACAGGATCGCAATGCGAATGAGTTTCCAGAAGTTCTCTCCACAGCGCGAATAGAACTGCGTTCGTTCCATCCGCGCGTCCGCCAGATACTCCGCCAGAATTCCGCCGGCGAGAAAGATCTCAAAGAAGAAAAACACCGCAGCGCATAGCAGTGAAATCAGCGTGTGCGAACCCAGCGAGACCTCCGGTTTTTCGATCAAGCCCATAAACGTGGCCAAATCGAAGCCGTGCATCAAGCGGTCGGAATACAGGCTGCGGTCGAGCACGTCGCCCAGCCGGGCAAAAAGGCCCGCGCTGCTGCCGATCCCCAGCACCAGACCCACGACATACAACCAGATCACATAGCGCTTGGAAACTCCAAAGCTAGTCGCCCCCGAACTGAGCAGTGACTTATTTGTGTGTGCCATGATCTACGCCCCCCACGCCAGCATCTGTTCGAGAAACTCGGTAAACGTGAGCCAATAATTCGAGAGCTTCAGCGTCGCTGCCGGCGATCCGGGCTCGGCGCGCTTGCTGTTGTTGAAGAAGTCCACATCCAGCCAGACCTTGTGATTGGGATCGACTTCGGCCGAGACCAGCTTAGCTTTCTTGTCGTAGCGGTAACGGACCCAGCGATCTTTGCCGTCCCAGTGCTCGCGAACTTTCGAGCCATCGTCGAACTTCATCTCCACTTCCACCGGCAACACGAAGTTGCCCTTGCGATGCACCGTAATCTCGTTGTGGAACGCCGCATCCTTTTCGTCGTGTTTCTCCTTATACCAATCCACGGGCCAGTAGTTCGCGCTGGAGATTTCGTAATCCAGCACCGCGGTCCCGGTGATCGCCTGATCGAAGTACCACGAGAGGTCTTGGCCGGCGACCTCCTGCACCGTCTTCATAAAATCCGTGCCGGTCGGATGCGTGAAGCGATAGCGTTCAAACCATGTGTGGATCGCACGCTGCATCGTCTCTTCGCCGATCACGCTTTCGAGTGTGAGCAGCACGCTCGCGGTTTTGCCATAGGTGACGCCACCATAGGAGTTGTCGCTGACGAACTGCCAGGCCTTACGCGTCATCGGATCGAAGCTGGCCGTCTGTTTGTAGCCCTCACGCTGCTCCTCGCGCTCGCCGAGGGTGACATGCTTGCCGTTGATCACGCTGTGATACTTGCCGTAAAGCGCGTCCAACACCTTCACTTCGGTGTAGCTGTTGATGCCTTCATCCAGCCACGCTTCTTCGAATTCATTGGTCGCGACCATGCCGTACCAGTATTGGTGTCCGAATTCGTGCTCGGTGACTACCTCCGGCAAAAGGACGCTCTTCGGCGCATACCAGACGGTGCCCGCGGTGATTAGCGTGGGGTACTCCATGCCTCCGGCTCCAGCCGCCGCAGGATCGACCACCGTGAGCTGCGGATACGGATATGTTCCATACCACTTGTCGAAGAGCGCCATCGTGCGCTTGACGATGCTGTTCTCGCGCGGACCTTGCGCTGCATTGGCCGGCTGCATCAGCGTGCGAATCTTCACCGGACCGGCGCTACCGTTATACGTGTCTTCAAAGACTTTGTAAGCCGGATCGGCCGTCCAGGCGAAATCGTGCACGTCCTCGGCGTGGAAGGTCAGCGTCTTCGTGCCATTCGGGTTGTCGATGGACGCAGTCTGCAGGCCGGTCGCTCCGACGACTTCATTCGCCGGCACCGTGAGTTTCACGTCATAAACACCGAAGTCGGCAAAGAACTCAGTGTTGGCGTGGAATTGATGGCAATTCCACGCTCCATGCCACCAGACTCCCACTTTGGGAAACCACTGCCCGCCCATGATGAAGCTGCCTTTATAGCCGGTGCGCTGGATCACCTCGGGAAATTGATCGTGAAATTGGATGCGAAACTCCACGGACTCACCCGGAGCGAGCGGTTTTGGGAGTTGCACCTGAGCAACGGTTTTGTCGTTGGGATTGCCATCATCCGGCGATACAAACTGCAGCTTCGACGTGAGATCGCCTTGCCCCGCCACTTCGAACTTGCTGATCGCGATCGAGCCGTAGTCCTCGGGCTTCCAGTCGTTGATCGTACCGCGCCCGTTCTGGCCTGAATGGCTGTGCGCTTCGGTGATCCACGTGGACTGCGGCTGAAAGGCATTCAGATAAAGATGGAACGGAAACACCGACAATGGCTGGCCGGTGAGGTTCCTGTAGGTCAGCACCTCAGAGGCATCGAGCGAATGTTGCTGCGCGTTGTAGTGCGCGTTGATTTGGTAATGCACCACGCGTTGCGAAAGCGGAGCATGGGACGCGGCCGGCTGCGCGCTCAATATCCCGCAGAACGCTCCAACGACCAGCATGGTGACAGTGGATACAGAAGATTTCATAGCGTTGGGCATTGTACCCAAGAACGGCACGGCTGCGCGCTAATTCGCGGCGCAGTCACAACGCTATTCTTTCGGGCCCAGCACGGAATCGGCGAGCTTGAGATAGTAGCGAATCCAGTCATCGTCTGCCGGAGCAGACGTCTGCGACGGAGCGCCAGAAATGACCGGTTCTCCTGGCCGCCGCACATCAAGCGCCGACGCCAGCAGCCCTGCCAACGTCGATCGCACCTGCGCCGACGAGTAGCTCGCCGGAAAGCCATTGCTTCCAGCCAACAGCCGATCCCGCAGCATTCCCTGAATGGAACCCACTAGAGCCGAACGTAAGACTTGAGGATCGACGCCGGGCAGCAACTCGCCTTCTTCTTTCATGGCGAGGAGAATTTCATCGAGCACTCGGACATATTCGATGAATCCAGGATTAGCAACAGCGCGCTCTCCTTTCCGCTGCGCCGGAGCTTCGAGCAGGAACAAGCCGCGGAAGCTGGCGTTACCTTCGACGGAACTGATGAGCATGTTGAGCGCAAGCTTCAGCTTCTCCGAGGCGGGCGAAATCCCGACGATGCCCAGGGCCACCGCCGACGTAAGCTGCGACCATTGCTCTTCGAGAATTTCGGCGCGCAGCTCTTCTTTGCCGGAAAAATACTTGAGGAATTGGGAGTAGCTGGTGCCGGCGGCCCGGGTGATGTCGGAGATCGTGGTGGCTTCGTAGCCTTTTTCGGCAAACAGCGTCCGCGCCGTTTCGCGCAGACGGTCTGCGCTGGAAGCTGGTTTCTTCTGGCCCATCGTGCCCGACCTCCGAACCCCGTTTTTACTCCGCTGGTTTTACTGCTCGCAATCAACCATTATCGTGTTAAAGTAATCTTACTATCATAGATAGTCAATAAACTATTAGATGCCGCTCAGTGGCATCGCGAGCGACATTGGTTTGAGTTCAGACAAAATGGATACCCCTTCCGCCACTTCCTCCGCCGAAGAAAAGCGGCGCTTCTCCCGCGTTCACCTCACCATTCCCGCGCAGATCTCGCGCAGCGGGCCACGAGGGAGCGATTACCCAGCGCATCTGCGCGATGTGAGCGCCTCCGGCGCTTTCTGTTATACGCAGCTTGTCTTGACTCTGGGATCGCCGGTCCGGCTTAGCTTCCATGTGCCGGTCGCCGGACGCGAAGTCGAGATCAGCTGTGAAGGAAGCGTCGTGCGCCTCGAAGCCGGAGAACGCCACGCCGGAGTGGCGATCCAGTTTGCTCGGCTGCAACTCGGGGAAACCGAGCCTTACGCTCTGGAATAGCTGCTTATTACCACAGAGACACAGAGTCACAGAAAAATCAGAACCGAGATTCGGCACCGCGCCATGATTACCGATTTTCTCTGTGTCTCTGTGGTGAAAAGCAGTTGTTTAATCGCCGGCGGCAGCCATGGAGTGAGCAGAAAAGAACGCTCGGCGCACCGCCGGTCGATTGAGGACGGCGAAGATGGCCACAAGAATTCCGAGCCGGAGCAATCCGAGCGCGAGCATGTTCGGCGAGAGATGTCGCAGGAGATGAGCCAGCCGGCCGACACTCAGCACAAACCAGAGTGCCGTCAGACCGCAAGTCACAAACCAGGACCAGCGTTGCAGCTTCCACAGGCCAAGTGCGAGCGCTCCGCAGAAGGCAGAGAGGGCTAAGAAATAGCAGGTGACAACCAGCGGAATTTCCAGCAGCAGCGCCGGGGCCAGCGACGCCGAAGGTGTGGCTCCTTCAATGAATGCAACGGCGCTCCCGCGCGCGAAGAGCCAAGCCAACAGCAGCCCGCTGTAGCCCGCACAGACAAAGTAGAAGAGAATGGCAATCGCACTCACGCTCACTGGCCGGCGCTTCATGGCTTGGGCTCCTTGACGGAGACGATGCGCGATTCAGCGCGAAACTTCTTGTAATCGCTGAACTGCACATCTACTTCTGCGCGCACGGGCTTGATCAGCGCCACGCGCGCGTCAAAGGCGAGATGCGCGTGCAACGGCAGCCAGACTTCATTGTTCACCAGCGTCTGCTCCAGCTCGATGTGAGAGCCGGGATGCAGCCTGAGCAGAAATCCGCCCCAGGTGATCGTGTCGATCACACCGGCTTCAACCTTCAGCCACTCATACCCGCCTTTTCCGTCCTGCGCAATCCAGAGCTTGAGACGCAGTTTTGGCAGCACCCTCGCGGCATTCAATTTAGGACGAAAATCCGGACGCGGTTCGCCCGCAATCACGTAAGCAGCGCGGCCCGCGACGGTCTCTTGCCCGAGCAGGCGAAACGTGTATGCGTCGGGAACTTCGAGCAGGAACGCATGCTGCTCTTCGTGACGCTTGGAGAACTCTGCCAGCCGTTGCGTTCGTTCTTCGGGAGTTTCATGACTGCGCTTCGCCGTGGTCTCGTCAAATTTTTGTTGAATCTTCTGCGCCTCGTCGGAAGAGAGCGGCTGATCGTTGCGCCGCAGCAAGTGCGTGTAGGGCTCGTCGTAAAGAACTAGAATTTCGTCGGTCTGTGACTTCTGCGAGGTAACTCTTCCATCGGCGCCCAGCTCACGCTCCTGGATGTGTTCAAGATAGTTGTAGTCCTTCTCCTGCGCCCAATCGCGCACGTCCTGCTGCATCGCTCGACGCACGATCTCAACTGCGGGCAGCGGCGCTGAGGCAGCAGGCGGAAGCTGCGCCATGGCATCCGAGTGAACGCTGTAAGACAAAAGGGCAATCGCGCCGACAACCACCGCAGCGCGCACAACAACCGCCCTGAAATCACAGCACAGCGGCATCGAGAAGCCCACCTTGCGCGCTGAGCATATCGCCAACCGCCCGCGGCCACCAAGTTACTTTTGGAGGGGGATGGAGTGGACGAGGTCCTTGTCAGCCAAGCGCTACGCCATGGCATTCCGAATCCGCCGCGGACGAAAAATCCCTGCCCTGTGAAGGACCGTACAGAAAGGGATTTCCCGCGCCGGGAGGAACAAATCGCCGGCAGATTCATCACGACCTGGCTCTGTTGAACTAGGGCAAAATTGCCCGAGAAAGGATTGCCGGCTTTTCGCACTCGGGTTTATAAAGTAGTTAACATCTTCAAATCTTCGGAATCTATTCAGCCCTGAGCTGAAGAGCAAATTCATGAGCCAGAAAAGAATTCTGCTCGTTGACGACGAGCCCAGTATTCGTTTTGTTTTAGCCGCCATCCTGGAACAGGCTGGTTACGCCGTCGAGTCTGCCGAAGACGGATTCATTGCGCTGCGCAAAATCCAACAGGCTATGCCTGATCTTGTGATTACCGATTTGCGCATGCCGAACATGAACGGGTTTGAGCTGCTTTCGGTGATCCGAACCAGATTCTCCCAGCTGCCAACTATCGTAATCAGCGGTGAATTCCTCAGCGTGGAGCAACAAGGGCCGCTCGCCGATGCGTTTTTCCAAAAAGGGAATTATGCCTTGCCCGATTTTCTTGCGACGATTGGCGAGCTTTTGGCCGGCCCGCGCAAGCGGACCTCCGAGCTTCCGGCCAGACCTCCGGTCTGGACTCCTACTGGGGACGCTCCGGTGATGCTGACCTGCACTCAATGCCTGCGGTCTTTTCCTATTGACGCCTGTGAGGGCGCTATGCCTCCCAAAGTTGCAGACTGCATTTTTTGCGGAACCCGGCTTGATATCCAGCTTGTCGCCGTAGGAATGGCAGCAACCGGCGACTAGATTCAGCAGTCATACTGTTACTTTCTCTGAGGCCGACCGTAATCCTCAGTTCGCCCCTAAGATCTCTATCTCGTTAAAGCCCAAGAGAAAAGACCTTCGTGGCCCGCCTCCTTAGATCGATTCCGCAGCCCGCGCTTTTGGGCAACCCTCGATTTCGAGAGATCGCATGTCAACCGGGTCATCACAACGGGCATCCTCATCTGTGACGGCGCCTGTCATGTTGCGACACCGGAATAGCAATGCGTTTAGGTGTTCGCTATTTGCGGTGCGAAGATAGGTAGCTTTTTCCGACAATCCAAAAACGTTTTGAAGCGAAAGAGAGGATGCTCAATGAGAAAAGCTTTATTGCGAATTCTTGCCGTGGCGGCGCTGGCCGGCGGCGTTGCCGTGGCGCAGGCAACTTCACCACAAAGCACATCGCCCAGCCAGCAGACGAATCCGAGCGCGCAGCAAAGCACAACCACTCCGGATCAGACTCAGCCCAGTACTACCGGGCAGAGCAGCACGAGTTCGACTGCATCGCTGACGCAGGCGCAGTCGCAGATTCAGGAAGCTCTGGACCGGCAGATGTCGACCAGTAACGTATCCGTGAGCACGGACCCAAATACTCCGAATCAACTACAGCTCACCGGAAGTGTTGCATCGCAATCCGAAAAACAACGCGCCGAGGATATTGCTCGATCGGCGGCGCCGAGCCAAACGGTCGTGGACAACATCAAAGTAAGCGGCAGCCCGGACGCGAACAATCCAAGCAATCCACATTAAACAAACAGCTAAGCGAGTAGAGTGAAAGAAAGAGAGCGGCCGGGATTCCGAGCCGCTCTCTTTCTTTGCTTGCTTCGCCGAAAATCCTCTGCCCAAATTCGCACAATCGTGTTCGGAAGCGAACACTATTTGGTTTCGCGTCCGTCCCAAAATAGAACAGTGAAAGCCGAATCCAGACGAAACCCAGGTGCATCTGTTCACGTATCAAGTACTACGAAAAATCTTCGGCACATTGGGATGTGATGTGCTAACTCTTTAGCGCGGTCATCGTCGAAACAGAAAGCGAAAGCCAGACTGGAGTCTGGATGAACGAGCGCAACAACGCGCGAGAGCCGTCACGCAATGGGGCTCCGGCAACTGCGGTGGCAGCGCCGCTGCATCCGGCGTGGATTGCGTTCATCCGCCATTGCGCGGAAATGGGCTACGGGGAAATTGAACGTCTAAAAATCCAGGACGGAATTCCCGTTTTGGTCGAGGTATCGAGACACAAGATTCGTTTCACATAGATAGCAGTTGACCGAATCCATCGGAGGCTGTCGTCACCCGCTTGTTGTGGGTGTGGCAGCCTCCTTTTGTTTTTGCTGTGTGAGGTTGTTATGAGAGCGGTAAACAGTAAAAAAACAGGTTGGGGAGGAGCGAAGAAAGTTTGCTCGTATCTTTTGTTGCTCGCATTTGCCTCTGCCGTGAGCGCGACCGAAGGTGCAGATGAAAAAGATCTTGCGAAGCGACTGGCTAAGGCTGAAAACGGAGATCGAAATGCTCAAGTCTTTCTGGCGGACGGTTACGAATTCGGACGCTTTGGCGCTCCGGACCGTGTGCAGGCGGCGCGATGGTATCGCCGAGCCGCCGACCAGGGCGACGCTTATGCGCAGACCCATCTGGGCGTCATTTACCTGGAGGGACTTGGCGTCGCGGAGGACAAAGCGGAAGCGGTGCGCTGGTTTCAACGCGCGGCGGCATCGTCGGATCCGGTTGGCCAGCACGATCTCGCGATGATGTATTTGAAGGGCTGGGGCGTTGCTGAAGACAGAGAACACGCGATCGAGCTGATGATGCGATCCGCGAAAGCAGGATTGGATTTATCGCAGTTGTGTATTGGGCTCACGTACATCGAGGGCGAGGGACTGCGTCGCGATGAACAAGAGGGATTCCGCTGGCTCAAACGCGCGACGCACAACCACCTGCCGGCAGCGCTGTTCGTGCTCGGCTACGCCTACGAAAATGCTCTGGGCACGCCGCAGGATCTGGCGAAGGCAGCGAGCGAGTATCGACGAGCGGCTGAACTTGGTGATGCAATGGCACAAAACAACCTAGGCAGGATGTACTTCGATGGACGCGGTGTCCCGCGCGATCGGTCGCATGCCATGGAATATTTTCGTGCCGGCGCAGAGCAGCAGAACCGGGAGAGCTACTTAAACATGGCAGTGTGCAGCCTGGATGGCTGCCAGGGATCTCGGGATCTCGTGGCCGCGTACGCCTGGTATGTAACTGCGAGAGATGCGCAGCTTCCGATCGAAGCAGAGTTCACGGAAAAATTTTCGCAAGTTGCCGCCGCTCTAAGTGCGGCGCAAGTGAGCGACGCCAGAGCACGGTCACAATCCTGGCTCGCGAAACATTCATCTGACTCCGCCATCTCGGTGGTTATGTTGAAGCACGCGCCGAAGGTATCGCCGAACGCGGGATACGCAATGCAGAATGCAAAGGAGGCATTTGTAGAGCCATGGCTACCCATTTCCATCCCACTGCCGAACTATCGCTCTCCCGATTTACAGCACTGATTGCCGACGACCAACGTTCCTCGCGCGAAGCGATCAGCCGCGTGATGGAAGACGACGGCACGATCGAGATCGTCAGCAAGTGCGCGAACGGAAACGAAGCGCTGGCAGCCATCGAGGAACACTCGCCGGACATGCTGTTTGTGGACGTTCTGCTGCCGGAGATCGCGGGATTCAAAGTCGTCGAGTCGAGCGGCAAGAAGATTCCGGCGGT
>DASTJH010000069.1:0-46463 GCA_035716645.1 Terriglobales bacterium | reverse complement strand
GCAATGGTGGCTTTGAGAAAGGTGTTGTCTGGGTGAATTCGCAGGGCTGTCCAGTGAAATTCGTCCTGGATTCGGAGATGCATCTGCATGACGGTGGCGTGGCCAAGGTGCACTACGAAGAAGCGATGGTGAAGAAATAGTCGCGGCTTCACACGGTAGCCGTAAGCGAGATAGTAGTCCGAAGTAACGGCTTCCGGCACCCTTTTCTCGAAACTGAGTTTTGTTATTGTCCAGGGAAAATGATAGCTCCGAGCGTATCACCGCACTGTTTGGAATGTACGACGCCATCTTGTTCCATCGAAAAAATGCCAAACGACATGGCCGAAAAACGATATGCGATCCGCAGCATCCGTTTTCGACCACTGATCGGCTGGCGTTTCGAAAGACCAATAAATGAATAACGGCCGGCCGATCACATTTTCCCTGGGAATGCAGCCGAAGTAACGGCTGTCGTGGCTGACATCGCGGTTGTCGCCCATCACGAAGTAATGGCCCGGAGGGACGACGATGTCTTGTCCTTGTCGGATGGGCCAGTTGGGAATGACTTTATCCAGCGCCTGCGATGGTGGAACGCTTGGGAACTCGTCTCGATAGGGAAAGTAATTGCCAAGACTGTGGATCACATAGGGCTCGCGTAGTAGCTGGCCATTGCGATACACAACAGCTCCACGGAGATGAATCCTGTCGCCGGGTACTCCAATCACTCGTTTGACAAGGTGCAGGTCCGGAGTCTCGACAGAATAGAACACGATCACATCGCCTCTTCGAATCGGACGCTGATGCTCGAGGAAATCCCATTTCGAGCTGGGAGCTACGGTAATGCGATCCACAAAAACGTGATCACCGACCAGGAGCGTATTTTCCATGGACGAAGAGGGAATCTCGAAGGCCTGGATGTCGAAGGTAATAATGAACAGCGCCACAGCCAGCGTCGCGGCGATCGACGAGACAAACTGCAGAGGAGTTTCTTTCGGCTTCTTCGATTTTCGGATGATCCGGTTTCTTTTACGCATGGACGCCCTATTCTGAGCTGATTCGACTCACGCTTGGCTGAGCAGCCTCTTCACCGTCTCGCTCACGATTTTGCCGTCCACTCGCGTGCCATTTGAGGCGAACTTAGCCATGGCCGACTTCATAACTGCTCCCATGTCTTTCATCGTCGGCGATCCCATTTCGGTAATCGTGCCGCGCACAACGGACGCAATCTCCTCCTCGCTGGCGGCTTGGGGAAGATAACCTTCGATCATCCTGATCTCGGCGGCCTCGCGCTCGGCGAGTTCGGGACGGCGTCCCTTGGTGAACTGCTCGATCGAGTCTTTGCGCTGTTTGATCAGCGTATTCAGCACCGCCATGGATTCCTGATCGTCAAGCGGGGAACGCTTCTCGATTTCTTTGTTTTTGAGCGCGCTCTTCACCATGCGCAATGTGCTGAGGCGATGCTCGTCGCGCGCACGCATGGCAGCAGTGATGTCCTGGGTAACGCGTTCGGCAATGCTCAAGGTCGGCAGCTCCTTCGGTTGGCCTAGCCGACCAGTATAGCTATTCGCCGCGCACTCGCCATTCGGGAAGGCTCGCGAACTCGGCCTGTTTTTCCGGACCGTGCTCGTCATACCAGCGCCGCCAGGCAGTTGCATCAGATGGGAGACCAACATTTGTGATCTCGCCCATCGCGAGAAAGGCCCAGTTGCGAACTTGCGGCGCCGTCTTGGGATCTTCGGCGATTGCGAGAATTTTGGGAAAGATCGTCATGCGCTGCCTGCGAGTAAAGTTGCCGCAGCCGGAGAGATTGCATCCGGCGCGGTCGCGCACCGCCAGGGAAGGATCGGTTGAGAAGAATTCGAACAGTTCATTCAGCGCTTCATCGGTTCCCAGCAGGCCGAGTGCCTCCACGGCCCACTGCCGTACTTGAACGGAAGAATCATTGTGCGCGTAATCGAGCAATGCCGTGTGGGCTTGCTCAACGTCAACGCCGCGCGAACCGAGCAGTCCTAATGACCACACGTCATAAGCACGCGAGCTGGGATTCTTTTTGGCATCCGCGATGAGCCTCTGGACCGTTTGTTCGTCCTTATCCAGTCCATCGGCAAGCAGCGAGAGATCGCAATAGGCATAGCGGACGCGCAGGTCCCCCGAATAGCGTGCGCGCTCGAGCAACTGTTGCAATCTCGCCGTTGATTTCACAGCACCGTTCCAGCCCGGCATCTGCTGATTGAGAAGATTGAGCGAACGTTCATCGTGACCGAGGCTGCGCTCCAGGAGCTCTTCGGCCTGGTCCTGCGCGGGCAGGGAGGAGATGCGCCGAGTGTCTGCATTGTTCATCGGCGAGAACTTTCTCGGCTGCAGTGGAGCTGCACTGGCGTGTGTCACTTGTCGTCGGGCAGGAGAACGTCCGACCTTCAGCATCGGAACCAGGGCGACACTGAGGACAAGCAATAACCAGATAGGCCCGATAACCCAGGCGACCCAAGGAGCACCCTTCTGGGTAACCGTAACGCTCGGCGTGCCACGTTGTGGGGTTGGACCAAAATAGGAATCGATTGCCACGTGCGCGTCCTGCTTAAGTCCAGCTAGGGATTCCAGTCGTGTGACCAGCCAACGCGCTTCCTGCCGATCGGTGATGCCGTTCACCAGCGTCCACTGCTTGCCGTTCTTGGTCGAAAGACGCAGAGAGTAGTACGCCTTTGAGCCTGAACCCTGACCTGCAACGGGCAGTATGCCGGCAATGTCGGAGAACGCGATCGATTTTGGCTGTCCCAAATCTAAAAATGATCGCTGGAGAGTGAGCGTATCGCTGCCAAGTCGAATGGTTATGCTGGAAAAAATCGAACGCGGCACCGCGATTAGCAGAATCAAATCCACCAGGCCAAAAATAATCGTGAAGAAGAGTGGGGCTCGCGAGAGGGACAGCGCGTAGACCGCGGCGCTCCACGCGATCAAAACTCCCACCATGACTAACGACTGTGCCGGATTGCGAAACGGGGGAAAATAGAATTTCGTGCCATTCCAATCCCTCGTGATTTGGCAGGAAACTTTGGCGGGCTGCTGGATCGGCTCATCGTCAGCAACAGCCGCCGGAGCCGTCGCAACGGCCGCGCTGGCGCCAAAAGCTGTCTGGAAAACCCTGCTTGAATTTCCTGTCTTGGCGGCATCACCGAGGCGGAATACCGGCAATTCGTAATCTTCGGAGAAGTCCACGCCAGGGACATCGGCCTGCGCATGCAGCGTCCAAAGAACGCGGTCGCGAAGATTGTCGTTGTTCGTCTCGTACGCGTCCCCCGGCAATGAGAAACTCACTGGAATCGTTGTGCCCAGATCGCCTGTGCCCAGCAGCGCCGTAGCGACATTCTGCTCCTGTTGCCAAAGCGGAAAATTGTGAGTGCTCTGGTTTTTTCCCGATCCGGTAATTACGCGCCGCAAGCAGGAAAGGCGCAGAGTGAATCCGTGCTGCGCATAGACCGGGAGACGCAAATGAATGTGGCCGGTGAGCTGCGCGCCCGGTGTGAAGGGCAGGGAATCAAACTCGAAGTAAGTCTTTCCGTAGCGCTCGCGCCCGAGGGTGGCTCGAATAGCGAAGAACAGAAGCAGAACTTCGGCGACGCCAAAAGCGCACAGAAACGCGAAGCCGGCTTCAGCATCCTTCGCCGTTTTGGTGTTGAGAATGGAGCTGCCCAGAAGACTCAACAGACCGCCACCGAGCACCGTTGCCATCCAGAGTCCCACAGCCGTATTGCGCTTTTGACCCAGTGTCCGACTTTGCTGCCAATCGGCGCGCCAAAGCCACGGCGAGTTAGGATGCTCCGCCTGAAGCTTTGCCATCGCGCTTAGGTTTCGATAGCCGGAGATCGCGCCGTAGATCAGCGCTATTCCCAGCAGCACGAAGCAGGCGGCGAAGGCGGTAGCCGCATTCGCGCCGAGTCGCTGCGGGTTCGATTGAAAAGCGATCATCGCGGCAATGCCCATTCCCAAAAAGGGCAGGGCAAAGATGCCGAGGAAGATCGCACCGGCTTTGGAGACCTTCGACACGCTGCGCCATTATCCGGCTGCGAGGGCGCGACTCCATCTGAAGAGCCTCGGCGGGAACGGTACGAGAGTAACGAGCCACTCTCCTGTTATCCTCAACCGTTATGTCCACGCTCGTAGAATGCGTCCCCAACTTTTCAGAGGGACGCGATGCCGCCAAAGTTGAGACCATAATTGCGGCCATGAAAATGGATGGGGTCTATCTGCTCGACAAAGAGATGGATTCCGACCACAACCGCTGCGTGATCACGCTCGTCGGTGATCGCGAGGCGATCGCTGAAGCCGCGATTCGCGGTGTTGGCAAAGCAGCCGAATTGATCGACCTCACCGCACATCAGGGTGCGCATCCACGCATCGGCGCTGCGGATGTGATTCCGTTTATCCCAATCGAAGGCGTCACACTCGAAGACTGCGTGGCGATCGCACGCCACGTTGGCGCGGAGATCTGGAAGCGTTTTCAGGTTCCGACTTACTTGTACGAAGCCGCTGCGACTCGCCCTGAGAGGCAAAATCTGGAGAACGTTCGTCGCGGGCAATTCGAAGGCGCGCGCGAAGAGGTTAAGACCAATCCCGATCGCCGTCCCGACTTTGGGGAAGCTGCGCTGCATCCCACGGCAGGCGCGACGATCGTCGGTGCGCGCAAACCGCTGATCGCTTACAACGTTTATCTGAATACGGCGGATGTCGATATCGCGAAAAAAATCGGCAAAGCGATTCGTTTTTCTAACGGAGGATTCCGTTACGTCAAAGGTATGGGCGTTCCCGTGCGCGGGATGGCCCAGGTCTCGATGAATCTCACCGACTTCGAGCAGACGCCGATCGCCCGCGTCTTCGAGTTCGTCAAACGCGAAGCGGCCCGTTACGGTGTGATGCCGGTCTGCAGCGAGATCGTCGGACTCATTCCCAAAAAGGCACTCGAAGATGCCGCCGAATGGTTTCTCCAAGTCGAGAACTTTGATTCGTCGATGATCCTCGAAAATCGCCTTGCTGCCGTCACGGGCGGCAAGGCTGCCGTAGGCGGCATTCGCGCTGGAGTCGAGCCATTCATCGAGCAACTAGCCGCGCCAACCGCGACTCCCGGCGGAGGCAGCGCTTCGGCGGCCGCTGGCGCGATGGCCGCAGCATTAGCTGCGATGGTCGCGGGCATGTCGCGCGGCAAGAAAGCCTATCAGCAGTACGAGCGTGAGCTCAGCGAGGCCATCGCCACCCTCAATCGTCTCCGCGAAGAGCTGAAGGCCAGCATCGACCTCGATGCCGCTTCGTATGCCGAAGTGATGAAAGCCTACAAGGACGCAAAATCTGTTACATCAGATGTTGGCGAGCGGCTGATCGGCGATGCTCTCAAGAACGCCACTCGCGTCCCTCTCGGCATCGCGCAAAAAGCACAGGAAGTCAGTCGGATCATCGAAAGCCTTAAGCCTGTCACCAGCAAAAACATGTGGTCCGATCTGGCTGTTGCTAGTTCACTCGCGAGGACCGCGATGCAGGGGGGACTCGCCAACGTTCAGATCAACCTGGAATCTCTCGAAGACGAGGCTTTCAAGGCTGAAATGAACGCCGCAATCGCGCCGCTTTCGTTCTAATCTGGAGCAACTAGGGCCCTCTTTTACCAGTCCTCACATGATTGGGGCTTGTTTTCCACAGCCCCGCCGCTGGACTACAATAAAGGCGCACGAAGCGCCACTCGGGTTTTATCTCTATTTTCCCCAGAGGAGAAGAAACACGTGAAGAAGCTTTTGACATTTGTATTCGCGCTCGCTTTGATGGCGACCCTGAGCTTTGCCCAGGACACATCGAGCGGCTCACAGAGCAGCACATCCGGCACAACCGCCACCTCCACCCAGAGTTCCACCGACAATGGAACCAGCACTAAGAAGATGAAGAAGCACCATAAAAAGCATCACAAGAAGAGTTCCACCACCACCGGCAACACCGGTGATACCGGCACCGCGAATCCGAAATAGTTCGCCGAAAGCGAATAAAGAAAAGCCTCCTTTGCGGGAGGCTTTTGTTTTCTTGCGAAATGATCAGGCGGCTTTGCCGGCGGCAATCTTGTGAACCGTCGAATGCTCCAGATCGAAGGTCTCTACTGTAGGTTCACTGTCAAGGTGATGGCGAAGGAGGCCGAGAACGGTCTGATAATTCGACTGATAGTAGCGCTCGGCATCTTCGCGTGTTTTCCAGAAGCTGTGCGCCACAATGTGATTGGGATTGCTGGTTGAAACCAGCGTAATCTCGTCGATGAATCCGCTCTGGTTACGCAGCAGAGGAATGACTTTCTCGCGGATGGTCGTGCACACTTCTTTTCCTTTTCCTGGTTTGGTGATGGAAGTAACGGTGCGAGTAAACATGAGAAGCTCCTTTCGGTTGGAAGGTTGAAAGGGACCTCGATTTCCGCAGAGGGCCAGCACATCGAGGAGCTTCGCGAGCGTCAACCACCATACGCCTGCCGGGGTGAAGGGTCAATGCGACGGCCGGAGGTGTGCGGATAGCAGTTCCAAGCAGGTCGGCGCAACGAAAAAAATGGATCAATTGTCCCGAAGCAGGTGATGGTGAGAAGCAGCGACCCTCTTCAGGCATTAACCGCTTAGCAAAAATTCTGCTTGCACAAATGTTCTACTCTGGTTACTATTCGGCTCGACCCCCAAAGGACGGAGCCCCAAATAACTTCCTATGAACATCGGCGACACGATTCGCAATTACCGCTTGCAGAAGGGCATGTCTCAGGGAGATATCGAAAAACGAACCGGCTTGTTGCGCTGCTATTTGTCGCGCGTGGAAAACGGACACACTATTCCGTCGCTCGACACTTTGGCCAAGATTGCCTCGGCCATGGACTTGCAACTCGCGCAGTTCTTCACCGATCGTCACGCCGAATCGCATAACGGCAAGAAGATGCCGCACTGGACCGAAGACGAAGTCCGTTTTCTCGCGCAATTCCGCCGCTACTCTAACCACCTGAACGACAGCGACCGCAAGCTTGTGCTCGCGATGGTCAAGAAGCTTGCCACGGGAGCGGGCAAGTAGCGCAGTCTAAAATTCAGGTTCTTCGGTTGAAGTGTTAGGCGACTTCGTTCTTCACAGCTCTTTCCGCGTGCAGGTCCTGGAGGACGCGGACGGAGACTTGACCACGTTGCAAGGCGGCGATGCCCTCGGCGGCGGCCCTCGCTGCTGAGATCGTAGTCAGGGTAGGAATGCGGTGCATGACGGCGGCGCGGCGGATTGCCTGCTCGTCAAACCATGGGTCCTGACCTTGCGGTGTGTTGATGACGAGCTGGATGCGGTCGCCTTTAATCAGATCGACGATATTCGGCCGGCCTTCTTTCACTTTGTAAACTCGCTCGACCGCCAGCCCAGCTCGCTCCAGAGCGCTCGCCGTTCCGTGGGTCGCTACCAGGCTGAACCCGAGATCGACAAATCTCTGTCCCAATTCGGGAAGATAGTTCTTATCCCGGTCGGCGATACTGATGAACACCGTGCCGCTGGTCGGCAGCGCGTGACCGGCCGAAAGCTGCGCCTTGGCGAAGGCTTCGCCGAAGGAATCACCCACGCCCATCACTTCGCCGGTAGATTTCATTTCGGGACCGAGGACCGTGTCCACTCCCGGGAATTTAGCCCAGGGAAAGACGGGACTCTTGACGAAGAAACAGTGGCCAGTATCGAGGTCTGCGGCACGCTCGACGTACTCGGGCAAAAACTCGCGCAGCTTGCGTCCGGTCATCAGCCGCGCAGCAATCTTGGCCAGCGGCACTCCTGTGGCTTTAGAAACATACGGCACAGTGCGGGACGCGCGTGGATTCACTTCGAGCACATAGACCTTTTCGCGTTGGATAGCGAACTGAATGTTCATCAGGCCGATGACTTTCAAGGCACGCGCGAGGCGGAAGGTGTACTCGCGCATCGTGTCCATCAAGCGCGGCGCGATATCAACCGCTGGCAGCACGCAGGACGAATCGCCGGAGTGGATGCCGGCTTCCTCGATGTGCTGCATGATCCCGGCGATCACAACGTCCTCGCCGTCTGAGAGAGCATCGACATCGATCTCGACCGCCGCCTCGAGGAAGTGATCGATCAGCACCGGCCGTTCTTGTGAATACTCGACGGCTTCTTTCATGTAGCGGACCACCGAAGCATCGTCGTAAGCGATCACCATCGCGCGTCCGCCAAGCACGTAGGACGGTCGTACCAAAACGGGATAGCCAATGCGATTGGCTCCGGCAACAGCTTCTTCCACGCTGGTTGCCAGCGCGCCGGGAGGCTGAGGAATATCGAGCTCTTCCAGAAGTTTGCCGAAGCGTTTGCGATCTTCCGCAAGATCGATCGATTCAGGCGACGTGCCGATAATCGGTACACCGGCAGCCTTAAGCGCAAGCGAAAGGTTCAGCGGAGTCTGCCCGCCGAATTGCACGATCATTGCGACCGGAGCGCCGCTTGCGGCTTCGTGCTCATAGACGGCAAGCACATCCTCGAGCGTGAGCGGCTCGAAATATAGGCGATCGCTCGTGTCGTAATCGGTCGAGACCGTTTCGGGATTGCAGTTGATCATGATGGTCTCGTAACCATCGTCGCGCAGAGCAAACGAGGCGTGACAGCAGCAGTAGTCGAACTCGATCCCCTGGCCAATGCGATTCGGCCCGCTGCCGAGGATGATGACTTTTTTCTTGGAACTCGGCGGCGCCTCGTCCTCTTCCTCGTAGGCGGAATAGAGATAAGGCGTGTAACTTTCGAACTCGGCAGCACAGGTATCGACCAGCTTGAAGACCGGTCGCAAGCCGTGCTTCGCGCGCAGGTGTCGAACTTTTTCCGCCGCGCCTTTGCTGTCGCCCATGTGCCACAAGTCTGCGAGCCGCGCGTCGGAGATGCCCATGCGCTTGGCCTCTCGCAAAAGCGGGGGCGGCACGGAGTCGATCGGATGCTTTTCGATCTCCTGCTGCATGTCGGAGATCTCTTTCATTTGATACAGGAACCACGGATCGATACTGGTAATGCGCGCCAGTTCCTTAACCGTGTGCCCTTCGCGCAGCGCATAGCGCAGGTACATCATGCGCTCCGGATGCGGCGTAACCAGGCGCTGCATCAGCCGGCGTGGTTCGACATTCTCCGACGTCGCGCGCTTGCCAGTGTCCAGCGAGCGGATGCCCTTCATTAGCGCTTCTTTGAACGTGCGGCCGATCGCCATTGCTTCGCCGACCGACTTCATCTGCGGGCCGAGTCCCTCTTCCGCTCCTGGGAATTTCTCGAATTGCCATTTTGGGATTTTGACGACCACATAATCGATTGTCGGCTCGAAGCAGGCGGGCGTCTTGCGCGTGATGTCGTTGGGAATTTCGTCGAGCGTGTAGCCGACGGCAAGCCTTGCGGCGATCTTGGCGATTGGGAACCCGGTCGCTTTCGACGCGAGCGCAGAGGAGCGCGAGACGCGTGGATTCATCTCGATCACGACCATGCGGCCGTTCGTCGGGTGCACGCCAAACTGAATGTTCGATCCGCCGGTCTCGACACCAATCTCGCGGATCACGCGGATCGCGGCATCGCGCATGCACTGGTACTCACGGTCGGTAAGCGTCTGCGCGGGAGCCACGGTGATGGAATCGCCGGTGTGCACGCCCATAGGATCGAAATTCTCGATTGAGCAGACGATGATCACGTTATCCCGGAGATCGCGCATCACTTCGAGCTCGAACTCTTTCCAGCCGAGCACCGACTCTTCGATCAGCACTTCATGCACCGGCGAAAGATCAAGCCCGCGAGTGACAATCTCCAACAGCTCTTCGCGGTTATAAGCGAGACCGCCACCCGATCCGCCGAGCGTGAACGACGGACGAATAATGACGGGAAAACCGATCTTGCCGGAAAATTCGAGGGCATCACGCAGGTTGTTCACCAGCGCCGATTTGGGAACGTCGAGGCCGATGCGGGTCATGGCGTCTTTGAAGAGCAGCCGATCTTCCGCCATCTTGATCGCGCGCAGTTGCGCGCCGATCAGCTCCACACCATAACGATCGAGAACGCCGGAATCGGAAAGGTCAACAGCGAGATTGAGCGCCGTCTGTCCTCCGACCGTGGGCAGCAGAGCAAACTTGCCGCTGGACGGCATCTCTGACTCAACGCGGATGATCTCTTCCAGATACGCCCGCGTGAGCGGCTCAATGTACGTGCGGTCAGCAAGTTCCGGATCGGTCATGATCGTCGCCGGATTCGAGTTCGCCAGTACAACTTCATAGCCTTCAGCTTTGAGAGCCTTGCAGGCCTGCGTGCCGGAGTAATCAAACTCAGCCGACTGGCCAATGACAATGGGGCCGGAGCCGATGACCAGGATCTTCGAGATGTCGTTGCGACGGGGCATTGAAAAACGGCTTTCAGCAGTCAGCACTCAGCTGTCAGCTAAACCAAGATCCTCCAAGTTTTGGGATTGCAGAATCTCTCATCCTTTCCACTCCTGCATCATCTTCACAAAATCACCAAACAGATAATGCGAGTCGTGTGGACCGGGCGAAGCTTCGGGGTGATATTGCACGCTGAAGAGCGGCAGCGATTTGTGGCGCATGCCTTCAAGCGTGCCGTCGTTCAGGTCGAAGTGCGTCATTTCGACTTCGCTCGCCTTCAGCGAATCCGGATCGACGGCGAAATTGTGATTATGGGCGGTGATCTCGATCTTCCCTGAACGCTCCTGGCGCACTGGATGATTCCCACCGTGATGTCCGAACTTTAGCTTGTAGGTTTTGCCGCCGAGCGCGAGGCCGATGAGCTGATGGCCAAGGCAGATGCCGAAGATCGGCGTTTTGCCGGCCAACCGGCGAATGCTTTCCTGGGCGTAGGTGACCGGCTCGGGATCGCCCGGACCGTTCGAGAGAAAGACTCCGTTCGGTTTCAGAGCAAGAACGTCTTCCGCGGTCGTTTGCGCAGGCACCACCGTTACACGACAGCCTTGGTCGACGAGCATGCGCAGGATGTTCTGCTTGATGCCAAAATCATAGGCGACCACGTGCAGCGCAGATTTGGGATCGAGCGGCTTCGGAGCTTCGGCAGCCGGAGTGACGATCGGACCCTGATCCCATGAGTAGCGCTGTTTCGTACTGACCACGCGGGCGAGGTCGCTGCCGTCCATTTTGGGAATCGAGCGCGCTTTGGCGACGAGTTTCTCGGCGTCGGACTCGATCAGCGAAATTACGCCGCGCATGACGCCGTTCTTGCGCAAATGGCGAACGAGCGCGCGCGAGTCGATGTCCGCAATGACTGGAATATTGAAACGTTCGAGATATTCGTCGGTCGCCTGCTGCGAGCGCCAGTTTGAGCTGATCCGCGAAAACTCGCGCACCACCAGTCCCTCGATGAACGGACGCACGGCTTCGTTGTCTTCTGGATTCGTACCGTAATTGCCGATTTCGGGATTGGTCAGGACGACGATCTGTCCTGCATACGAGGGATCGGTGAAAATTTCCTGGTAGCCGGTGAGTGAGGTATTAAAAACGACTTCCCCGTAGCACTCTGCTTTCGCTCCGTAGCCTTTTCCTCGGAAGATGCGGCCATCTTCCAGCGCAAGGATTGCTTGCACTTGAATCTCCGGGGTTGGATTTTATGAATTTTATCATGAAGCTGTTGAGCTTCTAAGCTGCTCAGCTTCTGAACTGATTTTTCTTTGTGGAAAATCCGCCACTTCATCGAAGTCGGCAATCTTGAACAGAGAAATTTCTGGCGATGAGAAAACTCTGGCTTAGCAGCTCAGATGCTCAGCAGCTTAGGAGCTATTTCAATACTCCTAATTTATCCACAGGCCAATACACAAACACAGCTTTGCCATAGATATAGCTTTCGTCCACCGGACCGAAATCGCGGCTGTCATTGGACATCGATCGATGATCGCCGAGCACGAAGTAGGAGTGAGCGGGAATCGTCATCAGCGACATCGATCGGTAATCGAAGTATTCGCCGGGAACGTAGCTCTCCTTGAGCGGCTTGCCATTCACATACACCTGCCCTTCGACAATGCGCACACGATCGCCGGGCAAACCGATCACGCGCTTGATGTAGCTCTTCGACGGATCGAAGGGATAGTGAAAGACAATGATGTCGCCGCGCTCGATCGGCTCCAGCCTGTACACGAACTTATTAATGAAAATGCGCTCCTGGTCCTGAAGACCGGGAAGCATGCTCGTGCCTTCCACGCGCACCGGCTGGTATAGAAAGATAATGAAAACCGCAGAAAGCGCGAGCGCCAGCAGCAGATCCCTCGACCAGGACCACACAACTCTTTTTCGGCGCTGAGCGGAAGGCTCCGGCTTAGCTTCGCCCGGCACGGAGGCATCGGAATTGGGTAGCTGCTCGCTCAAACGATCGGGCCAACTCGGTGGCCACTCTCAATTATAAAGACGAAGGCCGGTGCTTCGCGGTTTGCTGGCCGATCGCATCCCACGTCATTTCGCTAGCGCTACTGCCGCTTTGCTCGCGCCAATCGAAAAATAACTGCGCGTAGCTCTTGGTGATGTATTGCGAGGGCTGGATGCCGAGTTTCGCCGCCGTCTGGTCAATCCAGTCGGCCGGACCCTCCAATTCGGCGATGTTCCCAATCGGCGTTTCGTCCAGCACCGCGTGACCCTGATCGTCACTCCATTCAGTGCGAAATTTTTCGTAACGAAAAGAAACTGTCAGTCCGAGCGAAGCGAAGATGCTCGCCACGGCTTCGCCATCCGCAACTTGGGTTTCTGTTTCCGTCCGCGACTTGTGCCGGCCTGTGTTCCCTTTGGCTTTGTGCGTTACCGTCCACCGCTCGCCGTAACAGCGCAGTCGCAGCAGTTCGCCACGTGCACGCAGCCGGCGATCGGAAAAATCGTAAAGCGTGTTCATTTCGTGAGTGCGCGGCGTGACAAGATGAAAGCCTGTTTCCGCGAGCTTGCGGGCGAGCGCGTCAAAATCGGCGACTTGAAACTTAATTTCGGTTTCCTGAATGGCCACCGAGGAGATTGTATTCGTTATAGGAGTGAAGTGCCGGAGGCGCGGTATACATCACTGCAACTGGAACGCCATCTTCACACCGGCGACTTCGATCGTGTCTCCGCTGTTGAGCACCTTCTGGCCGGAAATTTCTTCGCCGTTCACTTTGACTTTGATCTTTTGCTCCGAAGCCGAAACCACGTAGCCAATATCCGTCTTGGAGATTAAGGCAGCCATTTTAGGCGTAAAAAAACCTTTGAGCTTGATCGAGGCCATATCCGACTTGCCGATCACATTCATTTTGCTGGTGAGCAGATAGCGGCGTTCGTCGGTTTTTCCGCGAATGATGTTCAGGATGCCCACGCGACTCGCCGGACCAGCGTTTGGCTGCTTCGGCTGCGACGGATCGACGAGCATGTCCTTCATCTTCTTGGTATCGAGAACTACCGTCTGTTCCAATTTGGGAACCGACGGAGCGGACTTAGTGGCTGCGCCCGCCTGGGCCGGCCGGTCGCCGATGCCTTCCGTGGTAAACGCGATCGTGTGCTTGCCGATAAGGATGCCGTCGCCGTTCTTCAATGCCTGGCGAGTCACGCGCGCATTGTTGACGTAGGTCCCATTTAGGGAATTGTTGTCCTCGACCTCGTAGTGGTCCCCAGTCCAAAGAATCTTCGCATGGTGGCCGGAGACAGCAGGATTGTCGAGCTGCAGCGTGTTGTCGGGCAGGCGACCGATGGTGACCGCCGCCTGCGAGATCGTCAGCTCTTTGAGGACCGCATCCTCGAACTTTACGTAGAGCTTTGCCATGATTCTCCTCCGCCGCTCACAAAACCGAGAAGCTTTTTGTGCCACGGCGCGTTCGTGACCCGCACCAGAAGGCAGGTGATGTTGTCGTCGCCGCCGCGCTGCTTAGCCGCGGCGATCAGCTCGTCGCAAGCCGCATCCAGCGATGCTGCACTTTGCAGAATCGAGCGCGCCACATCGTCGCGCACCAGCTTGGTCAAACCGTCAGAGGCGAGCATGAGAACGTCATCCCGCAGTGTGATCAGCTCCTGCACATCCGGCTCGACGGTTTCTTCCGAGCCTAGCGCGCGGATGATGATGTTCTGCATATCCGACTTTTCTGCTTGTTCGAGCGTGATGATGCCGCGGCGCACCTGCTCCATCACCAAAGAGTGATCCTGTGTGAGCTGTTTCAGTTCGCCATCGCGCAGCAGGTACACGCGGCTGTCGCCCACGTGAGCAACGGTGAGGAAGCTCTCCTGAAGCAGCACGGCGACAATCGTCGATCCCATGCCTCGATGAGATTGCTGATTCGATCCAGCTTCGTGGATGGCAGCGTTCGCATGCTGGATTGCGCTGGAGAGCTGGCGTCCCCGCGGAGAAAGCTCAGGCGAAAGATTGCCGTAATCGGGATAAAAGCCGGTCTTCTTGCCTTCACGAAAATACTCGAGCACGAGATCGACGCCCATCTTGCTGGCGACCTCGCCGGCTTGCGCGCCGCCCATCCCGTCGCAAACCACGTAGACGCCGAGACGCTGGTCCCATCCGAGATTGTCCTCGTTATTCTGGCGGACGCATCCCAGATCGCTTTTGCCGGCGACTTCGACGGTGAGGCTCATGAGCGCAAAAAAATTGGTATTCCTGCCGAACGCGTGGGCCCTAAACGGCGGTGTTCCGACTACTCTATCTGCGGGACAGCCGGGAGGGAAGTGTCTTTTGTAACACCAGCACAGGTCGATGGAAAATCGATAAGGCGAATAAACGTGCCGGCGAGCACAGCACCATCTAGATCAGAGCAGGTCAACAAATTCTTCACAGTAAGTCCGGCGTCTCGGACGATCGCTCGCAGGAGAGGCTTGAAAATTGTCTTTCCAGAGTGTATTGGTACGACTGTGCGCGCCTTAGTTTCAGGATGGAACAGAACAAGATGGCTGCCCCGTTAACGGTCCTCGATGAAACCGGCACGTTTGAGTGCGCGAACAATTTGAACGGCGGTTAGAGCAGGCAGGGTGGCCACAGTTAGGCTAGTGTAGGAACGGGAACAGTCACGCTCCCCTGAAATGATCGAGACTCTTTGGGAAGGGGCTCACCGTGAGCTGCGAGGCTCTCCAGGTATAACGGGATCGCCTCCCTCACATTCGCCTCCGCTTCTTCTAACGTCTCTCCTTGCGTATGGCATCCAGGCAGGGCTGGAACGAACGCAACATGTCCCTCTTCGGGAGTCGCCTCATAAAACACTGAAAAAGACATCTCACGCTGAGGTTTCTTGTTCATCTTGCACATTATAACTTCCTGAAACACCCAAAGTATGAAGCGAGGGCACCCTGTCCACGCAGGCGAATTCTTGGCGTCAGTCGGCCTCTCTGGGCAAATTCCTCATGCGGCCTTATCCTTAGTTGCTCTCCCAAGGAAGACTGCATGAGATTAGTTCTTTTCTTGTTATTCGCAACCACCCTCGTTTTCGCTCAAACTCCGGCGCACGATGCGAAGGCTTATGTGAAATACGATCAGCCGGTCATGGTTCTCGATCACGTGCGCGTGATTGACGGCACCGGCTCTCCCGCCAAGGACGATCAAAGAATCGTAATCTCGAACGGCAAAATCGAGAGCATCGGCGCCTCAGGCGGGTCGACGCCGGCCGGCGCGCAGGTGCTCGATCTCACTGGCGACAGCGTGATTCCCGGCTTGGTCGGCATGCACGATCACCTGTACTATCCCGCGCCTGGACACGGCATCGCGATGTATCCCGAGCACGCGTGGAGTTTTCCGAAGTTATATCTCGCCGCCGGAGTCACAACGATCCGCACCACCGGCTCGGTCGAACCCTATACCGATTTGGAACTGAAAAAAGACATCGATGCCGGCAAGATGCCCGGACCAAAGATGCACACCACTGGTCCGTATCTCGAAGGCCAGGGCGCCTACACGCCGCAGATGCATGAACTCACCGGACCTGACGACGCGCAGCGCACGGTCGATTACTGGATCGCCGAGGGCGTGGACAACTTTAAGGCGTACATGAATATCACGCGCGACGAGCTGCGCGTCTCCGCCGAGGAAGCGCACAAACATCATCTGAAAATTACCGGCCATTTGTGCTCGGTCGGATTTCGCGAAGCGGCTTCGCTGGGCATCGACGATCTCGAACACGGCATCGTCGTCGATTCGGAATTTGCACCTAGCAAGCAGCCGGACAAGTGCCCGCCGCAGCGCGACATCCGCGACACGCTAATGAAGCTCGACATTCATGGCGAGCAGGTGCAAGGCATGATTCACGATCTGATCGCGCATCACGTCGCGATGACCTCAACATTGCCTGTTTTTGAAGCGTTCGTCGCCGACCGCCCGCCGTTGCGGCAGGCAAATCTTGATGCGATGCTGCCGGAGGCGCGCGAGCGCTACCTGGCCATTCGGCAGAATATGGCGAAGAACGCGGCGCAGTCTCCGTGGGGGGACGCACTGTTCAAGAAGGAAGAGGATTTTGAATACGCTTTCGCCAAAGCGGGCGGCCTGTTGCTCGCCGGACTCGATCCCACCGGCAACGGCGGCGTGGTCGCCGGCTACGGCGATCAGCGTGAAGTCGAACTGCTGGTCGAAGCCGGATTCACGCCGCTGGAAGCTATCCACGTCGCGACGTACAACGGCGCGCAATACCTCGGCGACCTGGACCATATTGGAACGCTGGCGCCCGGCAAGCAGGCCGACATTGTCGTGATCAAAGGCAATCCGGCGAGGAGGATCGACGATATTGAGAATGTGCAAGTGGTCTTCAAGGATGGCATTGGCTACGATCCCGCCAAGCTGGTCCACGATGCCAACGGCTTTGTCGGCCTGGAGTAAGCTCCGCTGATCTCTCAGGAAACATTGCACGGGTTGTACCGCAATCTTCTGTGCGCGCGCTTGCTGACGAAAAATCGCGGCAGTCGCCATAAGGAGCCGATGGTTTTGCAGCAAGCCATCGAGGTAGGTTGCACAGCGGAGCTGCGCGCGGGCGACATCGCGGCGATCATGCGGGGCCAATTCGTGCCGCAGCTCGTCGCCGGCATTCCACTTTTGGAACTTCGCGCACAGCTTTCGACTCCACGAAAGCCAAGGACAGCTAACAATCCACTTTCGTTTCAGATAGCTCCCATTGATCTTCCTGGAGAAAACCAAATCGCGTTCTTAAGTGGTATAGCCTCGGCCCTGGGCGAGCACAGACCTGGAAATGTGGTGGCGGCGTTCGTCGATGAAAAAAGCCTTCGCAATGCTGGCGACGTATGTGAATTCGCCGCGGATCTCGCCCTCCCGATCGTTTATGTCGAATTAGGAAAGCACCGGAGCAGAGTAGCATCTCGGAGCGCCCTAAAGATCCCGGTGATCTCAGTCGATGAAGCCGACGTAGTAGCCGCCTACCGAGTCGCGTTTGAGAGCATCGAAAAAGCCAGACGCGGCGCTGGTCCTACGATCATCCGCGGAATCGCCTGTGCCCCACAATTCAGGGAGAGATCTCGGCATTCCCATTTTGAACCCGATGATGCGGTTCTCCGGATGGAGCAGTATTTGGCGAGTCGAAATCTTTGGACTAGGGAACTGAGAACGCAGATTGAGAGTGCGTTCGCGCGGGAATGAAGCGGTTAGGCTCAGGTAACGAGTGATCTTGAGGTTCCGAGGAGCAGGTCAGTACCATTCCCGGTAGGGAATGGGTCAGGTAGCTGGGGCCACAGCACGCCACCCCTTCGCTACCGCGAACGGTACTGACGGCCGTGGGAGCTACGTCAGCCCCAATCCACCATCGATGGCCAGTACCTGTCCTGTAATGAAATCCGGGCACGTCGCGAAGAACAGAACTGCCTGCGCTACATCCTGCGCGCTGCCGTTTTTTTGCATAGGGGTTTTGGCGGCGAAGCGCGGCAATGCATCGCTCCGCTCGCCTTGATCGATCATGCCAGGAGCCACGCAGTTGATGGCCACTTCGGGAGCCAACGCCTTAGCAGTGGCTTGCGTGAGCATGTGGAGCGCAGCTTTGGAAGCGCAGTAGTGCACATGAGTCGCCCACGGGCGAATGCCGCCGAGTGAGCCGATGTTCACGATGCGTCCGCCGGATTTCTTCAGTTCCGGCGCGCAAGCCTGCGACATCAGAAATGCCGCGCGCACATTCATGGCAAACATCTCATCCCAATCCTCAGCGGAGATCGCATCGAAGTCCCGCGTCTGATAAGCGCCGGCGTTATTGACGAGCAGGTCGAGTTTTCCGAACTGCTGCAAAATTGGATTGAGGGAGATGGAAATCTGTTTCCCGTTGCGCAAATCGCATCGCACCGCAACGCTTTTCCGCCCCAAACGTTCAATTGCGGCGATCGTCTCCTGGCTGTCGGATTCGGCGTGAAAGAACGTGATGGCGACGTTCGCGCCGGCTGCGGCGAGCGCGAGGGCAATTTCGCGTCCCATGCGATGTCCACCGCCGGTAACGAGCGCGCATTTTCCGGCGAGGGGATGGGAAGCGTCGGTCAGAGTGTTTCCACGTTCCTAATTGGGTTTATGCCACCAGCGAATTCCTGAGCAAGTGCTGCTTGAGCACATTCCCGTTGGGCAGTTTACGGTCCACACGATCGCGGGCGACTTTGATCGACCTCTTCACTTCGCTGGCATCGCGTTTCGAGACCTCCGCGATTTCATCCACGGTGAATCCCTCGATCGCGAACAGCGTGAATGCCTCCCGCTCTTCCCTTGACGCCCCGTTGAGCGCGCCTTCCACCTGATCGATGAATTCGTCGGAAAGCGCGACGGCTTCCGGCGTGCTGATGCCGCGGTCGGGAAGGATGTCGCCGGTATTTAGTGTGTCATCAGGCTGATGAAATTGCAGGTACGCGTCATCGCTGCCGGTTACATTCGGCTCGCCGGCGGGAGTTTCGAGATGGATGTTCTCGCCTTCTTCTCCATTGCGCGAGGCGACCGCGGGAATCGCGCGCAACGCCAAACCGTAAAGCCAGCGCTCGACCGACACTCGGTCCGGACGCTGTTCATCGCCGGAGAGCGCCATCGCAATGGCTTCGTCCATGACTTCTTCGCGCGTCACCAGATTGGGTGCGAGCATGCCCACGGCGACGCGGTAGCGCAGCTCGCGATCGATAAAGCGTTTGAGCCGCGGCAACTCGGTGGTGACGTACTGATCGATGTCGCGATTGGCCAGCGTACCGCCGAGCGTGCCGTCGCCATTGGTCGAACCAACGGAAGCGACGGTGCGCTCGAAAGCGACGCCGCGATGTTCCTTCGATCGCCGCCGCCATTGATGGCGATTGCGCAAGAGATCTTTGTGCGCGTTCAACTGCAAGATCAAATCGTGAAAGCAGCTCTTGATTGCGCCCACCGAGGTCGGCGAGGTGCGCTGCGCGGCCATTTGTCCGGAAGGCAAACGCAGGTTCAGCGAGACGGTGATGCCGCCGCCTTTGCTCGAACTCTCCGCGACAATGCCGTGCAGGTGGACCAACTCAGCGCGAAACACCTGCAGGCGCCGCGATAATTTTTCAGTTTGCTGTTGGATTTCCCGTTCCGTCTCGGGATTCTTGGCGGCCTTATAGCTGATGTGGACGTTCATGCGCCCTCACGCGACCGGCACAGTTCAGATTTGTCGAGTGGCTCGGCTTCGAACCGCATCGCCTCAGAACTGTCTTGCAAATTTTACACCTGAACGATGAGACGCGAGCCGAGCTAGCTTGCGTTGTATTTTCTTCGATTTCCACTTGCGCACGCACCGCTTCACGCCTGAGAATGTTCCACTTCCGCCAAAATTCAGGGTGAGGTGCTCTATGCGTTCTGCTTGGATTGCGCTGTTCGTCATTTCGTGTGCGCTGGCCGCATTTTCGCAATCTGCTCCTGCTGGCCCGCAGCTCTCCTCTGCGGACGTGCAGAAGCTGCTCGATCGCATCAGCAGTCTGGAGCAGCGCGTCTCGGAGCTTGAAGCCAAGCAGGCGGCCAGCGCCGCGCCTGCTGAGCAGAACGCGACGCCGGCAGCTGCGCCAGTGGAGCAGGCGCAAGCAGCACCGGTGCAACAGCAGCAGCCGCCGTCGATACCGGTGCCGCCGAATTCGCCGGCGACGATCGAGAACAAGACAGCCAAAGCTCCGCCTACGGCGGAGACCGATGTGATGGCGGGGATGCACACGATCTACCAGCCGGGAGAGGGCGAACCTTATCCCAATTTGAAAATTCGTGGTTTCGCCGACATTGACTTTGGTGCCAACAGCTCGGACCGCGTGAACAGTGGTTTCACTTTGGGACAGTTCGTGCTGCACTTCGCTTCGGCGCTATCGCCCAAGATCAGCTACTTCGCGGAAGTGAGCCTCACGCCCACCGCAGGCGTGTACAACGTCGATCTCGAACGCACGATCATCCGCTACGACGTCAATGACGCTGCGAAGATTTCTTTCGGCCGGTATCACACGCCGATCAACTACTGGAACACTGCCTTCCATCATGGTGCGTGGCTCCAAACTACGATTGCGCGTCCGGACATGATCGTCTTTGGCGGACGCTTCATTCCGGTTCATTTTGTCGGCGCGCAGTCGGAAGGATTTATTCCTTCGGGTTCGTTGGGACTCGGCTACAACCTGGGCATCGGCAATGGACGTTCGACGAACATTGCTCGTCCCGGCGACCCGGGCGACGTGAACAACAACCGCGCGTGGCTGGCCAATGTGTTCTTGCGGCCGCCCGCGTTGAAACATTTCCAGATTGGCGGCTCGGTGTACAACGACGAGATCACGATGCCGACAGTTGATGTCGGACCGCAGGGGCAGAACTTCCGCGAATGGATTTCGTCCGCTCACTTGGTTTGGACGGGAGAGACGCCGGAGTTCTACGCCGAATTCGCCAACGTACACCATCGCAGCATCTTTACCGGCCAGACCTTCGACAGCCAGGGCGGATATGTGCAGTTCGCTTACCGGCTGCCGTTCAATCAAAGAAAGTGGAAGCCCTACTACCGTTACGATTACCTGCAGGTGCCCTTCGACGAACCCACGCTGCTCGACTTCACCAATGTGCGCAAATCCACGCTGGGCGTGCGCTATGACATTTCCGACTTCGCTGCCTTCAAGGCCGAATATCGCAACGGACGCGGCAATCCTCTGCCGCAAAGAACCAACGCTGTAGCGGTGCAAACTGCATTTACCTTCTGACCAGAGAGATGACCTTGAAAAGACACCTCACGATTCCGCTGGTTTCGATGCTGTTGCTCTTCGCGACCGTCGTCGGCGCGCAGGCGCAGACCAAGTCCAATGACGTGGCCATCATCGTCAACCCTTCCGTTCCCCTTTCGGACCTGAGCCTGAGCGAAGCGCGCACGATCTTTCGCGGCGACCGCCAATATTGGAGCAAAGACCTGCCGATTGTCCTGCTGATCCGCACGCCTCCAAGCCACGAGCGCGATGTGATTTTGAAGAAGCTCTATGCGATGACCGAAGCGGAGTTCAAGCAGTACTGGATCGCGAAGATCTTTCGTGCGGAAGCCACGACTGGTCCGAAGATCGTGTATTCGAATAGCATGGCCGCCGAGCTCGTAAATATCCTGCCCGGCGCGATCGCGTTCATGGCGGAGAAAGATGTAACCCCTAATCTCAAAGTGATCAAGATCGACGGGAAGATGCCGGGAGAGCCGGGATATCCGCTGCGGTGAGAGCCCGCGGCGGTTATCGGCAAAGTGCTTTTTTGTCCTGTCTCAAAAATGAGAATTCCCTGAGAACAAGGAAAATAGCAGCGAACTCACGAGTCACGAATCGTGACAAGGATGACGTCTGTGCGGGTAAGTCGTTTCTTTTCAGGATAGTAGCTGGAAGCCTAGCAACCGGCAGCTGGTTGGGCTGAGCGAATTAGCAGGGAACAACAGGGAATTGCCAGATAAGTAGATTTGTTCTCAATCTAGTAACTGGAATTTGGCAGCCAGAAACCGGTCCTGCGAGCGGGCTAGCAGGGAAAGAGCAGGGAATCCCGGCCTTCTCAGGCGCTCACGGCTCGTACGATCTCCGGCACCCCCAAATAGGCAATCTCGACGACCGTGCAATCGTCGTTGAGCGGCGTCTCGCCGCAGAACTGCTTCACCTCCGCGAAGACGGTTTCGAAGGCGTCGCCGGCCTGAGCGGCGGATTCCAGGTTTTCGTCGCCGAACATGTCGTCGGCGGCATTGGCGGCTTCGGTCACTCCGTCGGTGACGAGGATGAGCTTGTCTCCGGGATTCAGCTCGGTGCTGCGCGAGTCGTATTCCATCATGGCCAGCAGGCCGACAGGCGCGTTGTTGGAATCGAGCCGCTCGAGGCTGTTGCTGCGCACCAGAACCGGAGCGACGTGTCCGCAGTTCACGTACTCGACGCGGCCGTCCTGATCGATCGAGACGATGCAGATCGTCGCGTACTTTCCGGCAACGTCGCGCTGCGTGAAGAAGCGATTGGCCTGAGTCACGATCTCTGCCAAAGGCACCTTCGCCGCCAGTTCCGACCGGATCATGCCCTGCAGCATCGAGGCCATGATCGCCGCCGAAATTCCTTTACCGGAAACGTCGCAGATGATGATGGCGACGCCATCTTCCGTAGGAACTACGTCGTAGAAGTCTCCACCGATTTCCGTACAAGAGATGTTGCGCGCGCGCACCGAGGCGAAGGGAAGATCGGGCATGCGCATGGCCATGAGTCCCTGCTGAATCGTTGCCGCCATCGCCAGTTCGCGTGCCTGGCGCTCGCGGATTTCCTGGTTCTTGCGCGCCAGTTCGTCGTTGGCTTCGGTCAACTGCTTGCGCGCGATGTCCAAACGTTCGGCCATCGTGTTGAAGCTACCGGCGAAGCGGCCCAGTTCATCCTTACCCGGCAATTGAATGCGGTATGCAAGATTCATGCTGCCGATCAGGTCTGCGCCATGCTGCAATGCGGCAAAGCCGCGCACGATCGACCGCGAGAGCAGCAGTCCAACGGCGATCGCGAACAACACGGAGATCACAAACGTGGTGCCGCTAATTCGGTTCGTCAATCTCTCGACCCGCGCAAAATCTGCCTCGTCCGACGTGACGCGCGCGGCTTCTTTCTCCTGCATTTGCGGCAGTACGGTCTTCAATAGCCTGAAGCTGAGCGGATCGGCCTTGGCCAGACTGGCGATCGCCCACGCCTGCTCCTGGCCAAGATAGTCGTAGAACTGCCGCCAGGCTAAAGACAGGTTTTTATACGTGGACTGAAGATCATTGATCTTGTCCGCGTCCTCGGGGAGGCAAAGCTTCTTCAGTTCGGCGATTTCCGCGGTGACCGAGTCTAACTTCTCATCGAACAACTGCCGCGCGGCGGTGTTCGGCGGCGCCTGCTCCGCTTCCGTGGTGAGATCGCTGAGCAGCGCGACTTCCTTCTGCTGGTTGTCGAGATCCTGGCGAATGCGCAGCAAGTCAGACTGGCGGTGCAGCGTGCGATCCAGCCGCTTCATGGTCACGCTGCGCAGGTGCGCGCTCCACAGATATACGACGATGCTCGCCCCAAAGAGAAGAATCAAGCCTGCAAAAGATAGGCTCAATCGGCGTCGGATCGTCATTGCTGCGGAACTCCAGGTCGTCAGGGAATTGCTTTGGGGGGCTTTGTCATTGTAGCGCGATTGCAGCCCGCTTCAACGCGCAATCCGGGGTAAGATGTCCCCTTAACATCCGGAGGCAGGTCATGCGCGTCCTGCTGATCGAAGACGACGCTCTGGTCGCCACTTCTCTCCTCGATTTTCTTTCCATCGAGGATTTCGAGGTAAAGGTGGCGGAAAATATCGCAGCCGCCGAAAGTATCCTTCCATCCTTTAGCCCGGACGTGGTGGTTAGCGATTGCGTGTACGGCGCCGGGGAGTTCGTCAAGAACCTGAAACAAGCCCACCCGAAGCTTCCGGTGATTATCGTTTCCGGAGACCCTTATTCGGCCCAGGACACCGTCCCCGACGCCGATCGCGTTCTGAACAAAGGCGCAGGCCCAGGGCCGCTGATCGCGACTATACGCGAGGTGGCGGGAGGTCAGTACCGTTCGCGGTAGCGAACGGGTCACACGCAATTGTGCCCTGCCAGTCGATACCTCGCCCCCATTCCCTGCGGCGTGGATATTCACCATCCCTACTGCACGGACGTGACAGAGCCCAGTATTTACAAGGTGCTTTCCAACTTCCTGCTCTGCTGAGAGCGCAGCACTCTGTAAGCCTGTCATTCTGAGTCGCCTGAGGCGGACGAAGAATCTCCGCGAACGTGTCACACTTAAACGCAGTATCCCGGTTCCTCGATAAAGATTGCGCTAGAAAAGCCCGGAGAAGACATTTAAGACTGAAATATCCGCGGAGGTCCTTCGTCCGCCCCAGGCGGACTCAGGATGACAGCCTTTAAGTGTATCTATCGACTACACGAATAATGCTGGTTAGCGGGAATGGTACTGACTCCTAACCGACTTTCTCTGCTACACCAATTCCGAAACGGCGCTCACCTCTTTTTCATCTCGTTGTTGATCCAACAACTCGCGCACGCGCGAGGCGAGTTCCGCAAGCGTAAACGGCTTTTGCAGGAATCCCGTACCTTCTGCCATTACCGACCGTTGTTTGAGTAGAGCATCGTTGTAGCCGGAGATGAGCAGCGTTGCTGCGCTGGGATGTTGCTGGCGGAAGTGCGTGACTAACTCCTGGCCTCCAATGTGCGGCATCACCACATCGGAGATCAACAGATCGAACGGCCCTTCTTTCTGGATGATCTTCAGACCTTCTCTTCCATCATCGGCGGTCATGATGCAATAGCCCAACTCGCTCAGGTAGTCAGAAATCGCACAGCGAATGCCGGCTTCGTCTTCGACCAGCAGAATGCGCTCTTCGCCGGAGAGATCGCGCACCGGGATTTCCCGATTTGGAACCCGCGCGGTCTCTTCCAGGCAGCAGGGAATATAGATATCGAAGCTTGTGCCTTTGCCCGGCTCGGACTGGACGTCGATAAACGCTCCGCTCTGTTTCACGATGCCATACACGGTTGCGAGTCCAAGGCCGGTTCCATTGCCTTTCTCTTTTGTGGTGAAGAACGGTTCGAAGATGCGCTGACGCACCTCTTCGCTCATGCCCGATCCATTGTCGCTGACTTCGAGCAGCACGTAGCGTCCGCGGCGGGCCCAGGGATGCGAGCGCACGAAATCCGACCTGATCTCGGTAGGTTGTGTACGGATCGAGAGCACACCGCCGCGAGGCATGGCATCACGAGCGTTGACCGCGAGGTTCATCAGCACTTGTCCAAGCTGCCCGCGATCGAACTTAATCGTCATGGGTTCATGCCACGGCTCGAAGCGCAGTTCCACGTCTTCGCCGATCAGGCGCTGCAACATCGAAATTTGATCGGAGATGTATTCGCTCAAATCGAGCACCTCCGGCAGCAGCACCTGGCGGCGGCTGAAGGCGAGCAGTTGCGAGGTGAAGGCTCCGCCCTTCTCCGCGGCTTTGCGCACCTCGCGCAGGTAACGTTGCGCGGATTCATGAGAGCCGATCTGCCGTTCGAGCAATGTCAGATAGCTGGTGATCACCATGAGGACATTGTTGACGTCGTGAGCGACGCCGCCGGCCAACTGCCCAATGGCCTCCATCTTTTGTGCCTGCCGAAGCTGCTCGGTGAGCGATTCGCGCTCGGTCACGTCGGCCATAGCGCCAATCATGCGCACGGGCTGCCCGGAATCATCGCGCAGCAAATAGCCGCGATCGAACGTCCTGGCGTAAGTGCCGTCTTTGCGGCGGAAGCGATAGTCATCGGACCAGAAGCTGCCGTCGGTGGAGATGAAACGCTTGATGGTTCCCACGACGCGATCTACATCCTCAGGATGAATGCGTTCCGTCCAGCTCTCGAGGCCGGTGCCAACGTCCTCCGGTGCATAGCCGAAGATCGTCTGAAAACCTTCGCCCCACCAGATCGCGTTGGTGATCAGGTCCCAATCCCACACTGCATCGTTAGTGGCGCGGGAGATGAGACGAAAGCGCTCTTCACTCTTACGCAACGCCGCTTCCGCTTGCTTGCGTTCCGACAGCGTGCGGGCTGTCGCCATAAAAACTCGCTGCCCGTTCTGCTCGTATTCGGAAAACGAAATTTCCAGAGGAACCTCGGTGGCATCCGAACGCAAGCCCATGATTTCGAGATTCCGCCACGGAGAGTTTTTCTTGTTCGACTTTAGATACGCGGCAAATCCGTGCTCATGCACCAAACGATAGCGGGCGGCCATGAGCATCATCAGCGTCTTACCAACGATTTGTTCGGCGGTGAAACCGAAGATGCTCTGTGCGGCGGCATTGCAAAAGCGAATTTCATTGCGCTCGTCGATGATTAGAATGGCGTCAGAGCTGTTCTCGGTGATTGCGCGATAGCGCTGCGCGTTATTGCGCAGCTCGCGCTGTCCAAATTCCACCTGCTCCAGCAGCGCCGCTTGCCGGCGATGAATCAACGCGAAGCGCACCGCATAGCTGAGGAAGCACGCGGTAATGGCGTACAGGCTGGCGCGATATTCACGCTCCCGCATGTGCATGCCAAAGGCAAAGGCCAGCAGCGGGAACATGGGGATAATCATCGGCGAGAAGTTGACAAGCAGCGACTTGGCTGAGGACTGCGATAGCGAAGAAGACGTTTCCGGCCGCGGCGTCCAGGTCTCCGCGAGAACGACAGCCAGGCAGAACGGGAAGCTCAGCAACAGGTCATACAGCATGCCGCTGCTGATATTGGTGTATGTGCTTCCCCAATTCCAAAATCCCACCATTGTCGAATACGCGAGCAGGAAGACAAACACGCGGCGAAACAAGCCGCGCATGCGCGATTTTTCCGTCACCGCCAGAAAAGCGAAAAGAATCAACAGCGCGCCGTTCTGAATGTTGTAAACACGGAGCGCCGATTGATCGACAGCAGCTTGCGAGCCGGCGCTCAGGGCGGAGAACAATTCCAGGTACGTGATCGCGAGAACGATGAAGACCTGGATGCATTCCAGCACGCGCTCGCTCAGCGAAGTCTCCGAGCCGGAAGGGCGGACAAATAGCGCCAGCAACAGCGGCGCACCCCAGCCGAGGTAAAGAATGTCGCTCAGTCCGCCAGTGGGAACCGCGATATGGCGGAAGTTATCGTAATAGATCCAGCAAAGCTGACCAGCGGCCCAAAAGAAAAACGCAGCCGAAACCAGCTGCCAGAAATATCGGACCGAAGTGGAATCACGCCGCGCCGCGAGCAGCGCATAGCCGGCGGCCGCCAGCACACAAATCAGGATGACAAGGTTGGAAACCCAGGACCGGGCCGCAGCATTGCTCACCGTCAGCAGAACGGCGCCATGGCCAACAAGCAAAAGAGCCGGCAAAAGCAGGCGCTTCCACAACGGTTTCGACATCCGAATAGGGCCTCGAGGCAGACTGGAAGGAATTCTCTACGTCGCATACTAATGTTGCCCCACTCAGACCAGACAAGAAAACGCGCGGCAACGCTTACTTACGTCATTGGAAAACCTTAATGTTCCCGAATCGACAACATGAAGAAGACCCGCAGATGGCGAGCGGCAATCGATGCGATGCTGAACCGGCGCCAAGCTCTTTTTCGCAAGTACCTGATATGTTGGAAAGCAGCCTGCGGAAGCGAATGGGATCCGGTGATCCTCCCGGTCTTCAAAACCGGCGCTCGGCATCTTCGCGGTGTCGAGGGTGTGTTCGACTCGCACACGCTTCCGCCAAATGTCCAAGCGGGGGTTGAAAATTTCTTAAGTGTCCCCTTGCGGAGTTCGAGGAAGTCGAATTGAGCAGAAAACCGAAAAGCAGCTACTTAGAAGCTAGCAGGTTTAGGGAATTGCCTGAGCTCTGCGATTCATGCGTATGCTGGCCGTTTGTGCTCAATCGTGATGCCAGCCTTAACAGCGCAAACAATTAACTGAATCGCCTTCTGCAACGAAAACATGTGATGCTGCCAGAACAGTTTTCGCTTAAACAAAGTGAAGTTTTCGATGTTGAGGCCGTACAGTGTTTCGCGGTCATACGACACACGCGCCGTGATGAGGCCAGGAAAGCCGACGAACTCGCCAATAGGAATTGTATCGATCGTTGCCCCCGGCTCTGGTTCGCACAAGATCACAAATGCCATATCCGTATGGCGGTCGTGCTCAATCGTTATTGCACAGGCCATAGCTTCTTTCCTTTAGGGATCGCATCGACGCCGTAAAAGGTGACAATGAGAGCCTTTTTGGGCCAGCCCTTTTCTTTGATGATGACCTGAAGGTAGGGGTGGCCGTTACACGGAATTTCATAGACAGCCTGTTCTGACTTGGCTCCCGGATTCCAAACGACTGCAATGGGAGAGGACAACTTTGATTGCAGCGCATTTACTACAAACAGTTCCTCGATGTGGTATAGGGCAATATGTCGCTTGATCGTGTCTCGCAGTAGCGTAACGGTTCTGTTCTTCCAATCCTTCCCCTCGAACGCAATATCCCGACGCTTGAACCGTGTCGCCAATGGAATTAAGCAAGCATTTTAAGACCACTGTCAAGACTCGTAATCAGCCCCGATACTACTACTCGTTTAGACGTGGCAAACCTTGTGGATGTTACGGAAGTCAGATAACGATGGTATCAAAATTCTCGGGATGGCCCTTTTTAGGCAGCACTAACGCTAGCAGAGGCTTCAACAACGGATTCCGCTGCAAGTCTTTGAATCTCCAGCACCATTTGCCGAATTGCAGAGGTCGCAGCGCCCAACAGCACCTCGACCTCATCAGATGTGAGGATCACGTCAGGATGGGTGATTGGGTTGCGGTAATTGTCCTTGATATGCAACAGGAACTCCGTGACTTTCGGATCGGCCTTGCCGGAATCCTGCAACTTCCTAATGTATATTCCCCAATTCCTCATTCTGGTCGGCATGGGCTTGCCAAGCACCTTGTTGTAATAGGCCGCCATTACGGACTCCATAGCGCGAAGAATGTGGAATCCAGCGCCAGTCGGAGTGTCAAGCGCAAGGCATCTTCCAGCCTGCCTAATATCCTCGACGGCGCTGCTCGGAAGATCCACCCGCAAACTTTCCGGAAACATGATTTCAGCTCTTTCAATAAGATCTGATGTTTTGTAAGAACCCTTTTGTGAAACGAAGTATGTGTCGAGAGCCTGCACCTCTGCCGAGAGAACAGTTTCAAACTCCGATGCAGCCTTGCTGATGCTATATAGCCGATGATTAGAAATTGGCTTCTCAATGCTAGGAGGAATAGAAATGTCTGCGGTTTCTGGCACGTTCTTCAGCGCATCCTCAAATTGCTCTGGCACGACGGCTGTAATAGCAGCGTACAGCTTGTTTGCAGACGGAAGGCAGATACTTAGCGGTCGTTGCGAAAAGAGTCCGTCTAAATATGATCGTGCCTGAAACCATTCGTACCAGATTTCAGAATACAGCACCGTTTTGCCGGAAAGCTGAGTGAGGGGGTGTACGTAACCAGCCAGCTCATAGAAGCTGAATTCATTCACGCGCTGCATAGGAATACCGGAAAGGTAAGACGGATCATATTACGGTTTCAGCAATTTTCAAACAGTGCATCCACCGCTGCGGTCATTCTGGGGCTAGGTTTTGGCCGAAGAATCTCCGCAAAGTCGATCGCAATTATGATTTCTGGCTCTGGGTTCCATGCAAAAATCTTCCACAAATCCCGAACACAGCGTGTGCAGACGAAACGTTCACGGAGATTCTTCGCGCCCAAGAGGCGCTCGGCCGAAAATCACAAGCTACGCTGTTGGGATGAACAAACTGCTTCAGGCTCATTTTCACTACTCTTGACGCTCCGAAAGACCATGAGATGCTCAGAACGACACCTATTAGCCGCTTTTTAATGATGGAGGTTTGGCCGCCTTGAGATACACGTGAGTGAGGGAGAATGCTATTCCTAATCGGCAGCGGCGCTGAAGGTGCGTTCGGTAGGTAATTCCAGGAAGACGCTGAAGCACGTCCAATGGCTGTTCGCGGCATGGTAGCTGCGCGCGCGGATCGCGCCGCCGTGTTGTTCCAAAATGGAACGAGCCACCCAGAGTCCCATGCCATTGCCGTTGCCCTTGGTGGTGAAGAACGGTTCAAACAGCCGCTTCTGATCGGCGGCGGAGAAGCCGGGACCGTTGTCGGCGACGCTGACGCGAACGCCCCGTCTTCCTTCTTTCCAGTCGTGCGCTCCAGCGATCCGCACCTGCAGCGTGCCGGAGTCCGGCAGAGCCTGGATGGCATTGAGAATCAGATTGGCAAGCACCTGCCGCATGTCGGCCGGACGGATGGCCGCTAAGCCCTCAAAGCGATAGTCGCGCACAACGGCCAGGTGTTTTTGCTGGATGGCGTCTTCGAAGCTGCGCAGCACGTTGTCCGCGATTTCGTTCAGCGGCGCCGGCGCTTCAGGGCCGCCGGCGCGATTCAGCACAATGGTTTGCTCGACGATGTGGGTGACGCGCGCGAGCTGCTCGGCGGCCATTCGCGCCAACTGCTGTTGATGCGGATCGCCTGCGGAATCGGTCTGCCACAGGTACACGATATTGGTGAGTGCTTCCAGTGGATTGTTGACCTCGTGCGCCATGTCGGAGATCATGCGCGCCGTGGCCGCAAGCTTTTCGCTTTCCAGCAGCGCCTGCTGGGCCTTGAGCCGCGCGCTGATGTCCACAAAGCTGACCACGGCACCGTGGATTTTGCCGTCTTCGACGATCGGCTGCGAGAAGTATTCGACCCGGATCGGAGTGCCGTCTTTTTTCCAGAACACTTCGGAATCAATGCGATATCCAGTTCCAGAATGGGAAGACTGATGAACTTTGCATTCCTCGATCGGGAACGGAGTGCCGTCGGCGTGCTTATAGTGAATTACCTGATGTTGCAGGCCGCCAATCAGTTCTGCGGGCTCGTAGCCGAGCAGCTCCGCGCCGGCCTTGTTGATGAACGTGAGCCGGCCCAGATTGTCCACGCCGTACACGCCGTCGCCGGTGGATTGGAGAATCAATTCAAACTGACGGCGAATGCGATCTTTTTCCGCGTCCGCCTGCCGGCGCGCCGTCACATCGCGGAAGACGAGCACCGCGCCGATGATCTTTCCTTTCGCGTCGCGAATCGGAGCGCCGCTGTCGTCAATGGGAATCTTGCGGCCATCGCGCGCATGTAGCACAGTGTGGTTGGCGAGGATGGCGACTGTGCCGGTCGTGAGTACCTTCTCGACCGGAGACTCCACCGGCTCGCCGCTCTGCTCATGGAAGATCCTGAATACGTCTTTCGCTAGGTGGCCGGCGGCATCCGCGCTGCGCCATCCCGTGAGCTGCTCGGCAACCGGATTCAGAAAAGTAATGTAGCCGCGGTTGTCGGTTGCAATGACTGCGTCGCCGATACTGCGCAGCGTCGTCGAGAGCTTTTCACTGGCCTCTTCCAGCGCGAGAGTTTTGCTGTATGCCGTATCGAGCGCATCTTTGTAGCTGGCGGCCAGCGCGTTCAATGTCTGCCGCGAGAAGGCAGAAAGCAGCACACCAATCAGCAAAGCCAGTCCGCAACCGAGGCCGATGCTCCAATGCAGGCTCGACTGCGCCGCGCGCCAGCGCTCCTGCCGGATCGCTTCCTCGACGGAGATGAATTCGCGGAACTGTCCGCGAATATCGTCCATCATTACCTTGCTCTGGCCGCTGCGGACGAAGTCCATCGCCGTAGCATGGTTCTCCGGCGATTTCATCAGCTCTTCCATCCGCGATCGCAGCAGCACGGCGCTCGAGTGCATCGATTCCACTCGTTTAACCTGCGCGGTGTCGTCTCCGACCAGTTGCTCGAGGTTTTGAAATGATTCGGGAGTGTTCCTGTTCGCGATGTAGAAAGGTTCGAGGAAAAGCTGGTTGCCGGTGAGCAGGAAGCCGCGAAATCCGGTTTCACGATCCACCAGCAACTCTTCGGTGCGATGCGCGGCGGCGATCACCTGATCGGTGTGGTCCACCCAGCGGTTCACGCGCACCAGCCGGTCCACCTGCCAGGAAAGCGCGACGATGAGCAGCGCCATGGCAATGAAAGGCGTCGAGATCGCCCGCGTGAGCAGCGGACGAAACATCTTTTGACTAATCTCGATTGGCGTCACAACGGGCCTTCCGCTGTTATGCCAACAATCGTGGACAGAACCGCGGAATCCTCATTATCAAATAGCCATCAGAGTTGTTCAAATAGCAGAATTCATCTAAGGGGAAAGGCCAAAAAATTAAGCAGCGGTCCACCGCGTCCACTCCAGTCCACTATGTCCATCACCCACTAACCTCGCACTTCGCCTAACAGTCGCCTTCCCGAATGCAGTATCATGAAGTGACACATTCCTTCGCGAACCGGATGAACGGTTCGCGCGTCTCACCTTCCAATTGATTCCGCTCCAGCACTGGAGAAGGTGTGTGTGAACAGCAATGGAGTGCGCGTGAGAAAAGGGAACACAGCAGTCGTAGTGGGCGCCCAATGGGGCGACGAAGGCAAAGGCAAGATCGTCGATGTGCTCTCTGAAAGCTTCGACATCGTAGCTCGCTATGCCGGCGGACACAACGCCGGACACACGGTCATCATTGGCGGCAAAAAGTTCGTTTTGCAACTGATTCCTTGCGGCGTGCTGCGTCCAGGATGCCGGAGCGTGATCGGCAATGGCGTCGTGCTCGATCCGATCGCGTTTCTCAAAGAAGTCGATGCTCTCCAGCAAGCTGGATTGAAGATCGATGGACGGCTTTTTGTCTCGAATCGAGCGCACGTGATTCTGCCCTATCACCGCATGATCGAACTGGCGGCGGAGAACGCTCCCGGGCGAGTGAAGATCGGTACCACCTCGCGCGGCATTGGCCCTGCGTATGAAGACAAGATGAAGCGCGGCGGCCTACGCGTCGTCGACTTGCTCAACACCGCGCTGCTGCGCACGCACATCGAGAACGCCTGCCGCGAGAAGAACACGATTGTGCATGCGCTGTTCAATACCGATCCGCTCGATCCAGACAAGATTTATGACGAGTACGCGCGCGCAGCCGAGCGCGTTGCGCCGTTTGTCGCCGATACCGCCTACCTGCTGAACCAGGCGATCGACGCCGGCGAGTCAATCATGTTCGAAGGCGCGCAGGGCACGATGCTCGACATCGATCACGGCACGTATCCGTTTGTGACCTCGTCAAGCGCTACGTCAGGCGGCGCAGTCACAGGAACCGGAGTCGCGCCGAATGCGATTCGCTCTGTGATCGGCGTGACGAAGGCGTATTGCACGCGCGTCGGCGAAGGGCCGTTTCCCACGGAGATCAAAGACGAAATTGGTGACACGCTGCGCGCGCGCGGCAATGAATACGGCGCAGTCACAGGACGTCCGCGTCGCTGCGGCTGGGTCGATCTGCCGCTCCTGCGCTACGCTCGCGTGATCAACGGCATCGACTGGATGGTCGTCACGAAGCTGGACGTGCTCGACACGCTCAGCGAGATCCCCGTCTGCACCGGCTACAAGCTCAAAGGAAAGAAATTCGACCGCGTTCCTGCCGAAGCTGCAAACTTCGAACAGGTCGAGTGTGTTTACGAAAGTGTGCCTGGTTGGAAGAAATCGACGGTCGGCGTTCGCGAGTTCTCAAAGCTCCCCGGTAAGGCGCAGGACTACATGAAGTACCTAGAAGAAAAATCGGGAGCGCGCGTCGGTATGATTTCCACTGGGCCGGACCGCGACCAGACGATCTTCATGGAAGAGTTCGCAGCGGAGCTGCAAGGACGGCAAAAGTCGGCGAAGAGGGCGTGAGAACATTGAGTAATTGGGAAATTTGGCAATTGAGTAATTGAAGATCTAAGTTTCGCGGCTTTTAAGGCTCCGCGCAATTTGGTTTTTTCAATTTCACAGTTACTCAATTTCCCGATTACTCAATTTGTGTACGACCTCACCCAACTCGAAAGCTCTCTAGCGCAAACCATCTACGCCCGCCGGCTCCACTACTTTCCCAAAATAGAATCGACCAACGCCCTTGCCATGCAGGCTGCTGCCGCGGGAGTGGGAGAGGGAAGTGTTTTCCTGGCCGATCAGCAGACCGCCGGGCGCGGACGCAATGGGCATGGCTGGCATTCGGAAGAAGGCGCAGCGATTCTGGTTTCGGTGATCTTCCGTCCGCGACTGGCTCCTTCTCGAGCGCTCTGGCTCTCGCTGATGACGGGCGTGGCTGTGCACGACGCGATTACGCGCACGACGGGCGTCGAATGCGATCTGCGCTGGCCGAACGACCTGCTAATCGGGAAAAAAAAGATTTGTGGCATCCTCACCGAAATCTCCGCCGATCCCGAACAGCTTCGCTTTGCGGTGATTGGGATCGGCATCAACGTGAACCAGGCGTCCTTTCCGCCGAATATAGCGCATCTCGCCACGTCGCTGCACATCGAGACCGGCAAGTCGTGGTCGCGAACCGAGCTGCTGATCGCTTTGCTAGAATCGCTCGAAACGGAATATCGCAACGCACTGCAAAATGCGGCAAGCGGCAACTCGGCCTTGCTGCATCGGCTGGAGAAAATTTCCAGCTACGTTCGCGGTAAGCGCGTGCACGTCGAAGAAGCCGGAGGCTACGACGGCGTCACCGCAGGATTAGATGAGCGTGGATTTTTGCTGGTGCGCACGGCAGAGGGAATTCGGACCGTCATTTCGGGGGGCGTGGGGGAAAAACTTAGCTAGTCCGCGGAAATGAACCTGGCTGAACAGTCGGTACCCTTTGCGGTAGCGAACGGGTGACATGCCGTGAGCGGATAATGATCCAACTTGCTGACCCATTCTCTACCGGGAATGGTACCGACATGATCTCCGTTTTAGTCACCTATGCTTCTCGTCATCGACGTAGGCAACACGAACACGGTTCTCGGGCTCTATCAGCCGCGCGCGGAGCAGTCCGGACGCTTCGACCAGATGGTTGCGAACTGGCGCGTGGGCACCATTCGCCGACAGACGGCCGACGAATACGGCGTGCTCTTCCGCAATCTGTTTGCAATGAAGGCCATTGATGCGCGCCAAGTCGATGCGGTCGTAATCTCGTCGGTGGTGCCTCCGCTCGATTCCACTCTTCGCGAGGTCAGCGAGCGATACTTCGAAGTGAAGCCGCTGTTCATCGAACCAGGTGTCAAAACGGGAATGCCGGTGCTGGTCGATAATCCGGCCGAGGTCGGCGCAGATCGAATTGTGAACGGCGTAGCCGCCTTCGAACATTACGGCGGGCCGTGCATCGTGGTCGATTTCGGAACCGCGACTACCTTCGACGTGATCTCAGCAAAGGGCGAGTACACTGGCGGCGCGATCGCGCCTGGAATTGGCATATCCGCTGAAGCGCTCTTCGAGCGCACCGCGCGTCTTCCCAAAGTGGACATTCGCCGTCCTGCGAAGGTGATCGGCACCAACACGGTTGCTCACATTCAGTCAGGACTCTTCTACGGCTACATCGGGCTGGTCGATGGCATCCTCGAGCGCATGATGGAAGAGATCGGCGCGAAGCCGAAGATCGTTTCTACCGGCGGTTTCGCTCCGCTCATCGCCTCCGGCTCACGCTACATCGGCTTAGTCGATGAAATGCTGACGCTCGACGGCATGCGCATCATTTACGAGAGGCAAAAGAAAGTAAGATCGGGCGATCGATGAGCACTCCGGTGGCATTCTGCTGGACAACTGAGTGCTGAATGCTGAATGCTCCGCGCAATGCTGAACTACTTCAACTACTTCACCGAAATCGAGGAGCACTTCCAGCGTCGCCGCGGGACGCTGCTGCTGCTTTCCACCTTGGATTGGGCGCTTATCGAAACCTGGAAAGAAGCCGGCATTCCGCTGGAGGCGGTACTGCGCGGGATCGACGTCTCGTTCGATCACTATGAACGACGTCCCAGGAAGACGCGCAAAGTGAACGGCCTCGCCTTTTGCGCGCAGGAAGTGCTCGCCGGTGCAGAAGAGATGAAGGAAGCAGGAGTCGGGTCGAAGCGGAATCAGGAAGCTCGCGATACCGGACTCTCCGCTGAGCGAGTGAGCTCCTATCTGAACGATAACGCGGCAGCGCTCGAACGCGCCAACCTCAGCAGCGTAGCCGCCGACGCGGCGAAGGAGGGCGTCGCCTCGCTGCGCAGCATGGCAGAAGAACTGAAAGCGCGCTCCGGCGCCAGTTTGCATCTGGAAGATGTCGAGCGGCGGCTTACCGTGCTCGAAGAGAAGCTCTACGCCGCGCTGCTGGCCACTACGCCCGAAGCCGATCTGCTCGCCATCCGCACCGACGCCGATCGGCAGATCGCGGCTTATCGCAGCAAAATGAGCGCTGCGCAAATCGGACAGCTGCAGAAACAATTTCTGCATAAGCGTTTGCTGGAGATGTATTCTTTGCCTCGATTAAGCCTCTTTTATCTGTAGCCCCAAATTGGAACTCACGATCGACAAGATGATGTACGGCGGAGACGGCCTCGCCCGTTTTTCGGCGCGAGAAGGCAAGCCGGGCAAGGCGGTCTTCGTCCCTTATACCTTGCCGGGAGAGCGCGTGCGTGCTGAGATCACGCAGGAACGTCCCGGATTCGCGCGCGCGCAGCTCGAAGAGGTGCTCGAGCCGTCGGCCCTGCGGACAGAGCCGCCGTGTCCTTACTTTGGCCGCTGTGGCGGATGCCAATACCAGCACACCGGCTACGACAATCAGCTCCGAATCAAGTCCGACACTCTCTCTGAGAGCTTGCGGCGCACGGGAAAAATTGAGCTCGCGTGTGAGATTCAGACTCATTCGTCTCCGCCACTCGGCTATCGCAATCGCACCCGCTTTCACGTCTGCGCGCATCCGGAGTTCGCCATCGGATACTTTCATTCGAACTCGCATCGGCTGCTGCCCGTTAACGAATGCCCCATCAGTTCGCCGCGTGTTAACGCGATCCTCGCCGAACTTTGGCGCGCTGGATCCGAAAAGAAAATTCCGCCAGAAGTTCGCGAAATTGAGGCCTTCGCCGATGCCGCCGATGAGAAAGTCTTGATCGAGATCTATGCCGACGAGCGTGCGAACCAAAAACAGTTCGAATTCTTCGCCGGGGAATTTGCCGAACGCACGCCTGCCGTTGCCGGCGTCGCGATCTTCCGCGGAGCCTCCTCTCAGCGCAAACCACTTTTCATCCACGGAGCGTCCTCCCTGGACTACGAAGTAGGTAACGAGAAATACCGAGTCAGCGCCGGCGCGTTTTTCCAGACCAATCGCTTCCTTGTTCCCAAAATGGTCGAGCTTGTTACGCGCGATCGCTCCGGCAAAGTGGCTTTCGATTTGTATGCCGGCGTGGGGTTGTTCATGCTCCCGCTGGCACGTCATTTTGAGCAGGTATTTGCCGTCGAGTCATCCGAGGCATCGGCGAGCGATCTGCGGGCGAACGCTCCCAAGAACGTCACTGTGAATCGTCAATCGGTCGAAGATTTTTTGCGCCGGGCCGGTAGGAATCTGTCTGCCGACTTCGTCGTTGTCGATCCCCCGCGTGCTGGACTGGGCGAGGCAGTCACTGCGCAGTTGGCCAGTTCTACCGCTCAGGAGATCGTTTACGTTTCCTGCGATCCGGCCACGCTGGCGCGTGATCTCAAGCAGTTCGTTGCGGCCGAGTGGAAGATTGCGGAAATGCACCTGCTCGACGTCTTTCCGCAAACGTTTCACATCGAGAGCATTGCGGTCCTGCGCAGGTAACGGTAATTCCCCATGCAGTTACCATTTAGCGAGCCGCGCAGGAGCAACACGCTTGGTCCCCATTCCATCGAACGAGCTTGGAAGCAGCACGATCCGCTCCAGAGATTTGCGCGCCAACCATGACTCTGCCTAAATTCATGACCACCATCGAGAAGCTGTATCGCGACTTCTGCGATCGCATGGCAAACGAATGCGAAGCCGAAGCCAATCGGTATGATCAGCATCCCGAGATTCAGTCGCAGGACCAGCAGTTCGTCCGCGTGCTCCGCGAGAAATGCAAACAGTTTCGCCAGCAAGCGCGCCAGATCGATTCCGCCTATGGCTCGGGAACGAACCAGCGCCTGGCGTGAGATTCAGTCCACCACGTCCACAACGTCCATTTCACTAAGCGATCTGCCGATTAAACTTGTCCGCCGCCGGATCCGAACCGGAAACTTCTTCATGACCCAGCAACTCGCGCAAAGCCCAGTCGATCCGCTCGACGGCCGCGCTGGTCACCTGGACGAGTTCCTTGTCCTTGCTGAGTTCCACCGAGTACAGAACACCGGTGAGCGCGTTGCGCACGTGGTGATTCACATCGGAGATCACGCGCAGGCGCCGGATCACGAGCTGCTGCCGCTTGTTGTAGTAGTACACAGCCACTAAAGCCAGCAGAGCGGCGAGCGCGCCCTCAAAGACGTCGGAGTACAGCAAGTCGCGGCGCGTGCCTAAGGTCGCCCAGTCGAGCAGGAGGCCGCCACCGGCAACGACGAGCGCTGCCAAAGCCATCGCGGTCACCGCCTGCAGCCAGCGCAGCGACCGAGCCAGCAAAGGTTTACGAGCATCTGGACGGGACATTTCCCGATAGTTTATCCCGAATGTTCGACGATCACGCCCGAAAAACAGGGAGCGGCGGAATCCCGCTTGCGCTCACGCTTACAATAGAGGAACTCTTCTGGTGAGAGTTAGGCCATGCGACGAGAACTGCGTCTGAGTCTGATTTTGCTGGCGATATTCGCCTTCGGCTCGGTGTTTCTCTTGCAGGCCCGGGCTGACGACAAGAACAGCTCTCATGTCGATTTTGTGGTCGTGAAGAGCGCGAATGGCAAACCAGTGCGCAATGCGAGCGTGATCCTGCATCCGGTGGACAAGGACGGCAAGCAGTCCAATGGCGGCATGGAACTGAAGACCGATCCCGACGGCAAATGTTCGCTCGATGCGGTGCCGTATGGCAAGATTCGTATCCAGGCGATTGCGCAGGGATATCAGACGTACGGCGATGACATTACGATCGATCAGCCGACGCAGGAAGTTACGATTAAGCTGAATCGTCCGCAGAAGCAGTATTCGATTTACAAATGACGGAGCCACCAGCTACCAGCTTCCAGCACGACAGCGGTTTTAGTTGGAAGCTGGCGGCTGACAGCTGGCAGCTATAGGCTTAGGAGCTTGTTTTCATGAAACGTTCTCTCATCCTACTTTCGGTGCTGTTCCTGGCCATCGCTACATCCGCGCAGTTCAAAGACGCGGAGGTGCCCGCGTATCATCCGAATCCGCCTGCGAAAGGCGAGAAGCTGCCGCCGATCGCCACGCCGGAGCAGGTGAGGACGCAGATGCAAGTCAAGTATCCATTCCAGGTTCGCGCCTACGAAGCTGCGGCGAAGATTCCGAAGGTCCTGTATCAACTGCCGTGCTATTGCTATTGCGATCGCGAAGCCGGACACAAGAGCCTGCATAGTTGCTTTGAAGGCGACCATGGCGCGCATTGCTCCACCTGCCTGCAGGAAGCTTTCTACGCCTACAAAATGACCAAATTGGGAAAGACACCCAAGCAAATCCGCGAAGGCGTGATGAAGGGCGAATACAAGACCATCGATCTGCACCAGATGGATGGACCAATAGCGTAAAGGCAGGGAACAGGTGACAGGTTACAGGAAAGTCCAAACCGTTTGTAACCGGCTTTCCCCTGTAACCTGTTCCCTGTAACCTGTAACCCTCATTTGACCTTTCCCGTAGATTCCGCGTATAAAGACGATTCTGGGATGTGGCGCATGGCTCTCGTGCATCGCGCCCGGAGGTCTGTCCCGCCAGGCTTTCCAAATTTGGGAGCGTTCCAGATCCGCTCCGTGGACCGGAGATGACGTGATCGGATGAAGAGAGCAACAGAAAAATCCAAGGGTTCTGCCTCGAAATCGAAGACGGAAAAGCCGACCGCCCGCTCCGCCGGTCATTTGCTGCACATGCAGAAGTCTCCGCCTCCCAAGGCTCCGCCCCCGCCCGATCCGAAGTACACGCAAGCGGTTCAGAATTATGAAGCCGGTCTAAAGGCGCTGCAGGAGCGCAAGTTCGACAAAGCCAAGTCCGCGCTGGAAAAAGTAGTCGCGGGGCCGAGCAGAGAGCTGGCCGACCGCGCGCGCATGCACCTGAACACCTGCAACCAGCAGCTATCGCGCGGGACATCGACCTTCAAGAGCCTGGGCGAGCACTACGACTTCGCCGTGTCGCTCATCAACGTTGGCGATTACGACAATGCCCGTTCGCACATGGAGAAGATTCTTAAACAGGATTCGAAGGCGGACTTCGCTTTCTATGGCGTCGCCGTGCTCGACTGTCTCACCAACCACTCCGAAGACTGCCTTCGCAACCTGAACGAGGCGATCAAGCTGAACGCCGCGAATCGCTTTCAAGCGAGGAACGACCCGGACTTCCGGAACATGGCAGACGACCCCCGCTTTACCGAGCTCCTGTACCCAGAGATTCCGCCCGAGCCGGGACGATAGACGGTCCTTCCAGATCGGGTTCCGGGATAGTTTGGCCGCCGCTGTTGGAGTCGAAGTTTCCCTGAGAGCAGGGAAATTTGCAGGCGGACGGTTTTTTGAACCGTGTTTCCGTCAACAAAGACGCAGGTCTGGCGTTTTCGCTGAGCGAAAGGAACAGGGAAATAACAGGGAAATTCCCGATTTCATAGGTAAACCTTCTGTTTTCAACTAACTACACAGCATCGAGCGGCCGACCCACAAGACCTGAGCGAACTGAGCAGTGAAATAACAAGGAATTACGGCCTAGCCTGGCGCAGTCGTGAGGGGCAGAAACTCAGTGAGTCGCGTTTATTGATTTCAAAGGAGTTACAGATCAAGTTTCTGGGAGGGAAATCGGCTGTTACAGGGCAGGCTGCCCTCCTAACGGCCCAGAATTTGGCGGCCCGACAAAAATGCCGGAGCATCGCTGCTCCGGCATTTGTTTCGCTCAAAGCGCCACCCGCTACCGCAGGTGGTTCCGTTTACTGATCCGAGCTGCTGTCCGGCGCGATCACCGTGCCGTGGCGTTGATTGCTCGCTGCCGGCATCACCGTCACCGGATTCTGCAGGCGGAAGCTCACCAGCGATTCGGGGCTTAGCTCCACTTTCTGCCCTTTCGTTACGGTGTTGGCTCCGGCTCCGGCGCCCGCGCCGGCGGTTGCGCCGATCGCGGCGCCTTTGCCGCCGCCGAAGATGCCGCCCAGAACCGCGCCAATCGCGGCTCCTGCGCCCACTTTTTCAGCCGTGTTCTTGCCGCGGGCTGAGCCCGTCTTTGACCAGTTGTCGGTCGAGATGTTGTAGCTGTTGCCGTTGTAGCTGAGCCGGTCAATCGACAACGCCAGCGACGCGCCGCCGGTGTAGTGCGTGGCCGCATGTGCTTGCATCACGTGTCCCTGCACGTCAGCGCCGGCGGGAATCACGGTCTGATCGCCGACCGTTACGTCGTTATTCAAGGTGCCGTGCCAAACGTCGTTCTCATGATTGGTCTCCGAGCTCAGGCCCTCAACCGTGCGAACCTGAAACACAGTTCCCGCAGGAACCGTGACCTTCTGCGGTGGCGGAGGCGGAGCAGGCGGAGTGTAAGTATTCGCCGCCGAACTCGATCCGACGCCACTAGGACCCATATTGTCTGCGGTGGTGGTCGTATCCGGAGGGGCGGCGCTGCTGGTGGAGTCCGAGGGCAACGAATGTCGCGACCGCGCATGTGACGGACTTGAGCGATGCCGCTCGTGGCGCTCCGGTTGAGGCTGCGCCTGCGCAGCCTGCTGCTCGTCGGTAGGCTGCGGCTGGTCTGCGCTGGCTTGCTGCACGGCGAGCTTGCTGATTACCTGCTTCACGCCTTGTGCCTGCTGCGCGTCATTGAGCGCGGAGGTCATTGCGGCATCGCTATCGACGTTACCGCTCAGCGTGATCACGCCGGCGTTCGCGTTGATGCTGATCTGCTTGCCCGCCAGCGCGGGATCGGAGCTGATGCGGGTCTGTACGTCGCCCGCCAACTGCGCGTCCGTGCGCTGCGCGGCCGCGTTGGGGGATTTCGAGCAGCCCGCCAGCACAGCCGCAATCAGCAGCGCGGCCAGCGCCAGAACGATGCTTGAATTCTTCAATCTCATAACACTCTCCCTTTCAGCGATGTACTTGTTATATGGATAAGAAACTACTGCTGGCGATTCACTACTTCGCACACGAAAAAACGCTGACCCTGAGGAGATTCCTCCCCAAGTTTACAACCCTATGCAGACGTGTAAGTTGTTGTCTGCATGGCTTGAAATTACTAAGTAGAGTCGCGGAGCTTCGCCACGTTCATGAGAACAGTTTGCCGACGAACGCGGACTCGGTGGATCGTCTTAATTCGCAGCCGAAGACTCCCGCGTTGCGCAGAGATATTGCCGTAGTCCCCGCCGGAATCCGATCGGCTGGATGTGGAAAATACGCTTCATAGGTTCGGGATCGGCAGTGGATCCTTCTTCTAACATGCGCAATTGATCGCGCGTGACCGGCGGCCTCACCGGCAGAAAAGAAAAGAGCGTCGCCGCCGATTTCATAAGTGGCATGGGAATGTGCAGCGCGGATTTGCGAACACCGAGACACAAAGCGATCTCGTCACCGATTTCTTCCAGCGTCAACTCTTCCGGGCCAACCAGATTCACCGTCTGATTCGTTGCCGCCGTGCTGGTGAGCGACTGCGCGAAGCATTCCACCACATCATCGACGTAAATAGGAGCGAATCGATATTGGCCAGTCCCGGCCACAGGCCGCACGAAGGGAACTCGACGCATGAGCGCCGTCATCTGCTCAACGAATCCGCTGCCCGGACCAAAGATCAGCGATGGTCGCAGCACAACATGAGGAATGCTGCTCTTCCTCACGATCTCTTCCGCCGCGAATTTGCTCGTGTGATATCGGCTGGCATCACCCGCTCGCGCGCCCAGCGCCGACATCTGCACAAACCGTTGCACGCCGGCTTGCTGAGCAGCTGTTACCACATGCTCCGTACCAACACTATGAACCGAATCAAAGCTCGAGCCTTTCTGCTCGTAAATGATGCCGACCAGGTGGATCACAGCATCACATCCAGCCAGAGCATCGGCAGGTAGAGGAGCTAGCACATCACCCTGCACGGTTTCCAGTTGCCCGATCTCAGAGCTAAGCTGAGCCAGCAAACGAGGGTCCCGCACCAACGCGCGAACCAAGTGCCCGTCCCGCAGCAACCGCCGAAGCAGATGCGAGCCAACAAATCCCGTGCCGCCACTGAGAAAAATCTTCATAGTGCAGCCTCGAAGCTGCGAAGCCCCGAAGCTCCGAAGCTTAATCCGCGTGCACGCGGCAATCAAACGTGGAACCAACAACGTGGAACCGGCCGCCCTCGGCCGGGTGTTGATTTTGCTTTTGCTGTTGCTTTTGGTTTTTAGCTTTCAACTTAGCGGCTTAGCAGCTTAGAAGCTTGCCTCATTACGAACGCCTCGATTTTCGCCGAAACCACCGCAACTCGATCCCACGTCCTGGGTTTCCAATACCAAAGGAACCCCACAAGCGAGGCTGCTCAAGCAACACACGGTGCCGCCTCGCACTCGAGTGGAGGAGGGCTCAAGCATTATGAAGTTCTTCAAGAAACATCTGCTCTGGACTTTGGCGTTGGCTGTGGCCGGAAGCACCGCTGGAGTAGCGACCGCGCACGCGCAGGATCGCGACGATTATCACCACGACAAAAACTGGAAGCAACAGGACCGCGATCACAATCACGACAAGGACAAAGACCGTCATCGCGACCACGATCGCGACTGGAACCGCGATCACGATCGATACCGCAACAACGGGTATTACGGCAACAACGGCAACTACGGACGCAGCAACGCTCCGTATAACAACGGCTACTACGGTCCCTATCGCAACAACGGCGGCTACTATGGCAACAATGGTGGCTACTATGGGAACGGCAACTACGGTTCCTACGGACGCGGAGGCATGAACCAGGCCTCGCAGATCGGCTATCAGGACGGAATTCGCGATGGCCAGAGCGACCGCTCCACCGGACACAGCTACCGTCCTACGCACGACGACAACTACAAGAACGCAACCCGTGGCTACAGCTCGATGTACGGCAGCGAGAACCAGTACAAATCGATTTATCGCTCCGGCTACGAGCAAGGCTACCAGCAAGGCTACGGCGCCAACGGCGGCCGGCGCTGGTAGAAAACAAGCCCCGGAGCTTCGTAGCCCCGAAGCCGCGAAGCTAAAACCAACAGCAAATCACCACAGAGCCGGACCTCCCGTCCGGCTCTTGCTTTTGGTGGTGGTAGGCTTCGGATCTCAACGTGGAACCGGCCGCCCTCGGCCGGGTTTTGACGTTGGGGTTGCTTTTAGCTCCGGAGCTTCGCAGCTTCGGGGCTTCGAAGCTGTTCCCTGGATGAAATCCCCCTACTCCGCAGTTTAGACAAGATAGAGACGGGTGTGCTCCTGGACGGGTGGGCGCCTGCGCATAAACGTGCGATTAGCGCCTATCCCCCGGGGAGCCTTCATCTGCGGAGCTGAGATTGAAGATCTTGCTAGCCGCGCTGTTGTGCCTGTTATGCGCCGGGTGCGCGCTCGACGCGACCTCAACGATGGCGCCGGCTTTCTTTGCCGAAAGCGGCGAAGCGCAGTCCGCACCCGCACCGAAGCAGGCTCAGGCTCAAGTTTCATCCCCGGCCGGGACGGATCATCGCTCGGATTCGGCGGCGACCGCTCCGTCTCGCAGTTCTGTCCCAAACATTTCGGCGGCAGGGCAGCACGGAGGCGCATAATTAGCGGCGACACGGCAAAATGGAGAGAAAGCAGAAAGCATTTGTTGTGCAGTTGCTAATAGCTAATTGCTAATTGCTTGGTTTCAGGAGTTTCCATAAAGGTCGAAGACGATTCCCGCCGGCAGGACTTCGAGCAGCTCGCGCTGGTGCACTTGCGCGCGCTGCTAAGGGCCGCGCTGCGTCTCACGCGCGATGCTGCCGTCGCCGACGACTTAGTGCAGGACGCCATGCTGCGCGCGTGGCGGCATTTTCATCAGTTCCAAATTGGGACTAACTGTAAAGCGTGGCTCTTTCGCATCATGCTCAACTGCTGGACATCGCGCCGCCAGCAGCTCCAGCGCGAGGCCTTGCAGTTTTCACCGGAAGAGTACGCAGAAAATCTGGGCGGCGAACGACGTCCCCCCACGCGATTCACCGCCGAAGAAATCAAGGGTTCGATCGATCTGTTGAACGAGGAGTACCGCACCGTGCTCCTGCTGTTTGCGGTCGAAGGCTTTGCCTGTCGCGAGATTGCCGAAATTCTGGCGATCCCGATCGGCACCGTGATGTCGCGCCTGGCGCGCGCGCGCACCCTGGTGAAGAACGACTTAGAAAAACGAGAGACGCGGTACGAGAAGGCGAAAGCGAGACTATGATCTGCTTCTATTCTGAAAAGTTGACCGAGGCTTACCTGTCGGGCGAAATCAACAGCCCGCATTGGCAGGCCCACTTAGGAGAATGTCCGGACTGCGCGGCCAAGCTGCGCGAGGAGTCCGATTTCGATCTGATCCTCAAGAACGCGCTCACCGAAGACCGCGTGGACAGCCGGCATCTGGAATCCGAAATTCGCGCCAGCATCGGCCGACCTAATCCGACGTTTCCCTTTTTGGGATTCCTGCGCTATGCTGCCGCCGCCGTGGCCGTGCTCGCCGTGCTAAGCTTCGCCACCATCGGCTACGCCCGCGGACGCCTCGACCGCAGCGCCCTCTGCATCGACGCCGCCGGCGATCACCAACAAGAGATCCTCAACCACGGCCAGCCCCGCTGGTCCAACGACCTAGCCAAAATCGCCGAAGTCGGCCAGCGCATGACCGGCGTAGCCAACCTGCCCTCCGGCCTTCTTCCCGCGGCATACCAGCTGGTAGGCGCCCGCATCTGCGAACTCCACGGCAAGGAATATCTGCATCTGCGCTATCAAAACGGAGCCGAAGAACTGTCGCTTTATCTGCGCCGCAATGACGCTCCCGGATCCCAAACAGCCCGGCTGCTTAACTGGTTCCGTCCCAAAGGCCCAGACGCCGAGCGCCTCGACCAGATCAGTGTAGCCTCCGTCCAGAAAGACGGAGTAACCCTGGTAGCAGTCTCCACCGAACCCCAACAACAAACGCTAACCGTAGCCGAGCAAGCAGCCAACCGCCTATAGATTCCGTGGAACCGGCCGCCCCGGCCGGGTGTTGACGTTGGGGTCGTAGTTGGTTTTGTTCTTGCTGTTGCTGTGCCTTTAGGTGGGAGCCCCGGTTGGTGTTGCTTTTCGGGTGGTGGGAGCCCCCGACTTCACAGGCTGCGGAAAAACGATCCTAGCGGTAGGGAAGGGCACGGATTCATCCGTGCCATAACGCGTTCCCCAAAAGGGAGGGCTTTAGCCGCTGAGGTAAGCCTTTTGTTTGCATCGAACAATTACCTCAGGTGCTAAAGCGCGAAACATTCTTCGCCCGTAAACGGCACGACTGAACAGGCTGCGGAAAAATGCTGATGTTCCCGGTATTTCTCCCCAGAATCCAGTTTTGCGGCGATTCCTGCCCTTTTCGGCTGCTCTTTTGTTCCCGCAA
>DASTJH010000068.1:0-11666 GCA_035716645.1 Terriglobales bacterium | reverse complement strand
GCCCGGCCCCGGCCAGTCGGTGCCGAAGAGGGTTTTGCCGGCAATCTCTTCCAGGCGTGGAAAATATTTGAGCAACAGCTTTGGGGGAATGCCACTGATGTCAAGAAAAACGTTGGGATGCCGGCGCACGAGGAAGAAAGCCGTGTTCATCCATAGAGGCCGTCCGCCATGGGCGAGTAGGAGTTTCAATTTGGGAAAATCTACGGCGACGTCGTCCACGAAAATCGGATCGCCGTACTTGTTGCGTGCTCCGGGAAAAATCGAAGTTCCAGTGTGGATCATCACCGGAATGCCATGCTGCTCAGCCACTTCGTAGATGATGCGCAATTCCTGCATGCCATTGATGTAATCGTTCGGGAACAGCAGTTGATGAGGCGGATGGACTTTGATCATCCGAATGCCGAGGCGCACCAGGTGCTCCATGTCCTTCTGCACATCATGGCTATGGCGGGGATGTACGCTCCCGCAGGGCAGCAGCCGCCTGGGAGCCTCTTTCACATAGTCGGCGATGAACTCATTGGTTTCTGCAGTAAATCCGATCACCTCTGGAGCTACGTAATTGATGAGCACGGCGCGATCGATCTCGCAGCGGTCGAGGTACTTCAGAAAAGCCTTTGCCGAGTGACAGAATTCGACGATCTGATCGAAGTTCGCGCGCTTGCGCTTCATCGCCTCCAGCGCCGCAGGCTTAAACATCTCAATTGGCTGGATATGAATGTGGCAGTCCGTAATCATGGCCAACCAGAATACCGGAAGAAAATCAGACACGGACTGCACGGATGGCACGGATCACACGGAGAAAATTGGAAATGTGAGTTATGCGATTTTCGGATTTCTGAACTACCGTGTGATCCGTGCCTTCCGTGCAGTCCCGTCTGGTTTGTCTGGCCGCTCGGATGCGCAATCTCGGCGCGTTTGCTATAGTGACCAGACTTCTATTTCCACGGAGCGCCAGCCATGCCCAAAAGCGTCAACAAAGTCATCCTCATCGGAAATCTCGGCAAAGATCCGGAAGTGAAATTCACGCCTAACGGCACTCCTGTGGCCAAGTTCAGCCTCGCCACAAACGAACGCTTCAAAGACAAATCAGGAGAGTTCCAGGACCGCACGGAATGGCACAACATCGTGGCCTGGCAGCGGCTGGCCGAAATCGTGGGCGAGTACGTGAAGAAAGGATCAAAGGTCTATATCGAAGGCCGCATTCACACCGATTCCTGGGATGACAAAGAGACCGGACAAAAGAAATATCGAACGGAGATCATCGCCCAGGATCTCGTCCTGCTCAGCGGACGCGGAGAAGGCGGCGAGTCCGAGGGCGGCTCCCGCGGATACTCGCGTGGCGCTTCCGCCGGAAACACCGGCAACAACTACGACCAGAGCCACGCGCCGCAGCGCGACGACGCCGCGCACACGCAGATCACCGACGAAGATATTCCGTTCTGAAAGGCAGCTGCTAAGCTTCTGAGATGCTGAGCTTCTAAGCCCGAAACCTATATTCGGATTTCATTTCTTGTGCTCTATCGATGTCCTTTGCCGGCGCAAAGCGGAAACCTGTCACCGACGTCCTTCAGCTTTACGAATATGCTGTGGGTGCGCTGGCGCGGAAGATGCGTACCATCGCCGAACTGAAGCGGCTGCTGCGCAACCGCGTGGTGCGCGGCGAGGAGGGCGAGCTGCTCGTCGAGGCCGTGATTGCCAAGCTGAAGGACCAGAAGTACCTCAACGACTCGCGTTACGCCGCTGCCTACTCGCAGTATCGCCAAACAAACGAGAAGTTCGGGCGACGCCGCGTGATCGCCGACCTGAAGACCAAAGGCGTTCACGGCGACATCATCGAGCAAGCTGTCGGAGCGGCGTACGGCGACACCAACGAAGAACAACTGGCGCGCCAATTCCTCGAACGCAAACGCCTCAAAAAGCCGCAAAATCAGCGTGAGTCCGCGCGGGTCTTCCGAATGCTCGTCCGCGCTGGGTTTTCATCTGCAACGATTTTCAAGATTTTGAAAAAGTGGAATGTGGATGACGAAACGTTGACCGCATTAGAAGGAGAAGCCGATATCGGGTGATCGGGCCATCGGGTCATCGGGCGAAGTAAGCCCGACAGGTCAGCTGCGTGAATGAACGCAGACCGACAAAGAATCTCGTCTCACTTCGCCCGATCACCCGATCACCCGATTCCTTTGATCTAACTTCTCTGATTCCGCGCTCTCAAATTCCTCTTCCGCCTTTTACAATGAAGCCCAATGAGCAGCCTGATTACCGTCACTACGGACTTCGGTCTGAACGATCATTTTGTCGGCGCGATGAAGGGCGTGATCCTGAGCATCAACCCGCAAGCGCAGATTGTGGACATCTGCAACTCGGTTCCTTCGTTCGACGTGCTTGACGGCGCGCTCACGGTTGCGCACGCCACGCCTTATTTCCCGGCGGACGCTATTCATCTGATCGTGGTCGATCCCGGCGTGGGTTCGCAACGGCGTCCCATTTTGGTCACCAACGAGAAGCACATGTTTCTCGCCCCGGACAATGGCGTAATGTCGCTCGTCTATGACCGCTCCGAACGCTTGAGCGTGCGCCACATCACCTCCGAACACTATTTCCTGCAGCCGGTGAGCCAGACGTTTCACGGGCGCGACATCTTTGGAGCCTGCGCTGGATGGCTGAGCAAAGGCGTCGAAGCCGCCAAATTCGGCGAGGAGATTAGTGACTTCATCCGCTTCGCCGCGCCAAAACCGAAAGCGGGCGAAGGCAACAGCATCAAGGGAGTGGTGCTGAAGATCGACAAGTTCGGCAACTTGATCACCAACTTCACGGCGAAAGACGTCCCGCAGTTGTTTGAAGCCCAGCCGCCGGCATTTCGCATTCAGGTAGGCAAAGCCGAAGTCACGGTGATCAAGAATGCTTACGCGCAAGGTCCGGCCGGAGGCGGCCTATTCGGTATCCTCGGCAGCATGGGCTATCTCGAGATCTCCGCCAACCGCGCCGCCGCCAGCCGAGTCGCTGCAGCCGAACGCGGTAGCGAAGTGACTATCACCTTCGGTTAGACCCCCAGACCCGCGCTCCCAAGTGAGGCAAGACGAAGGTCCCGAGCCAGTACAAGAAAGAGACTTCTTGTTCTGGATATGCCCCTCTGAGCCGAGACCGTGCCATGTTGAACAATCCGCCAGCCCGGAGCAAAATCGCTTACGCGAGGTGCTCCATGAATGCGATTCCTTCTCCTCTTCCATCGACCGATATCTGGCCTGAGCTGCATCTGTCTGAGTGGGCTGCCACTCGCGACACGCTGCACATGTGGACGCAGATTGTTGGGCATGTGCGCATGGTGTTATCGCCGTCGGTGAATCACTGGTGGCATGTCACGTTGTATGTCACCTCGCGCGGACTAACGACTTCGCCGATTCCTTATGCGGATCACACCTTCGAGATCCACTTTGATTTTCTCGATCATCGGCTGGTGATCGCGACCAGCCGCGAGGAATGGCGGACGCTTAAGCTGGAGCCCAAATCGGTGGCTGATTTCTATACGGAGTTCATGGGCCTACTCCATGAACTCGGCATTCAGGTGAAGATTCACGGCAAGCCGGACGAGGTTTCCGATCCAGTTCCATTTGCGGAAGATCGAGTGCACCGCTCGTATGATCCCGAGTACGCGCGCCGCTTCTGGCAGGTACTGGTGGCGACCGATTCGGTGCTGAAGGAGTTTCGCTCCCGCTTTATCGGCAAGTGCAGTCCAGTGCATTTTTTCTGGGGCAGCTTCGATCTTTGTTGCACGCGCTTCTCGGGACGGCGCGCGCCGGAGCGTCCGGGCGCTGACGCGATGACGCGCGAAGCGTACTCGCACGAGGTGATCAGCGCTGGATTTTGGCCGGGCGGCGGTGCTGTGAACGATGCCGCATTTTACGCCTATGCCGCTCCCGAGCCGCAGGGCTTCCGCAGCGCGCGCGTGCGGCCAGGAGCAGCGAGCTTCAACGAGAGCTTCGGGGAATACATTTTGATGTACGAGGATGTACGGCGCGCAGCCGATGCGAAGCAGGCACTGCTCGACTTCCTCGAGAGCACCTACGAGGCCGGCGCAACGCTGGGCGGCTGGGATCGCGCGAGCCTAGAGCAGCACGGCGTTCGATAACGGTCGGCTCGGGGCAGGTGGACGATGTGGACGTCATGGGGTTTGTGGACTGTAGCTTCCAGAGTGCTTGTCCACTTAGTCCACTCAGTCCACTTCATCCACCATTTTCTTCTTGCAAAGTTGTCGCGCGCCGTAGCACAATGCCTGCCGCTTCGAGTTTTGCCGGATGCTGTTCACTCCTCAAACCGGCGGCTTGCGGCCTCGGCTCCGCGCTTAGGCCCTCGGCTCTTTCGGTCCTGCTCGGTCGGCCCTGATTTGGCCTCATTGGCCATGGCAGTTTGTGGTTCCACCACTTCGGGCACTCTTTAGGCCCGCGAAAGTAGGCCCTTCGGTCCTTCGGCTCTTTCGGCCACACGGCTCTGATAAATAGCACATTTACCGGCTCGCCCGAGCGCGAGCTGGAGATCCTTGCGCGGATTGTTGAGGCCCCATGGATATCTCTTCTCACGACGTCTTGCTGGTCGGCGGCGGCGGCGCAGGATTGCGCGCTGCCATAGCAGTTGCGGAAACCAATCCTCGTCTGCGCGTGGCAGTGATCTCGAAGGTCTATCCCATGCGCAGCCATACGGTCGCTGCCGAAGGCGGAGCTGCGGCGGTCGCTAAGCCCGACGACTCGTTCGACGAGCATTGCTATGACACGATCTCCGGCGGCGATTGGCTCTGCGATCAAGACGCCGTCGAAGCGTTCGTGAAGGAAGCGCCGCAAGAATTGCTGCGGCTGGAGCACTGGGGATGTCCGTGGAGCCGCGAGGCCGACGGACACATCGCGGTGCGCGCCTTCGGCGGCATGAAGAAACGACGCACTTGGTTCGCCGCCGATAAGACCGGCTTCCATATCCTTCATACGCTCTTTCAGACCACGCTCAAGTACGACGAGATTCAGCGCTATGACGAGTGGTTCGTCACTAAGCTGCTGATCGATGATGGCCGCGTGCAGGGCGTTGTTGCGATCGAGCTGATGTCCGGCCGGATTCAGGCGATCACTGCGAAAGCGGTGGTGATGTGCACCGGCGGGTGTGGACGTGTTTTTCCGTACACCACGAATGCAGCGATCAAGACTGGCGATGGCATGGCGCTAGCCTATCGCGCCGGCGCTCCGCTCAAGGACATGGAGTTCATCCAGTACCATCCCACCGGACTTCCCTTTACGGGAATTCTCATTACCGAAGCGGCGCGAGCGGAAGGCGGATATCTCATCAACAAAGACGGATACCGCTACCTGCAGGATTACAACCTCGGCAAACCAGAGCCGAAGCCGGTCTTGCGATCGATGGAACTTGGGCCGCGCGATCGCTTATCGCAGGCGTTTGTGAAGGAGCGCGAGCGCGGACGAACGGTGCACGGTCCGTACGGCCCCGTAGTGCATCTTGATCTACGCCATCTCGGCGAGAAGCTGATCAATCAGAAGCTGCCTTTTGTGCGCGAACTTTGCTTGAAGTACGAAGGCATCGATCCCGTGCGGCAGCTCATTCCGGTGCGTCCGGTTGTGCATTACGTGATGGGCGGCATCGCGACGGACATCAATGGCGTAACGCCAATCCCCGGACTGTTTGCTGCGGGCGAGTGCGCGTGCGTGAGCATCAACGGCGCCAATCGATTGGGATCGAATTCGCTTCCGGAGATTCTGGTCTTTGGCGCGCGTGCCGGCAAAGCCGCGGCCGAGTATGTGACCACTGCACCGGAAGTGCAGAGCGCAGCTATCGAAGCGCAGGCTTTGGACGAGCGGCGTCGTCTCGAACAGCAGTTCTTGCGCAAGAGCGGCGGCACCGAGCGCGTCGCCACTCTGCGCGAAGAGATGCAGAAGGCTGCCGAGGCCGGCGCAGGAATTTATCGCACCGAACGCTCGCTGCGCGAAGCGGCGGAGAAACTGGCCGAATTACAGCAGCGCGCGCAGAACCTTGTCCTCGACGATCATTCGCGTACGTTCAACACCGAGATCCTGTCTGCGCTGGAGCTCCATGCGATGTTGGATGTCGCCACCAGCATCGTGCACAGCGCGCTGCACCGGACCGAATCGCGCGGAGCGCATCAGCGGAGCGATTATCCGACGCGTGACGATCGCAACTTCCTCGCGCACTCGATGATCACCCGTACTTCCGACGGCTCCGTGCGGACCGACTACCAGCCGGTGGTGATCACGCGCTGGCCTCCGGGAGAGCGCGTGTACGGACAGCAGCCGGCGCAAATCGCCGCCAAGGCATCATGATGACTCAAACGATCACACTCGAAGTCTCGCGCTACTCGCCGGAAAAAGACCGCGAGCCGTATTTCCAGAAGTTCGAGGTGCCGCTCAAGAAAGAATGGGTGATCCTCGACGCGCTCAACTATGTGAAGGATCAACTCGACGGTACGCTCACATTTCGCTGGTCCTGCCGCATGGGTATCTGCGGCAGTTGTGGCTATATGGTGAATGGCGAACCCAAATTGGGATGCGCCACTTTCCTGACGCAGTACACGCACGAGCCGGTGCGGATCGAACCACTGCGCAATTTTCCCGTGATTCGCGATCTGGTCGTCGAGATTGACGAATTTCTCGAGAAACTCAAGAAAGTGAAACCGTGGCTGATTCACAAGAATGGCAACGGCGCAGGCGAGTATCTGCAAACTCCGGATCAGCTCGAGGAATTCCGGCAGCACAGCATGTGCATCAATTGCCTGTTGTGCTATGCCGCGTGTCCCATTTCGGGGCTGGATCCGATCTTCATCGGTCCGGCGGCTCTGGCGTTGGCGCATCGTTACAACAAGGACTCGCGTGACGAAGGCGCCGAGGAGCGCATGGCGATCCTCTCGCATCCCGACGGTATTTGGGGCTGCACTTTTGTCGGAGAATGCACGCGCGTCTGCCCCAAGCACGTCGATCCTGCAGGCGCGATCCAGCAATACAAACTGGCGGCGGCGATGGACGGAATGAAGCGATTCCTCATGCCGTTCGGGCAACGATGAGGAGGTAAGTAAGAATGAGCAGCGCAGGACAAGCACCCGCGATCCAGCCCGCGTCAGTAACAGCCGGCGCGCCGGCGTACACGGAGTTTCATCCGCGCTGGTACCGGCGGCCAGTTTCCACCTATTGGTGGATGGGCAATTGGCCGTACGTGAAATTCATCCTACGCGAGCTGAGCAGCGTCGCTGTCGCATGGGCGGTGGCGGTGACGCTCTTCCAATTGGCCGCGATCAACGGCGGCACATCAAGCTATGCCAATTTTGCTCAGCACATGCGCTCGCCTTGGCTGATCGTTTTAAACGCAATCGCCTTCGCGTTCTTGCTGTTGCACTCGATTACCTGGTTCAATCTCGCGCCGAAGGCGATGGCTGTGCGCCTTCAGGGCAAACGAGTGCCAGCAATTCTGATCTCCGGCCCGCAGTTTCTGGCGTGGCTCGCGATTTCAGGATTTGTGTTGTGGATGTATGTGAGAACAGCTTCGTAGCCGCGAAGCCCCGAAGCTGCGAAGCTTGATTGTGCGGGGTGGAGAGCGGCAATACAGAGGTCAAGAATCATGTCTCAGGTTAAAGCCAGTAACGAACCGATCTTTTGGACGTTGTTCAGTGCAGGCGGCGTAGTCGCTGCGCTGCTTTTGCCCATTCAGTTGCTGATCTTTGGTTTGGCAGCGCCTCTGGGCTGGCTGCCGGGAGTCTCCTACTCTTCGCTCGCCGTTCTGATGCACTCGCCGATCACACGCATTTATTTCTTCGTGCTCTGCTCGCTGCCGCTGTTCCATTTCGCCCACCGATTCCGCTACACACTGTATGACGGCCTGCAAATCAAGCATCTGAACGAGGTCGTCTTCGCCGGATGTTATGGTGCGGCGGTGGTGGGAACGGTTGTGGCCGGGTGGTTGTTGTGGAGGATGTGAAAACAAGCTTCGAAGCCCCGAAGCTTCGGAGCTTCGAGGCTTTTGGTCTTGATTGCCTCGTCGGAGGAATTACCGTGAATCTCAAATCCATCTCGCCCGCAAGCATCAACGCCGCCATCGCCAAAGCCGAGCGCTATCGCTATCTGAATGAGCCGGAAGAAGCCGAGTCGATCTGCCGCGATATTCTCGTGGTCGAGCCGACACATCAGAGCGCGCAGCGCATTCTGGGGCTGGCGATTACCGATCAGTTCACCGGAGGGGTGAAAGATCGCTTCGTAGAGGCCGATGCGATCTTCAGCGGACTGGCCGAGGAATATGCGCGTCTTTACTACACCGGCATCCTGCACGAGCGGCATGCGAAGGCCCAGCTTCGGCTCGGACGTCCGATACCGGCCATCACAGCCGAATTCGAAGATGCGATGGGTTATTTCGAACGCGCGGAGAAGATTCGACTGGCAGGGAATGATGAATGCATTCTGCGCTGGAACCGCTGCGCGCGTCTGCTGCAGGCGCTTCCCACGCCGATCGTGATCGAAGAACCAACGGCATTCGAGTCCGGCGACATCGCCCCACAACGAGTCGCGGCCCGCGCAGGCCGCTCGCGGTAATTGGGCACCAAAATTAGCCGACCTAGCTTAGGTGTTCTTCACCGGAGAGTCGATCTCGTCGTGTTCGCCAAAAATTTCGCCAATAATCTTGTGCTCTCCAGGCTCTACTGAGGATTGGAAACGCAGCGACTCCAGCAGTTTGCGCAACTCAGAACGGCTTTCGGGTGTCATCACCGTGAACCGCAAAGCCATGCCGACCATCGGATGGCATGTGGCAACGACGGTGTGGCTCTCGAAGGAAAATCCCTCTGCATCAACGCGAATGCGCAGAGGTGTGCCTCTGCCCAGCGGGCTAACAGTTTTCACATAGACGCCTGACGCCGAGATATCCGCCATTTCGGCCCAGAACGGATATTCAATAGCCGTGAATAGCTGTGCCGCTCCGCTGCACGCATGGCGACGAAAGCGGCGGCGGTCTTTGGGCGTAGGCTTAACCCAGAAGTCGTCTTTTTGTCGGTTGCTGAGAGAGATGCCCCAAAGATGCCGATGCGGCTCCAGGCTGCTCAGACCGCATTGTCCTCGGCGCGCGCCCTTGCCTACCCACTCGACGCGGAAGCTGGCTTTCATCCCGAAGCGCTGCAGCAGAACGTTTTGTCCGGGAACAACGGCTGCGGTGACGCATCCGAGCCGAGCCGAATCGACGGTGAGATCAAAAGTGTGGCAAACCACAGAAAAAGATTTGGCGGACGAGTCCACGCCAGTGACTCGGACGGGCAGAACCGCCTTCGTACGGAGCTCTTTCCGTTTTGACAAACCACAACCTTCTTGCCAGATGAGATGGGATTTTGCTCATCCTAGTGCCTTTCGTGGTCGGCTCGCGATGGCTTTCCCAGCGATCGCTATCCGGAAGTAACCTCACGTAACTTGGTCCCACTCATCGGGCTAGAGACGGCGCTCTGCAAGTCGTCGCGTAAGATTAAGGAACATCTTATGAATTCCCGAAATGGACTTATCTGCGCCCTGTTCGCGGTTCTGTGGTCCGGCGCTTGTTCCGGAGGAGGCAAGCAGATTCCATCGGGTCCAGCGACGCTGGTCTCGATCTCCGTAAGCCCGAGCGGCGCGACGATCCAGTCAGGCTCGACGCAGCAATTCACCGCCACCGGTGCGTTCAGCGACAACAGCTCCCAGATTCTGGCCAGTTCCGTGACATGGGCTTCCTCGAATACCGGGATTGCCACCATCAGCACCGCAGGGCTGCTCACAGCTGTGGCGCCGGGAACGAGCACGATTCAGGCGCAGTCGAACGGCATCACCGGGAGCACGACGCTGACGGTATCGACCAGCGCGCCGCCTCCCGCTGCGCAGACGGATGTGCTCACTTATCACAACGACAATGCGAGGACCGGGCAGAATCTCCAGGAAAGCATTCTCACTCCGGCGAACGTGAATGCCACGAATTTCGGCAAGCTCTTCGTAATCAGCATCGACGGCAAAGTTGATGCCCAGCCGCTCTATGTTTCGAGTCTGCCCATTCCCAATTCGGGAAAACACAACGTTCTGATCGTCGCTTCGGAGCACGACAGTGTGTACGCCTTCGATGCCGATACCGGAGCCAAGCTGTGGCAAATCTCGATGCTGAAGCCCGGAGAAACGACCTCGGACAATCGCAGCTGCGATCAAGTGACGCCGGAGATCGGCGTTACGGCAACGCCGGTGATCGATCGGACGGCCGGACCGAACGGAACCGTGTACGTGGTGGCAATGAGCAAAGACGCTTCGGGCAATTATTTTCAACGATTGCATGCGCTGAATCTTGCGACCGGAGCCGAGCAGTTCGGCGGTCCGCGCGACGTGAGCGCCACCTTTCCGGGAACCGGCGCGAACAGCAACGGCACTCAAGTGGTCTTCGATCCCAAGATGTACAAGGAGCGGCCCGGCCTGCTGCTGCTGAACGGGATCGTATACACGAGCTGGTCGTCACACTGCGATATCGATCCATACACTGGCTGGATCATTGGCTATGACCAGAAGACCCTGGCGCAGGCCGGTGTCCTCAACGTTGTACCGAATGGAAGCGAAGGTTCATTTTGGAACAGCGGCGCCGGGCTTGCGGCGGACACTAGCGGGAACATCTTTCAGCTCGTCGCCAACGGGACCTTTGACAGCAGCCTGAATGCCAACGGTTTTCCCGCGCAAGGCGATTTCGGCAACGCGTTTGTGAAGGTTTCAACCACCGGCGGGCAGTTGTCGGTCAGCGACTACTTTGCTCTGTTCAATACAGCGTCAGAGTCCGCGAGCGATACCGATCTGGGCTCGGGCGGGGCGATGTTGCTGCCGGATGTGACCACATCTTCCGGCATTCGGCATCTGGCGGTCGGAGCCGGGAAGGACGGCAACATCTACGTGGTCGATCGCGACAATATGGGCAAGTTCAATTCATCCAAGAACAATATTTATCAGGAACTGCCCAGCGCAATCGGCGCGGAATTCGGCATGCCGGCTTTCTTCAACAACACCGTTTACTATGGCGGAGTAGGCGACAATTTGAAGGCGTTTCCGATCGCGAATGGACTACTGGCTACCACTCCCTCTTCGACGACGGCGAACACGTTTGGGTTTCCGGGAACCACGCCAGCCGTCTCTGCCAATGGTACGAATAATGGAATCGTCTGGGCCGCCGAGAACACTTCAACGGCGGTGCTGCACGCGTACGACGCCGGCAATCTAAGCCACGAACTCTACAACAGCAATCAGGCGGCGAATGGACGCGATCAGTTCGGAAATGGGAACAAATTCATTGTGCCGACGATCGCGAATGGGAAAGTGTATGTAGGGACTACGAATGGGGTGGGGGTGTTTGGGTTATTACATTGACCGGGACGGAATTTTCAGCTGTTCTCGGCCAGAATCTTAACTTCTGTCATGTCTGAGCAGCCGACCTCGCAATAGGCGAGGTTGTGGATCCAATGAACAGTTCGCGCATTGTAGACCCCCTGAACCGGAGCAGGTGCCAACGCCGAAGGCGCGGCATTCTTTTAGCCCAGCCCGTGAGGGCTGGGTGAGGTGCACCGAACATCCCGAGCGCCGGAGGCGCGGCACTCATCGCTGCACGTTGCCGGTGCCGCCCCTCCGGGGCTCTGG
>DASTJH010000067.1:0-57870 GCA_035716645.1 Terriglobales bacterium | reverse complement strand
CCCTGCGCCAATCCGGCGAGCATGGCATAACGATGAGAGATGCTCTTATCGCCAGGCAGGCGAATGGAGCCGGCGATGTTGCGTGCGGGTGCAACGGTAACGTCCTTCATTCTTCCTCGAGCTTTTCCATTCAGGAACTCGGGCGTATTAGTTGCCCATCACTCAACTATATATTTTTGCGCTGCTCTGGATGAAAGGCCAACTTTGCAGAAGCAGCTTCGACTCTCAACCAAGTAGCACGGACTATGCCGTGCCGAGCCATTTGAAGAGGTTCCCCACAACTCTTGCAGGTCGCCTCCGTAAGCTCGGGAAAAGATTTGAGGTACACGCAATGAAGGTGACCCTTTCCGCAACGTTCCTGGCCATTGTCTTTCTCGCTAGTTCATGTCTCGGTCAGAACAATGGCATGATGGGCCTTCCCGGCACTCCGGAAATGGGCGACCACATAAACAGTGTTTCCGGCGTGGTCCTCGATTCCAGCGGCAATCCGATACCCGACGCCCATGTCGAGATCCACAATTTACAAAACGGCAACACGGTAGCGGCCGCTTACACCAATTCTGCCGGCGCGTTCGAATTCGCAACGCTTCCCGGAGCCGTCTACGATCTGGTTGCCAGCCACGGTCTTGCACAAACGCATGAGCGCATCGATGCCACTTCCATGGTTGGCACCGTGAGAGTCCGGCTGGACACGCGCAACTCGCAAGCCGCCGAAGCGGACGGCAGAGCGACTGTTTCAGTCGCCGAGTACCGGATTCCTGAGAAGGCCCGCGATGCTCTTCACAAAGCGGAAGAAGCGCTCAACAAAGGCAAGCAGGATGAAGTTTCGAAGTATCTCGACAAGGCGCTGAAGATCTGTCCCAATTACGCCGCCGCTCTGACCTTGCATGGCGTGCTTGCGCTCGATGCCAGTCGCACACAAGAAGCCATAAACGATTTCGATCATGCGATTAAAGCGGACAATAGTTATGCCCTGGCATACACGGCGATGGCAGCAGCGCTGAATGCCTCGAATCGATTCGATGAAGCGCTGCGCTCCAGCGATCGCGCGACCGCCCTCGCTCCGGCATCGTGGCAGCCGTATTTCGAAATGGCAAAATCCTATTTTGGGAAACAGGACTATCAGCACACGCTTCAGGAACTAGACAGAGCGCGCCAGCTTCTTCCGAAAGACTATCCTCCTCTCCATCTTGTGCGGGCGCATGCCCTGTTGGGATTGAAGGATTACAAAGGCGCCGTGGCCCAATTGCAAGATTTCATCACGCTCGCTCCGAAGGATCCGAATTCATCCTCCGCGCGCGAAACACTGGAGAAGGTGAAAGCATTTACCGCATCCGCCGCGCACGCCCCGATGGCAAGTCTTCCACGCTAGGAAGAGATCATTTTGAAACTGCGAAGAAGCGGCAATGATGCGTCTCTGCGGCACCTCCGGTCATTTCGCCTTGCTATACTGAAATTGTTTCGAGAGTAACGGCGCGCACATTCTTCCATCGAGGATCAACTGCTCATGTCTTCCGCCGCGGTAGACTACGCCATTCAGAACCATCCCCGGTTTCTTGCCGAATTGAAGGACCTGCTGCGTATTCCTAGCGTGAGCACGCTCCCGCAGCATAAGCCCGATATAGACAAAGCGGCCGAGTTTCTCGCCGCGCAAATGCGCGCGATTGGCCTCGAGCACGTGCAGGTGATCAAGACCAGCGGGCATCCGCTGGTTTATGCCGATTGGCTGCATGCCGAGGGCAAACCAACCGCGCTCTGCTACGGGCACTACGACGTGCAGCCTCCCGACCCGCTGAACGAATGGACAACTCCTCCGTTCGAACCAACCGAGCGCAACCAGAATCTGTATGCACGCGGCGCGGTCGATGACAAAGGCCAGATGTTCATGCATCTGAAGGCACTCGAATCGCTCATGAAGACCGGGCACGGCAAGCTGCCGATCAATGTCCGCCTGCTGCTCGAAGGCGAAGAAGAAGTGGGCGGCGAATCGATCGCGAAGTACGTCGCGGAAAATCCGGACAAACTCAAAGCTGATTTTGCGCTGGTCTCCGACACCGAAATGTACGCGCCCGATCTGCCCACGCTCTGCGTCGGGCTGCGCGGCATGGTCTATACCGAAGTCGAGGCGCGCGGGGCGAAGACGGACTTGCATTCCGGCATGTACGGCGGCGCGGCGCCGAATCCATTTGTTACGCTCGCGCAGATCATCGCCAAACTCAAAGACGAGAACGGACGCATTCTGATTCCCGGCTTTTACGATCGCGTGGTCAAACCGTCAGACGACGAGATCAAAGACTGGAGCAAGCTTCCGTTCGACGAAGAGGAATATCGGAAGAATGAAGTCGGCAGCACGGAGCTGACCGGCGAGCCCGGCTACTCCGTCGCCGAACGCACGTGGGCGCGTCCCTCGCTCGATGTGCACGGCATGCCTGGAGGCTTCGTCGGCGCTGGCGCGAAGACGGTGATCCCCGCGCGAGCGGCGGCCAAAATTTCCATGCGCCTGGTCCCCGACCAGCGACCGGATGAAATCTACAAGTTGTTCACGAAGTATGTGGAGTCGATCGTCCCGCGCGGAATTCAGATCAGCATCAAGCAGTGGAGTGGCGCCGATCCAATGGTCATCCCGACGGATAATCCGTACGTGCGCGCGGCCAAGAACGCGATGCGCGATGTGTTTGCCAAGGACACTGTATTCATCCGCAGCGGCGGCTCCATTCCCGTCGTCGCCGATTTCGCCAAGCACCTGAGTATCCCCAGCGTGATGATGGGATTTGGGTTACCGGACGATAACCTGCATGCGCCCAACGAAAAGTTCCACATTCCGAACTTCTATCGTGGGATTGAATCGATCATTCGTTTTTTTCAAAAACTGGGAAGCTAGAATGGCGGCGCTCGTCGGTACCGTTCGCTGGTAGCGAACGGGTATTGCCGTGATCGGCTAGGACCAAGCCCCACCCATTCCCTACCGGGAACGGTACTGACCTGCCGCATTGAAAGCTCGGGAAGCTAAATTCCCTGAGAACAGCGAATTTTTCAGGGGACTCGCCGCGGCGAGTCGCCGAACCCCGCCAGTGATGCGGGTCTGCGCAAAACGCTCAGGGAATTAGCAGGGAATTAACAGTGAATTTTTGATTTGTGGCGTAAGCGACTGTGTTTTCAAGATAGTAGGAGATTTTGGCAACTCGAAGCTGGTGTGCTGAGCGTAGTTAGCAGGGAATTAACAGGGAATTTCGTGTCGAACCTGGGTCGCCAGCTTTTCGCGGTTCTCACTGAGCCGGAGGGCGACCAGCTCGCCGCCGCAGTCCCAGGCAGCAACTCTGAAATCGCTTCCAGCCTCCAATGCCAGAGGCGCACCGATGAAAATCGCACGTGTTCTCGTCGCTAGCTGTGGCCTCCTGGCTGTTTGCCTTCCCGCTCTGGCTCAAACGAACCGGCAAACCTCACGCACTCGTCAGGTTCGCGGTTCTGTCCAGGACACCTCCCATGCGGCGGTCACCGGCGCTCGCGTGACCCTGATCCAGGACCACTCGACCAAGACGGCGACTACAGCCGACGACGGAACCTTCTTGTTTTCGAACGTGGGACCTGCAGCCGGCGTTCTGCGCGTGCAGGCCTCGGGATTCGCTGAGGAAGAACGAAAATTGCTCGCCGGAACCCAGGAGCAGATCTTTTTCATCCTTTTGCGTCCCGAAACGGTCAGCACACAGCTGGTGGTGACGGCCTCGCGCAGTCCGCTGCCGATTGGGCAATCGACCGAGAGCATTGCCGTGATTCCTGCTGCAGAAATTCAAAGCAGCGGCGCCATGGAGATCGATGACATACTCCGGCATCTCGCCGGCTTCGATTTGTTCCGGCGCAGCAGCAGCCGGACTTCGAATCCGACGACGCAAGGCGTATCGTTGCGCGGGATCGGATCAAGCGGCGCGAGCCGCGCACTGATTCTGCTGGATGGAGTCCCCGCGACCGATCCGTTCGGCGGCTGGATGAACTGGAGCCAGATTCCGCTGGAATCGATCGATCGAGTCGAGGTCCTGCGCGGCGGCGCCTCCGATCTGTATGGCGGCCAGGCCCTGAGCGGAGTCGTGCAGATGCTCTCTCGCGTGCCGGAGGGAACGGATGCTGATCTAGATATCTCCTACGGCAACGAACGAACGCCGAACGCTTCCGGCTACCTGGGACACGCGTTCGGAAATTGGACGGCGTCGGCTGCGGGCGAGTACTTTCGCACCGACGGCTACATCCCTGTCGAGGCGTCCGAGCGTGGCGCGGTGGACAACCCTGCCAACTCGCTGCATCGGAACGGCGAGCTGCAAATCCAACGGCAGTTTGCCCCGCGTTCGCGAGTATTCGTGCGTGGACTAGCCTATGACGACTCGCGCCACAACGGAACCATTTTGGAACTGAACCGAACGCGCGCCTGGCAGGTTTCTACTGGTCTGGACCTTGCCGGGAGTGGCGATAGTCTGCTGCAAATCCGCGGCTATGGCGGAACCGAGGATTACCACCAGACCTTTGCCTCGGTCGCCGCCGATCGCAACAGCGAGACGCTCGCCCGACTGCAGATGACGCCTTCGCGTCATTGGGGAGCCTCAGCGCAGTACTCGCGTTCCTTCGCGACGCGACACACGCTGATCGCGGGCGTGGATTTCCAGAACGTGATCGGTGAGAGCGATGATGAAGTGTTCGCAGCCGGAAAAGCCACGAGCTTTACTGATGGCGGCGGACAGAATCGCAGTGTCGGAATCTTCGGCGAAGATATCATTCGCCTGACTCCAAAATGGGTCCTCACTCCGGTTCTCCGGTTTGACGACTGGAACGCGCTCGACGGATTCAGCCGCACGATCCCTCTCTCTTCGCTGAACGCCACGACCACGCCGTTCGCGAACCGCTCGGAGACAGCGTTCGACCCCAAGCTGGCCACCAACTATCGCTTCAACGAGCGGTTTGCGCTGCGAGCTTCTGTCTATCGCTCATTCCGTTCGCCGACGTTGAATGAGCTGTATCGTTCGTTCCGAGTTGGGAATGTGCTCACGCTGGATAATCCGCAACTCGTCTCGGAGCGGCTCACCGGATTTGAAGCCGGACCTGTCGAGAAACTCGCGAACGGCAAGCTCACCTTCGAGCAGACCTTCTTCTGGGCTGATGTCAATCGTCCGGTTTCGAATGTCACGCTGAGTACGACGCCCACGCTGATTACGCGTATGCGCGAAAATCTCGGCAGCACGCGTGCACGGGGAGTTGGCGCACAGATCGACTGGTCGGTAGCGAAATTCACCAGCCTTTCGGCCCAGTACCAATTTGTCAACGCGACCGTCACATCATTTCCTGCGAACGCGGCGCTCGTGGGATTGCGCGTGCCCGAAGTTCCGCAGCATGAGTTCACGTTTCAGGCGACCTATGCGAATCCCAGATTCTTCACCATCGCGTTGCAAGGCCGCAGCACGAGCTCGGTCTTCGACGACGATATCAACACGCTGGTGCTGGGGTCGTATTTCAAGCTCGATGCGTTCATCTCGCGCCCCATTAATTCCAGTCTGGACATCTACGTAGCCGGCGAGAACCTGCTCAATCAGGACATCGCCGTCGCGCGCACGCCAACCGTCACGCTCGGCGCGCCGTTGCTGGCACGGGTTGGATTGCAGTGGCACTTGTGGCGCTAAAGCTTTCCCGTTATCCAACGTTGTCATCCTGAACGGAGGCGCGCCTTTTGCGCCGGAGTGAAGGATCTTGTGGTAGCTTTTGGGGTTGCGGTTGAAGTTTTCGTCGGTAAGGAGAACAGCAACCCCAAAAGCAACGTCAACCCCAAAAGCAACCACAAGGTCCTTCGCGCAAAAACCGCGCTCAGGATGACACCTCGTGAAGCACCGTCACCGGTTTGCTGCTGCGAACGCGACAGGCTGTCGCTGCCCTACACCCTCCCTGCTACAATTCGCGGTCACTCATTTCATCCCCGGAGATTTCCGCATGCGGATTCTTCTGCCTCGGCAGTTCATGTTGGTCGTGTCCGTCTCCACGATTTTGCTCTGCTCCTTCGCGCAAGCGCAGCAGCGCACCGTTGATCCCGCGCTCGTCGCCAGGCGCAACCAGCTCGAAAAAGAGCTGGAGTCGGTCGCCATCATTGATCGCAAAGTTATGATCCCGATGCGTGATGGCAAGCGCATGGCCGCCGACGTCTATCGTCCCAAGAACGCGTCCGGAAAAGTGCCGATCATCTTTGTGCGCACGCCGTACAACTTCAATTATTGGGACGTGCGCAACGGCATTCCGGCGGACATGAGCGCGCAGCTCGACGCGGTGAAGCGCGGCTATGCCTACGTGGAGATGGAAGAGCGCGGGCACTTCTTCTCCGAAGGCACCTACGACATTCTCGGGCCGCCGCGCAGTGATGGAGACGATGAACTCACATGGATGTCGTCGCAGCCGTGGTCGAACGGCAAGGTGGGCACGATCGGATGCTCGTCCACCGCGGAGTGGCAGCTTGGCGTGGCGGCGCTCGGCAATCCGGCGTATGCGGCGATGATCCCGATGGGATTTGGCGCGGGCGTGGGTCGCGTGAAGCCGTACTACGAGCAGGGCAACTGGTATCGCGGCGGCGCGGTGCAGATGCTCTTCATCGCGTGGCTTTATGGCGAGCAGAACCAGGTGCGTCCGATGTTCCCGCCGAACGCTTCGCAGCAGGACCTGATCCGCGAGTCCAAGTCGTTCGATCTCGCGCAGCAGCTTCCCCCGGTTGATTGGTCGAAGGCGCTGCGACATCTGCCGGAAGAAGACATCATCAAGGCAGTCGACGGACCGCCCGGCATCTTCGCCGATCCGATGCCGGTCGCAACCGGCGGCGCGATGATCAAGCGGGCGCCCAACGATCCTGCCTGGTATCGCGGCGGACTCTGGAACGACAGCATGACCGTCAATGTGCCGGGATTCTGGTTCATGTCCTGGTACGACGTCTCGATTGGACCGAACCTCGCGGCGTACAACTACGTGCGCCGCACCGCGCGTCCCGACATCGCCAACGAGCAATACGCGGTGATCGCGCCAACACTGCACTGCGGCTACAAGCGCGCGACCGAGGACACGATCGTCGGCGAGCGCAGCATGGGCGACGCGCGCCTCGACTACGACGCGCTCACCTACGGCTGGTTCGACCATTTCCTAAAAGGGGAAGACAACGGCGTTCTGGAAAAGATGCCCAAGGTCCGCTACTTCACGATGGGCATCAACAAATGGCAGACCTCGGACACGTGGCCTCCCAAAGGCGCGGAGCCGATGACGCTCTACCTCGCCAGCGGCGGCAAGGCCAACACGCTGTACGGCGACGGCGCGCTCACGACCGCGGCTCCCAGTGCCGACAAGCCGGACAGCTTCACCTACGATCCGATGAATCCCGTGCCATCCTACGGCGGCAACGTTTGCTGCACCGGCAACGCAGTCACCGGCGGCGCCTTCGATCAGCGCGGCATGGAAACGCGCAATGACATCCTTGTCTACACCAGCGAGCCACTGAAGGAAGGGATCGAGGTAAGCGGTCCGATCGAGCCGACGCTTTACGTTTCTTCTGACGCGAAGGACACGGACGTCACAATCAAGCTCATCGATGTCTATCCCGACGGCACAGCCTACAACCTCGACGAAACGATCCAGCGCCTGCGCTATCGCGACGGCTACGACAAGCCGCTAGTCTGGATGGAACCGGGCAAAGTAGCCAAAGTCACGCTCCAACCGATGAATACGAGCAATTATTTTCCCGCAGGTCACCGCATCCGCGTCGAGATCTCAAGCAGCAACTTCCCACGCTTCGATCGCAACATGAACACCGGCGGCAACAATTACGACGAAGCGAAAGGAGTGGTCGCGCACAACTCGATTCACCATTCGCGCGAGTATCCATCGGAGGTGACGCTGACGGTGGTGAGAAAGGCCGCTATGGAGTAGCAGCGGTCAAGGTAAAGCAGATTGTCATCCTGAGCGCGCTTTTTGCGCGAAGGACCTTGTGGTTGCTTTTGCTGTTGCCGTTGAAGTTGGTTTTGTGTTGCGGTTCATGTCTGCGCGGGGAAAATGCTAAACCCCCAAGCAACGGCAACCCCAAAAGCAACCGCAAGGTCCTTCGCAAAAATCGCGCTCAGGATGACAAGCGCTTAACGACGGTTTCGCTTTGGAAAATGGACTGTTAGGAATGCTGCCTAGATGCCCACGCCGTACTCGGCGCCGTTGAAGCCGCCGTCATCGCCGGCGTGGCTGTAGCTTTCGTAGGGTGTGCGGTTGGCGAGGCGCTGTTTGCGCAGCTCGTTGCCTAGATAAAGGCCGCCGGCAATCACGGCCAGTCCGATGCTGGTCCACATGAGGGTAAGGAGCGGACGCTTGATGTTCAGAGTCATGCGATTGCCGATCGCCTCCGTAAATGCCGGCACTGCCGGGCCTAACACTGCGAACTTATGTTGCCTCGCGTACATCCGGAAGCCCTTGCTGGTAGGATGCCTCCGAATCCCGCGTGGGTGCCGACTTATTTTGCAGCAGGTGATTACGGAGGTGCTAGCGGGGATTACCGAGTGGGCTAATCGGCTGTCGGCGTTCGGTACCTGAGCCATTTTTTTTTGACGCATTAATCGTTATTGTCATCCTGAGCGCGGTTTTTGCGCGAAGGACCTTGTGGTTGCCTTTGGGGTTGCTGTTGCTCTTTGGGTTGCATTTTCGGTACAAACAAAAACGGCAACCCCAAATTCAACAGCAACAGCAAAAGCAACCACAAGGTCCTTCACTCCGGCGCAAAATGCGCGCCTCCGTTCAGGATGACAAGCGCTTAGCTAGCCGGCTTGCACCAATTGGGAAAATCGCAACTGGCCGAACGCCGAGAGCCGAAAGCCCCCTTAACTCACGCTCTCCAGTTTCCCAGACTCCGCCCCCGCCAGCCGCGCTTCGCGCACTCGCCCAGCGACCTCGTATTTCAGCTTCTCGATTCCATCCCCTGCCACCGCCGAAATCGCCAGAAACGGCAGCTTTTTCCGCGAGCAAAAGCGCTTCAGTTTGGCTAGCTTATCGGGATTTGCGGCATCGGTTTTCGAGGCGACTACGATCATTGGCTTTGATTCGAGTCCGGTTCCCCAGCTTTCCAACTCGTGCATGATGACCTTGAAATCCTCGGTCGGATCGGGACGACCGCTGGCGTCGGAGACGTCGATCAGATGCAGCAGCAGCCGCGTGCGCTCGACGTGTTTCAAGAATTGTGTGCCCAGACCGTGTCCCGCGCTCGCGCCTTCAATCAATCCGGGAATATCGGCAACGACGTAGCTCTCGTCATCGGGCGGGTCACCAACCGTGACTACTCCCAGATTTGGTTCGAGCGTCGTGAACGGATAATCGGCGATCTTGGGACGCGCGGCGGAGATGCGCGAGATCAGCGTCGATTTTCCCGCATTGGGAAAGCCGACGAGTCCCACGTCGGCGAGCAGCTTCAGCTCCAGACGATAATTCCGCTCTTCGCCCGGACGTCCCAGCTCGTGCTCGCGCGGAGCCTGGTGAGTCGGTGTCGCGAAATGCTGGTTGCCGCGTCCGCCACGTCCGCCTTTGGCGATCACGATGCGCTCGTCAGCGCGGGAAAAATCGTGAACGCGCTCGCCGGAGTCGGCGTCATAAAGAATCGTGCCGACGGGGACCTTCAGCACGACGTCCGCTCCTTCGGCTCCGCTGCGGTTCGAGCCTTCGCCATGGCGTCCGCGTCCGGCGTTGTACTCGGGATTAAAGCGGAAGTGAACCAGCGTATTGTGGCGCTCGCTCGATTCCATGACAACGTCGCCGCCATGTCCGCCATCGCCGCCGGACGGTCCGCCGCGCGGAACAAACTTCTCCCGCCGAAAGGCCATGCAGCCATTCCCGCCGTCGCCGGCTTTCACGCGAATTTTGGCTTCGTCGATGAACATCAGGTTCTAGCTGCTAGCTACTGGCTACTAGCTTTTTGTTGCCGCAGTTCACAGTTTGCTTGCGGCGGTGATTCGTACCACGACATTGGGTTTAGGTGGGAGCCCCCGCATTCATGCGGGGGAAGCTGCGCTTTCAGCGCAGCGGGAAAAGGCATGCTGATAGAGGCTGCGCTTTAGCGCTGGTCCCAAGGCCCAGCGCTAAAGCGCAATTTCTTCAACGCATTCCATTCCCGCGACGCTGAAGCGTCGCTCCCCCCGCATGAATGCGGGGGCTCCCACCCGAAGTTCCGAATACAGCAAAAAACGGAAGCTGGCCAAATAGTCACGAACCTAATTTGGATGTAATCCGCAGATTTGTAGCAGCCATCAAAGCAAAGGCCCCGATTATGTGGGGCCTCAAGTCCAAAATTGTCGTCCGGTTTCGCTAGAAGCTAGTAGCTAGTAGCTAAGCCGGCTCCACGCTTACGAATCGCCCCATATTCCCCCGGTCGGTGAAGCGGATTGTGCCGTCTACCTTGGCGAAGAGCGTGTCGTCTTTGCCGCGGCCGACATTTTTGCCTGGCTTCAGACGCGTGCCGCGCTGGCGAACGATGATCGAACCGCCGGTCACGAGCTGTCCGCCAAAGGCCTTCACGCCCAGCCGTTGCGCGTTTGAGTCGCGTCCGTTCTTAGAACTGCCTAAACCTTTTTTGTGTGCCATTGCTTATGGTTACTCCGTCAGTACCACCTGCGATAGCGGGTGGTGCTTTTGATCTTGTTCCCTGGCGGCAAACAGCACCACCCGCTACCGCAGGTGGTACTGACTTGCTTCGCACCCACCCGCTATCGCAGGCGGTACCGTTGCTGTCGCCTGCGGCTACTTCTTCTTAGAGTGTGCGCGCTCCGTGCCTTTGTCCGTGCGAGCCTTCGAGCTCTTTGACGCTTTGCCTTCGGCTCCGGTGCCCGACTTCTTGGCGGCCTTTTGTTCGGTTTGCTTGCTGGCCATTTCTTTCTTCTCCGCTGTCTTCGTCTTCTTCGGCGCTGGCGCTTCGCTCGCGGTGAACTTCTGTCCGTCGAAGGCGATCTCGGTGATGCGCACGGCGGTGTAGCGCTGGCGATGTCCCTGGAGCTTCTTGTACTGCTTCTTGCGCTTGAAGTGGAAGACGAGAATCTTGTCGCCGCGTCCTTCCTCCACGACCGAACCCACAACGCGCGCCTCGCCCTGCGGCCGCGTAATCTGGCCTTCGCCGCCGGAGACAGCCAGCACGTCGGTAAACTCGACGTTGCCGTTCTCGCCCGCTCGCTGATCCACTCTGATCACGTCTCCGGGCGCGACGCGAAACTGCTTTCCCCCGGCGCGGATAACCGCGTACATAGGCTCTTCCTTCTGCGTAAAATTGCTTGCTGGTTCCTACCCGCGTCGCGCGACCGCGCCCGCAAGTCCTCAGACGAGGACAACTAGGACAGACAAACCAAATTATTTTAGCTTGGGGTGGAGAGGTGGGTCAAACCGCCATTGTGACTGGTCTGAGATAATCTGCTGGAATTTTCGCGGTTCTAGCCTATGTAGGCCTGTAGGGAATCTTCGAACGCCTCGCCAGGGTTTGGATGCCCTGTTGCCTTAGGAAGAGATTGACGGCTGTCTCGGCAGAGACATGACTGCCAGCTCCTAGGATCACATCTTTACAGAAAATTGGCCCTTCTTGGCCGGGTCGGTTGAGTGGATACGCGATGTACGGTATCACGGTGTCACGAACTGGGCGGAATTCGAGGGGATGATTCGTCGGAAGTTTTATGTGTTCCCACGGTAACACCAGCCTCCACTCGTCCTCTTCGCGGAAGTTTTCATCCTTGAGAAGCGGCGCCGTTCTCAACAGGTCGAACTGCAAACTCGCTTGACCATGAACCACTGCTTGATTAAGTTCTTGTGAATGTGCGGAGATCAGCTGCTGGGCAAATTCTGGGTTTGAGGCACCGCTTCCGATTTCCCTTCGAGCGGCGCTCACGATTGATGCCCACCAGCTTTGAAGGCCCTTTCGATAGTCTGCAAAGATGGCTTTCAGCAATGCGTTTTTGTCTGCGGGCTTATAAACACACGGAGCAAATGTAACTGCGGTTCCCACATTCGAAGGAGGGCGCAAGCTCCGAAGATCTAACCCCATGCTGACCCCTCTGGAGTCATTTGCATAACCCCTCCATTGGCTGAGCTGGTCCTGTGCATTCGAAAACGACGAGACCATTATGAAAAGTCGCGCATCATGTAGGTGCCCGGTCTCGAACGCCAGATTGACGGCTTTTCGGATCGTGTCTCGGTTTGGAAGTTGTTCACCAACGAATTCCGGTTCCTCCTGAACAAGATTCTGCGCGAGTGCTTTCGCATGAAGAAACTCTTGCCTGTCATTTAAGAATCTGTACTCGGTCGCCCAAATCTTCTTGGAGGTTACGATTCCTTGAAAGCCGGCATAAGATGTGTAATGCCAGAGAGTGTCTGGAATCGGCTTGGTTACATGGGCATTTACAGCATCGCAACCGACGATCGCGTTGGCGGCCTCACTCATCAAAAGGCGAGTATACTTCGGCAGTTGTCAGCCGTGTCGCAGCAAATGTTAAGTACTGCGGCGCAATGAATGCGCTCTTAGGAACCATTCCAGGAGTGCGAAACGCATACAAACGGTTTCAGATTGAAACATTGAAGCCTAACGTTCAGGATCAAGTTGCATAGCTCGTTCTGTTCCTTGTCGCAGGGTAAATATGCCGTGATAAACCGTCATGTTCCCCCCTGAGATTAATGTAATTTCCACTCTGCAGGGGACAGCCGGTATTTCCAGCATCTCGATCGGCGGAACAGTTACTTCGCGACGCACTCTACGACCAATCAGTATCGGAAGTGACTCCCGAGGGTTATGGAGTGCAGCCAAAATTTCACCTTGTCTGACCGAAGCGGCAATAACCAGTTTCGCGACTTCTCCAGCTTTGATGTTTACCTCTTGGGATGCCTGGCCCAACCAGCATCCAGCATTGATTTCTAAACTCGGTTCGTTATTCGCGGTGTAGGTCAAGCGAGCAACAACATCCTTTGCGGGCTGCCGTTCTTGCCCTACCTCGGCGCGTAGGTTTCTGAACGCAACTATCTGCGCCTTACGACCTGCTGGATGCTCGCTCCAATTGTCCCAAGCTCCGTCAGGCACTCGAAGGATGGTAGCTGACCGGATTTCTTGAATGTCAATTAATGGCGGAGCTGCAAGTGTTGGCGAATGAGGAATTGGTTCGGAGGTTTGCGGTGCTGGATACGGCGGTATATGGATGTGCAGGGCGCCCGCTGTCTGGGTCACATTCCCACCGCTTTGAACGGTGGCGGCGGTGTTGTGCTGCACAGTCGGTGAGTTGGCATCTACTTTGTTATCGCGCCCCCTCCGAGCCCATATCGAGACGAGACCAACCGCCATTAGAGGAATCGCAACCCAGTGGTTAATGACCTTGTTTCCCCAATTTGGAATCAACTGTTTGACGAACGAGACGTTCTGCCCTTGAATAATTACTTCCTCAAGTAGGCCGCCTAGCAGCATCGCAATGCCGCTGATCCCTCGGTCGTCCATGGACGTTTTTTCCTTCGATCTCAGTTTTTTCGGTTCGTCTAGAGGAACAGGTTCTGGAGGATTTTACTTAAAATTTGCGGTGAGAAGAATTTTATGGGGAAGCTCACAGGCACTCATCACGGAGACGCCGCCAATGATCTATTGGCCTTTTATCACGAGAAAGTACACGAGCTAGAGGAATCGGGGCAATATTTCATGGCTGCGATAGCTCTGGGTTTGGCGCTAGAGACTGCGATCTTGACTTACCTGCTAGTCGAGTTCGGCGAGGACAACGGTGGCGAACTCAAAATTCCTGACTCGGTAAACCTGTCGGAGTTGATTGAGGCTGCTAACGAAATAGACGTGTTGAACGCGCCAATCAACGTGCCGTCGCACATCAATGACGAAGGTGACGAGACTCCACCGAAGCATGTCGCGAGAGATGTTGTGGATAAGGTCCGAGCGTTCCGAAATTTGATTCATCCCGCCCGAGCCCTGAAGAACGGACATGATCCCAGGCAATTCACACGAGAACAGCTTGAGGAACTCCGGGAAATGTACAACTCGGTGGCTCATAGTTTGATGTACTACCTATGAGCATTAACCGACGCGTCCCCTTCATCGTTTTAATTTGAGAGCTGTCTTATTTGCACTCTCGATCATGAAAGCTTCGCCGGTTTGACGGTTATAAAGGTACGCGTCGAAGGGGGCAGGTTTGTTGATCGGCTGAAGGCCCCATTGAGCTTGGTCTGGACCCGCATTCTGCGCCTTTGCGGGAGACGAGAAAAAGTTTCCGCAGACAAACCCGACGAGAAACAAGAGAACACCAATGGATATGGAACGAATGCTCATCGTGACTACCTCCACGGGGATTTTAGCCTCCGGTGCGCTAATATACTGCGCTATGCCTAGCAGTGAATTGAAACTTATTCAACGGTGCGATGAATTTTGCGAGCAGGCGGAGCTGCGTAACATACCCCATAACACCCGAGGAATTTATGTTCTCTTGAAGCGCAGGATACAAAGAGGAAAGGAACGCTTCGATGTGGTCTATCTGGGTATGGCTAGGGGCGGGAAATCAGGGATCAGGAGCCGCCTTCGCGCCCATAGGAAGAAAATGGGAAATGAATGGACGCACTTCTCCGTTTTTGAGGTGTGGCCAAATATTACTGAAGAGGAGGTCGCGGAACTCGAAGGCCTTTTCAGGCACGTGTATCGGAAGGATACAAAAGCCAACCGTCTTAATGTCCAGCGTGGATTTCAAAAGCTCAGAAAAATAAAACGTCCTCTGCCATGGGGGCAGCAGGACATTATTTAGCGCTCGCCACAATCTCCGTTCCCGCCGCTTCCTTCCCTTTCGTCGTCCATCCCCAAGCCATGCGTGGCGTGTGGTGGGCGATGCCGAATCTGCCTTGGGCGTCGAGGAGGATCATGCCTCCGTGGCCGTTCAGGCGCGAGCTGAGGTAAGCGGCAGGCGCACCCTGAGATTTGCTGGTGGGAGCCTCCGCATTTATGCGGAGGAGCGAGGCTTTCAAGCCTCGCGGCAACGCACTCTCTCCCTGAATCGTGGCTTCAGCCACGGGTTTTCATCTCTCGGCGCCGAAAGCTCTGGGTCGAAGATGTGCCGGGGCGGGATCCACTTCGTTCCTCAGCCGCGCTGACGAATAGAGGTAGTCTTCTGGCCGATCTACAAACCCTGCTTTGACCGGATTCATCCAGATGTAATTCACATACCGGGCATATTCGACCGCATCGCGAATTCTGTGCTCGTTCTTACCTCCCTGCCAGATCTCCCGATTGAAGTTCAATTCCCTCTTGGCCCGATAAGAGAAGCCTCCTTTGACGAATTGCAGCGCTTTTTCCAAAGAGACGAGAGGCGCCGGAGTCAAGATCAGGTGAACGTGATCGTGCATGAAGACAAACTCGTGAATCTCATATCTCCGCAGAATCCGGTCCTGACGCAGAACATCCAGCAGCAAGTCGCAACGGTCACTGACTTTGAAAATCGGCCTTCGCTCCCAGGTGGCGAAGGAAAGGAAGAAGGTGCGAACCTCTTGCGGAGCCAGCAGCATAGTTAAAGCCGACGTTTATAGCATGGGCCGAACCGCGGCTGGAAGCCGCAGAACATACAAAATCGTCTCTGGCCGCGAGGCTTGAAAGCCTCGCTCCTCCGCATGAATGCGGAGGCTCCCACCGGAAAATCCTAGATTCCTCATAGTTTCACTATCGCTGCAAGCCGATCTCGGTTCCCGCTTCTTCCTTCGCTTTCGTCTTAACTCCCCAAGCCATGCGCGGCGTATTATGCGCGATGCCGAATCTGCCTTGGGCATCGAGCAAGATCATGCCTCCGTGGCCGTTGAGGCGAGAGCCGAGATAGCCAATGGCTTCGCGGGCGGCTGCGTCGGGGGTTGCGCCGGCTTCGACTCGGTCGGCTGCCCATTTGCCGAGGACGAGCTTCATGATCGGCTCGCCCCATCCGGTGCAGGAGACGGCGGCGCTCTGGTCGTCGGCGTAGCAGCCGCAGCCGATCAGCGAGGCGTCGCCTACGCGTCCGGGAGCTTTGTTCAGCGTGCCGCCGGTGGAGGTGGCGGCGGCGAGGTGTCCATCGCGGTCGAGAGCGATGGCGCCGACGGTATCGTGTCCGTGCGGAGGCGAGCCGGCGAAGGTGAGGTCGCGCTCGCCGGCGGCGGCTTTGGCTTGCGCGGCGGCAAGGCGGCGGCGCTCGCGGTCGATGACCAACTCGCGGTTGTCGATCAGCTTCATGCCCAGGCTCGCGGCAAACTGCTCGGCGCCTTCGGCGACGAAGTACACATGCGGGCTCTCGCTCAGGATCAGCCGGGCCGCGCGCACGGGATTGCGAATGCGCTCGACGCAGCCGACGCCTCCGGCGCGCAGGGTGGCGCCGTCCATGATGATCGCGTCCATCTGCACGCGGCCGTCGGAGGTGAGAAAGCTGCCGCATCCGGCGTCGAAGGTTTGGTCATCTTCCATGACGACCACGGCCTCTTCGACGGCCTTGAGCGCCGATCCGCCAGAAGCCAGCACCGCCCATCCGGCAGCCAGCGCCTTCTGCACGCCACGGCGATGATCCTCGACTACATCGTCAGGAATCGCCCATGCCCCGCCATGCACCACTAAGACCGGATCGATTGGCAAACGGTCACCTCTAAATTCAAGAATATAGATTTAACACGCTAAACCGAAAACCGATGTGGGATAGATCAGCTATAGCCTGTGCCGCGCCTCCGGCGCTCGGGTCGTTTTCATCATTGACCCAATGCTCCCGCATTGGGCTTTCTTCTGGCGCGCCTCCGGCGCTCACGGCTCTCCGCGGCATAAGCGATCATGACGCGAGAGCGGCTCGCGTGTAGCGGACCCAGGCTTCGCCGGCGAAAAACGTTAAGGAAAAGCCGATCCAAAAAGCGATGCCGAAGAAGTCGTGCGGCGTTAGCCCGGTGAGCGGGCTTGTGGCAAAGAAGACTCCCATGATCGGCCGCACGGTTGCGATGCCCAGCGCGACAGACATCGCGCGAATCATCCACTCGCGATGCTGCACGATCTCGCGGCGGCGTATATGCAGGAAGGCTCTGGTCAACGCGAACAGAAAAACGCTATCGAAGACCAAAATCGCGGAGACCTCGATGGCGCCGCCGATCGGAGTGCGGATCATCAGCAGCGCGGAAGCACCGATGATGAAGCCGAGGACAACGACAGTCCGGCCCATCCAGCGATGCACGCGCAGATGTCGATTGCGAAATGAGCGCGAGAACTGAAAGGGAATGAGAACAACAAAGACCAGTGCCGGAAGGATGTGCGCCAGCGTAAGAATGGGCTTTTGCGCAAACGCAGCATCCAGCGCCGCCAATTGCGGAGGAGCGTTATGCGGAGGACTCGCCAGCGCGACGGTCCGGCGCACCACCACGGAAGCACCGATAAAACAGAGCACGAGCAAGCCAATCCACATCGTGCGCTGAAAGCGGATGGTGGGCTTGACGGTTGCGGCAGCTGTGGACATGACGAGCGCGGTAGAGATTACAAACTTCTCCCGATTACACGCTAAGCTACGCGGAAAGCGCCAGTGCAGTTCCTGCTGATCGCGTTCTCCTCCAGCTTGGCCCATTCACCAGGTTGTGCTCACAGCGCCAGACTTGCGAATGCGCTCGTCGGCAGTGATGAGACTCAGATCTTCGACGATCGCTGTAGCTCCGATGATCCGGTCCATTGGATCATTAGGATACGAAGCTGGAAGATCCACGCAGGTGGCGGCTATTCGACGGTCAATCGGGATGACGCGGAAACGAGACTCGACTTGCTCCAAGAACGACTCCAGCGAGAATTGCAATTGAATGCGTTGCCGTGCAGCCAGACTCGCCAATTCGAACATCGTAACCGCAGCAATGGACAAGCTTTGCCCCTCACGGCGAGCCGAACTTATTGCAGCGGTTGCGTTCCTCGAGAGCTTTTCTGGTGTCGCTAGCAGCCAAACGACTACGTGCGTATCCAGCAGAAGCACTAGTCGAGATTCCATTCTTCAAGCGGAATCGCCGGACTCACTATGTCTCCCGTAATGGCAACCTTACCGCGCATAAATCCGAAAAGATCATCGTCCTCGGCTGGAACTGGAACCACCTTAACAATCGGTTTGCCTCTCTTCGTGATGACGAGGGACTCGCTCTTCCGTTGTACCTCGTCCATGAGAGCAAGACACTTTGCCTTGAAGATACCGGCGGGTATGGTTCGGGTCTTGGAAGCTGCGACTTTGTGCAATGACTTCTTCATGGTCATATTCCGGTGACCATAAGACTAACACAATTGTCGTGGGAAACGCGTGGTGAGAAATCTGAACACCCGGTTTTAGCTGAAAGCTGAGTGCTGACAGCTACGAAGTTGGTGGAGGCGGCGGGAGTTGAACCCGCGTCCGAAAATGTTACTGGCAAAGAGACTACATGCTTAGTCGCGTTCCTGCTCCCGTACTTCTACGGGAACGTTCGCATCCGGCGCTCAGAACGGACAAGAAACGCAAGAGGCTAGTCCGGCGATCTCGCCTCCGCCATTCGGACCGGGTGGCGGAAACCAGCCCGCTAATGACGTCCTTCGGCGGCCCGCGGGCCCTGCTACCGAGGACGGCTACTTAACTAATTAAGCAGCGTATGCCAGTTCTTGGTTGGCAATTGTTGTTTTGCACTCGATTGCGGGTGTGTGCACCCCGGCATGCCTCTCGGCCGCAAGCACTTCCGTCGAAGCCGTGACGCCCCCAGAAGAACCCTCGGCTGAGGGATATTTGTTAGATGCTCGCGATATTTTAGCCGACGCAGAGGAATTTCGCGATTTCGTGATGGCGTTATTTCGCGATTTGGGAGTTACTTAGGTTTTCAAATCACGAAATCAGGAAATCACCAGATCGCGAAATAGAGATTGCGCGCTGCCTCTGCTATCTTTTTAAGATCATGCCGGTTAAGTCGATCCAGCTAGGGCAGGTTTGGCGCAATGACGAGAACGGGTCCAACTACCTGGTGACCAAGCTCTACAACGAGGTTTTCAGCCAATATGCGATCCTGCGCCAGGCCGACGCTAACGCCGCCAATTCCGATACGATCCGCGTAAAGGTCCAAAAAGGCGCGGAGGGAGCCACACTGGCGGGGTACACCTATACCCAAGATGCGCAAGACTTTTAGCCGCAAGAACCCAAAAGCCAGAACACGGATGTCACGGATGCAAAGGATCGGACGGATCAATAACGAATTCTGAATTGTTGCTACTCTGGGTAGGTCCGGCACTCACTATTGCGTCGACGCAGGAATCCAAGATTCAAAAACTCGGAATCCCAGGAAGTATCCGTCCGATCCGTTGCATCCGTGAAATCCGTGTGATGGTTTTGCTGTTGACCTTCTCTTCATGATCGAAGCTATCGTCACCAAACTAGGCCTGTTCGTAATCTCCGTGATCTCGGCTGCGGGATATTTCGGCGTGATGGGCCTCATGGCCATCGAGTCCGCCTGCATTCCGCTGCCCTCGGAAGTAATCATGCCGTTTTCGGGATACCTGGTCCATAAGGGTCAATTTAACTTGTGGGCTGTCGCGATCGTGGGCGCGATCGGCTGTAACATCGGCTCGGCTATTGCGTATGAGATCGGCCGATTTGGAGGACGACCTCTGGTCGAGCGCTATGGCTCCTACATCCTGCTCAGCCGCAACGAACTTGACTTGGCTGACCGTTTTTTTGGGCGCTTTGGCGACGTCACAGTGCTCATCAGCCGCATGCTGCCGGTTGTGAGAACATTCATCGCGCTGCCTGCCGGCATCGCGCGCATGAAGCGCGCTCGCTTTCACCTGTACACGTTTGTCGGGTCGTTTCCGTGGTGTCTCGCTCTGGCTTACCTGGGAATGAAGGCCGGACAAAATTGGAAGTACTTGGGCAAGTATTTTCACCAGTTCGACCGTGTAATCGCGGCGGTGATCCTGCTCGGCATAGCGTGGTTCCTCTGGTCGCGCTGGCAACACCGAGTCCGGGCAACATAAATTGCGATGAAGACTGCGCTCCGTTTTGGGAACAGCGCCGATATCGACCGGCTGCTTCCGCTTTTGCGGGACTTCTATGCCTTCGAGCGTCTCGAATACGACGAGACCAGGATTCGGCGATTACTGGCGGAGCTAATCGCTGACGAGCGGCTCGGCCGCTTGATTGTTTTCGAGCAAGCAAGCGAGCTGCTGGGCTACATGGTCCTCGGCTTCGGCTTCTCGCTCGAATTCCACGGCAAGGATTGCCTGATCGACGAGTTCTACGTCCGCCCCGAGTGGCGATCCAAAGGCATCGGCAAATCTGCCATCGATTTTGCCGTGAAAACCTGCCGCGAATTAGGCATGAGCGCAGTCCACCTCGAAGCCGATCACTTCAACACACGCGGCCACGAGTTCTACAAGCGCTTAGGATTCAAAGATCATCCCCGCCACCTGATGACCCTGTGGCTATGAATGGTCCATGAGGCGGGTTTGGCTTTGCTGTTGGTTTTAGCTTATTGCTAATTGCTAATTGCTGCTTTTCCCAAAAACAATCCCCGCCGTTTCGGGCGGGGTCGATTCGATAGGGTGGTTCCACTCTAGGGCTGCTGTTGGCCTTGCGCCATACCGTTTTTGTACTATGGGCGTAACTCTCCCGGACTTCTGATGCAACGGTCTTTTGCCACCGCACACTCGGCCACCGCAGGCTTGCTTCTCGGGCTCGCTATCACTCTGGCCGCTGTCGTCGCCTACTCATGGTATGTAACGCGACAAATCTCCGGTCTGCGCGAGCTGCAAACCTCGATCGCCGAGCGCAATCGCAAAGACTCGCTGCAGTTGCTACGCATTCAGAACAACCTGAATGAAGTCGCGCTCGGCATGCGCGATATGCTGGACAATGACGAGCCCTACCCGCTCAGCGCATATCAGGCGCAGTTCCAGCGTATCCGCGAAGACCTCGACGATGCGCTGCGCCACGAGCAGGAATTATCTGTAGCCAGCCGTACGCCGCAACAGCGCGAGTATCTCGAAAGCTCCATTTCCCAATTCTGGAATGCGATGGATCGCATGTTCCTCGCCGCCCGCTCTGGACACGAGAATGATGCGCGCGCGCAGATTCGCCTCTCGTTGCAAGCGCGCCAGGCTGCGTTGAGCAGCGCGGTCGCTCGTCTGCTTGTCGAGAATAACGAGAGCGAACAGCAGGCGGCGGAGCACGTGACCGGCATCTACGATCGCGTGCAGCGGCAAGCTTACGTCTTTCTTGCCGCGACGCTCGCAGCCATCGTTCTCACAAGCGCCTTGCTGATCTTCTCGAATCGCGCACTGTTCCGCCAACTCGCAACATTATCCGAGCAACGCAGCGATCTCGCGCAGAAGCTGATCTCGACGCAGGAGTCCACGCTGAGCTACGTCTCGCGCGAGCTGCACGACGAGTTTGGCCAAATCCTGACCGCCATTGGCGCGATGCTCACCCGCGCCGCTAAACACAGCCAGACCGATGATCAACTCCACGAGGAACTCAACGAGATTCGTGATGTCGCGCAATCGGCGCTCGACAAAACGCGAACACTCTCACAAGCGCTGCATCCAGTCATGCTTGACGAAGCCGGACTGGAGCAAAGTCTCGACTGGTATCTGCCCACCGTGCAGCGGCAAACTGGGCTTGCCATCTCGTACGAGAAAAGTGGAGCAACGTACGCGATTCCGAACAGTATGGGTGTGCATGTTTACCGAGTAGTACAGGAGGCGCTCAACAACGTGAACCGGCATTCGGGAGCAAAGGAAGCCTGGGTGCGCCTGCGTTTTTTGGAGAAGGCGATTGAGGTGGAAGTCGAGGACCATGGTAAAGGGCTAGCTACAACGAACGGCTTTCGTGGCATCGGCATGGTGGGCATGAGGGAACGCGCAAGTTTGCTCGGCGGCGAAATCGCATTCCTGCGTCCCCCGCAAGGAGGAACACTGGTAAAGTTGCGGGTACCGAAAAACAGAGACTACTAACACCTAGCTGCCAGCAAAATGAAGAAAATTTCCGTCCTCTTAGTCGATGATCACTCCCTTGTACGCCGGGGATTTCGGCGCATGTTGGAGGACGAAGCCGATATGAACGTCCTCGCAGAAGCGAGTAGCGCGACTGAAGCTGTAGATTTAGCGCAAAAGCTCCATCCGCAGGCGATCCTGATGGATTGCGCCTTACAGGGGGAGAATGGCATCGCCGCCACTCGACAGATCCTTGCCTCACAGCCCGAAACCGCTATCCTCATGCTGAGCATGCATTCCGAGGAAACGCTGGTGCGCCAAGCGCTCGAAGCCGGCGCTCGCGGGTACATTCTCAAGAATGCTACTGACCTTGACCTCGCTGCCGCAATTCGCCGCGCACTCGAAGGCGAGATCGTCCTCGATCCCAAAGTGAAACGCGCCGAGTCACTCAAAGGTGAGCGCACCGCTGGACTCACGAACCGCGAACTCGAAATCCTGCAATTGATCGCGATGGGCAAGTCCAACAAAGAGATCGCCACCGATCTCGACCTGAGCGTGAACACCGTCGCCGTGCATCGCGCGAACATCATGAATGCGCTCGGACTGCATAAGACCGCTGAACTCGTCGTTTACGCCATTCGCCATGGGCTGGTGAATCTTCCGTGAATCGCAGGGAGTTTCTCGCCGGTTTCTTCACCACCGCCCTCGCAAGTTCCATTGTGGGACAAACGAAATCCTCAGGTCTTGGGTTTCGCCTCACGGACGTAACCGACCGCGCCGCTATGCATTTCGAGCACAATAGCGGGGCCTTCGGCGGCAAGTATCTGCCTGAAACGCTAGGCTCCGGCTGCGCCTTCCTCGACTATGACGCGGACGGTTGGCCGGACATCCTGCTCATCAACGGCATGGATTGGCCGGGTCACAAACATCGGCGCACGACCCTGCGGCTCTATCGCAACAATCGCAACGGAACGTTTACCGACGTGACGCGCAGCGCCGGGCTGGACATCGAGATGTATGGCATGGGCGTGGCCGTCGGCGACTACGACAACGACGGCTATCCCGACCTGCTCATCACTTGCGTCGGCCAGAATCGTTTGTTTCACAACACCGGAAAAGGCAAGTTTGTCGATGTCACGCGGCACTCCGGCTTCTTTGGCCGTCAAGCCTTCAGCACTTCCGCGCTGTGGTTCGACTACGATCGCGACGGCGTGCTCGATTTGTTTGTCTGCAACTACGTGAAGTGGGCTCCAGAGCACGATGTCTTCTGCAGCCTCGACGGCAAGCGCAAATCCTACTGCACACCCGAGGCTTACCATGGCGAGACCTGCTGGCTATTTCACAATCGAGGCGATGGAACCTTCGAAGATGTGACCGCCACGAGCGGCATCTTCGATGCAACATCGAAGTCGCTTGGCGTTGCGTTGATCGATTACGACGACGATGGCTGGCCCGATCTGCTCGTTGCCAACGACACGCAACCGAACAAGCTCTACCACAACCTGCGCAATGGCATGTTCAAAGATGTAGCGCTAGACGCTGGCGTGGCGTTCAGCGCCGAAGGCAAGGCGCGCGCCGGAATGGGTGTCGATGTTGGCGACATTCAGAACAAAGGCCGTGCGCCGGGTATCGCGATCACAAATTTTGACAACGAGATGATCGGTCTCTATCGCGCGACATCACCCGGCAACTACAGCGACATCGCGCTGCAAAGCGGCGTCGGCGCGCCGTCACGAACTACGCTCGGCTTCGGCTGTGTCTTCGCCGACATGGATCTTGACGGCGATCTCGATCTGGTCGTCGTTAATGGCCACATCGACGAAACCGTCCGCAACATCCGCTACGGCGTCGGGTACGCGCAGCCGCCGCATCTGTTTCTCAACGACGGGACGGGACACTTCCACGATGTCGCGTCCGAACTCGGCGGCAGCTTCGCCCTTCCCAAAGTGGGACGCGGCCTCGCTTATGCCGACTTCGACCGCGATGGCGACCTCGATCTGCTGATCACCACCAACCACGGCCCGGCGTTTCTCTATCGCAACGACCAGCTAGCCGGGAACCGCAGCATCCGCCTGGAACTGCAGGGGACCAAATCTAATCGCGATGCCATCGGGGCGAAAGTTCGCCTGGAGTCGGGCGGCATTACGCAATCGCGAATGGTCAAGAGCGGATCCAGCTATCTTTCGCAATCTGAATTCCCGCTCACCTTCGGACTCGGTAACCGCGATAAAGCCGATCGCATCGTGATCGATTGGCCCAGCGGCCGCAGCGAGGAGTACAAAGATCTCGCCGGCGGCCGAAGCTACCGCTGTATCGAAGGGAAAGGCATCACCGAATCTACTTTGGCGAAGCCGTCGTAGGCTTCGTCTGATCCGTTGTCGGCGTGTTGTTGGTGATGTCGCTGCCGCCGTAGAGGATCTTCACGTTCGTACCGAAACGTTTGTAGTTCATGTACTTGATGATGATCTTGATGTGCACGTCGCCGGTGGAGAAGTGCAGGATGTCATCCGCCTTGCTGTACGTCGGGAACCAATATTGATTATCGATTTGTTGCCGGTAGGTAACGGCTTTCGGAAAAAGATTCTCGTTCTCAGGATGCTTCCTTAACTTCTTGGGATCTACTCCTATATCGGGAACGCTCTTGCCATAGGTCTTTACGATTTGCAGGTCCTGATTGTCCACCCAGATGCGGCCTTGAAAATAGCGCTGGCCTTTCTCAATCGTCTTCGGCGCGACATCAAAGACATAAGTATCCAGCTCATCCACATGTTGCTGGCCAACGTAGATAATCTGATACTTGGGGAGTTCGTCGCTCGTGAGCGTGAACGGAATCTGGTGGCGGATGTCGTCCATGTCTTCTTTGGTCATGCTGACGCGCCGGAGCGTTGGCTGTGGCGCAAACGTCACGCGTTCGACGCGCTTACCTGAATCGTCATAGACAATGTCGGTTACCTCACGGAATTCTCCTACGGGCATATCGCCGTCCAAGTCCTGGATCTTCACGTCCTGCGTCCAGGTGTACTGATCGCGAGCCTTTTTGAATTCGGCTTCCTTCGCTGCGAACTTCTGAATGATCTGATCGGGAGTAATCCCCTTCGGCTGCGCGGGATTCAGCGGACCATTCCCGTCCTCGCCCACATTGGCCGGGGCAGTTTGCGCGTTACCGCCGCCAATCGTGAACTGGGCTTGTGCGATCCCGCAGACGGTGAGAGCGATAAGAAAAAGAACTAAGGTATTACGCGGAAGTAACTTCATGAGGAGAATCTCTGTCTTGCTATTCTAGCCGCTGCCACGCACACTAGATAGCATAACTGCGCTTGCTACCAGGTGCTTTGAGAGGGGCATGGCTCGACCATAGATTCGCTCTACCGCTGCACACGCGGATTCTGCCGAGGCTTTTGTTTCCTGATTAGACATGCTCTTCGATTTCCATAGACTCCCGACAATTATCCTCCTGGGAGCTCTCGTCCCGATCTTCTGGTCGCTCTATCGCGGAGATCGCACCGCGCGAGTGCGCTTCTGGCTCATTGGATGGATCGTCGTCCTCATCAGAATCTTCATACAGGTTTTTGGTGACAAGCTAGGCCTTTCGCCCGACATGGTGAACGGCGTCGATCTTGGCGGACTGCAGCTCGCCGGCGTTGTCTTTCTGGTGTCGATGACGCGCATCTTTCAGGATCAGCGGCAGCGCTTACCTTTCTTCTTTGCTTTAGCTGTTCCTTCGGTCATTTACGCGGAGCTGTTTTCGTTCGGCTATTCCCATCACTGGGTGCCCGCCCTATTGGGCGTCTCCATGGGCATCGCTGCGTTTTTGTGGGTGGTTCTGTATCACCGCAGGAAGCTCGAACGGTACCTGTTAGTGATCTGCAGCCTGGTGCTTGCTCTCACCATCTGGGGCATAATTCCTGCTTCCCACGGAAGAATAGACATCGGCTTCTACACGATCGAGACGGTCACGTACGCTCTCGCCGGATTCCTGTATTGGCACTCGTACAAGCGGCTCTCCTCCGGCGTGACGCTCACATCAGTGGGCTTTTTCGCATGGGCCGCGGTTTTTCCGGCCTTCTACGCTGCTACACCGCAGCAACAAACGATGCTGATTGGCCTCTCGAACTTGCCTAAATTTTGCGTGGCTATCGGCATGATCGTAACTTTGCTGGAAGACAAGTCGCATATGGCACGGCTCGCCGAAGTGCACGAGCGCGCGACTCGCCAGCAGATCCAACGGTTCTTTCAGGTGGCATCTCGACTGCTCAGCGGCGCCGAGGTTAATGGATTCTGCGGCGACATTGCCCGAGTGATCGCCGAGAGCTCGAATTTCCAGCGCGCGCAGATTCTTCTCACCGACGATCAGCGCAACCTGTACATCGCCGGGTCAGCCGGATTTGAAACGGCGAACCTGGACGCGATGAACGCGTCACTTCAGCGCCTGACCATCGAAGAAATCGATCGCCTGTGCACGTCGGGAGCCGAGGTTGGACCCCACTCCTTCCGATTGAATGCAGAACTCGCGGCCGTCCTGGCCGTTCCTCCGTGCTCGGATTGTGTTCCGTGCCCAAATTGGGAACGTGGTGACAAGGTGCTCGTGCCCCTGCTCTCGCCGCGCGGGCTTCTGGTCGGCTGCATCCTGCTCGATTCGCCGCGGGAGGCTGAACGAGTGACCACCGAAGACCTCGCGCCGATCGAAATGCTCAGCGCCGATCTGGCGATGTCGATCGAGAACTCGCATCTGCAGCGCCAGCTTGTGCTTTCGGAAAAGCTCGCGGGATTGGGCAAGCTCGTCTCCGGCGCCGGCCACGAGCTGAACAATCCTCTCACCGCCGTACTCGGATACTCGGAAATGCTCGCCACCTCGGCGCAGGACGAAACTACGCGTCGCGGCCTCGAAGTGATTCGCCGCGAGTCGCTGCGCATGAAGCAGATCATCGACAATCTGCTGCGCTTCGCCCGGCAAACGCGCTTCGAGAAGCGTGCCGTCTCACTGACATCGGTGCTCGAAGAAGTGTTGAAGTTGCGCGCTTACGATATCAAGCGTCATGCGGTGCACATCGTGAACGATGTTTCCGCCGACTTGCCCGGCGTCATGGTCGATGAAGGCTCCCTCAAACAAGTCTTCCTCAACATCCTCAACAATTCGCTCGATGCCGTGCAGGGCGTGAGCGGAGGAAAAATCGTCATTGAAGCGCAAATAGCGGAAGGCCGCTTGCAATTGCGATTCACCGACAATGGCAGCGGCTTCAAGAATCTCGACCGCATTTTCGATCCTTTTTTCACCACCAAGAGTCCCGGCAAGGGTCCCGGATTGGGACTCAGCGTTTCCTACGGCATCATCAAGCAGCACGGCGGGGAAATCAGCGCTTACAACGCGCATCCGTCCGGCGCCGGCATTCTCATCGAATTGCCAATAGCCGCCGACCAACAAGCGATCTCCGAATCTGCGGTCACGGCCAAAGCATGACTGCTACGGGCAATACCTAAATCTCTGGGTAAATATCGAAGAATGCCTCTACGCTGTTTCGTAATTGCCGCTCGATTTCCTCTTTACTGCCTTCCAGCACGTGCATGGTTACGCGCGCGGTGTGTCCGTTCCGAAGCTCCACCGGCGCCTCGCCAATCGCTTTAATCTCGTCCGAAGGCAGCAGCCGCATGCCGTACACCAAGGTGAGGTTCGCCATGTGTCCATTGTAGAGATGGAAACTGATTTTGAAGGCTGTCATCCTGAGTCCGCCGCGGCGGACGAAGGATCTCCGCGGAATTTTTAAGACTTAAATGCCTTCTCCTGGTTCCACCCCGATCTTTATCGCGGAACCGCGATATTGCGTTTAAGCCTGAAGCATTCGCGGAGATTCTTCGTCCGCCTAAGGCGGACTCAGAATGACAGGCTTTCAGAGTGCTGCTCTATTGCGCCACACGTTCGGCAATCCATCCTGCCGATTCGCGCGTGCCCAGCGCGCCGCCGACGTCCTGTGTGGTCTTCTTCTGGCGCACCGCTTCCAGAACGGCCCGATTGATCTTTGCCGCTTCGGCTGTCAAGCCGAGGTGATCCAGCATCATCGCCGCAGTCGAGATCGCGCCGATTGGATTGGCAATATTCCTGCCGGCAAACGGCGGAGCGGAGCCGTGCACAGGCTCAAACATCGACGTGCGTCCCGGATGAATGTTGCCGCTCGCCGCCATCCCGAGTCCGCCCTGCAAGGCTGCGGCAAGGTCGGTGATGATGTCGCCAAACATGTTGTTGGTCACAATCACGTCGAACTGCCGCGGATCGCGAACCATGTGCATGCACAGCGCGTCCACATACATGTGCTGCGTGCCGATCTCGCTGTAATCCGCAGCGACTTCTTTCAAGACGCGCTGCCACAGGCCATGAGCGTACGTCATGACGTTTGACTTGTCGGTCATCAGCACTTTTTTGCGTTCGTGCTGCCGTGCAAAGTCGAACGCGTAGCGGATCACGCGCTCGACACCCTTGCGCGTGTTCACGTCTTCCTGCACCGCCACTTCGTCGGGTGTGCCTTGCTTAAAGACGCCGCCCACGTCCACATAAGGACCTTCGGTGTTCTCGCGAATCACGACGAAGTCGATTTCTTCGGCGCGGACGCCCTTCAGAGGACAGAGAGAGTCGTCCAGACACTTGATTGGGCGCACGTTCGCATACAGGTCCATTTTGAAGCGCATGCCCAGCAGGATGTCCTTGGCATGGATGTTGGAGGGCACGCGCGGATCGCCCAGCGCGCCCACGAACACCGCGTCAAAATCGCGCGACAGCATGGCGAAGCCATCGCGCGGAATCGTTGTGCCGTCTTCGAGGTAACGATCCGCCGACCAATCGAATTCGGTGAACTCAACGTTCGCGCCGCTCGCGCGCACTACGCGCAATGCTTGCGCAATCACTTCCTTGCCAATGCCATCGCCGGGAACTACGGCTATTCGCTTCGCATTCATAGGGAGAAGCAGGTTACAGGGGACAGGTTACAGGTTATAGGGCACAGAAGACAGCCGTCGCGCGCAAGAACGACGACTTACTACTCAAGTGCTCAGCCCTCCAGCGTTCGTAAATGGCTCGCATCTGAAGATGTTCTCGAATCGTCCCTGTCCCCTGTAACCTGTACCCTGCCCTCTCGCTATAATCAAAGTTTCGCCTATGCTCACGAGTCCACTCCATGACGTTCTGACCGAATCTGGTGCTGGCATGGGCGAATATGGCGGCGCGCAGACGGCTTCGTCGTTCGGCGATGTCGATCGCGAGTTCCGCGAGCTCAGCTCCGGATGCGCGCTCTACGATCTGGGCTGGCGCGCGAAGTTGGTGCTTGCGGGCGAGGACAGGGTGCGCTGGCTGAACGGCATGGTCACCAACAACATAAAGGACCTGCCTCCGGAGCATGGCAACTACAACTTTGTGCTCAATCCGCAGGGACGCATTCTTGGCGATCTATACGCTTACAACCGCGGCGAATACATTCTGATCGACACCGAACGCTCGCAGGTCGAGAACCTGATTAAGCTTTTCGAGCACTACATCATCATGGATGACGTAGAGGTCAGCGACAAAAGCGGCGCGATCGCGGCACTGGGGATTCAAGGTCCAAAGTGCCCAGACATTCTGCGTGAAATAGGCATCACCGATCCCGGTCTGCAGCCCATGCAGTTGGCGGATCTGACCTGGAACGAGATCGGCATCACGCTTACCCGCATGGCCAGCGACGAGTTTGTGACTTACGAGATTTGGGCATCGACGGCGAACATCGCGCAGATCTGGCGAGCGCTGGCCGATGTCGGCGCCGTTCCGGTTGGGAGTGACGCGCTGGAGAAGTTTCGCGTGATGATCGGTTTTCCCAAATACGGAACTGACATTCGCGATCGCGACTTGCCGCAGGAGACCGAGCAGCGCCACGCATTGAACTTCACCAAGGGATGTTACGTGGGCCAGGAGATCGTCGAGCGCATCCGCTCTCGGGGCAACGTGCATCGCACCTTCCATGGCTTCCTGCTGGACGGCGAAGTGCCTGCGCCGGGAGCCAAGCTCCAGTCGGCGGGCAAGGAAGTGGGCGAGATCACCAGCGTGAATCTGCTGCCGACAAACGGGGGCAAGCAGCCGGTGGCGCTCGGCTATATTCGGCGCGAGGCGCTGGATCGCGGCGATTCCATCACCTACACCGGCGGCGAGGCCAAACCGGCAGACGTCCCGTTTTCTCTGGCATCCTAAAGAACAGCATGGCGGAAAAGAAACCAGATTTTGTTGTCAGCGACCGGCGCAAGTTCACCGACGAAGGCGACCTGCGCGAGCGAGAAGAATCCGCATCGCGCGAGAGCGCACAGCCCGTGCCACCCACTGCGCCGCAAGCGGACGAGATGCCGGCTCCGCCTTCGCACGCCGAGCAAGAGGCGCAGCACGGAGAGTATCGCCAGTCGAGCCGCAAGATCGACGATCTGCTTTCCGCCGGTGGCCACGGCAAGGCCGAAGACTTTGAGATGAGCTTCGAGCGGCTGGTCCAGTCGCTGTACGTCACCACGCTGCTCCAGCTCGGCATGATGCACCGCGAAGGCGAGCAGGCCCAGCCGGACATCGTTGCCGCGCGCCAGACCATCGATACCCTCGGCGTGCTCAAAGATAAGACCAAAGGCAATCTCACCCAGCAGGAAGAGAACCTGTTGCAGAACGTGCTTTTCGAACTGCGCATGGCCTTCCTCGAGATCACGAACGCGATCACCCGCGCTCCCGCGCCGGGAACAAAGCCCACCGCCAAATGAAAGCTACGCTAACCGTTTTGGGAAGCGGCACGTCTATGGGCGTCCCGACCATCGGGTGCGACTGCAAAGTGTGCCGCTCGGAAGATCCGCGTGATCGCCGCACGCGGCCTTCGGTGCTGCTCGAATATGCCGGTCATGCGGTGCTCATCGATTCCACTCCTGACTTTCGCGAGCAGGCGCTGCGCGAGCGCATCCGGCGGCTCGACGCCGTGCTCTACACGCACGCGCATGCCGACCACATCCTCGGTCTCGATGACCTGCGTCCACTCACCTTCAAGCGCGAGCAGAAGCTGCCGCTCTACGCGGAGGAGGCGACGGCCAGGATCATCGAGCAAATGTTCGCTTATGTCTTCGATCCCGCATCGACCTACGCCACGCGTCCGCAAGTCACGCTGCACCGACTCAACGGCAAGCTCGAATTGTTCGGAGCAACGTTTCATCCTCTGCGCGTGATGCATGGCGATGCTCCGATTACCGCGTACCGTTTTGGGACAGCGGCTTACCTGACCGACTTCAGTACGATTCCAGACGAGACGATGACTGCGCTTCAAGGCCTCGATGTGCTGTTTCTCGACGCGCTGCGCCGCCGCCCGCATCCCACGCATTCCTCGCTGGACCATTCCCTCGAGCTCGTCAAGAAGCTGCAGCCGGCGCGTGCGTTTTTTGTTCACATGTCGCACGATCTTGGCCACGAAGAGACCAATCAGATGCTGCCGCCAAACGTGCGCCTCGCACATGACGGCCTGAAGCTGGAGTTCGAGATCTAGTGGCGCGCATCTTCCACAGCCTTGCCCAAGTCCCGAGCGATTGGCGCGCGACGGTCGTCAGCATCGGTAACTTCGACGGCGTGCACTGCGGTCATCGCCATGTGCTGCACAACGTTGTTGAGCGCGCGCATGCGCTCCGTGCCCATTCGCTGGCAGTCACCTTCGATCCGCATCCTGCGCGCGTGCTGCGGCCCGAGAACGCGCCTCGGCTCATTACGCCGCTACCGCAAAAACTAGCAACATTGGAGCAGAGCGGCGTCGACGCCGTTCTGGTTCTTCCGTTTAGCGAAGACTTTGCGCGCAATTCGCCGCGCGAGTTTGCCCAGCGGGTGATCCACGATGGCCTCCACGCCAAAGAAGTACACGAAGGCGCGAATTTCCATTTTGGGCATCGTGCACAAGGTGACTGTGAGCAGCTTCGTCAACTCGGCGATGAAATGGGCTTCGCCGTCATTGTCTATCCGGAAATGCGCGTGCGCGGAGAAATCGTCTCCAGCAGCCGCATTCGCCAACTCCTGCTGGGAGGCGAGGTCAGCAAAGCGCGGCATCTGCTCGGGCGTCCATTCTCGATCGTGAGCACACCGGCCAGAGGACGCGGGTACGGTAGCCGCTACACCGTCCCTACCATCAATCTGGCTGAGTATGCGGAGCTTGTGCCGCGCAATGGCGTCTACGTGACCTGCACGCGGATTGAGAGCGAACAGTTTCACTCAGTCACAAATGTGGGAACCAGGCCGACATTCGCCGGCGCGTCCTTTGCGATCGAAACACATCTGCTCGATTTCCATCCGCTGCCGCTGAGTGAAGTTACCCCGGTTGAGATCTCCTTCCTGAAATGGCTTCGTCCAGAGATGCAGTGGCCCAGCCCCGAAGCGCTGAAGCAGCAGATCGGGAAAGACGTAGCGCGGGCGCAGCGGTTGTTTGCGCGGTGTCATTCCGAGTCCGCCTCAGGCGGACGAGGAATCCCTACGCCTAGAAGTTCTGTTAAGGGGTAGGGATTCCTCATCCGCTGCGCGGATTCGGAATGACAGATCAGAACCCCACCACCTCATTCGGCGTTTGCGCATCGGGCGCGAATGGCGATCCAGAAACCGGCGTCAGTGTTCCGTCGCTGCCGATCGAGAACACAAAGATCGCGCCTCCGCCGTTGCTGCTACTGGTCACGATCAGGAATTTCCCATTTCCGGAAACAGCGAGGGAGTTCGGTCTTGCTCCTGCGGCGAAGGGCGAGCCAGTCACAGGCGTGAGTTGTCCGGTGAGCGGATTCTCGCTGAACACCGAAACATTGCCGCTGCTTTGATTCGCGACGAACAAGAAGCCCCCTGCAAACGCCGAGCTCACGGGACTGGTTCCCGCTCCGAACGGACTGCCGGTAATCTCGCTGAGCGTTCCGTCGGCGGCGATGCTCAATGCCGATACGGTTCCGTTCGCGCTGTTCACAGCAAACAGAAATTTGTTGGCGTTGTCGATACTCAGGAAGGCCGGAGAGCCGTTCGTTGGGTTCACAGTTCCCAACAACGTGATCGCACCCGTGCTCGCATTGATACTGAACGCATCGATAGAGTCGGACAGGTTGTCGGCGGCATATAGAAAGTTGCCATCCGACGTAATGGCCATCCCGGAAGCTCCCTGAAAGCCCAGAGTCACAGGGAATCCCGGTAATTGAGCGAGTGCGCCGGTAGTCGCAGAGAAGCTGTATCCGATAACCTCCGACGGGCTGTTTACCAATGTGTAAACAAAGTTGCCATTGGGATGGAAAAGGATGCGCACCTGGCCAAGTGAAGTTGGAAAAGGCGATCCAGTCACCGGAGTCAAACTTCCGTCCGTACTGGAGATGGAAAAGACGGCCGTCGTGCCTGAAGTGAGATTCGTGACGAGTAAGTGCTTGAGTGCCGGATCGGCAGCGAGCGATTCGGGAGAACTGCCGCTGGTCGAAACCGGCGAGGCCGTGGTTGTTTGCAAGCTTCCAGACGTACTCAGCAAGTACACCGATACGCTGCCGGAGCTGTTTGACACGTAAACCGGCGTGCCCGTTGGAGTGCCGCCGCCACCGCCGCCGCTGGTGGTAGTCGGCGGCGTGCCACCATTGCCATTACCGCCGCAGTTGGCGCAAAACAAAACAAGCGTCGCCAGCAAAGGCGTAATCAACATCGCCTTTGCTTTGTTCTCCCATCGTGACATCAATCGTATCTCCGTTTTCCCGATCTGAAACTTCTTGAAACCCTGGACTACATGAACATTATGGACGTTGTGGACATCGCAATCGAAAGCTGGGAACCTCATTCGTACCTCAGTGCCACCAGCGGATCCACTTGCGTAGCGCGGCGCGCGGGCAGCAGGCAGGCCATTAGTCCCACAATCGCGAGAAGCCCCAACACGGCACAGAATGTGACTGGATCGCGCGCCGAGACTCCCCAGATTTGGCTCTGCAGCAAGCGCGTGAGGCCGATGCTCACAACCTCACCAATCGCAATGCCAATGGCGATGATCGTCAGCCCGCGCACCAGCACCATCTTCAGCACCGTGCCTTGCTGCGCGCCCAGCGCCATGCGGATGCCGATTTCGCGCGTCTCCAGGCTCACCGAATATGCCATCACGCTGAAGATGCCGATCGTAACCAGCGCAAGTCCGATGCCTGCGAAAATACCAAAGACGACCAGGCCAAAGCGCGGCCCAGCATAAGTGAATTGTTGCAAGTAGTCGTCCAGCGAGCCTGTCAACGTAAGCGCGACCCCGGGATCAACAGCCCAGACCTCGCGCTGGACCGAGGGCAGCAGCGATACCGGATCGACCGCAGTGCGCACCAGCAGCCCGCGGGCGAAGTCGCCGGTGACGCTGTACGGCAGGAAGGCTTCCGGAATCGGCGCCTGCTGCAGGCCCATGTTCCTTTCGTCCACCGTAACGCCGATGATCTGGAAATAGGCATCGTGCGGAGACTCGGGCAATGTGTCGAGCAGATCGAATTTGATCGAGCGGCCAATCGGGTTGTCCTTGCCAAAGAAGTCGCGGGCCAGTGTTTGATTGACGACGATCAGATGCCGCGCAGCTTCAACTTCGCTCTCGTCAAACAATCGCCCCTGCGCCAAACGAATGCCAATCGTTTTGAAATAGTCTTCGCTGCAAAGCTGAAACAGCGACCGCATATTGGCGTGGAGTTTCCCTGGAATCGTCAGCTCGCTCACGATGCCGCCGTACGGAGGCAAGGTGCTGGTTTCCGTTGCAGAAATCACTCCTGGGAGCGCGGCAATTCGTTGCAGCACGGTGCGAAAGAAGACTCGCTTCTGTTCGGCTGTCTGGTAGCGGCCCGGAGGCAGCGGCGTACGCGCGCTCAGTACGTGGTCGGGCGTGAATCCTAGGTCAACGTGCTCAAGAGCGAAGAGCGTGCGCATCATCAGTCCGGCACCGACGAGCAAAACGAGCGACAGCGCCACTTGAGAGATCACGAGTCCGAAGCGAACGCGATTTTGTCGGTGGCCCCCGCTCGCCCCTTTGGTGGCGCTCTTCAGCCGATCATGTAATTGCCCGCGCACCGCATGCAGCGCCGGAGCTATCCCGCAAAGCAGCGTCGTGACGAGTGTTGCGCCAATCGCGAACGCCAGCACGCGCAGGTTCAGCCGAATCACCGCTTCCGAGGGGACTAACTCCGGCGGAATGGTCGCCACGAGGCCTTTTAATCCGACATAGGCAAAGACCCATCCCGCTAAGCAGCCGAGCGTGGCGAGCAGAAAGCTCTCGACCAGCAACTGCGTGACGATCCGAGTGCGGCTCGCTCCCATCGAGGCTCGAATCGCGATCTCGCGCTCGCGCGCTGTAGCCCGCGCCAGCAGCAGGTTGGCGACATTGCTGCATGCGATCAAAAGCAACATGCCCACGGCACCTAAGAGCAGAAACAGAGTGATGCGAAAGCCATGGACGACCGAATCGGTCAGCGTCCAGGTCTTCACGCGAAAGTTGTTGGGATACTGCTTCGGATAGATCTTCGCCAGGCGGTGTGCGATTACATCAAGATCATTAGCCGCCGCTTCGAGCGATACGCCCGGCTTGAGTCGTGCCATTTCCCCAACGTGGTGAAACGGATTCGTGTCCGCGGGATTCGGCATCATCGGCAGCCAGAAATCGCCGCTGCCGTAGCGAAAACGCGGCGGCATGATCCCAACCAGCGTGGTTTGCTTGCCGCTGATCGTGAGCAGCGAGCCGATGAGGTTGGGATCGCTGTGAAATTCCCGTTGCCATACGTGATAGCTCATCACCGCTACCGGTGGCGCGTCAGGACGGGCGTCGTCGGGCACGAGCCCCCGACCGATGATCGCCTTCACGCCGAGGAACTCGGTCATGTTCGGCGTCATACCGAAGCCGCGGAACTGCTTCGTTCCCTGCTTGTCCGTGTACAGCACATCAAGACCGGAGCCGGCGATCATGTCCGAAAAGACGTGGTTCTGATCGCGGAAGGCGGCGAACTCCGCCATGGAGAGATCGGCGCGGCCTTCCTGGCCGGGCTTGCTGTTGTCGTGAATGTAAAAGCGGACGATGTTGCCCGCGTCCCGATAGGGGAAAGGCTCAAGCACCACAGCGTCAATCACACTGAAGATTACTGTCGTAGCGCCGATGCCCAGAGCAAGAGCAAAGACGGCGAGAAGCGCGAAGGGAAGGTCGTTGCGCAGTCCGCGAAGGCCATAGTGCAAATCCTGCCAAAACCAGCGGATGGCCTTCATTGCTCAACCTCCAAAACCCGAAATGCGCGATCAGATTAGTTATAAAACGTTTAGCGAGGGAGTGTTGCTCGGTTTTCAGGCTCGCTTCCAAGGACCCCTGTGCACCGGATTTGAAGGGGTATACCGAATTTTCAACGACTTAGCGGAAAAAATACCGGCCAATACCGAAAAATCTTCGGTATCAGTCCGGAATAATTCCGGGGCCGGCCCGGTATTTGCCCGGTATAGCTCCGGGATTCTTCCGGTATCTCTTTCACCGTTTTGCTTCGCGAGGCAGCTCGCCGGAGTGGCGCAAAGAACCTCGCCCGCAGCGTGAATGACGGAGCATCCATCGTCGCGCGCAGACTTCGTGGGGAGGAGGGTGAATGCGGATTCATCCCGACTTGTTCGGTGTTCAACATAGATATTTGTTCTTGGTAACATGCGCCAGTAGTTTATGCAACAAAAAACTGCAACCTCAAAATTCCTAACAAAATCGCGGTTTTGGCCGCAACACTCAGCACCGGTCGCGGAGCGAAACGGTGCCATGCCCAGGCTCCAGATCAGCTCTCACCCATTTCCTGTGGGAGATGGTGCTGATCCGGCAGTGATACTGACCCGAGCCTCGGCTTGCGCTCTGCCATTTCGCGTGAGGCGACTGCAATGAAGCTGCTGCGCTTGCCTCTCTATGTCCATTTGGGCGGTTCTGCCATAATGGAAGCATGGTGACTCACGCATGGTGCGGCTGATTCCGCGGGAGCCGAAGTTTTTTCAGATGTTCACCGACATGGCGAACAATCTCACCGACGGCGCGCGCCTTCTGAAGTCGATTCTGCAGGACATGCGGGATGTGGACGCGCGCGTCGAGCAACTAAAAACCATCGAGCATCGTGGTGACGAGATGACGCACGATGTCCTGACTAAACTCAATCAGACGTTCATCACTCCTTTCGATCGTGAAGACATTCATAAGCTGGCTTCCTCACTCGACGATGTGCTCGACTTTATCTATGCTGCCGGCGAGCGGCTGGTGATGTACAAGATTCGCGACTTCACGCCGGCGGCGCCACAGTTGGCGGACGTGGTGGTCCGGCAGGGCGAGCAGCTTTGCCGCGCGATGCCGCTGCTGGAAAAGCAAGACAACGTGCTGGCCTACTGCGTGGAAATCAACCGCCTGGAAAACGAAGCCGACCGTATCGCCCGCAGCGCGCTGGCCCAACTCTTCGACACCGAAACCAATCCGATTGCGCTGATCAAAAAGAAAGAATTGTACGAAGTGCTCGAAACCGCCTCCGACAAAGCCGAAGACGCAGCCAATGTGATCGAGTCGGTAGTGGTGAAGAGTGCGTGAAAAGCAGCAATTAGCAACTAGCGATTAGCAGTTAGCTAAACCAAAATCACGACCAAACTATGACCATGTATCACGCAATGAGACGCGCCTACGAAATCCCTAAGGAAATCACGTTTAGCTAATTGCTAGTTGCTAATCGCTAATTGCTGCCTTTCAGGAGCTCGCTTGCAGACATCGATTGCCCTAGTCGTTGTCACCATCCTCGTCGCCCTCTGCTTCGATTTTTTCAATGGCTTTCATGATGCTGCTAACAGCATCGCGACCGTGGTGTCCACGCGCGTGCTGTCGCCGCGGCTGGCCGTGGTGTGGGCGGCGGCATTCAATTTCATCGCTGCTTTCATCTTTGGTATCGCCGTCGCGAAGACCATCGGCGAGGGCATGATCAACATCAACCAGATCACGCAGTACGTGGTGTTGAGCGGGCTGCTCGGCGCGATCGTCTGGGACCTGCTTACCTGGTGGTGGGGATTGCCGACGTCCTCTTCTCACGCGCTGATTGGCGCTTATGCGGGCGCGGCCATTGCCCGCTCAGGTTTCGGCGTGATCGTTCCCAGCGGCTGGACGAAGACTCTGATCTTCATCGTTTTAGCGCCGCTGATTGGTCTCATTTTGGGACTGGCCTTCATGGTCATGATGTATTGGATTTTCCGCGACGCGGCGCCGCGGCAAGTGGATAAAAAATTCCGCCGCCTGCAACTGCTCTCGGCGGCGGCGTACAGCCTGGGTCATGGCGGCAATGACGCGCAAAAAACAATGGGCATCGTGGCCGGCGCGCTCTACGCGGGAGAGATCATGAGCCGGCAGGAATTTAAGACGACGTGGGGACACTTCCACTGGCCGATCATCCTCGCCGCGAACCTGGCCATGGGACTTGGCACCTACTTTGGCGGATGGCGGATAGTCCGCACCATGGGCTCCAAGATCACGAAGCTCAAGCCGATCGGCGGATTCTGCGCCGAAGCTGCGGGCGCGATCACCCTGTTCACGACCGCCTGGCTGGGTATTCCGGTGAGCACCACGCACACGATCACCGGAGCGATCGTCGGAGTGGGATCGACGCAGCGTCTCTCGGCGGTCCGTTGGGGAGTGGCGGGAAAAATCGTTTGGGCGTGGATTTTAACCATTCCCGCTTCAGCAGGAGTGGCGGCCGGGCTGTTTTACCTCATTCGAATTTTCAATCCCAATGCGTAGCTTCCAGCTCCTGAGCTGCGAGAGGCGCAACACAAGGTAAGACGGCCCTATTTGCTGGTGGACGTTGTGGGCGCCATGGACTTGGTGGACTTGTCCCGAAACACAAGGCTAAGAAGCTCAGCAGCTTAGCGGCTTACCAGCTGAACTTCATGCACCATTCCACAAAAGGCGCGCATCTTAATTAGCATTAGGGGTATGATCACCTGCAGGCGGCGATACCCGGGGGTAAGGAGCAAAGTCGTGAACCAGCGGCTAAAACAACTGATGAAGGAGCTCGGAGAGGCGATCAACGAATCGCTCTCCGAAGCCGAGCCGATTGCGGAAGTGATCGGCAGAATCAAAGGCGAAGGGTACGACGTGTTTCTGGTCCTCGAGGCGACAGTCGGTTTCAATCGACGCGAAGAAGAACAAAGTAAGCCCGAACTCGTCCGCAGCAGCCGCAAAGGCTCCAGCGACGCTCAACCCGAGCTCAAGATCAGCGCCCAGGATCTCCGTTTTCTGAAGTCGTTGCGCATCACGGTTGACGATAAGGGGCGGGCAGCGTAAAGCAGCAACTAGCAATTAGCGATTAGCAACCAGCGAAACCCGTCCGGCTGGTTCCTGCTATCATCGTTTGTTTTGGGATCCCTCTTGGGTCCCTCTGTTTCAAGCAATCCAAGTGAAATTCAAGCCTTCTCATGACGGGGCCAGTCTTTCGACCTCACCGAGAGCCAAGGTTTCGCTAGTTGCTAATCGCTAATTGATGATTGCTGCATCATGAAGGACACACTGGGAGTCTTACTGGCCGGCGGCGCGGGTGAGCGCCTGTTTCCCCTAACGCGCGACCGGGCCAAGCCGGCGGTCACCTTTGGCGGCAACTACCGCATCATCGACATCACACTCTCGAACTGCATCAACTCCGACCTGCGCAAGGTTTACATCCTTACGCAGTACAAAGCGCTGTCGCTGAACCGCCACATCCGCGAAGGCTGGGGCACGATCGTGGCCAGCGAACTGGGCGAGTTCATCGAGATTCTCCCGCCGATGAAGCGCGTGAGCGACAACTGGTACATGGGTACCGCCGACGCGGTGTACCAGAACATTTATTCGATCGGCAGCGAGCAACCTAAGTACGTGCTCGTCCTCTCCGGCGATCATATCTACAAGATGAATTACGGGCTGATGATGGAACAGCATTTGCACGCCGCCGCCGATGTGACGCTGGCGACGATTCAGATTGACCCATCAGAATCTTCTCGTTTTGGGGTGGTGGACATCGATCGCGACAGCCGCGTGATTGGATTCGAAGAAAAGCCGCAGAGCACGCAGCTGCGTTCGCCATTCAACGGCAACATGTGCTCCGGCTCGATGGGCGTGTATCTGTTCAACACCGACGTGCTCTTGCCCGCGCTGCTCAAAGATGCCGAGGATCCAGAGTCGTCGCACGACTTCGGGCATGACATTCTGCCGAAGATCCTCGAGGAATACCGCGTCTTCGCCTTCAACTTTATCGACGAGAACAAGAAAGAGGCGCTTTATTGGCGCGACGTAGGAACGCTCGACGCCTATTTTGAGGCCAACATGGACGTGGCGACAGTTTCGCCCGTCTTCAACTTGTACGACAAGGCATGGCCGATCCGCACGCATCAGCGGCAGTATCCGCCGGCGAAGTTCGTCTTCAGCGAGCCGGGGCGCACGGGCATGGCCGTGGACTCGGTAGTTTCATCAGGGTGCATTATCTCCGGCAGCACGGTGCGCAAGAGTGTGATCTCACCGGACGTGCGCGTGAACTCGTACGCCGAAGTGGAGTCGTGCATTATTTTTTCGCACGTGAATATCGGACGGCATTGCCGGATTCGGCGCGCGATCGTAGATCGCGACGTGCACATTCCGGAAGGCAGCGTGATCGGGTATGATCCGGAAGAAGATCGCAGAAATTACTTTGTGACCGACAGCGGCATTACCGTCGTTACGCGCGATTACTCGTTGTTCGAATCGCCGGTTGCGGTGGATTACTTTACGTCGGAGTAGAGGCAGCAACTAGCGATTAGCTGCTAGCAAATCGGTCCGGCTCAGCGGAATTCTGGATTTCGGCAATTGCTAATTGCTAACCCATTATGATTCGTCGGTTTTTCCATACTCGTATTCCCGTTTTCATCTGTCTCTTCGCGTTTTGCGTCTCGTCGCTAGGGATGGTCTTTGTCGTAGCTCAAGCGCAGAAAGATGCGGAGGCGACACCGGAGATCGTCCACGGACTCATCTTCTGGGGCGGCGCAGGAATCCTCACCATGCTGGCCTTCTGTATCTGTCTCGCGATCGTGACGCGCTATCGGCGTGAGTTGTCGGAGGAGTCGCTGGTAGTGGGCCGGAACCCCAGCCGCCAACCGAAGGCGCGCGGGCAAGCGGTGAGATAGAAGCTATCGCACTTTTGAAGGCTGCATTCTGTAAAGCCGCAGCAGTGCCGCGTCTGTACCGGGTGGGTTTACTTTCCTTCAATCCGCAAATTCATCGTGACGTTCTGGCGCGTATCGAAAGAGCTCAAAGTCTTCGTGGAGCTCTTTTGCCCATGATACGCAGCGTAGATCTCGTAATCGATTTCCGGAGAGAGGCCGTGGAAGCGGTAGGCACCATCTTTCTGCGTAATGAAGCTCTTGATGGTGAGCGTCTTCGTGTTCTTCAGATAGACGATCGCCTCAGTTATCGGAGCATCCTGCTGATCGAGCACTTGGCCGACGAGATTGCGCGTCTGGACCGCGTTCTTGTCTTTAGAAGCCGGCGCGCCAGGAGAGAAGGCCTGTGCGGCCGCGCCGCCGGACAGCAGCGCCAAAGTTAAAACTGCAAGGCAAACTCGATTCACGGGTGCCTCCCGGAGATTTTTCAGAGCTGACGTGCTAAGACTATTTTAGGAGAAACACGGCATCAGTGCATTAATCGTCGCCGCCTATCAGCGTGCCCGGACGCATCTCTGCCGCGAGTTCCTGGTCTTTGTACTGGAGTTGGTAGAGCTTCCAGTAAATACCGCGCTGCGCGAGCAGCTCCTGGTGCGAGCCCATTTCGCGGAGTTGGGCCTTGTGCATGACGATGATTTTGTCGGCGCGCTGCACGGTCGAGAGGCGGTGCGCGATGATGATCGAAGTTCGTCCTTCGACCATGTTCGTGAGTGCATCGCGGACGCGCAGTTCCGTTTCGGTATCTACGCTCGATGTGGCTTCGTCCAAAATCAGGATCTTCGGCTGATGCGCCAGCGCGCGGGCGAAAGAGATCAACTGCTTCTGCCCAGTCGAAAGCGTGCTGCCGCGCTCGCGCACCGGCTCGTCAAAACCTTGCGGCAGATGGCGAATGAACTCGCCGATGTTCACGTCGTCCGTTGCTTTGGCGACCATCTCGGGCGTCACCCACTTTGAACCCAACCGAACATTGTCAGAAATCGTGCCAGAAAACAAGAACGGATCCTGCAGCACGACGCCGTATCGCCTGCGCAGTTCCCCCAAATCCATCTCGCGCAGATCGACGCCATCGATTTTGATCGAGCCACGCTGAATGTCGTAAAAACGCAGGAGCAGCGAGATAATTGTGGTTTTGCCCGCGCCGGTGTGGCCGACGATGGCTACGGTCTCTCCGGGTTCGATCGTGAACGAAACATCCCGCAGCACCCATTCCGGCTCGGCCGCGACGCCATCGTCTTGGGAGGGATGTCCGTTGCTCTCGTGCTTCTTGGCCTGCACGCGGTTGTAAGCAAACCAGACGTGCTGGAATTCGATGCCTCCCGGACCTTCGACGTGGCGAGGCACCGGTGGATTCGCGATTTCGACCTGCGCGTCAAGCAGTTTGAAAATGCGCTCACTCGATGCCATCGCCGATTGCAGGATGTTGTACTTTTCGCTCAAGTCCTGAATCGGACGGAAGAAGCGCTGCGCATACTGAATGAAGGCGACGATAGTGCCGAGCAGAGCGGCGTTGCGAATAGCCTGTCCGCCGCCAAACCAGATCACGCTGGCAATGGCGACGGCCGAAAGAATTTCCACGATCGGGTAATAGATGGAATATGCGAGGATCGCATCCTTAAACGCATCCATATGTAGCGCGTTCACTTCCGAGAAGCTGTCGAAGGCGCGCGCTTCGCGATTGAATAGTTGCAGCACGACCATACCGCTCACATGTTCCTGAAGATATGCATTGATGCGGGCGATTGCCACGCGAATGCGCCGGTAGGATTCGCGCACTTTGCGGCGAAAGATCATCGTCGCCCAAAAAATGAAGGGCAGAACCGAAAAAGTGACCATGGCCAGCCACCAAGCGGGCCAAGAAATCCAGAGCATGATGATGACGATTCCCGAGAGCACGAATACGTCCTCGAAAATCGAGACGACCCCGGAAGTGAACATTTCGTTCACCGCATCGACGTCGGTAGTGGTGCGCGTCACCAGGCGTCCGACTGGATTGCGATCGAAAAACCCGACATGCAGCCGCTGTAAATGAGTGAAGATCTGGCTGCGCATGTCGAACATGGCTTTTTGTCCGACCCACAGCATGGAGTACGTCTGAATAAATTCCATGCAGAAGGCGATCATCAGCAGGGCAACATAGATTGCCGCAATCTGAGCAATGCCGACCAGCGGAGTCTTGCTCAGCCAGGAATCCAGAAATGGGTGGACGGCGCCAGCGCGCGAGCTGCCAAGGTATTTATCGATGGCGACCTTGGTGAGGTAGGGGCCGAGAACGTCGCAACAGGCTTTGATCAGAATCGCGAACAAGGCCAGGAGCGTCTGCCATTTGTAGGGGGCGAGATACTTGAGCAGCCGCTTCATCAGGCGGCTGTCGTATGCCTTGCCTAAGACTTCTTCTTCCTGATGCGCGTCAGCCATGAGGGACTTGTCTCATTTTAGACGGTGCGCAGCCGGAATCGTTGCAGCAAATACAGCCCGGGATCGGTCTCAGTCCCCTGAGTCCATTCAGTCCACGCAGAGTCCACAGCGTCTACTCGACTACTGCAAGCCCTGGAACATATCCAGCATGTTGTTGGATTGCTTCTGGCGGGCTTCCACCTCGCTCAGTTTCGGCAAATTCCAGTTCCACTGGATGAAATTCAGGATGGAAACATCATCCATCTGCACATGGGAGACGTAGCCTTGCTTCGCATATTGCGAGATCACGATCGTGGGCACCCGGAAGCCGAGTCCCTGGTCATCCACCGAAGGCGGCGGCACATGGTCGTACCACCCGCCTGCCGTATCGAAGGTGATGACGATGGCGGTGCTCGGCCACGCAGATGAACTTTTCACGGCCTGGACAAGATTCTCCAGGAAGGTGACGCCGGTCTGCACGGGCTCGTCGAATCCAGGATGCAGGTCATGCGCCGAATTGGGGATCACGAACGAAACCGCCGGCAGCGTTCCATCTTGGAGTGCTGGGGCAAAGTTCGTGTAGTCCTGCAGGTTCGGCGCATTATAGGTATTCGTGAGGTAAAGGAATGGATTGTGCTCCGGATTCGCCTGGGAACAATCCTTGAAGTTTTCCTGATACACAGCCCACGAGATGCCGGCTTGCGTCATCTGCTCTCCCAAGTTGGGAAACTCGTAAGGCTTAGCGTCCGTATCGGACTTGCACGCATCGTAGTAAGGCTGTACGGAATACGTACGATCCAGGTCCTGCGCGGCAACCATGTAGAGCTGGTTGGTGGGCGCTTCGCCGAAGCTGGAGCTGAAATAATTGTCCGCCAGTGCATACTGGTTCGCCCAATTCCAGAGTGTGCTCATGCCTTGGGTGCTGTTATCGAAATAGCCCATAGCAGCGTCCCCGCCATTCCATGCGAACTTGTCCATGAGACCGTTATCCCAATCGAGGCGGTAATTATCCCAACCTTCGGGAAAATTGGGCGTCAGTCCAACGAACAAGAACGGGGAAACAGCAGCGCCGGCTTTGTCGGTTTGGACGTAGCCGGGATCGTTTGGGTTCAGTCCATTCACAGTGTTGCCATTCGCCGGAGGAAACATGCCAAACAAATGATCGAAGCTGTTGTTTTGCATGATCACCACGATTACATGCTGCAAGCGCGTCGGCGAAGGTGGAGGCGGTTGCGGCGGAGGTGTAGGGGGCGGTTGCGGCGGGGGTGTCGGAGGTGGTTGTGGCGGAGGCGTAGGTGTCGGAGTTGGGCCTCCGGCCAAATTCTGCGCAGGCGGCGGCGCTGGCGCGGTCAAGCCTTGGCACCCGGCCAATACTAAAATGCCTGTTAACCCAAGAACCAATAATGCAACAGATAACCCTTGCCGCACGGAGGTCATAAGAAACACTCCTCCATCGTCACTTAGAAGGAGCAGCTCCGTCGGGAGTTGTCAGCTTCCAGCGACCAGCTTCCAGCTACCAGCTTCCAGCCACCAGCTTTCAGCTACCGCGATCAGCAAAGCACAGATGCGAATACGTGAGATTCTCGGAGCTGTCGGTTGCTCGAGTCGCCAATGATGTCGGTAATTCGTTCATGCTGCAAGGTTGCAAAGGCTAGTAGCTGGTAGCTGGTAGCTGGGAGCTGAAAGCTCTCGCCCTACATTGCATGCCCTAAGAGGCTATAGAGCAGCACGGCCAAAACGATCAGCGAGACCACGGTGTACAGGTAATCGCGCTCAAAACCGAAGCCGATCACGGCAAAGATAACCCGCATGATAGGTGTGGCGATCAGCAGGATTAAACCCAACTGGATGATTCCCTGGCTATGTCCGCTAGCGACTTCGGCTCCGATGCCGGGCAGGCTCTTCAGCTCGGCGGGCTCACTTTGGAAGCGGTGATAATCGGGATGAGCGCGTCCATGTTGTGCCAAAAACAATCCTGCGCCGATGAGGACGACGGCCGCCGCGGTGAGCACGCCTATCCGCAGCAGATTTCCCATAATGGTTTCGAGTTGTTCGTCGCTCCATGTGCCCGGTTTCATCAGATTCTCCCGGTGAAGCCATTGAAGATCATTTCAACGCCCAGTGCGGCGATCACGCCGGCAAAGACGAGCCGCAGCACCTTGGTCTTCGCGCGAACTAGAAGCCGCGCTCCCAACATGGAGCCCGTGAGCACGCCGATCATCACGGGCATCGCCAGTCCAGGATCGATGTAGCCTCGGCTCAGATACACGCCCGCACTCGCAGCCGCAGTCACGCCAATCATGAAGTTGCTGGTCGTCGTCGAAACTTTGAACGGGATTCTCATCGCCAGATCCAGCGCCAGCACTTTGACCGCTCCCGACCCGATCCCAAGCAGGCCGGAGAGCGTGCCGGCGCCGAGCATCAATCCGAATCCCAGCGGGACTCGATGCACGTTGTAGCTGACCTCTCCGTTCGCGGTTGGGTAAGTGCCGCTCATCCGAAGCAGCGTGCCGAGCTTGTCAGGGCGCTGGTCGGCCTGTTGCGCCTGCGGCTTGCTCTTGCGCGACAGAATCGCCGAGTACAGCAGCACGAATCCGAAGATGATCGCAATTGCGCTGGTCGAGACGATGGTCGCGAGCATGGCCCCGAGCAGCGCACCCAGCGTGGTAGCGATCTCGAGGAACATCCCAATGCGGACGTTGGTGAAGCCTTCCTTCACGTACGCAGCCGCTGCGCCGGACGAGGTTGCGATCACGGACACGAGCGACGCGCCTATCGCATACCGGATATCGACGCCGAATCCGAGTGCCAAAAGGGGAACGATGACCACACCGCCGCCCAACCCGGTTAGCGCGCCAAGAAAACCGGCAACCGTCGCTCCCAGCCAGACCAGCGCGGTGAATTCGTAAGTGTTCATGGGCAAACAGCCTCGAAGCTGCGAAGCCCCGAAGCTGCGGAGCTTGGGATCTTTTCGGGCCTAAGATTTCGCACGAGTGATCGTGTCCTCTCCCCAGCCAAATCTTCCGGCGCAGACTGACCGTCGCCCGAAGCAAAACCGAGCTTCGCGGCTCCGGGGCTTCGCGGCTTCCGAGCTAGTTTATCTTCCCAGTTGGTAATTCAGCGCGGCGAGGGTAGCCAGATAGTCATAGCGGGCATTGGCGTTCCCGATTTGGGCAGCGGTCTGCTGGAGCTGCGCCTGGCTGAGCTCCACGATGGAGGACAGGCCAAGTTTGTAGCGGGTTTGGGCCAGATCGAGCGCAAGGCTCGCCTCCTGCAGGAGCTGCGCGGTTACGCTCAGCCGCTGGTAGGCCGTATTGGCCTGCAGCCACGTAGTGCGCACGTCGCGCGCGATGCGGTCGCGCAGATCGCGCACCTGCTGCTCCAGGGCAGACGAACGATAAGCTGCTTCGTTCGCGCGCGCCGAGAAGAGAAACCCGTTGAAAACCGGCACACTGAGGTTTACGCCTACCGCTCCATACCAGGGCGTGCTGATCTGATCGGCGCGCACGGGTGTACCGCCAACTGCGCCGAGCGCGCTGATGGCCGGACGATTCAGGTCGCGCTCGGCACGGCTGAAGCGCTGCGCGGCCTGCCATTGGTCGTCCAGCGCGATTAGGTCGGGACGTGAGCGGAGCGCCTGCGTGACCAAGTCCTCGCCATTGGCCGGGGGACGCGCAGGCGTGTTGTCGCTCTCATCGATCAACAGATAGGTGGTGTTCTTCTCGAATCCGAGAATCGCGTTGAGGTTGGCGAAGGCGGCGTCTTTCTTGTCTTGGGCATCGAGCAGCAGCAGCTTGGCTTGCGCGAGGTTCACGTTGGCAAAGCTGAGATCGAGATCGGATTTCAACTTGGCCTGCGTGAGCGCCTGCACCTGATCCACAGTGGTCTGCCGCGCATTGACCGTCTGTTGGGCGACGACGAGTTGGGCTTGCGCTTCCAGCGCCGCATAAAAACTCTGATCAGTCGTCAAGAGGACGTCGTACGCAGTCGCCTCCTGAGTTTGCTGCTGCGCCTGCTCTCGGAACTTGGAGCTGGCGACCAGGTTGCGCGTGCGGCCGAAGTCAGTGATCAGCTGGCCGACAGTCACGCCCGCGCCGGCACGCTCAAAGACCGAAGGATTGTTCAGCACGCCGGCCGTAATGCGCGTTCCATTATGGGCATCGACAGCGGTAATGCTGCCGGTTGCCGTTGGCAGTTCGGTTGCTCGCGTTTCGCGAACGACTTGATGCTCAGCCAGCGTGAGCAGCTTGCTCACGGTGATCTGGGGATTATTCTTGAACGCCAACTGCTCGGCTTGGGCGAGCGTCAGGCGCAGCACTCCCGTGCCGGGCGGCGGAGGCGCCGATGGAATGTTTTGCGGCGTGGGCGCGTCGGGCAGCGCGGCGAAGGCTGCTAGCGAGACGCTGAGGACGAGAAACAAAATGAAATGGCTGGTGGCAGACAGGCGGGGATTTCGCCCCGAAGAGGCCATAGGCCGGAATTCTTTAGCCCAGGCCGTGAGGCCTGGGTAGGCAAGTGCAGGAAGTCCGAGTCCCGAAGGGGCGGCATTTCGGCTCGAGCCATGGGTGCCGCGCCTCCGGCGCTCGGGATTCTGGGGCAACCTTACCCAGCCCTCACGGGCTGGGCTAAAGAATGTCGCGCCTTCGGCGCTGCCACGAGTTCCTGTTCGGTATTTTTCAGAATGCGATGGTGAACTGTTCATTGGCCTCATAGCTCGCCTAAAAAGCAAGGTCAAGCACTCGGGATGGTAATTAACAAACTGGGCGACCCGGAATATCAAGCTGCCACCTGCGTCGGCGCCTGCTTCCCGCGATACACCAGCAAGTAGGCGGCGGGCACCAGAAACACTGTGAGCAGGACCGAGACGATCAGGCCTCCGATAATCGCGCGGGCCAGCGGAGCGTAGGCTTCGCTGCCGGTGCCTAGCTTCAGCGCCAGCGGGATCATGCCGATGACCGTAGCCAATGACGTCATCAAAATCGGACGCAGGCGTATGCGGCAGGAGGTCACAATGGCTTCATCCACCGATCGTCCGTCGGCTTCCAGGCGGTGAGCGAATTCCACAATCAGAATGCTGTTGGAAACGACGATGCCCACCATCATGATGACGCCCATCAGCGACTGCACATTCAGCGTGGTTCCGGTCAGGAACAGCATGATCAGCACGCCGGTCACGCCCGTCGGAACCGCTAAGAGGATCAGCAGCGGATCGACAAACGAGCGGAACTGCGCCACTAGAATCAGGTAAAGGAGCACCAGCGAGAGCAGCAGGCCGAGCCCGAAACTGCTGAACGAGGCGCGCATTCCCTGCACCATCCCGCGCAGGTTCACGCGCACGCCGGGAGGCAAGGCCTGCGCGCGAATGATCTTGTCGATAGCGGCTGCGACCCTGCCCAAATCTTCTCCGGAAGGATTCACATAAACATCAAAAACGCGCTGAATCTGATAGTGATCGATTTCCGTCGGAGAGCTTACCGGCGTCATGGAAGCTACCGAAGACAACTGCACCGGCTGCATCCAGCCGTGGGCGTGCAGCGGGATTTGTCCCAAATCGGTCAAAGCGTTCACCGATTTTTCCGGATACTGTACGGTCAGCATGTAATCGTTTCCCGTTTTGGGATCGATCCAGTAGCTGGGCGCGATCATGCCGTTCGAGGTGAGAGCGGTGATGACGTTGTCCACCACCTCGCGCTGGCTCAGGCCAAGCTCAGCGGCGCGAATGCGATCGATGCCGAGCTTCAGCGCCGGATAATCCAGGTCTTGCGGAACAAAAACGTCGCTGATTCCGGGGAACCGCCGGATTTGCGCCGCGATTTGCGTGGTCGCGCCGTAACTCGCATCCAGATCCGAGCCGCTCACTTGCACGTCGATCGGAGCGGGCAGTCCTTGATTCAGCACGGCATCCTGCAGTCCGCCCGACTGGAAATACGCGCTGATCTGCGGCATCTCTTCGCGAACCCTGCGCCGTACCCGGTCCATGTACTCATAACTGCCGATCTTGTGACCTTCATTCAGGGCCACCAGCACGGTGGCGGTGTGCGGGCCGGAATTGCTGGTGTAGATCGACGAGAATCCGGGAATCACTCCGGCGTTGGAGACGATCAGCTTTAAATCCTGCGGGCTTACTACTTCGCGGATCAGCTTCTCTACCTGAGCCACGTCGTGGTTGGTGACTTCGATTCTGCTTCCGGAGGCTGCTTTCAGATTGATTTCGAATTGCCCGGCATCGGTCCTCGGGAAAAAAGCTATGCCCAAAAAAGGAAAGAGCAAAAGGCTGGCAAGAACTGCCGCCGTAATCGCGATTACCACCGTGCGCGGACGTTTCAGGCTCGCGTTCACCAGTCGGTCATAATGACCCAACATGGCTTGAAAGCGAGCGTCGAAACCGGAGCTCAGGTGGTTGAGCCATCCTCCGGTTTCAGAATGAACATCTTCGGAATCCGCTGGTTTCGTCTCGTGGCCGTCGCTTGAGGCGTGGCCCTTAATCAGCTTGGCGCAGAACAACGGCACCACGGTCATCGCTACGAAATACGAAGCAAAGAGCGAAAGCACTACCGCCAGCGCCAGCGCGGAAAAGAGATATCGTCCGACTCCATAGAGAAAGGTCACCGGAAAGAAGACGACCGCCGTAGTCAGCGTCGCGGCCAGAACGGCCAGCGAGACCTCATCGCCTCCCTTTTCCGCCGCGACTTTCGGCGATTCTCCCATCTCGATATGGCGAAAGATGTTTTCCAGCACGATTACGGAGTTGTCGATCAGGCGAGAAAAGGCGAGAGCCAGTCCGGCGAGCACCATGGTGTTGATCGAACTGCCTCCGAAGTAGAGCGCGATCAGCGCCGCCAGCGCGGAGAGCGGAACGGAAAGCGAGACCGCCACTGTAGCGCGCAAGCTCCCGAGAAAGAGCAAGACCATGAGGCAGGTAAGAAACAGTCCGATGCCGCCTTCGTGCAACAACGTCTCAATCGCCCGCTTGACGAAGACCGACTGATCGAAGACGACTCGCGTGACCAGGTTGGAAGGAATTCCGAACAGATGCGAAACGACACGCTTGATGCCGTCCACGACGGCGATCGTGTTGGTGTCGCCTCCCTGTTTCAAAACGGGAAGATAGACGGAGCGCTCGCCATCCACGCGGACGATGTTGGTTTGAATCTGCGCGGCATCTCGCGCCTCGCCAATGTCGCCCACCGTTACCGTGGAGCCGTTTACCGTCTTCAACGGCAAATCGTTGATGGCGGCCACGCTGGAGAGCTGGCTATTGGTGTAGATGTTGTAATCGAGTGGGCCAATTTTGGCGTCGCCCGCGGGCAGAATCAGGTTGGAAGTGTTTACCGCGCGGACCACGTCCATCAAGCTGAGCTGGCTGGCGCTGAGCTTCAGCGGATCGACGTACACCATGATCTGCCGGTACTTGCCGCCAAACGGCGGGGGTACCGAGGCCCCCGGCACGGTGGCTAACTGATTGCGAATGACAAATTGACCGATGTCGCGCAGCGCCGTCTCGGTCATGCCTTCACCTTTGAGCGTGATCAGGCAAACCGGCAGGCTGGACGCGTCAAATTTCATGACTACCGGCGGCAGCGTTCCTTTAGGCAAGCGGCGCAGGTTGGCCATCGCCAGATTGGAGATCATGGTCACGTCGGAATCGGCGTTGGTGCCCGGCTGAAAGAAGATTTTGATGATGCTCACGCCGGGCAGCGAACGCGATTCGATATGGTCGATCCCGCTTCCCAAAGTGAAAAAGCGTTCGAACCGCCCGGTAATCTCCGTCTCGATCTCTTCGGGCGGCATGCCGTTGTAAAAGGTCGCCACGACCACTTCGGGAATATTGATCGTGGGAAATAGATCGACCGGCATGCGCGCGAGGCTGGTCACCCCAACGACCAGCACGAGCAGGCAAGCGATAGCGATCAGATAAGGACTGCGAATGGAGAACCGCGCCATTAGTCGGCTCCCTCAAATTCGATTTGCGGAATCGACACGCCGGTCGCGCGGACGCTGCGCTGGTAAAGAGCGAAATAGGCGGCCGGCACGACAAACAGAGTCGCGGCGAACGAGAAGATCAAGCCACCGATGATCACGATCGCCAGAGGCGCGTAGGACTCGCCGCCGGTTCCGAGTTTGAGCGCCATCGGAATCAGCCCAATGATCGTCGCCAGCGAGGTCATCAGCACGGGGCGCAGCCGCACCAGGCAGCCGCTCACGACTGACTCAAGCAACGCCGATCCTTGCTCCATCTGCTGCCGCGTGTACTCCACCATCAGAATGCTGTTGGATACGGCAATGCCCACGAGCATGACCAGGCCCATGAGCGACATCACGTTCAGCGTCGCTCCGGTGATCCATAAAGCGAGAAAAGCGCCGCTGATGCCCAGAGGCACGGAAAGCAGAATCAAGGCCGGATCGACAAAAGACCGAAAGAGCGGCACCAGGACGAGATACAGCAGCACAACCGCTAAAACCAGCCCCAGGCCAAAGCTGGAAAACGATGCGTACATCGCCTTGACCATGCCGCGCAATTGCACGCGCACGCCGGAAGGAACTTTCGCTTTTTCGATTAGCGAGGAAATCGCCGTGGACACATGGCCGAGGTCTTCGCCAGACGGAGAAACGTAGATGTCCACCACGCGCTGGATCTGATAATGATCCACTTCAGTCGGTGATTGCAGCCGGCTTACATCGCTGACGCTGTCGAGGGTGGTCATGTCGCGACTGCCGTGAGTCTTCAAAGGAATGCCGCGCAAGTCATCGATGCTCTTGATGGCCGACTCGGGATACTGCACGGTCAGCATGTAATCGTTTCCGCTTTTGGGATCGATCCAGTAGCTGGGGGCGATCATGCCGTTCGAGGTGAGCGCCGTGATCACGTTGTCCACGACTTCTTTTTGCGTCAGCCCCAGTTCGCTGGCGTGCTGGCGATCGATCTTCAGGCGCAGCGCGGGGTAGTCGAGGTCTTGCGGAATATACGCATCGCGCACGCCGGAAACTTTTCGGATCTGAGCTGCCAGTTTCAACGCTGTCCCGTAGATTTGTTCCAGGCTGTTGCCGCTGACCTGCACATCGATCGGCGCGGGCAATCCCATGTTCAGCACCGAATCCTGCAGACCTCCGGATTGGAAGAAGGTGCTCAGTTGGGGAAGATCGGCGGCGATGCGGTTGCGCACGCGGTCCATGTATTCGTAGCTGCCGGTATGATGGCGCTCGTTGAGGCTGACTTGCACCGTAGCCGTGTGCGAGCCCGAATTGCTGGTGTAAATCGAAGAAAATCCCGGGGTCACGCCGATATTGGAAACGATCATTCCCAAATCGGAACGTTTCACCATGTTGCGGACCGTGGCTTCCACCTGCGCCACAAGTCCTTCCATATCTTCGATACGGGTGCCGGAAGGCGCTTTCACGTTAATAAGAAACTGCCCGGCGTCGGTGCGGGGAAAGAAAGCCAGTCCGATGAACGGATAAAGTGCCAGACTGAGTGTGAAGAGTGCGAGCGCGCCGATCAGCAGCCGCTTGGGCCGCCGCAATGTGGCGCGCAAGCCTTGCTCATATCTCCAGGTGGCCCGGGTGAAGCTCCGCTGGAAGGAAGAATTGAAGCGCGCCGCCCAATGGAAGGCCGGGCGCCGGCCGCTTGCTTTGACTTCATGGTCTTCCCGAATCGGAACGGCGATCGAAGCCGGACCTCGGCCATCCAGAAACTTGGCGCAGAACAGCGGGACCACCATCAATGCCAGAACATAGGAAGCCGCCAAAGAGAGCACCACGGCGATGGCGAGGGCAGAGAAAAGAAACCGGCTCACCCCATAGAGGAATGTGACTGGAAAGAAAATGACGGCGGAAGCCAGAGTCGCCGACAGCACCGGCAGCGCCACCTCATTGGCGCCTTTTTCCGCCGCTTCGGCAGGCGGCTCTCCCGCTTCCAAATGCCGGAAAATGTTCTCCAGCACGACTACGCTGTTGTAGATCAACCGAGAAAACGCCAGAGCCAGTCCGGCCAGCACCATGCTGTTCAGCGAACTGCCGCCAAAAGCCAGAAACACGAATGCGGCCAGCGCGGATAAAGGCACGGAAAGAAAGACGGCGACCGTAGCGCGCAAGCTGCCGAGGAAGACCAGGATCATGAAGCAGGTGAGCAGCAGCCCGAGCGCCGCTCCCAGCAGGACCGATTGGATCGCGGCTTTCACGAACAGCGATTGATCGAAGGCGACCTTCGCAATCAATTGCTTGGGTATATCGAAAAGATCGCCGGTAATTTTCTTGATGCCGTCCACGACGGCAATCGTGTTAGTGTCGCCGCCCTGTTTCAAAATAGGAAGATAGACCGAACGCTGGCCGTCAACGCGCACAATGTTAGTTTGAATCTGGTGCGCGTCTTCGGCTTTGCCGACGTCCGACACCGTGACCGAGCGCTCGCCCACGGTCTTGAGCGGAATCTGATTGAGGTCGGCGATGTTCTGGATTTGGCTGTTGGTGTAAATGTTGTAATCGAAAGGCCCAATCTTCGCGTCACCCGCGGGCAGAATCAGATTGGAATCGTTAACGGCGCGCACGATGTCCATCAAGCTGAGCTGATAAGCCTGCAGCTTCATCGGATCGGCGTAGATCATGATCTGCCGGTACTTGCCGCCGAACGGCGGAGGCACGGAAGCGCCGGGCACAGTAGCAAGTTGGTTTCTGACGGTGAACTGGCCAAGGTCGCGCAGACGTGTCTCGCTCAATCCCTGTCCTTTGAGCGTGACCAGGCACACCGGCAGGCTGGAGCCGCCAAAGCGCAGCACCACCGGGGGCAGAGTCCCGGGAGGCAGGCGGCGCAGGTTGGCCATTGCCAGGTTCGAGATCATGGTCACATCGGAGTCGGCGTTGGTGCCGGGCTGGAAGAAAATCTTGATGATGCTTACGCCTGGCAGCGAGCGCGATTCAATGTGGTCGATTCCGCTTCCCAGCGTGAAGAAGCGCTCAAAGCGCCCCGTGATTTCAGTCTCGATCTCCTCCGGAGGCATGCCGTTATAAAACGTCGCGACGACCACTTCGGGAATATTGATCTTGGGAAAAAGATCCACCGGCATGCGCGCGATGCTGGTAACCCCGATTACCGCGATGACCAGACACACCACGAGAATGAAGTAGGGATTGCGAATCGCCAGACGCGGCATCTACGCAGGTCCCTTCGCGGAGGAAAGCTCGATCGGCTTGGGCTGTATGGTCTCGTTGGGCCGCAGCTGCGCTCGCCCGCTGACGACGACCTGCTCGCGATCGCTCAACCCAGAAACAACCTCGACGTCATTGGGATTCTCCAGCCCGGTTTCCACCGGCTCGATTTGAATCTGGTGTTTCGCATTTACGAGATAGACTTCCGGTTTGCCTTCGTGCCGTTCGATGGCTTCCACCGGAACCGTCAGGACGTTGTCGCGCTCTTCGAGCGTGATCGCGGCTTCGGCGTACATGCCGGGAACCAGTTCCAAATTGGGATTCCCGACGTCAATCTCGGTTTCCATCGTGCGTGTATCGAGATCGAGGCGGTCGGCAAAGCGCGCGACCTTGCCGGCGATGGTGCGCTTGAGGGCGGGCACCTGCACCTGGACCAGGCTGCCGAGTTTTATTTTGGGAACGGCGGATTCGGGAACCGGAATGATGAGCCGCAGACGATCGTTTTGCGAGAGCCTCACCACCGGCATCGATTGCGTTTGCGAGGCGGTGCCCGCCTGAATCATGGCTCCCGGATCGGCATAGCGCCTAGTTATTACGCCGGTAAACGGGGCAGTAATGCTCGTGTAGCTGTAGAGCGTCTGCAGACGGTTGCGGTCTGCCTGCGAGACTTCCAGGTGGTCCTGCGCCGCGACCACCGCGGCCTGGGCGGCCGAGACCTGCGCTTCCGCGATGCGGTCCCGGCCCAGGGCATCGTCCACCTCCTGCTGCGCCACTAGATTGGGGCGGCTCTTGACTACGGCAGCCAGCCGCGCGTAAGCAAGGTGGGCTGCCTCGTGTCCCGATTTGGAACGCTGAAGCTCGTCTTTGGCGCGCTCGACCTCAGCTTCGCTCTGGCGAATGGCCGCGTCCGCCTGCTTGAGCTGATCGGCAAGTTCCGGCACTTCGATCTTCGCAAGCTGCTGACCTTGCTTCACGCGGTCGCCAATATCGACGCGAATGGACTTCAGGTAACCGGCAACCTTCGCGTGGATATCCACTTCCTGGTAGGGGCGAAACTCCGCAGCCAGCACCAACTTGCGCGATAAATTCTTGCGCGCGACCGAGGCCACCCCAACCACCGGAGGAGGGTCGGCAATGCCGCTGGGCGCCGAACTCGAGCAGCCCGAGAGGGCAATTGCGCAAGCGGCAAGGACAATGAAAAGATCGTTCCGCCGCATGAGCTTGTGTGACTTCATGACAAATCTCCGACAGGTCTGGACGGACCTGCCACATGGCAAGGGCGAAGAACCGAAACGGAACTCAACTACTTTGAACGTTCGCTTCGGCGAAAAGTGGATGTCCGCCGCTAAACAGGCAGCGGTCTACCGCAATCGAACGGGAATCTCATAGCCGAAGGAATGGAGGTGGTCGCAAAAACCGCTCGAGTTCGAAGGAACTAATTGGGGTAGGCGTAGGGAGATCGAAAGCGGCAAAGCGTGAGGATCGCTCCGCGAACAGCGCAAACAGGAACAGACCAAGACTCCACAGCAGAGGTGCGACTGTCACCGGAGCTTGTGCCTCCATCTTCTGGCCATTCAGCCACAGCTTGGAGGTGCTCTTCGCGGTAAGAGGCTGCGCGCTCTGATAGACCGAAAGCTTGGAGCTCAGCGCGAATAAAAATACAAGCAGCGAGAGCGCGATCAGAAAGAAGCGGATTGGCCTCGCTCGGCGGGACATGGAGCGGTCTCATTATAGCGCGAGACGCGAGCACGCGGCTCTCGCCTTCGCCGAAGCCCCTCCAGCGGCAACACCAAGCCGGGCAAATCGTCGTTGATAGGGTTACGACGCGCGGTGCAGTTCGTCCATTTCCGTCAGCTTTTCTTTTCCCAGTTCCAAAGCGGGAGACCAGCGCTTCAGTGTCGCTAGCTTGGCTAAGGCGTACGCCTCGATGGCAAGGTTGGCGTCGCGCACCGCGACATCGAGGTTTTCGGGCTTCGTCAGTAGGTTGGCGGTAATGGCCAGCAGCCAAATCGAGCAGATGTATCCCACTGGACGCTCATGTCCTTTGAGTATTCCGACGCCCACGAGCATCTCGATGACGCCAATGGCACGCATAAAGTTTTTCGGGCTGACCGGCAGACGATTTGCAACCACCGGCGACAGATACTTCTCCCAATCCGTAAGCAGGTTCATGAATTTGTCGGCGCCGGCGAGAAATGCGGTTGTCCCGAGGCTGTAGCGCAGGATTTTGGTTAGGTTCTCAATTTCGTCTTGATGAGTCATCGTGTACTCCGAGAAAGGGCTTCGATTGTGCGATGCGGAGTGCTCGTCGGGGGTGGGAAGCAAGGACAAGAAACTAGGGATTGGCTGTGTTCGGCGGTTTCGCATGCCCTACAATTTCTAAACGCGAACATGTCGCACCATCGTCCACTTCTTCTCGGCCATCGTGGCGCCCGACAGTATGCCCCGGAAAACACTCTTGCCGCCTTCGATCTGGCCCTGCAACACGGCTGCGATGGTTTTGAATTCGACGTGCGCTATACGCGGGATTCCAGGGCAGTCGTCTGCCACGATCCCAGCTACGAGGGTCGGGAGATTCTCACCAGCGCCTTCGCCGACTTGAGCGGACCAGGTGGAGTAAGCCTGCCTTATGCGGATGAGGTAATCCGGCGTTTCGCGCCCCGCGCATTCCTCGACATTGAATTGAAGGTAGCTGGAGAATTAGGTACGATTCTGGCCGCGTTGGCCGAGGCTCCCGGCACTGATAGCTTCGTGATTTCGTCGTTTGTACCCGAGGTGCTCGAAGCCGCATACGCGAGGGTGCAGGGCCTGCCACTGGGGTACATCTGCGATGACGCGGGCCAACTGTCCCGCTGGAAGACGCTCCCGGTGAGCGCGGTCATGCTGCACGAGGATTTGGCGAGCTCTACGACCCTCGACGAACTGCATCGCGCGGGAAAGAAGACGTTCGTCTGGACCGTGAACCGCGAGCAGCGAATGAGGGAATTTGCGGAGCGGGGAGTGGCGGGAATTATCTCGGATGATACGAGGCTATTAGCGCAAGTGTTTACGCGGCGAGAGCCTACTGACTTTCAGTACCGTTCGCGGTAGAGGCTGTTACGAAACTCACACTATCGCTGGAGCAGGAATGATGGCAAGATGCGCTGTAGGAGCGCAGAGGGCATGGCGTTTATTCGCGGTGAGCATCCAGGGCAGGTAATGATGTTTCCGC
>DASTJH010000066.1:0-14949 GCA_035716645.1 Terriglobales bacterium | reverse complement strand
ATTCTCCACCTCATGGAGAAGCTGGGCATCAACTTTCTCGATTTGGGACTGCCCGGCGCTGGTCCGCGAGCCTATGCCGACGTGGAACGGCTCGCACAGGAGATCGCTAACAGCAAGTTGAAGATTCGCGGCAACTGCGCCGCTCGCACGCACCAGAACGACATCCGTCCGGTCGCGGAGATTCAACAGAAGGTCGGCATTCCCATCGAAGTCGCCACTTTCATCGGCTCCAGTCCGATTCGCCGCTACGCCGAAGACTGGACCGACGATTTTTTGCTGAAGACCACGGAATCCGCCGTACGTTATGCTCGCTCGCTCGGTCTTGAGGTGACATACGTGACCGAGGACACCACCCGGTGCGATCCCGAAACGGTTCAACGGCTTTACAAAACCGCCATAGAATGCGGAGCGCGCGCGATCGTAATCTGCGATACTTGCGGACACGTCACGCCGTCCGGCGTTGCGGCCCTCATTCACTTCATCATCGATGAAGTCGTCAAACCGAGCGGCGAGCAGATTCGCGTCGACTGGCACGGACACTGCGATCGTGGCCTTGCGGTCGCCAATTCCCTCGCAGCGCTTGCCGCGGGCGCCGAATGCGTTCATGCGTGCGCCATTGGCATCGGCGAACGCGTCGGCAACACCCAAATGGACCAGATGCTCGTGAATCTAAAGCTCATGGGTGTCTTGCCCTGGGCGGACCAAGACCTAACCTGCCTCAAAGACTATTGCGAGACCGTCTCGCGGGCGACGGGAGTTCCGATTCCCAACAATTATCCCGTGATGGGAGAAGATGCGTTTCGCACGGCAACCGGCGTCCACGCTGCCGCCGTCATCAAAGCGTTCCGCAAGAACGATCTCGAACTGGCTAACACTGTTTACTCGGGCGTGCCTTCGCACTATTTTGGGAAGGAGCAGATCATCGAGATTGGTCCCATGTCCGGCAAGTCCAACGTGGTCTTCTGGCTGGAGCGCAAGGGCTTGCCTGCTGATGAAGTAGTTGTGGACCGGATTTACCAAAAGGCCAAGCAGTCGAACCGCACACTGCGCGACGAGGAGATCATGGAGTGTTTGCCCGGTCGGCCGCAGCCCACATCAGCTTCGGCGGACTGACTCTCTAGCTCATGAACGCAGTGAACACCACAGCCGATCTCGCCATCGCTCAGCAAATTACAAAACTCGCATCTTTGCGCGTTGTGCACGCGGCATTCTCCTGGCTGCAACTGCAGGAAAATGAACTGCGAAAGACGCAGATCGAAGTCGCCAGTATCCCGGCGCCGCCGTTTGGCGAAGCAGCGCGGGGAGCGTGGCTGCGCCAGAAGTTCTCGTCTATGGGCTTGGAAGATGTTGAGATAGACCAGGTCGGCAACGTGATCGCCACCTGGCCCGGTTCCAATTCGGAACTACCTGTGGTAGCGCTATCGGCGCATTTAGATACCGTCTTTCCGGTCGAGACCGAGATTTCGATCCAGGACGACCGCGATCGCATCTACGGACCAGGGATCAGTGACAACGCCGCCGGAATCACGGCGTTGATTGCCATCGCCGGCGCTTTGCGACAAGGCGGGATTCGCTGCGCGTCGGATGTCGTCTTCATCGGCAACGTCGGTGAGGAGGGTGAAGGCGATCTGCGCGGCATGCGTCACATTTTTCAGAATTCCGCATGGGGAAATCGTATTGGCTACACCGTCGTGCTTGACGGCAGCGGAACGGATGCGATCATTTGCCAGGCTCTCGGCAGCCTTCGCTTCGAGGTCACGGTGCGTGGTCCCGGCGGACATTCGTGGAGCGACTTTGGGCAGCCGAATCCGATCGTCGCGCTCGCACGCATTGTGTCCCGTTTCAGCCAGACACCTCTGCCCGCGCAGCCTAAAACGACGTTTAACTTCGGCGTAATCAACGGAGGCACTTCGGTGAACTCGATTCCCGAAATGGCACACGTGAGCATCGACTTGCGCTCGGTTTCGAGCGATGAACTCCAGCGCCTTGAGGATGAGCTGAAGGGTGTGATCCAGACTGAAATTCCCACAACCGGCCGGGCGGGCGCGCCGCCCAAGCTCACTTGCGAGGTCAAGAAGATCGGCGACCGTCCCGCCGGCGAACTTGCCCCTGACGCACATATCCTCGAAATTGTGCGCTCAGTGGATGCGCATCTGAACATTGCCTCGCAATCTCGACGCGCCTCTACCGACGCCAACATCCCGATCGCAATGGGACTTGAGGCGCTCACATTGGGCGCTGGGGGAAACGGTGGCGGTGCTCACACACTGCGTGAATGGTTTGATCCTGCCGGACGTTCGCTCGGGCTTAAGCGGATTTTGTTTACGGTATTGGCGCTTGCCGGTGTGCAACAGTCTTGACAAGCGGTGCAAGGATTTAATCGGGAGTCAGTCGTCGACCGGATGCCATCAAGTTCGCTTGGCCGGGGCCTTCCAGAATGGTTCGATAGAGGAGCTCATACTCATCGGCCATCCGTGCTGCAGAATGATGGATCTCTACATGTCGGCGGCAGACGGCGGGATCGATGGAAGCGAGCATCCGGACAGCATCGGCCATTTCGGAAACCATGTCTACGATGAAGCCAGTTTCGTCATGGAGAACAACTTCGGGCAACGCCCCGGTGCGAAAAGCGATTACAGGTGTTCCGCAGGCCATGGCTTCGATTGAGACCAGCGAGCTGGTCTCTTCCAACTGGCTGGGCATGAGCAATCCGCGCGCGCTGCGCAGCAGTTCCACTTTGGTAGCAAACGATGGGCTCGGAACAAAGAGCGTTCTTGGATTGCGCTCCAATCGAGGCGCGATTTCCTGATCGAAGTACTCCTGGTCTCGCGCGTAGAGATAGCCCGGGCCCATGAGGATTAAACGCACGCCGGCTTGCTCGGCAGCATCCATGGCCAGGTGCGTGGCCTTTTCCTCACAGATGCGGCCCAGACAGACGAGGTAGTCTTCTTTGTTTCCCGAAAAGGGAAAACGGTCCAGGGGTACTCCATTGCGAACGAAGCCAAGCATGTTAGGGAGATCGGCGAACTGCTCCGTCTCCCTTGCTGAGACGCAGTTGAAGAAAACGTTCTCAGGCATATCCGCGAACATTTCCGGGGGGTAGCTATTGCGCGAGAGGTGCAGCGTGACCAAAACGGGAACATCGACGAGGCAGGCGTTCCAAAATCGGCCGCTGTGATCGTGCAGCAAGTCAAAAGGTGCGCCGTTCAGCTCACGATCGGCAATCGCGTTGAGAATCGCGCGGTTGTGTTCATCGTCGCGTTCTGCCAGTTGCTCGAACTGCGTTGCCGCCGAACCGGTCTCCAGCAATTCGCCGGTGACTCGCGATCCGGTGCAGGCCGAGACGGTGGTGCGATGGTGGCGCATCGCGATCTCGCGCTCGAGCATAAACAGGATCTGCTCGGCGCCGCCGCAACTCTCGTCACTCACTGTGGCGAGTGGATAGGCAACATACAAAATGCGTTTTCCGGCAGGTGTTATGCCGGAGAGCTTCGACCGCTGAACGATCGCTGTACTGGACAAGGCTGGATTACCTGCTACGCTCTGCGTCATCGTGAAAGATAACGCGGTTAGTTGCAAGTAACAGTAAGGGCACTCATCACGTAAACGTCGGTTGATATTGGCGGCGATACGGTACTTTCGTACCGGTGCACGATCGGGTGAAACAGCTAGCTGGCGACCGCTGCCAGCTTCGACGCGTGCCGTTGAATCTCCTCCCACGCGTTTCGGACATGTTGTTCCTCGGTGTAGGTTTGCCCGACGCAGAAGCGCAGCGTGAACTTGCCGTTCAAGCGAGTATGAGTGAGGTAAAGGCGGCCGGAGGTATTGAGATTGCGCAAGAGACGCTCGTTGGCGGCATCGTCGCCTCGGAGGTGGAAGCAGACAAGATCCAGCGACACCGGGGCGACGATCTCAAAGCGATGATCGGCGCGCAGCCAGTCGGCGAACTGATGAGCCCAGGACACGTGATCGCGAATGAGCTGGCGCAGGCCTTCGACTCCATAGGAGCGAATCACGCACCAAAGTTTGAGTGCGCGAAAGCGGCGCCCGAGCGGCACGTGCCAGTCGCGGAAATCGATGACGGAGCCGCTCGAAGATGCTGTGTTGCGCAGATACTCCGGCGTGATCGCCAGCGATTCGGTGAGGGCCTTGCGATCGCGAACGTAGAAGCACGTGCAATCGAAATTCGTGAACATCCATTTATGGCAATCGAAGCAATAGCTATCGGCGAGTTCGAGACCGCTGTGGATCGACCGAAATTCTTCACACAGCGCTGCGGTGCCGGCCATCGCGGCGTCCACATGCAACCAGACGCCGTGCTCGCGGCATACACGGCCAATTTCCTCCACCGGATCGATCGCGAGAGTCGAAGTCGTTCCTACAGTCGCCGTCACAAAGCAGGGGATGCGGCCGGCGCGCTTGTCTTCGGCAATGGCGCGAGCGAGCGCATCCGGCTTCATCGCGAAATTGTCGTCGACTTCGATGAGGCGAAGGTTCTTGCGTCCGATACCCGCGATCTTGATGTCCTTCTCAATCGAAGAATGAGCATGGGCCGATGTATAGGCGGTGAGCTGCTGATTGCACCCGTTCTCGTTCGAGTCAAAACCTGTAGCACGCTCGCGTGCGGCGAGCACCGCGCACAGGCTTGCACTCGAGCTCGAATCCTGGATCACGCCGCCTCCCGCTCCGGTGGACAAAAACGAGTCTGGCAAATCGAGCATCTCTATCAGCCAGTCGAGAACGCGAATCTCAAGCTCGGTGCAGGCTGGACTGGTAGCCCAGAGCATTCCCTGCACGCCAAGGCCGGAAGAGAGCAGGTCACCGACCACCGATGCGGGCGAACTATTGGCTGGAAAAAACGCGAAGAAATTCGGCGATTGCCAATGCGTGATGCCCGGCAGGATTTTTTCGTCCAGGTCGCGCAAGATCGCGTCCAACGGCTCGCCTGCTTGAGGAGCGTGCGGCGGAAGCGATTCGAGAATCTGGTTGGATGCCACCGAAGAGAGGACAGGCAGCGATGGCGCACGCTCGAGGTACTGCGAAATCCAATCGACGGCTTTGCGTCCATCACGACGAAGTTGTTGGGCAGCGGCTTGAGAGCGATTGTTGGCGGATTCAGACATTCAGTATGAACAGCGGACAGGTCTTGATAGACACAGAGACGCCGCGATCCTGCGTCTCTATTAGGTAACTGGCAGTCTAGAAGCGGACTTTGAAATCAGGCTCTTTGTGTACATGGATACTATCGATGAATCGTACTTTGCCGGTGCTGCGCGTCATGACGAGCGATTGGGTGCGAATGCCGTCGCCAAAGAAGCGCACGCCACGCAGCAGGGAGCCATCCGTGACTCCGGTCGCAGCAAACACGATGTTTTCGCCTGGCGCCAAATCTTCGGCACGATAAATTCTCTTGAGGTCTCTGATTCCCATTTTGGCAACTCGTTGTTCGAGTTCCGGCTTATCGATGACGAGGCGCGCCAGGATTTCACCGTTCAGGCATCGCATAGCCGCCGCCGTAATTACGCCTTCCGGCGCGCCACCCGTCCCCATTACCGCATGTACACCGGTGCCGAGCACGGCTGCGGCAATTCCCGCCGAAAGATCGCCGTCTCCTATGAGCTTGATACGCGCTCCTGCAGTGCGAATCTCTTCAATCAACTGCTCGTGCCGAGGCCGATCGAGCACGATGATCACGAGATCTTTCACAGCACGATCAAGACTCTTCGCAATCATCTTCAAGTTGTACTTTACGGGCGCGTCAAGATCGATGCCGTCTTTGCAGGAAGGCCCAACCACGAGCTTTTCCATGTAGCAGTCGGGAGCGTGAAGCAATCCGCCGCGTTCGGATGCGGCCAGCACTGTTATCGCATTCGGCGCGCCGGTCGCGCACAGATTCGTGCCCTCGAGCGGATCAACAGCGATGTCTACCTCCGGCAGCTTGATGCCATCGTGCATCTTGGCGCCGACTTTTTCGCCGATATAAAGCATCGGCGCCTTGTCACGTTCGCCTTCGCCGATGACAATCGTGCCGTGCATCGGCACGGTATCCATCGTGCGACGCATAGCTTCGGTCGCGACTTGATCCGATTTGGGACGGTCTCCCATACCCATCGTCTTGGCCGACTCGATCGCGGCTTCCTCCACGATGCGGGTGAATTCGAGAGCAAGCTCGAATTCCATCTGTTGCGTGAGACCTTCGGCGGGAACGGGCTGGAGTTCGGTTTGCGGCATCCGGTTCCTCCTCTAGAAAGCTGTTTAGCTACTGAGGTTCTCGGCTTCTATGCTCGTCACAGCCGAAGCTCAGGGCTAAAACAGCCTATCATCCTCGTCGACTGCTGACCGAGATTTAGCAGCTTACTTAATGATTTGGGATTAGTGCGAAAGCTGTAAAGCCAAAATAGGGCTCACACCTGATAGCTCCAGAATTGATGCCTTTTTAGCCTTTCCTTGAACACGTTCCGACGTTTGGAGACATTTATGTCGTTACTCCTATGGCCCAAATCGAACTCATGCATTTTGCTGGTTTCCGCGGCTGCGCTATTCGTCGGTTGTGGAACTGGGCGACCGGCAAATCTCGCGTTCAACTCGTCGCCGACTTCTCCAGGAAGCTCGACTCCTACCAGTCCGAGTGCGAGTTCGTCGCCTACCGGTGCGCCCAGCGCACCGTCCTCGAATCCGCCAACGCCCGCACCGAATCCGCCGCCGGCGCCTGCTCCAACGCCAAATCCAGTGCCGCCGCCTTCTTCACCTACGCCGACGCCAACAGCGCCCGCTCCAACTCCGACTCCAGCGCCGCCACCCACACCTGCTCCAAACCCGCCGACTCCGCCGTCATCAGCAATCCCGGCCCAGCACGGCCCTGTCGTTTTGGTTTTGGAAGAAAATCACGGATACACCGATGTGATCGGAAATTCGGCCATGCCGTATCTGAACAGTCTCGCGAACAAGTACGGATTAGCCGCTCAGTATTACGCAGTTACGCATCCGTCCATTGGCAATTACTTCATGCTGACTACGGGTCAGGTGTTAACCAACAACGATAGCTTCACCGGCACTGTGGACACAGACAACCTCGTCCGCCATCTCATCTCCGCGGGCAAGAGTTGGAAGTCCTATGCGGAGAACCTGCCACGGCCGGGTTACACAGGAGGCGACACGAATGCCTACTCCGAACACCACAATCCGTTTTCGTATTTTTCTGATGTGAGAAACAGCAGTAACGAGCGAGACAATCTGGCTCCGTTTTCACAATTTCAGAGCGATGTTGCCAATCATCAACTCCCGGATTTCTCATTCGTAGTTCCGAATCTGAATCACGACGCTCACAATGGCAGCCTGGGGCAAGCTGACGCGTGGCTCCGGAGCAATATGGCGCCGTTGCTGGCCAGCACTCAATTTAAACAAGGAGGACTGCTCATCATCGTGTTCGATGAAGCGGAAGACTCGGATTCAAGCCACGGCGGCGGCCGCGTTGCGATGATTGTGGCCGGCCCAGGAGTGAAGCATGGATATCGAAGCTCCAGCTTTTATCGGCACCAAAACCTTTTACGCACGATCGCCTATTGGGTGGGGATCGACCCAAGCATTGGGTCCGCGGCTAACGCTCGTCCGATGACTGAGTTCTTCCTTGAGAAATAGACCATATGTGAGAAGGATTATCGGTGGGCTGCGCGGGCGGACTGTGCGCCACTCTTCTTTCGATTTTCCGTATGAAGGAAATGATAGTCGAGAATGCTGACCGCAAAGGCCGGCACGGCACTGTCCTTCTGCGGCGACATGCGGACCACTTTGCCCATGCACAACACTTTCGCGTTCTTTTGTCCAGAAATTTCTACTGGCATTTCGAAAATCATCTCCAACACTTCCTGTTCTTGCGCGGCATTTTCTGCGCGCACGAACAAGCCGGACTGGCTGATGTTCTCGATCGTCGCTTCACGAAACTCGGTTTCGCCTTGCGGACGGAATTGCGCCGGAATGGGAGACTTCAAACGACGAGCACGAGGCGACCAACTCGGCTTGCGACCACTCTGCCGCTCAGTGGCAGGCGGGGCAACGGGCTGAGCGGAATCGTTCCTCTTCCCCAGTCGCGTCATCGATTGCCAATCGTACTGATACTCTTCGCCGCAGCGAAGACACACCTGGTAGTACTCACCCGACGCCGAACGGCGGGGCCAGGCAAATTCGTGACGACAACTTCCGGAGAACATCTGCAGAAACTTCCGAGCCATGACCCCTATGATGCCGGACGCTACTGTGGATTGGGAATGACTCCAGATGTACGTATGTGACCAAAGTCACCATTGGTAACGCTTTGGCATGCAAGGTCCGCGGATTATTCGCTGCGCAACGCCTGCATCGGTTCGATAGTCGCAGCCCGTTGAGCTGGGACGAATCCAGCGATGGTAGCGGAAGCAAAGAGCACAATCGCCGCAATTGCGACGCTGAATGGATCGTACGCGCTGACGCCGTAGAGTTGGCTGGCCATTAACCGACCCGCCAGGAATGCCAACGGAATTCCAACAAGGAGGCCGATCCCGATTTGGGAAAATGCGCCACGCAGAACTAAGCCGACCACATCCCGGCGATTAGCTCCTAGTGCCATACGCACGCCGATTTCTCCGGTCCGGAGCGCGACCGAATACGCGGTGATTCCATACAGCCCCACGGAAGCCAGCACAAGCGCCAGCAGTCCGAAGAGCATGGTAAGCCGCGCAATCAGCCGCTGCTGGTTGAAATTATCGGCGACTTGATAATCCAGCGACTTGAGATCAATGACGGTCAAGTTGGGGTCGATGCTCGCCAAGGTGCGTCGAACCAGTGCATCGACATTTTGCGGCTGACTGCGAAATCGCAGTGTAATCGAGTTGATGTAGAGGGAGCGCGATTCTGCGGTGATGGCCTCGGGTTCCTTAATTTCAGTATTCGGTTGTGTAAGCGGACGAAAATACATCGGACGAAACGGGTCGTGAGGGTCGTTGTACTTGGCGTCGGCGACAACGCCGACGATCTCATAATTATTGGCGTACTTCTGATCGAAGGTGCCGAAGTGATGGCCGATAGGATCTTCGTGCGGGAAGAACTTCTTCACAAAGGCCTGGTTCACGACAGTCACCATCTGTGAAGTCGCGGTGTCCTGATCGGTAAATCCGCGGGCTCGAACGAGTGGTTGGCCAATGGTTTCGAAGAACTGTGGGCTCACGCGATCCCAGGATGATCCGTTGTGAGCGTCGGGGCCGGGCGCCGGTCGTCCGGCAATGTACACGCCTTCTCCCCAGTTGTTACCTTCGAGCGGGCTATACAACGCGAGTCCTACGCTCTGCACTCCCGGGATCGCAGCAAATTGGTGCTCCATCTGTTCGTACAAGGCAGGCAGGCGCTCGGAGGTGTATCCCGCACCTGCGGGATCAAGATGGACTACATAGCGATCAGCGGTTTCCACTCCGAAACGCTGGTGCTCCAGATTGCGCAGTGTCTTCGTCAGCAAACCGGCGCTGACGAGCAGCACCAGCGAGAGCGCAGCCTGAAACACGATCAAACCCTTTTGCGGTAAAGAGGATCGATCTCGGGTCGAGCGGTTCACGCCTCGCAACGCTTCTGCCGGATCGGAATGCGAAGCAATCCACGCCGGGACGATTCCAAAGACAATACCGGTCAGGAGGGACACGCCAAAGGCAAATCCCAGAACGGGAAGTGATGGGCTGGCGTGAATCGGAAGATACTTCGCGTCGGGAAAAGCCAGCGCCAAAATGGTCCGGGTTCCGGCATAGGCGATCACAAGGCCGATCGCGCCGCCGACGCATCCTAGCAAGACCGCCTCGACGAGCATTTGCCGGATGAGCCGCGACCGTGCAGCTCCCAGTGCCATCCGGACCGAGGTCTCAGCCCGTCGCGTGGTGCCACGGGCGAGAAGCAGGTTGGCGACATTCGCGCAGGCGACCAGTAGAACCAGCGCTGCGATAGCGACCAGCAGGTGCAGTCCGCTCGCTGTCTCCTGTTGCATGTTCTCGACCCCTGCGCCTGCCGGGGCAAGCACCACATGCTGCTTCGGAATGAAAGTCTGTCCGCCGTTTTCTACGTATTCAGGCTGTGACGACAACCACTGCCGCAGACTGACTGACAATTTCGTTTGTAAGGCGGCGACACTGGTTCCCGGCTTCAGTCGTCCGATGGCATATAGCCAGTTGGATCCGGGAATGTGGAGTATTGTATTTTTCCCTTCGATCACAGGTTCGTCCGAGAGCGGAATCCAAAGCGCGGGCGGATCGCTGTCGATGCGGTCACCGAAAAATCCGGGAGGCCCTATGCCAACAATCGTCACAGGATGAGCTTGGATGTAAAACACCGATCCGACTACTTTCGGATCGCTGGCGTAGTCGGCTTGCCACGCTTGATAGCTCATCATCACGGCAGGGGCCGCGCCGGGTACATCGTCCGTCGGCAGCAGCGTGCGACCGAGATATGCGCCAACGCCGAAGGTTTGGAAGTAATTGCCGGTTACATACTCGCTGCGCTCCGGTTTTCCCAGCTCTGAGCCGCGACGCGCGTTTACGGTTTCATGCCCGGATTGGAAGGCCGCAAGCTGCTCGAACTCAGGCGCAGCGTCGCGCAGATGAAGGAACAAATCATAGGAAAAGAGATCGAAGTCTCCATCGTCATTCAGAAAGCCGCCATTCACGCAGCAATCATCACGATCGCCTATGCGGTACAGAGTCGCGGGATCGGTGACCGGCAGCGAGTGCAGCAGAATGGCGTTAACGAGAGAGAAAATCGCGGTGTTGGCTCCTATACCGAGCGCGAGCGTAATGATCACTGTCGTCGCAAAGCCTGGAAATTTGCGTAATTGGCGGAAAGCGAGTTTCAGGTCCTGCATGCCTGACTCCGAATCGATGGATGAGTACTCCCATTGGACGTGCCTGGGAGCAAGTTGTTAGTCAATCAAGCCGAAGCTGAGATCGGCTTCGAGGAATTTCGCCACCTGTGAGCAAACTCGCATTCGGTCTTACACTAGAGACATGGCTGTTACTCAGGAAGACGTTCTTACGGCGTTACACGATTGTTACGATCCGGAGATTCCCGTCAACATTGTGGATTTGGGCTTGATCTACCGTGTGAGGATCACGCCGGAAGAACCGGCTGATCCGTCGATGCGACAGGAAGTCGTCGTGGATATGACGCTGACGGCGCCCGGCTGTCCGGCCCACACGCAGATCAGCCAACAGGTGAAGGATCGCATCGAGCAACTGCCGGGCGTGAACTCGGCGACGGTTAATGTCGTGTGGACGCCGGTTTGGACGCCTGAGAGGCTAAGCCAGGCTGCGCGTACCAAATTGGGGATCGAGTAAAGGGAACAAGCTTCTTAGCTGCTGAGTTTCTAAGCTTCTCAGCAAACCAGAGTGAAAGCAGCTAAGAAGCTCAGCAGCTTAGCAGCTTTAGTAGGGCTTGTTCTGCACTTCGCCCATGCGCGTGCGCATCTGCTGCCAGCTTTGCGCGTGCTCGCTGATCCGCTCGACCAGGCTTTGAATGCCGTTGACGATGCGGTGTCCGCGTTCCAGATATTCCGGCGCCTGGTTCCAGATTTGCTCGAACTTTTCGGGATTGTCCGCTGCCAGCACCGCCAGTCCAACGCCCGCGGTAGCCATGCCGACCGATCGTTTGCCGCTCAGCAAAAAATAAGCGGCCGCGCCAAACGCGCCGTACATCACAATTTTCTTCCAATCGCCTTGATTCATTTCGCCTTGCTCCATTTTTGCGTTCCCAACTCCAGAGTTGACCGCATACTTAGAACCAGAAAAGCCAGTCCACCGTTGCCCCGACCAAAATTGGGAAATTGCGTGATTTCGAAATCTGGTAATTGAGGTACTAGCCGCAACGGTAGCGCAATTTTACCGCTAACTCGATAATGGATAGTGGGGAGCTTGGTTGGCCCCTCTCCTCAGATTACACAATTTCGAAATTACGCAATTACTCAATTCCCTAGTTGGATCTCCAAGAAAAAATCCGGACTCTTCCCGCCAGCCCGGGCGTTTACCTGTATAAGAACGTCGAAGGCGAGGTGATCTACGTCGGCAAGGCCAAGAGCCTGCGGTCGCGTGTGCGTTCGTATTTGCTCGAGTCGGCAACACAGGATGCCAAAACGGGATCGTTAATGCGTGAGGCAATCGACGTCGAGTACATCGTCGTTGAAAACGAACGCGAAGCGCTGGCGCTTGAAAATAATCTAATCAAACAGAAAAAGCCGCGCTTCAACATCCTGCTCCGCGACGACAAGACTTACCCTTACATCAAACTCACTCTGGCCGATCGGTTTCCCAAGGTCTTCGTCACGCGGCGCCTCAAAAAGGACGGCAGTGTTTACTACGGTCCGTATTTCCCCGGGAACCTGGCGCATCGGACGGTCGATTTGATCCATCGCAGCTTCCTGGTTCCATCCTGCAAAGTGGACCTCTCGCGCTTTCATCCGCGTCCGTGCCTGCAGTACTACATCAAGCGTTGCCTCGGACCTTGCGTGCAGGATCTCACCACTTCAGATACTTATGCCGAGGCCGTGCGCGACGTGCAGCTCTTTCTGGAAGGACGGCAGGCCGATCTGGCGCGGTCGTTGCGTGCTCGCATGGCGCGCGCTGCCGAGGAGGAGCACTACGAATCAGCGGCCAAGTACCGCGATTTGATCAGCACCGTCGAAGACCTGATGGAGCGCCAGCGCATCGCCGCCGCCGAGGGCGATGATATGGACGTCTTCGGGTTCCATTATGAAAAAGCCATGCTCGCCGTGAACCTCTTCCACATGCGCGGCGGACGCATTCTGGATCGTCGCGAGCTGTTTTGGGAAGACCTGCCGGAATTCGAGCTCCTGGCGGCCGCCGAAGACGAGAATAACAACGGGCATGGAGCTGATGAGTCGCAGCCGGAGTTCGATCCTGGGCTATTCTTCGGAGCATTGCTCAAGCAGGTCTACATCGATCAGCAATACGTGCCGCGCGCGATCCTCGTCCCAGTAGATTTCAGCGAGCGCACCGCTCTCGAAGAGCTACTGTCGGAAAAACGCGGAACGAAAGTCGAGATTCTGGTTCCTGTGCGCGGAGACAAGCGCTCGCTCATCGACCTGGCTGCCAAGAACGCGCATCAGATCTACGACCAGCGCTTTCGCGTGATGAAGCCGTCGCTACAGGCTATTCAAGAGGCGCTCGCGGACGCGCTCACGCTTCCCGATCTGCCGCGGCGCATCGAATGCTTCGATATTTCACACATCCAAGGAGCTGAGATCGTCGCCTCAATGGTCGTCTGGGAAGACGGACAGATGAAGAAATCCGATTACCGCAAATTCATCATCCGCAGCGTCAAAGGTGTGGACGACTTTGCTTCCATGCGCGAGGTTGTCGAACGCCGCTATAAGCGCGTGACCAGCGAAAAACAAAAGATGCCGAGCCTTGTGCTCATCGACGGCGGTATCGGACAGCTCCACGCTGCAGCCGAGGCACTCGAGTCGCTCGATATTACGAACCAGCCGCTGGCGGCAATCGCCAAGCGCGAGGAGATCATTTACGTGCACGGTCAGGAGGACGATCCTGTTGTCCTGGACCGCCATTCGCCGGTTCTGCACCTGGTCCAGATGATTCGCGACGAGTCCCACCGCTTCGCGGTCACGTTCCACCGCAAGCGTCGCCAGATGCGAGATCGTGCCTCCGAGCTGCTGGAAATTCCCGGCATCGGCGCTCTGACCACACGGAGACTAGTGGAACATTTCGGCAGCGTGCGAGCGGTGAAGGAGGCCGAGTCGGCGGCGCTTTCGGCGGTTGTCACGCCGGCGCAAGCGGCGGCTATTTTGGAGCATTTCCGGAAATGAAAAAGTCAAAAGCTTTTAACAGGGAGGTCACGAAGACGACGGAGGTCTTAAAGCAAAGCCGCAGAACCTCCGTCCTCTCTGTGGCCTCCGTGTTAAAGCTTTTGCTTTTGATTTTGGTTTCCTGTGGCGTGTCACTCGCCGACTCGGATGTTGCGAAGATCGCCTCCAAGGTCGATCACCGCTACAACCAAATGAAGACCTTGAGAGCCCATTTTGACGAGAGCTACGCCGGCGCGGGAATCTCGCGCAACGAATCCGGCGAGCTTTGGCTGGAGAAACCTGGCAAGATGCGCTGGCAATACGAGCAGCCAACCAACAAGCTCTTCCTCGTCGACGGCAAGACCGCATACTTCTATCTGCCCGACGAGCGCCAGGTCCGCCGCATGCCTGCCAAGAAGCTCGACGACTTCCGCTCGCCGATCCGCTATCTGCTCGGCCACACTAAGCTGCAAAGCGAGTTCAGGAATTTACGCCTCTCTCCCGAGCAACCAAAGCAGGCCGGAGACATCGTGCTGGAAGGTGTGCCCAAAGGCATGGAAGATCGGGTCCAGCGCGTGCTGCTCGAGGTCACGCCGGATGGCGAGATCAACCGCATCCAGATTGAAGAACTAGACGGCTCGACCACCGAGTTCCGGTTCCAAGACATCCAGCAGAACGTAACCGTCAACTCTTCCCTTTTCCACTTCCAGCCGCCGCCCGGGGTCGAGGTCGTCGAAGGCCAACCGCCGGCGCAGTGAGCGACGCGGTTAACTCCCGTCTGCGGCGCCTCCCAAAATTCCAAATTCCCTGCTAGCAGGGAATTTTGCAGGGAATTTTGGGTCACAAATCAAAGAAAGCAGCTGTTCATGCGGGTTTGCGCAAAACGACCAGGGAATTAGCAGGGAATTAGCAGGGAATTTCTAATTTTCTAAGTAACTGCTGTGGTTTGTTGCTAGTAGCTGGAAGATAGCAGCTAGAAGCTCGGCTGAGCAGGGAACTTGCAGGGAATTAGCAGGGAATGGAGTGACCCCCCAAGTTGAGACAAGAGAGAATATCCCCGTCTACAGCGAATGGAGACGCGGATGAGGAGATATCGCAATTGGACACCGGAAGAGAAGCGCCGGGCA
>DASTJH010000065.1:0-36931 GCA_035716645.1 Terriglobales bacterium | reverse complement strand
ATGGCGAGATGCAAGCCCGTGAGCGCCTGCTACGCGAGAAACTGAAGCTGCCGGTCGGCCTGATCGAGCGAGCCCACAATGGGAACCACAACGGCTCTGGCGCGAGGCGGCAATCATGATCCTCGCGATCATCATCGTTCTGCTTGTCCTTTGTTCGCTGCTGGCACTCGTTTCTTACATCGAGCGTGTCTATGCCGAAAAGGGAAAAATCCTCTCGCGCGACTTTCAGGAAAACATCGAAAGTTTCGAGCACCGGATAGAGCCCAAACTGGGCGTGAGCCCTGCGCGAACCGCCCTCTCCATGCAGGTGCTTTCCCAACTGCTTACGGCGGCGATATCGCTGCTCATTGGTTATGCCACCTTTTATGACGGACGCTGGAGCGGCGGCGAAATCGTGCAAGCCGCGATTTCCATCGTTCTCATCGTCATCGTCTTCAATCGATTGCTGCCGTATGTCTGCTTCATTCGCACGCGCGGAGACTGGCTGGCATCGTTGCTGCCGATCTTGAAAGTCTTGATCTGGGTGGCGTTGCCAATCACCATTCTGCTTGGCTTCAGCATCTCCGTTGCCTCCCTCACAGAGGAAAACGAAGCCGAACAATCCGAGCAGCAGAATGAAGCCGTCGAGGCGCTGCTCGAAGCCGGCACCGAAGAAGGCATTCTCGAAGAGAGCGATCGCGAGCTGATCCACTCGGTCGTCGAGTTCGGCGACAAGATTGTCCGCGAAGTGATGACTGCGCGGCCCGACATGATCGCTGTTCGCTCCAATACAACCGTCGAACAGCTCACCGAATTATTGCAACAGAGTCCGCACTCCCGCATTCCCGTGTACGAGCCCGACCTCGACCACATTCAGGGCATCGTCTTCTCCCACGACCTGCTGCAGATTCGCGATGACGATGCGCGCACCGAGACCGTATCCCGGCTCATGCGGCCGGTCCAGTTTGTTCCCGAAATGAAAAAGGTCAGCGAACTGCTGCGCGACATGCAGCGCGACAAAGTTCAGATCGTGATCGCCATCGACGAGTACGGGGGAGTCGCCGGACTGGTCACGCTCGAAGACCTGCTCGAAGAAATTGTCGGCGAAATCGGCGACGAGCACGTTCGCCGTGCCGACGTGATCCGCGAGAGCGAGCGCACTTACGTCCTACCAGGCGCCACGGATCTGGACGTTCTCGCAGAGATATTCGATCGCGGCGTGGACGGCGTCGAAGCTACAACGGTCGCGGGGCTAGTGAGCGAAGTCGCCGGCCGCATTCCTCTCCCCGGGGAGAGCGTCGAGTACGAAGGCCTGAAGTTCGAAGTGCTCGAATCCACAGATCGGCGCATCGAGAAGCTGCGCGTAACGAAGCTCGCTCCGGTGCCGCAGAAATCAGGCGCGGCATAGAGGAAGCTGCGAAGCGAAAACCCCAGATCGGCGCTATGCCGCCTGTGAACAGGAGCGTTACTTGGTCCACCAAGTCCACTCCGTCCATCGCTCGTCGAACCCTCGTACAAACATTCCGAACGGCGGTACAACTACTATGGGCGCCTGTGCCGCAGTGTGGGATGCGGCCTCTCGCCGGGCGAGAGCGCTCGTCCACGCGTGAGCCGCGCCAGCCGCTCGCGCACTTGGTCGAACTCGCTGGTATCCGTGATGTAGCTCTCGCGTGGGGGCAAGGTCTCCAGTTCATCTTCGGCGCGCTTCACGCGGTCGGCGGTCATCGGATGCGTTGAGAAGGCGCGCGCGATGAAGCCGTGCTGCGTCTTCTCATCCGCTTCGAGTTTTTCAAAGAAATCGACGAACGCCGTAGGATCGTATCCGGCAGCGAATTGATACTGCATGCCAAGTAAATCAGCTTCGCGCTCGGCGTCGCGGCTGAACTTAAGATACGAGAGCGGAAGAGCGAGTCCCGAGAGCTCACGTGCGGCCATCGCCACTGGACCAGCGAAGAACACCAGCGGCAACGTAGCATACTGCGCGATCTCGGCTTTGGTCGCGTTGCGCGTTGCGTGCCGCGCGCACACGTGTGCGATCTCATGCGCCATCACGCCGGCCAGCTCGGCTTCATCGTCGGCGACAAGAATCGCGCCGGTGTTCACGTAGAAGAATCCACCGGGAAGAGCGAAGGCGTTCACTTCGTCATCGTCGATGACTTTGATCGTGAATGGAACTTTGCAGTCCGAGTGTCGCACGAGCGTTTGTCCCACGCGATTCACGTATTCGTTGACTACCGGATCGGTCAGCAGTCGCGCGCTCTGCTCGACCTGGAACGAGAGCTCGCGTCCGAGCGCAATTTCCTTTTCGGTCGAATAAAAATCGAGCCCATTGCCGATACCGCGATTCCCAATTTCGGAAATGTCATATTTGGCCGGTAATGGATGCACATGATGCGGTGTTCCCGACTCCGCCATCTTCTCGGCTGTCGTCACCGGCGCAGCGGGCGGGGGATCGGGCAGATAGGCGTAGTCGTCTTCATCGGGCGAGGTGCTGGGCAGAGTCCAGCTGAACGGATCGGGAGTGAGCGTGTAGTTTTTCGGCTGCGGCAAACTTCTGCCGAAGGCCTTGTTTTTGCCGGAAGTGCCCAGCCATGCCGACCAATCCATCGTGAAGAGCCAGGGCCGCAGAAATCGCGCGACGATCAGGGGGTCGGCCTGCAGCGGATTACGCATTTCGCTGCCATAAGAAAACACATCCAGGATGGTGCTGTTCGCGAGCGATGTAGTAGCGAGCGGCGCAGTTTGCGCGCACAACAGGCGACTTGAGCCGGCACAGAGGAGCAAACCCGAAAGCAAGCTAACAGCAAAACGACGAAAAGGCCTCAAGAACAACATCGCACCACCTCAAGCCTGTTCCTATTGTAGGCTCCTGAACCAAGAGCAGAGTGGTCTGTAGACACCAGCCACGGCGGCCTGCATCTATGTAAGCGCGTTTTATCCCGGCGGCCATCCCAACGGTCGCCCGCCTAACAAATGTAGATGCAGATGGAAGACCGATTGTCCTGCTCCTGGACCGACGTTGAAGACAGTGCGATATCCATTCTCGATGCCGCGATCGCGCGCCTGTTGGGCCGCGACCAGATGACATCGACCGATGATTTCGGCATCTTTTTCACGAGCTTCCTTCAGTCCGGCGAGATGCTTCTTGGGCACGATGAGGAGATGAGTCGGCGCTTGAGGGTTGATGTCCTCGAAGACGAAGGTGTGCGCGTCTTCGAAGACTTTCTTCGATGGAATCTCGCCTTTGATGATGCGACAGAATAAGCAGTCCATGAAACAAGCTCCTAAGCTGCTGAGCTTCTAAGCGGCTAAGCTAAAATCCCTGCCTGCGTTCTTTATTTGTTGTCACCCTGAGCGCGTTCTTGTTTGCGCGAAGGATATTGCGGTTGGGTTTGCTTTTGGTTTCTCAATCCAGCCTCACCAAGAACACGCCGCCTTCCGGCGTGGTCAGCGTGCGCGAGATCTCCTCCGCTTCGTCTTTATCGTCATTGGGTACGCGGATGCGCACCCACTCGCCGGTCGGTCCGGCAAACTCGAGAATCTTCGCCGTATTGTATTGCTGCTCCAGCTCGTGTTTCATTTTGGTTGCGACCTGCGTTGAATCAAAAGCGCCGATCTGTACGGCCCACTTGCCGCCGGTGTCGATCGGCACAGGCGTTTGCAGCACCTCCAAGCGCACCCACGCGAGACCCGCTTTCCAAACGTCAGTTGCTTTTGCGGCCGCCAACGAAAGATCGATCATGCGCTCGCCGATGAACGGCCCGCGATCGGTGATGCGGACGATGGCTGAATGTCCGGTGCTCAGATTCGTGATGCGAACCAGACTGTTCAGCGGCAGAGTACGGTGAGCTGCGGTCATCTGGTTCATGTCATAGATCTCACCGTTGGCCGCACGGCGGTTGTGGTACGGCGGTCCGTACCAACTCGCGATTCCGATTTGCGTGTACAGCGGCTTTGCATTGGCCGGTGGCAGCGTTATCGAAGTGTTCGGAACGTTCGCGGCCGCGCTCGGCGCGGGTGATGCCGTTCCCGATTCGGTCGGCGGCAAGCTCGGCGCAGGCGGCACGCTCGCGCGCACTTCCTTTTTGCCGCATCCGTTGAGCAGCAGCGACAGCGCGAGCAGAGGAGCTAGAAGCAGCGAGTTCGACATTGCCTCTCTGGGTATTCTCATCCTTGGGACCGCGCCTTTTCCTTGGAGTCGTCCATGCGGTCGGCAAGCTTTTGCAACTCCTGGGCGACATTGCGCAGTGCCTGCGTGCCTTCGGTCCGGATTTTCGGCACGACGTTTTCGTTCAGATGCCGGATCACGCCCTTGATTTCGACTTCAATGCGCGCAGCGGCGTCGTCCAGCTTGCGCTTCGTTTCGTCAAATTGAGAAGGCATATTCACCTCAAACTCGGAAGAGCATCTCTGCAAATTGTATGATTCCGCGCGTGCTAGGGCGACAAAATTCCAGCAACAACGCGTGCCTTTGAGGCTTCCTCTAGAGACGTGTGGCGTGGATACCAACAGCGCTGCCATTCGCGCGGACACCGTGACAATAGTTGAAACATTTCCCGTTCTTCTGATTCTGCGGTGTTGCGTTCTTGCCGTGTTAAGCTTTTTCCAGCGTTCAGGGCGCATCCGGTCCGCGGAAAGGACAGAAGTCCACCTGGATTCAACAATCTGCTGTTACGAACTTACTTTCTGCCCGTCAAACTGCGGACCTCGGGCGCACAAGAAAGGAAGTTCGCTATGCCCGTTCGCCCGCTCCCGCCTAATCCCAATTTGGAATACCTGAAATATCAGGCCAAAGACCTGTTGCGCGATCATGCGGTTCGAAATCGTGCCGCAGCCCAGCGCATTCGCGAATTTCATCCGCATTACCATCGCGCCACGGACGCCGAGATATTCGCCGCGAAATTAAAGCTCAGCGACGCCCAGCTCACGATCGCGCGCGAATCGGGATTTCCCAGTTGGGCAAGAGTAAAGCGCCACATCGAGAAATCCACGCTCGCCGACCGGCTGGATCTGAAACACCACGAGCGCATCGAAGATCCCATCTTCCGTCATGCTGTCGATCTGATTGACAGCGGCGACGCTGATGGCTTGCGGGCATTGTTAAAGCAGCATCCCGCTCTGGTTCGCCAGCATGTTAGCTTCGAGGGCGGGAACTATTTTCGGAATCCGAGTCTGCTGGAATTCGTTGCCGAAAATCCCGTGCGGCACGGGATGATGCCGAAAAATATTGTTGAGATCACAAATGCGATCCTGGATGCCGGTCCCGAACAGTCGGCCCTCGATGAAACGCTGATGCTGGTTGCTACGGGGAGTGTCCCGCGTGAGTGCGGTCAGCAACGGTTATTGATCCAGTTGCTTTGCTCTCGTGGAGCTAACGCAAACAGCGCACTCCGACCGGCGGCAGTTCTCCATGAACTCGATTCGGTTGCGGCCTTGCTCGATCATGGCGCGCAGATTGACCTGCCCGTCACGGCAGCGCTCGGTCGCACGCAGGACTTCCAGCGTCTGCTTCCGGAATCCAACGCCGACGATCGGCATCTTGCCTTAGCTCTATCGTCCCAATATGGTCATGCCGAGATCGTGCGGCTGCTACTTGATGCCGGAGAGGATCCCAACCGCTACAACCCGCTCGGCGGCCACTCGCACAGCACGCCCTTGCACCAGGTCGCGTACAACGGCGCGGAAGAACTCGTGCGCCTGCTCGTCGAGCGCGGCGCTCGACTGGACATGAAAGATGTCCTTTGGCACGGCACACCGGCCGACTGGGCGCGACACGCCGGGTGCAGTGAAATCGAACACTATCTGCGCGATCAAGCTGACAAGCAAGTTTCAATTCGAAAGTAGCCTCTCCAGGCGCTAACAAAATCGGGCCTTCGGTTCATCCCGCTAACCACTTTGGGCATCCCACCGTCTGTACAGTAGAATGCCGTCATATGTAGGACGTCGTGGTATAGGATACAAAACCGTGAGCAAAGAAAAATTCGATCTGCTGCAAGGCACGTTAGACATGCTGATCCTGAAAGTCGTGGCGCTTGGCCCGATTCACGGATATGCGATCGCGCAGCGCATCCGCCAGATTTCGCAACAAGCCTTGCAAGTTCAGCAGGGATCGCTGTATCCCGCGCTGCATCGCCTGGAGAAGCGTGGATGGCTGGACGCCGCCTGGCGGGAGTCAGACAACGGGCGCATGGCTCGTTTCTACCGCTTGTCGGCCAAGGGCCGAAAGCAGCTCTCGCGCGAAGAGACGGATTGGCAGCGACTGACCACTGCGATCGCGCTGATTTTGCGAACTTCCGAGTGAGGCAGATATGAATCCTTTCCGATTTTTTCTTCCCAAGCGGCGGCTGAACCGTGAATTCGATCGCGAGCTCGGATTTCACTTCGAAGAACTCGTTGAAGCTAACCTCGCTAAGGGCATGGCTCCGGAAGAGGCTCGCCGCCAGGCGTCGGTCGATTTTGGTGGGCGAGAGCAGATGACCGAACGCCTGCGCGAAACCCACACGATCCCCGTGATCGAGACTGCAATGGCGAACCTGCGATTCGCGTTTCGCCTGATGCGCAAGAATCCCGCATTCTCGGCGGCGATCATCTTCACCCTCGCTCTCGGTATTGGCGCCAATAGCGCAGTGTTCTCCGCGATCGATGCTGTCCTGCTGCGGCCTCTGCCATTCCCGCATGGCGACGAGCTGATGCGGCTGATTCAGTACAAGCCGAAAGAGAAGACTCTGCCCATGGCCGTCGCTCCGCCCCGCGTGGAGGACTGGAATCGAATGAACTCCACGTTTCAGGCCATTAGCGGCTACTACACCGAAGACGTTTCGTACCAATCTGGAACTCTGCCGGAAAAGGTGACGCGCGCCTGGGTGGCTCCTCGGTTTCTCCAGGTCTGGGGAGTGGCGCCTCAGCTGGGCCGAGACTTCACACCCGAAGAAGAGCATGTTGGGGGGCCAAGCGCAGTTCTGATCAGCGATCGGTTCTGGCGTACGCGACTGCGGAACGATTCGAGTGTCCTGGGGAAGTCGATCAAACTGGATGGCGCGTCATTCGTGGTGATCGGTGTGATGCCGGCTTCTTTCCTGTTCCCGGATCGGGACGTGGACTTGTGGTCTCCGGTTGCACCCGACGCGCCTTATGCCAACAGCCGGGAAGCGACGTGGTACACCGCAATCGGCAGGCTAAAACCCGGCATTAAGATCGAACAAGCCGAGGCTGATCTGGCAACCGTCCAGTCGCGGTTGGGCATGCAATTTCCCAAAACGGATGCGCAGCTAGCCGTCACGGTCCAACCTCTGAAAAATGAAATCGTAGGCGATTCCGGGCAATCGCTCTGGATTCTGTTTGGCTCGGTCACGCTGCTGCTGCTGATTGCCTGCATGAATATCGCGGCCATGCTGCTTGCCCGCAACCGCGAACGCGAGCAGGAGATTTCGATCCGCTTCTCGCTGGGAGCTTCCCGCCGGACCATTGTGGGACAACTGCTCACCGAGATTCTTGTGCTTGCTGTTCTTGGGTCGATCGCGGGACTCACGCTGGCCTGGGCAGCGACGAAGGCCTTCCAGACGTTTACGCCCAACCTGCCCCGGGTCGATGAGATCGCGCTGGATTGGCGGATCGTTATCTATTCGCTGGGCTGCGCGTTATTGGTCGCTTTTTTATGCGGAATCTTTCCTGCCCTGCGGGGCACGCGAGGCGAAATCGCAGGCTCGCTACAGAGGAACAGCCGGACGCAAGTTTCCAGTCGCAGTAATGGCCAATGGGCGCTGGTGGGAGTACAAGTTGCACTCGCCGTCACATTGCTGATCGGCGCCGGGCTGCTGCTGCGCACGATGCAGGAGTTGGCGCGCGTCTCTCCCGGGTTCGATCCCAGCCATGTGCTCGTCTTCCATATCAGCGCGAATTGGGCAGAGACGGCGAACATGAAAGGATTGACGCAGCGCGTTAATCGTGACCTGGATGCCGTGCGAGAATTGCCCGGAGTTGAGGCGGCAGCAACCTCGACGGGTCTGCCCGGAGTTCCGGGGCAGTGGCAGGTCGGGATCAAGGTTCTCGAAGGACAACAAGACCCAAATCAGAAAATTGTCTCCGACAGCCGAGTCGTCTCAAAGGGATATTTCGATGTAACTCGCATTCCGATGCTGCAAGGGAAGCCGTGCCGGGATTCCGTCGGGGTGACGAACGTTGTGGTGAACCGCAGCTTTGCGAACACTTATTTCGGGCAGGAGTCGGCGATAGGACATCATCTGCAAATGGACGCTACGAGCTTTCCTCTTTCGGGACAGATCGTCGGAGTTGTCGGCGACTCCCGCGAGCAAGGTTTGAACACGGAGCCGATGCCGACGGTGTACTGGTGCATGAGCGCTCCGATGCCTGATCCGTATTTTCTGGCGCGCACCAAAACCAGCCCGATGGTGGCGGCAAACACAATCCGACAAGCCATCCATCGCGTCGAGCCCAGCCGCTCCGTCTTCGCGATGAGCACGCTCGAAGAGCATTTGAGAGACTCCTTCGCCGAGGACAGGCTAAGGACTATCCTGCTTACGCTTTTCGCGCTCACGGCGGTGTCGTTGGCTTGCTTAGGACTCTATGGCACATTGAGCTACTTCGTCACCACTCGCCGTCGAGAGGTGGGATTGCGCCTGGCGCTGGGCGCGCTGCCGAAACAGGTCGCATCCCGTTTCTTGTTCAAGGGCGTGAGCGTTGCCGCGATCGGCTGCCTCTGCGGCCTGGCGATCGCTGCTGCCGCCGGACGCGTGCTCTCGGGCATGCTGTACGGAATTTCCCGTTTTGATCTTCTGAGCTTTGCTGGAGCCGTTGCGCTGGTTCTCTGTGTTGCCGCGGTTGCAACTCTGCTCCCAGCCACGCGGGCGGCGAGGACAGACCCGATGAACGTTTTGCGGGAAGAGTAACGAGTCGGCTCCTGTGGTTTAGGGAGAACCCCATCAAATAGACTGCACAGGAATTTCCAGGAGGTCATCGACTAGTCCGACTTCCTTTTGCAGGAATGGCTCGCCGTAGTGGACGCCGGCCATCATGCCATAGAAGCGGGACATCGAGTGGATGCGGTCGCGAATCTCGTTCCGTCTCGGGAATAGACCTCTGCCTTCTTCCTGGTCTTCGAACTGGGATTGGTAGGCCATGAGCGCTTCGAAGCGGGTGTCGAACTGCTCGCTGATGTCCACGACGAACGTCGGGCGGACGTCGTAGTAGAGCGTCGCATAGAGGATCTTGAACGGACGATGCGGCGGGAGCTTATCGGCTGTGACGGCCTTGATCCCTTCCTCTTGAAGTTTCTTCTCGATTTCTAGTTTTTTCAGTCCCGCAATGAAACAGGCCTCATAACCGAGCGTCGAGCAGGTGTAATGATCGGGATGTCTGCCTTGCCAGTAGGGAAGAATGACGACGCGGGGCCGCATCTGGCGCAGCACGCGCGCGATCTTCAGGCGATTGATCCAGGTGTTCTCGACGCGACCATCGGGAATGTCCAGCGGGTGCCGCCAGGTGACGCGCAGGATGCGCGCTGCTTCGTTAGCTTCGCGTTCCCGGTCGGCAGCGGTGCCGCGCGTGCCCATTTCTCCTCGCGTAAGGTCGAGGATGCCGGTGCGGTGGCCTTTCTGCGCCATTTTCAGCAGAGTGCCGCCGCACGTCTGCTCGACATCATCGCGGTGAGCGGCAATAGCGAGGATGTCGAGGGATGGAGTGGTGTGAGGCATGGTAGAGCCTATTCCTCAGCCCTTCCTTCTCCTCCGGTTGGTGCGGGTTTGTTGACATCCAAGCTTGGAAGGCCGGCCTGTTGCAATTGCTGATTTAACGCCGGCAACTTGCTGTTCTTCCACTGTTCCCATTGTGAAATTGCACTGGTCAGTTGCGGCTCGAGTTCTTGGAATGCCGAGACAGCTTGCGTTGTCGGCGCGGCGTCGGCTCCATCGATGACTTCGAAGACGTGTGTTAATTCGCCGTTCAGGCGGGCGAGACTGCCGGCCTGGGTGTTGGTTTCCTGCGCCGCTCCTTGAATCGAACTCGCGAGTGTTGCTTGAGTGCGCGACTTGATCTCGCCGAGCTGAAAGCTCACGTTACGGACCTGCTGAAGTGCACCGTAGTCGCGATGGATAGCGTCTGCAATCTTCTGTTCCCATTCGAACTGTTGCTGCAGTTCACTGGGTCTGGCTTTCACGCGTGGATCTTCCTGAATCAGTAGAGGCTGCGAGTACTTGCGTCCAAGAACGGTGAGCGTGACGGTATAGATGCCCGGAAAAGCAAGAATACCTTGCGGCGCGAGCGGCGTGTCGTGGTAAATCGCTGAAATCGGATAATCGCGAAACAGCGAATCGAGTGGCGGGTAGTGCATGTCCCAGACGAAGCGGTGCATGCCCGGAGTGAAACCAATAGACTGGCTTGGCCGAAGCCAGTACGTCGGCACATGCAACTCTTTCGCGGTAGGCGCAGGCTTCTCATAGCCAGTCAGATCACGCACGAGATTGCCGCGTGAATCGAGAATCTGCAAGCAGATGAGATGGCAGTGCGGTGTATCTCGGTCCGAAGCAGTTTGCGCAGTTAGATTCTGTGCGCCACCCCCAGTTCCAGCAGCGAAGTTGTTCTTCAAGTAATAATCGATCACCACGCCGTCCGGCGGATTCTTGCCTGCCGGCTCCTCTGGCGGGAGCGGGGTGTCGCTGTAAGTGTCGCGGCGATAGCGATACGCGACCTCCGGTTTGAACAGGTACACATCGGAGTTCGCGACCTGTTGCGTGAGCTGACGCAGCGGTGTGATGTCGTCGAGAATCCAGAAGGATCGTCCGTGGGTGCCGACGACGAGGTCGTCCCCATGCACGACGAGGTCTCGCATCGATGTCGCCGGCAGATTCAATTGCAGGGACTGCCAGTGATCACCGTCGTCGAACGAGGCCCAAATTGACGTTTCGGTTCCGGCGAAGAGCAGGCCCTTGCGCTCGGGATCTTCACGTACGACGTTGACCGAAGCGTTGTCCGGCAGGCCGTTGGTGATCTTCTGCCAAGTGTGGCCGCCGTCGTGGGTGCGGTAGATGTAGGGACGTAGATCGTCGAGCCGAAAGCGATTCACGGCGGCGTAGGCGGTTTGCGGATCGAAGTGGCCGGCATCGAGTTGCGCGACTTTGCTCCACGGCGTCATCTCCGGAGGGGTGACGTTCTGCCATGACTTACCGCCATCGCGCGTGACCTGAATGAGTCCATCGTCGGTGCCGATCCAGATGAGGTTCACATCGAACGGCGACGGCGCCACGCTGTAGATCACGCCACGATGTTTTCCCTTTTGCGGATCGGAATCGGCGAAGAGGCCGAGGTTCGTCGGCGTTCCCGGATCGGGACGCGTGAGGTCGGGCGAGATCACATCCCAGCTCTGGCCGGCGTTGGTGGTTTTGAAGAGCACGTTTGAACCGAGAAAGAGCGTGTGCGGATCCTTCGGCGAAAAGATCAGCGGCGCGGTACGGTTGAACCGGTATTTGCCATCGAAGAGCACGGCCGGCGTGACGTCCTGCGCCTGGCCGGTATCGCGATGCCACCGCGATACCTTACCGCGCGGACTGCCGTAGATGATGTTGTGATCGAGCGGATCGGGCGCAATGGAGGCGTACTCCTCGGCGGCACCCGGATGCCAGTCACGAAACGTGATTGCGCCATCGTTACCGCGGCTGGCGATGCCGGCCGAGCCGCTCTCCTGCTGTCCACCGTAGACCCAATATGGGAATTGGTTGTCGGTGATCACGTGATAGAACTGCGCCGTGGGCTGGTTGTACCAGGAGCTCCACGTGCGACCACCGTTGACCGTGAGCGTCGCGCCTTGATCGACGCCGAGCAGAATGATGTCGGGATTCCTGGGATTGATCCAGATGGAGTGATAATCGTCGCCGCCCGGCGCGCCCTTCCAGGCGATGAAGTTCTGGCCGCCGTCGGTGGATTTGTAGGCGGAAGTATTGGCGACGTAGATCGTGTTTTCGTCCTTAGGCGAGACGCGCACCCAGGCAAAGTCCGAGCCGCGTCCCCAAATGCGCGGTTCGGAATTAATGCGCTGCCAGTTTTCGCCGGCATCGTCGGAGCGGTAGAGACCGCCTTTGGTCGGCGAATCCACAAGCGCGTACATGCGGTGCCCATTCGACGGAGCTATGGTGATGCCGATGCGTCCGAGCTTGTCGTGCTCCCAGTCGGGAAGCCCGCCGGTGAGCTGCCGCCAATGATCGCCGCCGTCATCGGATTTGAAGAGACCGCTGCCCGGAAGTTCCAGGGCATTGCCGGTGCTCCACGGCGGACGCCGCGAGGCCCACATCACGGCATAGATCTTTTGCGGATCGTTCGGATCGAAAGCGAGATCGATCGCGCCGGTGTTTTCGTCTTTGTAGAGGATTTTGTCGAACGTCTGCCCACCGTCGGCTGAACGAAAGACGCCTCGTTCCGAATTGGGACCGTAGGGATGTCCGAGCACCGCGACGTATATGCGATTGGGATCGCGTGGATCGACGAGGATGCGTCCAATCTGCTGGCCATCGCGGAGACCGAGATGAGTCCAAGTCTTGCCACCGTCGGTGGTCTTGTACATGCCATCGCCGGTGGAAAGGTCGGGTCGACGCAATCCTTCGCCGCTGCCGACATAAATGATGTCAGGATTCGACGGCGCCACGGCGAGTGCGCCGACCGAGCCGGTGGGCTGTCCATCGAAGATCGGGTTCCATGTGCGGCCGAAGTCGTCGGTCTTCCAAACTCCGCCGTCCGTCGCGGCCATGAAGAAGACGTTTGGCCGATCGGGAATACCGTCGATCGCGACAGTGCGCCCGGCCCGGAATGGGCCGATGCAGCGCCAGCGCATTTCCTGGTACAGCGCCGGATTGAATTGCTGCGCAACGGCAAACGCGCCGCCCAACAACAGAGCCGCAACACACGACCATCGCGAGATCGACATGATGAGGTGTCCTCTTTCGGAAGCTAACGAGAATAAATCCTGGAACGAAACCTGTCATCTATTCGATCGTTGACGGAAGCCGCCATCGCTTCGTTACACTCGATGTGATCCTTCGGAGCGATGTTGAAACGAGCTTTTCTTACTTTCGCCGAATCCGACAGCAAACGCGTGCAGCGGCTCGGCCTGCTCTCCGACAGTCCTGTTTATGCGGTCGAGTTCTACGAAGAAGGTCTGCGCGTCGATCTGCGTGACCGATACGCTGAGCACATCAAGAAAGTCGTGCAGCGCAAGCTAGAGGCGACCAGTGCGACCGTGTGTCTTATTGGCGAAGACACTCACGCTAGCGCGTGGGTACTGTGGGACCTCGATTCGAGCGCGCGGCAGAACAACAAGCTGATCGCGATGTACCTGAAGGGGACGACGGAAGCGCCACTGCCGGAGTTGTTGAAGCAGGCGAACACGTACTGCTGGCAGTGGGATCCGCGGCAGTTAGAAATTCTGATCAGCAGCGCGTAGTGCGCCTGAGGCAATTGCAGCTAAGCATATATGGGCTTACGCAGAATCGTAGTCATTGTGGTTTGCTTGTGCGCGCTTCCCATGCTTGCGCAAGACCGCCTATCCATCGCTGCCGCCTCCGACTTGCAGCCTGTGATGTCGCGCGTGGTTTCCCAGTTTGAGAAAGAGACCGGCGACAAAGTGAATCTGTCATTTGGTTCCTCCGGCAACTTCTTTGCGCAAATCCAAAACGGAGCTCCCTACGATCTGTTCTTCTCCGCTGACGCTTTCTATCCGCAGAAGCTCGAGTCAGCGGGACTCACACAGCCGGATTCGTATCGCGAGTACGCGACCGGGAAAATCGTCCTTTGGGTGCCCAAAGACTCGAAAATCGATGTGAGCAAAGGACTGAACGTGCTTGCGGACGCCGAAGTAAAGAAGATCGCGATTGCCGATCCGCAGCATGCGCCTTATGGACGCGCCGCGGAGGCTGCCCTCAAGAAGGCCGGGATCTGGGAACAAGTTTCGCCGAAAATTGTGCTCGGAGAAAATATTTCGCAAACGGCGCAGTTTGTGCAGTCGCATAGCGCCGAAGCGGGAATCCTGGCTTTGTCGCTAGTGCTGTCGCCGGCGATGCAGGATCAGGGTCGATACTTCGAGATTCCGCGAACGTTGTATCCTGCTTTGCGACAGGCTGCAGTGATTCTAAAGAGCGCGCAGCACAAGGAAGTCGCGCAGAGGTTCATGGAATTCCTGCGCAAACCGGAAATTGTGTCTCTGTTCCGGCAGTACGGTTTTGAAGTGAGCGACGGAAGCGATCGATGAATTGGGCGGCCATCCTGCTGAGCGTGCGTCTTGCGGCGACCGTTTGCGTCGTGTTGCTCATTCTCGGAACGCCACTGGCATACTGGATTGCTTTCTCGCCGCGACGCTGGAAGTTTCTTGTCGAAGCCATCGTTGCTGTGCCTCTCGTCCTGCCTCCCACGGTGCTCGGCTATTACATGCTTCTCGCCCTTGCTCCGCGCGGGATTTTTGGCAGAGTGGCGCAGAGCTTGTTTTCGGCGCGGCTGGCGTTTTCTTTTTCGGGACTAGTGATTGCGTCTGTGCTCTACAGCTTGCCTTTCGCGGTGCAGCCGATGGCCAATGCCTTTGGGATGGTCGACCGCAAGCTGCTTGATGCCGCCGCGGTGTTGGGCGCATCCCCGTGGCGGCGATTTCGCACGATCACGCTTCCACTGGCGGCAACTGGGGTTATCACCGGCGTAGTGCTGAGTTTCGCGCATACGGTCGGGGAGTTCGGCGTGGTGCTGATGGTCGGCGGCAACATTCCCGGCGCAACACAGACGATTTCCATCGCGATCTACGATGAAGTGCAGGCGCTCGACTATGCTACCGCGGCGCATACGTCGGCTCTGCTTCTCGTCTTCTCGTTCGTGACGCTCGCCATCGTGTACGCTCTCAATCGGCGGGATTCGATGTTCTGGTCGAAGCCGCGGAACGCGTGACACTTTCGGTCGCAATCCGTTTGCGTCTTTCTCCGATTTTCGAGCTCAATTGCTCGTTCGAAGCTCCGCCGGGGTTCACCGTGCTTTTCGGGCCATCCGGGGCAGGGAAGACCAGTGTGCTCGATTGCATTGCCGGGTTGCGCAAGCCTGATTCGGGACGCATCGCGATCGGCGAGCGGTTATTCGATTCGGCAGCCAATGTCAATTTGCTGCCGGCTGCGCGACGGCTGGCGTATGTCTTTCAGGATCTGGCGCTCTTTCCGCACATGACCGTTCTGGAAAACCTTCGCTACGGTATCAGCGGCAAGAATGGAACGGGTTTGCCGGAAGCGCGAGAGTTGCTGTCCCAATTTGGGATTGCGCACCTGGCCGATCGTCGGCCCGGCGAAGCTTCGGGCGGCGAACGCCAGAGAGTTGCCTTAGCGCGATCGCTAATCACGAATCCCAGAGCGTTGTTACTCGATGAGCCACTGTCGGCGCTTGATCGCGCCACGCGCACGAAGATCATCGAAGATTTGCGACACTGGAACGAAGCTCATCGCGTTCCTATCGTGTACGTCACGCATTCGCAGCGGGAAGCTCTGGCAGTCGGGGAACGTTTGCTGCTGATGGAATCTGGAAAAATCGTCGCGAGAGGCGCGCCCGCAGAGCTGCTGAGCGGTGAGGACTGGGAATAAGCATCCGGCTCTGCGCTCTCCTATTCTAATTGGATGGAGTAACGCATCTCTCTCAACTCAATGCCGCCCGGCCGGCGTTCGATCTTCAGTTTCGTATCTGGTATCCAGCCATTTTTCACGTAAAACTCTCGCGCGCGCTGATTGGACTCCAATACCCACAAGGTAGCCTCCGAAAATCCCAGTGATGCAAGTCGCTCCTTGGCGCATAAAGCTAGCGCCCGCCCGGCTCCTTCGTGCCAGTACTTCGGATTTACATAAATCGCATACAACTCGCCTGTAGCGTGAGTGCAATCCTCGTCTCGTGACGGTCCGATGGAAATGAACCCAAGGATTTGTTCATCAGCATCGGCGAGCCAAACTTCGTGCTGCACCGGCGGAGCTGATATTTCGGCTCGCCAAAATTCAGATCTTTTTGTGAGGTCCCGATCAAGGCCGTCAAGGTAGTCATCCGGCAGTTGTCCACGATAAGCAATCTGCCAGGTCCGGATGTGCAGTTCCGCAATTTTGGGAGCGTCGTCGGGAGCCGCCCTGCGCATGGTGATCTTCACGTTCGTGGGGGTGGGAGCGGGCTTTTGCCAATGGCTGTTGTACTACTTCTTTCCTCCGACCACAGTGAGACAGCGGGAATACAGCTCGAGTAGTTGGGACGCGTAATCTTCGGGCTTGGAGTGGGATCCTCCGGTGAAGCCGGGAGTGCTGGTGGCGCCACGGCCGAACCCGGTAGTGGAAGCGACAAACTTCATCAGGTCCAAGGCAATGTCTTCGTTGCGGCGGGAACCAAAATTGGCGGGCAATCCTTCCATCGATGCTTCTCCTCGTCAAATATTCTGGTCAAATTCGATGCTAACACGGCGCTCCGTCGCTGCTGCCTCATCACCCTTCGTGTGCTGAGGTTTTGCTCAATTGCAGTTCAGGATCACAGAATTGTCATCGCTCGCGCCGTGCGAATGGGTTTTCGACACGCGACGATCTTTGTGCGGCGCGGGAGATCCGCTGTTTGCTCGCTAGCGGCAAAAAACAGATCCGCCGGGCCGCATCTGGTCTGATTCAGTTGCCTGCGCTTCTTCTCTGCGGCCCGGGGGATGACAAGAGATCGATCTTTGATTTAGGGGAATGGGGCGGTGGTTTATTGGATTTCGGTTACGCTGCTGGCCAGGATGGCCGGTTCTTTGCGGTTAGCATGAGGCGTTTTGTGCTTGGCGGCGACTACGTCAGTGAGATCGTAATTCAGGTCGGAAGACACCATGCGATACTCGCCCCCGAAGCGGGTGCGGGCAGTCGCGTGCGTGGTGGTTTGGAGCCACATACCGCCGACTTCCCTGAATCCCAGTTCGAGGTGAACATCTTTAACCCAAAATGACGGGCTCTTGGACGGCTCACCTTCCACATGGAGAATGCGGTACGTTCCTGTGGCTACCCAAATTGTCGCGTTCAGCAGTTCTTTGCTATCGTGGCGCGGTGTAATAGCCAGCTTGTAGCAAGGCTGCCCGTGAAAGTCTTCTTCGCCAAGATAAGAAAACTCGTAGTTTTGCGGCGTGATCATCAGTTCATCGGTTGCTCTGGCCGCACGCACCTCATGGTCGAGAATGTGACGGACGATCTTTTCGCCTAAGCCGCCGGTGCTGCGATCAATGTCATAGCTCTTCTGGTCCGGAGGGAGAAAGCTAATTTTCGCCAGCACATCAGTACGCGGGAGCTCATCCTCCCCGCCGAAAATCTTATATTCGCGGTCTACAGAGTACGGCTTCACGCGCGCGTGGTTCTCGATTTGGGCCAGAGTGACGCGGGCCACAATGGTGGACAAATCGGGTTGTCCCGAATTGGAACTACGGTCGGCTCCTGCGAGCGCGTTCGCCTGCATGAAGAGCAGGACGAGGATCAGCGCCGCCGAAGCGGTAGTCCATTCGTATCGCGAGCGTGGGCCGGGCATACCAAAACTCCAGAGATTTCAGGAGCGAACACCTGATTAGAAGCGCAACTTTGGACGAAGGAGGCTTTGGCAACTCACGATTTGTGAGTAGCCAGCCGGGGTTGTACATTGGTTGGCTCAGGAGGCGACCGAACCAATGCAACGACTTACGATCTTTTCGTCCCTGGCAGCTCTGATTTTGGCTGTTCTGCCTGTGGCGCAGGCCAGTACCGGCGGCGCCAGAAAGGCGATTGACGAGTACAACCATAAGTTCATCCAGTCGTGCCGGGATCGCGATCGTGCCGCCGACCTGGCGCTCTGGACGGATGACGGTGTGGACCTGATCCAGGGACTGGATCCGATGATTGGCAAAGCAACGATTGCGCACTGGCTGGAAGGCGTCGAAGCACAGACGAAAGGCGCCAAGATGCTGCAGTGCGACGTCGATTGGAAGCAAATCGAGATTCACGGCGATACCGCATATGAATGGGGCATCAACACGCAGACAATTGAAATTCCTGGGCAGGCCAAACCTTTTTCGAATAAAGGAAAGATTCTGCTGATCCTCAAGCGCCAGCCGGACGGATCCTGGAAGCGATCTCTCGAAGCCTGGAACAGCAGCCCTCGTCCTGAGCAAGCGCCGCAGAAGGATTGATCGCTCTCAGTCGTGCAGAACAGCGAGCACATTCTGACTGACGCGCCTCCGAAAGCAGATTTGCGGCTGGCATATGGAAGCGATCCAAACCAGTATGGCGAGCTACGACTGCCCACCGGCAAGGGTCCGTTTCCAGCGGCGATGTTCCTGCATGGCGGTTTCTGGCGCGCTCGCTACGATCTCGCCTACGGCGGGTTTTTGTGCGCGCCTCTCACGCGCGCGGGATTTGTTACCTGGAATGTGGAATATCGCCGCGTGGGCAATCCCGGAGGAGGATGGCCGGGCAGCTTTGAGGACGTTACGTCCGCCTATCGCTTCCTTCTTCAGCTTGCGGGCAAATATGCGATCGACTTAAAGCGAGTATTGGTTCTCGGACACTCGGCGGGTGGCGAATTGGCACTGGCCTTAGCCGCGCATCACAATTCTTCGATCCATGCCGCGGTTTCGCTGGCCGGCGTCCTCAATCTGCACCGGGCTTGGGATCTGCACCTGAGCCATGATGCGGTAGCCGAGTTTCTCGGCGGATCTCCGGAGCAGGTGCCCGAGCACTATCGCGAGGCTTCGCCATCGGACTTGGAGATTCATTGTCCGCAGCTCATCGTTCACGGCGCGAAGGACGACACCGTGCCGATTCAGATGAGCCAGGATTACGTCAACGAGAAAAAAGCAAAACATGAAAAGGTGAAGCTGCTGGAGTTTGCGGAAGCTGGGCATTTCGAAATCGTTGATCCGCAATCGAGCGTGTGGCCGGCGATTCAAGAAGCCCTGCTGCGGGTTTCGGAATGAAGAGATGACGTTCAGCTCAGCTTCACTCCAGCGCAAATTGAACGCTGACGTTCGCCGTAACGCGGATCTGCTCCGGCTGAAATTCGGCAGTCGGTGGCGGCGCGTTCCCATTCACGACCATGCCCTGTGCCTTCATCATCATCGGCCGAATCACTCCCGGTTCCTGGATGCCGATCGACGCTTCCACCAGGTTGCCCAGCTTTCGTCCCGATGCTGACGCCAGAGTCTCCGCGTACGCTCGCGCACGCTGATACGCTTGCGTGATCGCCGACTTCTTGGCCGCCTCGATATTTTCGAGCGAGTACGAGACACTCTCCCCGCTGGTTTCCTGAATCGGGGCGAGGGCCTCGATGAGCGGCCCGATTTTTGTGAAGTCCTTCAGCTTCACGTTCACTGTCGTACCCGCGCGAAAAGCGATCACCTTCTGCTTCGCGCTGCGGTAATCGATCACCGGTTCGAGGCTGTAGCGCGCAAGCTGTGCCGAATTGGGATCGACGCCGGCCGAGCGCAGCGCCTGCCGCATCTGCTCGGCGGCTTTCGACGCGTGGTCGTAGGCGGCCTGCGTGGTCGGCTCCTGCGCGGAAAGATTAAAGGTGAGCGTGGCAGTGTCCGGCGCGCTCTCGAATTCGCCCTCCGCCGCGACGGAGATCGTGTTGGACGGTGCGGTTGAGCGGGTCTCCTGCGCCGCTAACGGAAGACACAGTAAGGCGCACAAGACCGAAACAGTGGCTTTCAAGTTATTCTCCTTTGTCATTATGTTGTCATTCCGAAGCGCAGCGAGGAATCCTTGCCCTTTACGACCATTTGTGGGGTAGGGATTCCTCTTCCGCTGCGCGGATTCGGAATGACAAAAACAAAGCGCTATCTTAGAACGCGCCATCTCGGGCTGCTTGCACGCGCGCTTCCCGTACACTGTTCTCGATGAGCGATCTCCCGCAGGCGCATGCGTTCGAAGTGGAAGGCGGACACGATGTCTGCACCGTCCGGCGCGTGCCCGGATATTCGGGCAGGGAAGCGATCGCTGTGCTCGCGCGCGACATTCACGAGCGCGCTTTTCCGGGAGCGTCGTTTGGTGTACTCCATCTCGGCAAAATCGTGCTGCGCGCAGCTCTGGGCCGATTCACGTACGAAGAAGACTCTCCCGAAATAGAACTGGACACGATCTTTGACCTGGCCTCCCTCACTAAAGTGGTCGCCACCACGGCGATGGCGATGTTGCTCTACCAAGACGGTCAGCTCGATCTCCAGCAGCCACTGGTCGAAGTGCTTCCGGAATTTCGCGGCAACGATGCGCGTCGCGAGCGAGTCACGATGGAGATGCTGCTCGCGCACTCTTCCGGGCTGCCGGCATATGTGCGTTTGTTTGAGCAGACAGCAAACGCGAAGAAACTTTTTGAAGCCGCGCTGCGGGTACCGCTTGAAGCCGATCCGGATACCAGGGCTGAGTACAGCGATATTGGTTTCATTTTGCTGGGAAAGGCACTCGAACGACTCGCCGGGACTGGCTTATCGGAGTTTTGTACCCGTCGCGTCTATGGTCCTTTGCAGATGACTGCCACGTTCTTCTGCCCATCGCCGGAGAGCCACGCGTCCATTCCGCCGACCGTAAACGATCAGAGCTTTCGTCATCGCGTGATTCAGGGCGAAGTTCATGACGAAAATGCGAGCGTTCTCGGCGGAGTGGCGGGACATGCTGGGCTCTTCTCGAATGTTCGGGATCTGATGACCTTCTCAGCGGAGATGCTCGCGCCGGGTAGTGTTTTTCGCCCGGAGACGATCGCGATATTCACCAAACGCCAGGGCGCACCAGCAGGCACTTCGCGCGCTTTGGGATGGGATACTCCATCTGCACCCTCACAATCCGGACAGTTCTTTTCTATGCGGTCCTATGGCCATCTGGGTTATACCGGCACTTCGCTGTGGATCGACGCCGAGCGCGAGATCGCGGTCGCGCTGCTCACCAATCGCACGTGGCCCGACAATCAATCCAAGCTCATCAAGCAGGTAAGGCCTGCGTTTCACGATGCGATCATGCGGGAGTTGCTGAAGGTGTGAGCGAGGCAACGTGGAACCGGCCGCCCTCGGCGGGATGTTCGTTTCCCTTTGAAGCAAGCTTCAGGTGCCGCCAAACACCCGGCCGAGGGCGGCCGGTTCCACGTTGGTCCTCTTAGCTGGCGAGTTGGCGGACAACATCCACGGAACTTTTGAGTGCGGAATCTAGAGCTCCCGGTTCTGATCCACCGGCTTCGGCTAAGTCGGGCCTGCCGCCGCCTCTGCCTCCTACCTTTTTGGCTACTTCGGAGATGATCTTGCCTGCCTGCACGCGTGCGGTTAGATCCTTCGTGACGCCTACGATCAGCGCTACCTTTCCGTCCTGCACCGAGCCGAGGACCACTACGCCTGAGCCCAGCTTGTTGCGCATGTTGTCCACGAGCGTGCGCATCTGTGATCGTTCGAGGTGATCGACGCGCTGGGCCAGGACCTTGATGCCGTTTGCCTCCTGCACCTGCTCGGCTGCGGATGAGACCGCCGACGAGGCGGACTTCATCCGCGCTTGCTCCAACTCCTTCCGCAGGCGACGAATTTCGTCGTCTTTGCGTTCTAGTTCGGTCTTGAGCGCCTGTGCGGGCGAGTCGCCGGAGACGCCGACTACGCTCGTGACCACGTGCTCCAGTTCGTGATCTTGGCGGAAATGGCGCAGCGATCCTTCGCCGCTTACGGCTTCAATGCGGCGCACGCCGGAGGAGACGCTTCCTTCTTTCAGAATCTTGAGCAGGCCGATCTCGCCGGTGGCTTTGTTGTGCGTGCCGCCGCAGAGTTCGGTCGAGAACTCGCCGATCTTGACCACGCGCACCCGCTCGCCGTACTTTTCGCCGAAGAGCGCCATCGCTTTGTACTCGTTGATAGCAACGTCGAGCGGCACGTCTTCGATGGTCTCGACACGGGTATTCTTGAGCACCTCGCGGTTCATCAGGTCTTCGATGTCCTGCAGCTCTTCGTCGGCGACAGCGGTGAAGTGCGAGAAGTCAAAGCGCAGATGGTCGGGAACAACCAGCGATCCAGCCTGCTTCACGTGCTTGCCCAGAGTCTCGCGAAGCGCGGCATGTAGCAGATGCGTGCCGGTGTGGTTGCGCTTGGTCGCCTCGCGCACATCAGCATGAACTACCGCTTCTACCTTTTCTCCTAAGTGGATGGCCTGCCGAGCCTTGACCTTGTGCACACGAACGCCTTGCACCGGCATCACGCAGCCATTCACATCGGCGATCACGTTGCCGGAGCTGTCGCGAAAGACGCCAATGTCGCCGACCTGTCCGCCGGAGTCGGCGTAGAACGGGGTGTGATCGAGAACGATCTCGCCTTCGTCTCCCGGTTTCAATTCGGGAACGCCCTGATTGTCTTTGACGATCGCCAGCACCTCGCAATCGGAAGACGAGGTTTGCTTGTAGCCTTCGAAGACCGTCTTATCGAGATTGCGATAGATCGGGCTGGCCGACTGCTTGGCTCCGCCTTTCCAAGACGCGCGAGCACGCTCGCGCTGCTCCTGGATGGCGTGATCGAAACCTTCAGCGACGAATTGAATCTCAGCGTCGCGACAAGCATCCTCAATGAAGTCTCGTGGCAAGCCAAACGTGTCATATATTTTGAAAGCTCGTTCGCCTGGATATCTAAGTGGAACACCGCGCTGTTTAAGCGCGGCGATGCGGTTAGGCAAATTCTGCCGCTCTACTCTGCGGCTCTCATCATTTCTTGCTAGCTGCTGGTCATGGCCTGTCGGACGCTCTGCCTCCTGGACAACAATCTCGAAATCGTCCTCTAATCGCTTCCAGCCCTCATCGAGGGTGTTTGCGAAACGCTTCTCTTCTGCGAGAATCACGTTCGCCACGCGCTTTGCACTCTCGACCAATTCGGGATATGCATCCTTCATCTCATCGCGCACCGCGTAAACCATCTCGAACATAAACGGCTTCTCTTGACCAAGCTTGCGGCCGTGCGTGATTGCACGACGGAGAATCTTGCGCAGGACATAGCCACGGCCTTCGTTGGCCGGCAGTACACCGTCGCTGATGAGGAACGTGCAGGCGCGCGCGTGGTCGGCGATCACGCGCAGCGAGGCTGCGGAACGGGTTTGCTTCTCCGCGGCTAGCTCTTTGTTCAGATCGGTTCCGGTTAGCTCGGCGGCTCGCTTGATCAACGGCGTGAAGAGATCGGTCTCATAATTCGACAGCACGCCCTGCAGGACGGCGGAGACGCGCTCCAGTCCCATTCCGGTATCGATCGACGGCTTGGGTAGAGGAGTAAGTTCTCCTTTAGTATTGCGGTCGAACTGCATGAAAACAAGGTTCCAAATTTCGACGTAGCGGCCGCAGTCGCAGGGAAAGCGGCAGTCGGTGTGGCCTTCGTCGGAGGCGGCTGGACCCATGTCGTAATGAATCTCGCTGCACGGACCGCAGGGACCGGTGTCGCCCATCGCCCAGAAGTTGTCCTTCATGCCCATTGCGAAAATGCGCTCTTGCGGGACGCCCTGCTCGCGCCAATGTTTCTCCGCTTCTTCGTCGCGCGGGACTCCCTGCTCGCCCTGGAAGATCGTGCAATAGAGCTTGTCTTTCGGCAAGCCATACCAGTCGGACGAGGTGACCAGCTCCCAGGCGTAGGCGACCGCGTCGCGCTTGAAGTAGTCGCCGAAGGAGAAGTTGCCGAGCATCTCGAAGAACGTGTGGTGGCGGCGTGTGAAGCCGACATTTTCGAGGTCGTTGTGCTTGCCGCCGGCGCGGACGCACTTTTGCGAGGTGGTCGCGCGCGAGTAGTCGCGCTTCTCGATGCCCAGGAAGACGTCCTTGAACTGGTTCATGCCGGCGTTGGTAAACAGCAGCGTCGGGTCGTTAGCCGGCACGAGCGACGACGAGTGGACGCGGCGGTGTCCTTTGCTCTCGAAAAAGCGAAGAAACATCTCGCGCGTCTCAGATCCGGAGAGGTGGCGCATAAGAATTCAGTGTAGCAAGGGAAGCTTCTGAGCTGCCTAGCTTCTAAGCTGCTAAACCTTTTCATCGTGGAGACATTTGAGAGGGAAAGACAAGACCGAACGGCGGGGTGAACACGGAGGACACGGAGAACACAAAGGTACGCTAAAGTGTGTAGATGCGGGAGATTTTGCGGCAGCGCGGGCTGCGCCTGATCTTCATTGCGAACCTGATCTCGATGCTAGGCAGCGGCATGAATTCGGCCGCGGTGGTCTGGTATGTGCTCCAGGTGACGCATTCGGAGATGGCGCTCGGGACAGTGGTCATCTTGGCCACGGTTCCTGCTCTGCTCATGCTGCCGTTCACCGGCGTGATCATCGACCGCGAAGATCGCCGGCATGTCGTGATGGTTCTCGACGGATCGCGCGGCGTGGTGATCGTTACGGTGGCGGTCCTTGCGCTGCTGGGACGCGTGCGGCTGTGGGAAGTCTATCTGATGAACACGCTCGTCGCGGCAGGCTTCTGGATGTTCTGGCCTTCGGTTACAGCGCTGATCCAGGAGTTGACGCCCGACTCGCAGTATGTGGCATCAAGCAACTTTCTAATGGCCGGCGTGCAAGGCGGATGGCTGATCGCCGGCGCGATCGTCGGGTTCGTTTATAACCACATTCACCTCGGCGGCGTGTTGTTTCTCGACGTCAGCACCTATGTTTTCTCGATCAGTTGTTATCTGTTCGTGCGGAAAGGACGCATCACAGTCGCGCGTCCGGTGGAGATGGCGGCTCCCGAAGATGCACATCCGCTCGATAAGTATTTCCACGAGCTGCGCGAAGGATTTGGCTATCTGAGGCATCGTCCGGCGGTGACGCTGGTGGGCATCAGCATGGCGCTGTTTATGGGGGCGATGCTCACGCAGGGCATTGTCACCGCGCCGCTAGACGATCGTATTCTCCATGGCGGCGCTGTGGGCTATGGCTGGCTGAACGGATCGTGGGGCATTGGCGCGTTCCTCAGCACGATGTACACGCCGTTCGTGATTGGACGCATTCATACGCGGGCAAGCATACGCGTGGGCATGCTGGTCCTCGGGGCAGCTGTCCTTCTCGCGCCGCACTTTTCCATTTTGGGACTCGCGGCCTTCCTCTTTTTTATGATGGGATCGGCGCGCGGACTCGGCGGCACGGCGCTCAATACGAGTCTCATGGAACTCGTGCCCAAGCATCTGATGGGACGCATACAGAACACGTTTTATTTCATGGGCACGCTGCTGCAACTGGGGCTCGCGTTCGCTGTCGCGGCGGCGGCGCACCGCATTGGACTCAGCACCGCTTACGCCTTGATTGCCGTGGTGTACCTCTCCGCGTGCGCCTCAACGCTGCTCTCGGCGGAGCACGTGGATTTCAGCCCGGAACGAGCGCAGGAGATGCCGGCAACATGAGCACCACCGCGACACAACCAGAAGCTCACATCCGCGGACCGCAATGGTGGCTGGCCATCGCGCCGTTCCTCGGCATGCGCACGAACCCGCTGCGCGCGATGGAGGAGATGCATCGCCGCTATGGCGATCTGGTCTCGTACAAGGCGGCCGGGCGGCGCATCGTCATGCTCTTCCATCCGGACATGACGCAGGACATGCTGACCACGCGCGCGCGCAATCACGAACAAGGCCGCGTGATGCAGCGCTCGAAGAACGTGCTTGGCAATGGACTGCTCACCAGCGAAGGCGCCTTTCATCTGCAGCAGCGGCGGCTGATTCACCCGGCTTTTCATCGGCAACGTGTTTTCGGGTACGGACGATCAATGGTGGAATTCGCGGAGCGGCATCAGCAAACGTGGCGCGATGGAGCCGTGATCGATGTTCACGAAGAGATGATGCGGCTTACGCTGGCGATCGTAGCGAAAACGCTCTTCGATACAGATGTGGCGCGCGACTCGGAAGAGATCGCCTCGGCGCTGAACACGTTCATGCATCTGTTCAATTTTGCGGTGCTGCCGCTGTCAGAATATCTCGAGAAGCTGCCGATCCCGCCGGTGCTGCGCATGAAGCGAGCGCGCAAACGAATCGATCGCGTGATCTATCGCTTCATTGAAGAGCGCAGGCGCACCAGAGAGGATCGCGGCGATCTGCTTTCGATGCTGCTGGCTGCCGAAGACAGCGAAGCCGGTGGCGCGCGCATGAACAACGATCAAGTGCGGGACGAGTGCATCACGCTGATCCTCGCCGGCCATGAGACTACCGCTAACGCGCTCACTTGGACCTCGTATCTTTTGGCGCAGAATCCCGCGATAGCGGAGAAGTTGCGTGCTGAGCTTGCCCGAGTGCTCGGAGGACGCGCTCCGGCGCCGGAAGATTATCCCAATTTGAAATACGCGGAAATGGTCTTCAGTGAGTCCATGCGCCTGTACCCGCCGGCTTGGGGGATTGCACGGACGGTGGTTGAGCCCTACGAAGCATTTGGCGCTGCCTTTCCGAACGGCTCAATCGTGCTCACGTCGCAGTGGATCACGCATCGCGACCCGCGATGGTGGGAAGATCCGCTGCGCTTCGATCCGGAACGCTGGAGGCCGGAGGCGCGCTCTTCGCGTCCGAAGTTTTCTTACTTTCCGTTTGGCGCCGGACCACGGCAGTGCATCGGCGAAGCGTTCGCCTGGATGGAAGGCGTCCTGCTGCTCGCCAGCATCGCGCAGAATTGGCAGTTCTCGATTGTGCCGGAGACCAAAGTCGACCTTTTGCCGCTCATCACGTTGAGGCCGAAATTCGGGATGAAAATGCGTGCCCAGGAAGTCAGAAGTAAGAATTCAGAAGGCAGAAGTGAAACCGCGGCTTTGCGAGACTACTTCTGACTTGACCCGATCTGACTTCCGACTTCTCTTTGGTTACTGCCGGTTTTGCGCGTGTTTTTTATCTGTGGTAGGGTAAAGCCAATTCAGCCGTCATCCAGTTCCAAATCTTGCGATGATCTGCCGTGTGCGTCGAGGCGCATGTTGGCATCGTTTGCCTTGTCCGGTGCGGCTTATGGTGGAAGTAGTCTCGAATGAAAGATTCTGCAAATTCCGCAGCCGTAGGACGAGCGCCCGAGCACGGCAATGAGGCCGACGAGTTCGTCAACCGCAAATTGATTCGTCCGTCGCTGCCGCTGCCGACTCGCGCGGAAAGCGGCAACGAGCCGCGCCTGAGCAGCGCGCAGCCTCGACTGCCGAAACGTTCGGACGCGCCAGAACAAACTCACGCCGAATCTTTCTATTTTCAAAAACAGATGCAGAGCCGCACGCCGATGGTCCTCGTGCTCAAGGATGGCGAGCAACTGCAAGGCTGGATCGAGTGGTATGACCGCAACTGCATCAAGCTGAATCGCCACGGTCAACCCAATCTGCTCGTCTACAAGCAGAACATCCGCTACCTCTACAAAGCCGCTGAGAACGGGAACGGCAAGCGATAACAAAGTCAGAATTCAGATCGGGTGAAGTCAGAAGTGGATCGGCGATGCTCCGACTCACTTCCGCCTTCTGAATTCTTCCTTCTGACTTTTTAATCAGTCTGCGACCGTGACCTTCAGATTATCCACGTATACGTGATACGGCGTGCTGCTGCTGTTCAAATCCAACTGCACCGCATTCGTGAACTCCAGCGGCGTACCCGTGTGCGTGGCTTCGTGTGCGATGTTGACGTTTGTGGTATTGCCATCCACGGTCAGCGAATCGTGCACAGCTTGCGTGCCCGCGGTGTGGTAGATCGCCACGATGTGGTGCCATTTATTAGGGGCAAACTGGTGAGACGGAATGCCCGTTGGCTCCCAAACCTTGGTTGTGTAGTTGAAGACCCGCCAGCTGTTGCTCATGTAGTCGGCCTGCCAGGCGAAGTTATAGGTTTCACCATTCACGGTCTGCTGACACTCGAATTCAAACCCTTGCGGCGAGCTGACGTATTGCGCAGGGACATACAGATCGAACTCATACTTCAAATAGGTCAACGGATTTGCCACCGTCGGCTGTTCGATGAAGTAGTACGCGCCAGCGTAAGCAGGACCGCCGTTCACATAGAAGTCAGTAGCGTTGCCGCTTAGGCTGGGATTGCCCACATGTTGCTTGAAGTGAGAATCGGGTCCTGCGCCGGCAGCGTTCACGTTGCCGCATCCACCGCAGGTTTGCCAGCCGTTCTGGCCCTGGATGTTGGCAATCACCTTGGCACCATCGGGAGTCGAGCCTGAGCTCGGAGCCGGAGCCGGCGGATTGGGAGTTGGCGCGGGCGGGGGCGGCGGAGCCGGTGTTCCTGAGCTGCCGTTGGAGGACGTTCCTGTTCCTGCGCTGCCGGAATTACTTCCGGTACTGCTGGAACCGCTTCCGCTGGTGCTCGTTCCGCTACCCGAACCCGCGGCCGAGCCTGCGCTTGTACCGCTGGCTGAGCCGGAATTTGTGCCCGAAGCGGCATTGCCCGGGTTACTCGGGGACGGCAGGGAAGCAGAAGAACTGAAAGGCTGGGCTGCTCCAGAGCCGCAACCTGCCACGGCGGCTGCCAGACACAGCGCGAAAACGAACTGCAAAATATTTCGATACAAACGCACGCAAACCTCAAGGGAAAATCAAGTCGGTTTATTCACCGTAGGTTTGCATCAACTCTCGCTACATCAGAGGAGGACTGTAGATGACCTCGGAAATCACCTTACAGGGGAGTAGAGGGAATTAAGGTACTCGGCTGCGGTCCGCGGGTCGCGCCATGCTAGAAAGGAATGCTGAACACAGCACACTGAGCCATGCCCATGAAAAGCCATACCGAATATCTGAAGTTCCACACGAAGAAGCATCGCGAATACATACACATCACGCCACAAGTAGAAAGCGCGGTGAAGAAGAGCGGAGTGCAGGAAGGACTCGCCTTCGTTTCCGCCATGCACATCACGGCTGCGGTTTACGTGAACGACAACGAGTCTGGTTTAATCCAGGACATCGACGAATGGCTGGAGAAAATCGCTCCGTTCCGCGAGAACTACCGCCATCATCAGACCGGCGAGGACAACGGCGATTCCCATTTAAAAAGCCTGCTGCTGCACCAGTCCGTCACGCTGCCGATCACCAAAGGTCGTCTCGATTTGGGAACGTGGCAACGCGTGTTCTACGCCGAATTTGACGGGCAGCGCGAGAAGCGGGTGATTGTGAAAATCATTGGGGAATAGCTGCTGGCTGCTAGCTGCGTCGGAATCCCTGCGGCATCTCTCGCGTTTTTCCCTTGCAAGTTGAAGTTCAAAACCGGAAACTCTTCCCTTATGCTCACGAGCAAGCGGCTGTTTGCGGCTTTTCTTTTCCTGATCGTTTCATCGGCTTCCATTCCTGCTCATGCTTGGGGATGCGAAGGTCATGAGATTGTCGCTCTGATCGCGATGCGGCATTTGCAACCGCAGACTCTCCAGAAGATCGAGTCGATTCTGAACGCCAGTCCGATCAGCGCCAGCGTTCACCGATATTGCCGGAACTCTGGGCTGCCGCTCATGGCCGACGTCGCCACCTGGGCTGACGATGTCCGGGGCGACATGCCTGATACCGGCGCGTACCATTTCATCGATATTCCGCTGAGCGCCACGCGTGGCAAGTACGACATCGCTCCACTATGCGAACAGGACAAGTGCATCGTAGATGCGCTGGCGAAGTACACGCAGGCACTGAAAACAAGTAATGACGCCAAAACTCGTGCCGACGCGCTCCGCTTTGTGATCCACCTGCTAGGCGATATTCACCAGCCAATGCACGACTCCAACAACGGCGATCGCGGAGGCAACTGCGTGCCGGTCGGCTATGAAGATGAACAGACGCGCGAAACCAACGCTCAACGCGGTGACTACTATCCGAACCTACACGCGGTGTGGGATACAGATTTGCTCGAATCGATGCTCGCGCAGCATGACATGACGATTGAGGAATACGCCGAGTATCTTGATCATCGTTATCGACCACGGCAACCGGGTTGGCAATCAGGGCAGCCGATCGATTGGGCCTGGGAAGGCCACGACTTGGCTATTGCCGCTTATCGAGCTCTACCGGCGAATGTTCCGCGCGATGCTACGGTCGAAGTGCCGTCCTGCGCAGACAACAATCATGTTTCTACCCGCATGGCCGATCTTCACATGCAAGTAGGCAAGCGCTATGACGATGCCACGCGTCCAATTGTGGAAGAGCAGTTGACGAAGGCTGGACTGCGTCTCGCGGCACTGCTGAACAGCACGCTGTGAGGATTTCGAAATTAAGAAACTCCGAAAGCCTACCGCGTTTTCCACAGTGACTCACAGGTGCTTTCGGTTTTCCACCGTTCTTCGCCTTTCTCTCGCTTGCGAGCCGGCGAAGTTCGCGACTACAACTTTGGTTGGCGCACTCCCCCTGAATGCGCGTGGAGGAACTATGGACCACGTCGTTCCGCAGCCTACCGACGGCCAGCGCTTACTGCAACAGCTCCGCCAGGAATACCGCAGACCTGAAATGCGAGTCGATAGTCATCTAAATCCAGACGACCGCTCGTCCGAACCGCTCAGCGTGTTGACTCATTAAGGTAAGGAAAGAGGAACTCAGCTCGAAGGTAAGGAAAGAGGAACTCAGCTCGCAGCATGGTGCTGTACGCAGTACACTACAGGCATGACCCCAGGCCAGATGCCTGCGCCAGGCGATCTCGCCCCTGATTTTGAACTGCCGGATTCCACGGGAACATTGCGGCGCTTGTCTGAGTTGAGCGCGCCGGGCACGCTCGTGCTGCTCTTCTACCGTGGAAACTGGTGACCATTCTGCCACCGCCAGTTGGCGGACTACCGCGATCACTACAACGCCATACGTGCGGCCGGCGCGAGCGTTGTTGCTGTTTCGGTCGATGGACCAGCAAAGTCGGAAACTTTGCGCCGCGATCTGCAGCTTCCGTTTTCCATTTTGTGCGACACAGACAAACGTGTCATTCGCGAGTGGGGAGTCTATAACCCGGATGCGAAGGACGGAATCGCCAAACCTTCCGTCTTCATTCTGAACAATGATCGCGTGGTGCGTTTTGCTGCCGTGGACGAAGTTACCAAGCGAGTCTCAGCCGAAGAAGTCCTGCGCATTCTGCAAACGGGAGCAGCACCGCCTTCATTTCGCCGCAAAACTTACATTCCGCGTCTACGCGATTTGTGGACCGCGATACGAGCGAAGTAAATCACGCCTAATCGTTTTGCATTACTCGATTTTTTCCACCCGTTGTTTCCTTTTCCGTTCCAAAGCTCTCGGTTGTTAGTAAAATCATTGCTTCTGGAACATTCCTGATCAGGTACGTTCCCCACGTCTTCTATGCCGCAGTTTGGAAGCTTTGCGCTGCTCTTTGCTCTTGCCCTGAGCGCTTACTGTCTTTTTGCCGGAATGCTGGGATTATGGCAGCAGGCAGTGGGTGTGCCAAGCGAACGACTGCTCGAGACGGCACGGCGTTCTGGAATTGGGATTTGGATCGCCGTTGCCGGAGCGGCTTTCGCGCTAGTTTGGGCTTCGCTCAGTAACGACTTTTCCGTCGCCTACATCCTGCACCACAGCAATCGCGCGCTGCCGATTCCGTACAAAATTTCCGCGCTTTGGTCCGGGCAGGAAGGCTCGCTTCTGTTTTGGGCCCTGCTGCTCAGCACCTACGGACTCGTGCTGCGGCTTCGCCATAAAGTCGATCCCAAACTTACGGCGTATGCTTCGACGATTCTGGCCGCCGTGCAAGTCTTCTTTCTGCTGCTGCTGAATTTTGCTGCGACACCTTTCTCGCTCGTGCAAGGTCCCACGCCGATGGACGGCAACGGACTGAATCCGCTTCTGCAATATCCCGAAATGGTCATCCACCCCCCGATGCTTTATCTGGGATACGTGGGATTCGCCGTGCCGTTCGCCTTTGCACTCGGCGCGCTGATCATGAAGTATCCCGGCGAGAAGTGGATTCACATCACTCGCCGCTGGACAATGGTTACCTGGTGCTTCCTGAGCTGTGGCATCTTCCTCGGCGCGCACTGGGCTTACTCAGTGCTTGGGTGGGGTGGTTACTGGGGATGGGATCCGGTTGAGAACGCTTCGCTCATGCCCTGGCTCACCGGCACCGCGTTTCTCCACTCGGTGATGATGCAGGAAAAACGTGGCATGCTGAAGACGTGGAACGTCTGGCTCATCTTCTCCACGTTCATGCTTTCCATTTTGGGAACGTTCCTCACCCGCAGCGGCGTAGTCAATTCAGTGCATGCCTTCGCGCAGTCGTCGATCGGCGATTGGTTCGTCTGGTTTCTCGGCATCATCTTCGTCGTTTGCCTGTACTTCTACATTCGGAACCGCGACCATCTGCGCAGCGAGCATCGGTTGGAATCGCTGCTCTCACGTGAATCCAGTTTCCTGTTTCAGAACCTGGTCCTGCTCGCATCATGTTTCGCGGTTCTCTGGGGCACGCTCTTTCCCGTGCTCTCGGAGTGGGTGCAGGGACACAAGGTCACCGTTGGCCGTCCTTTCTTTGACCGCGTCAATGTGCCGATTGCGATGTTCCTGCTGCTGCTCACCGCACTCGGCCCTCTGCTCGCGTGGAGGAGCACCTCGTGGGGGAGCCTCAGGCGGAATTTCACTTTCCCGGTGATCATCGCAGCGATCACCGCTGTTGTGCTGATGATCGCGGGTATCCGGCCGTGGGAAGATGCTGCGCACCTCTACTCGCTCATGGCCATCTCGCTCGCGGCTCTCGTGACGGCTACCATCGCTTCGGAGTTTGTACGCGGCGGGCGCGTGATTGCGCGTCACACCGGCCAGAATTTGTTTTCCTCGATCATTACCCTCACGCGCCGCAACACGCGGCGCTATGGCGGGTACATCGTCCATTTCGGCGTGGTCGTAATTGTGATCGGACTCGCCGGCTCCGCCTTCAATCAGGAAAAAGAGCAGGAGATGGGCTTCCGCGATCAGATGCACATCGGTCCGTACACGCTGGTCTGCGAGAACTACACTCAGGACGACAATCCCAACTACACCAGCGAATACGCCATCCTCGACGTGTACAAAAATGGGAAACCCATCGGACAAATGTTTCCCGAGCGCCGCTTCTTCAAAGCTAGCCAGCAGGCGAGCACAATTGTCGCGAATCATTCCACGCCGATTGAAGATTTGTACGTCATCTACGCGGGTAAGAATTTCGATACCGACAAGCCGATCATTAAGGTCTTTATCAATCCCCTGGTGATGTGGATTTGGGCCGGCGTCTTTGTGCTGGTCTTCGGCACACTGATCGCGCTGATTCCTCCGATCTCGTCGGCGATGGTCCCGCAGCCGCAGAAGGTGCGTCCCACAGCGATTCGCATTCCCGAAGCGGAACCGGTAGAGGCAGGAGACTGATGTTGTCTTGCATGCCGAAGCTTCGCAGGAACGTGAGTCGCGCTACAGGCGTCGCTCTGACAATCGTCTTTGCCGTCGCGCTGCTCGGCGCAAACGGCGATCAGGCGCGCTTTGAAGATCTGGGCCACAAAATGATGTGCGCCTGCGGATGCAATCAGATTCTGCTCGAATGCAATCACGTCGGCTGTCCGCTTTCCGATCGCATGCGCAACCAGCTCATCGCGGCCGTGCAACGCGACAACAGCGACGATAGCGTGCTGCAATCGTTCGTCCAGGAATACGGAGAAACCGTGCTGGCCGCTCCCACGACTCGCGGCTTCGATAAAGTGGCATGGATTATGCCTTTCGCTGTCTTCTTTGCCGGCTCGTTTACCGCGGCGGCCGTGATTCGCAACTGGAAGCACAAGCAACCGGCGCTCGCCAAGGCTCCGGAAGCGGACGGGCTGGATCCGTATCGCCAGCAGGCAAGGCAGGAGACGCAGCTATGATCTGGTTTCTCTGCTTCCTGTTCACCGCCGGCATTCTGATTTACGTGTTTGCGCCGAGTAGTTTCAGTGTGCACGCCGACAAATCGCAATTGACGTTTTTGGAAGAACGCAAGCAGGTGGTCTACGAGAACCTGCGTGATCTGAACTTTGATTACAACGCAGGCAAGTTTCCGCAGCAGGATTATGAGTCATTGCGCGGCTCGCTGGAGACCGAAGCGGCGGAGATCCTTAAGAAGATTGAAGTCTTATCCTAGCTATTCTTTTCCTGGAGAAATCTTTGAGATATTTTCGTTCGCTGCGCTGGGCTGTGGCCTTGTCCATTTTGACTGCAAGCTGCTATGCCAGCGACATTACGGGGACCGTTACCAACAAAACCAATGACAAGCCCTCCGCTGGGGATGATGTTGTCCTGCTCAAGCTCTCGCAGGGCATGCAGGAAGCGGCGCGCACGAAGACCGACTCGCACGGCAAGTTCAAGCTCTCGGCTCCTGACGATGGCGCGCAGCATCTCGTGCGCGTGAATCACCAGGGTGTGAACTACTTTAAGCCCGCGCCGGTCGGCACCACCGTAGCGGATGTTGAAGTCTATGACTCCGGCAAGCAAGTTCCCGGCGTGGCCGGTCGTGCAGACATTGTGCGCGTACAGGCGGACTCGAACCAGATGAACGTGACCGAGTTGTTCGTGATCCAGAACGACTCCAAGCCGCCTCGCACGCAGATGAGCGATCGCAGCTTCGAGATCACGTTGCCGCAGGATGCGAACATCGACTCGTCTCTTGCCGCCGGTCCGGGAGGAATGCCCGTAAACTCCGCTCCGGTTCCCACCGAGAGCAAAGGACGATACGCCTACATCTTTCCGTTGCGCCCGGGCGAGACGCGTTTTCAGATTTCCTATCACACACCTTACTCCGGGAGTTTCTCGTTCCAGCCCCAGATTCTCATGCCGATGGAAGACATGGTCGTGATGCTGCCCAAGAGCATGGAATTCAAACCCGGCAGCGGCGACTTCGCCAGCGGCGGCGTCGAGAACGGGATGAGTATTTACGTGGCGCATAACGTCGATGCCGGCAAGCAGCTCGCTTATTCCGTTTCGGGAACAGGCGAGATTCCCCGTGACGCGCAGAATCAGGGTGATGGCGCGCAACAGCAATCGTCAAGCGCAGAAGCCGACAATCGTCCCGGCGGCGGACTCGGCAAGCCGGAAGACACACCTGACCCGCTTCACGCGTATCGCTGGTGGATTCTCGGCGGACTTGGCGCAGCGCTCGTCGTGGGTGCGATTGTCGTGATGAACCAGAAGCCGCGCAACGGTCTAGTGGTGTCACCCGCGACGCAAACCGGCAATCCGGCGGGAGGCCACCGCAATGTGCTGCAGGAAGCGCTCAAAGAAGAGCTGTTCCAATTAGAAACTGATCGCCTGCAAGGCAAAATTTCCGCCGCTGATTACCAGCAAGCAAAATCTGCTCTGGAAATTACAATCAAGCGGGCGATTTCCCGAAACTGATTTCGAAGCTACCAGCTACCAGCTCCAGCTAAAACACAGCCGATTGTCGCTGGCGGCTGGAAGCTGGTAGCTGGCGGCTTCTCCTGGAGCGCGCTATTTCCTTGCGAGCAGATTTGTCGCGCAGCAGCTACGACGCAGTGATCGTCGGTTCCGGCCCGAACGGGCTGGCCGCGGCGACCACGATTGCGCAAACCGGACGTTCTGTCCTGGTGATCGAAGCGCAAGAGGAGATTGGCGGCGGAACACGCTCGGCTGAACTTACGCTGCCCGGATTCATTCACGATGTCTGCTCGGCGGTGCATCCGATGGGCATCGCGTCGCCGTTCTTCCGGAGTTTGCCGCTCGAAAAGCACGGCTTAGAGTGGATTCATCCTCCGGCGCCCGTCGCACACCCGCTAGATAGCGGCGCAGTCTTGATCGAACGCAGTGTCGAAGAGACAGCCGCAAATCTCGGAGCCGACGCCGAACAGTACGTAAATCTTTTCCGGCCGTTCGTCGCCGATTGGACCAAATTGGAACAGACTCTGCTCGGTCCGCCTCGCCTGCCTCAACATCCGCTGGCCGTGGCGCGATTCGGGCTGTCGGCATGGCGGTCGGCCTACGGCTTCGCGCAAAGCTACTTTAAGGACGAACGCACCCGCGCCGCCTTCGCCGGTATGGCTGCGCATTCGATCGTCCCACTGGAGAATCTGACAACCGCCGCCTTTGGTCTGGTCTTCACGGTCACAGCCCACGCGGTCGGCTGGCCGATTGCGCGTGGCGGATCGCGCAGCATCGCCGGCGCTCTCGCTTCTTATCTACGATCCATCGGCGGCGAAATTGTAACTGGAATGCCTGTCACTTCTCTCGACCAGCTTCCCAAATTTCGCGTCGCGCTCTTCGATATAACCCCGCGGCAGCTGCTGAACATCAATAGACTGCAATTTCCATCGGCTTTTCACCAAAACCTTCAGCGATTTCGTTATGGACCCGGCGTCTGCAAAGTAGATTGGGCTCTCGATGCGCCGATCCCGTGGAAGTTTCCTGACTGTGCTCGCGCAGGAACGGTCCACGTCGGCGGAACGCTCGAAGAGATTGCCGCCTCCGAACGCGCGCCGTGGCAGGGCACGACTTCGGCAACACCGTTTGTCTTGCTCGCGCAGCCGACGCTCTTTGATCCAACACGCGCGCCGGCAGGCAAGCACATTGCCTGGGCTTATGCGCACGTTCCCAATGGCTCAAATCTGGACATCAGCGATGCGATCGAGAATCAGGTCGAGCGGTTCGCGCCTGGATTTCGGAATCGCGTTCTCCGGCGCAGCGTGATGCTCAGTTCCGATATGGAACAGCACAATGCGAACCTTGTCGGAGGCGATATTGCCGGAGGCGCCGCGCTCGCTTCCCAACTTCTGCTGCGCCCGACATGGAGAATGTACGGCACGCCCATGAAAGATATTTACCTGTGTTCCTCGTCCACGCCACCGGGTGCTGGGGTGCACGGTATGTGCGGACACTTCGCCGCTCTGAAGGCGTTAAAGGCTCTGTAGAGACAGAAGCGTGGCAAAAGTCGGTACTGTTCGCGGTAGAGGCCGTTTCGAAACTCCTTCCGCGCCACAGCCGGAAAGGCGTGGAGGGCAGAATCATAATCCGGGACTGTGATCCTGCGGTTCTTATGCGGCGAGCATCTCCATCATTTTGCTCGCTCCCAACACGTTCACGACGC
>DASTJH010000064.1:0-14620 GCA_035716645.1 Terriglobales bacterium | reverse complement strand
CCGCAGCGGATGATGCTGCGGAATCCTCTCCTCCGGCATCCGATAACTGAACGCATTCTCCTGTTGCTCGTCGTGTCCTCGCATGCCTATTTCTTAACCTATTTGCCTGTGGAAACCTGCTACTCGCCTTGATTCCCACAGCTTTTTTCCGCAGCCTGTTCAGTCGTGCCGTTTGCGGGCGAAGAATGCTTCGCGCTTTAGCCTCTGAGGTAACCGTTTGATGAAAAGAAAAGCTCACCTCAGCGGCTAAAGCCGTGTCTCTCGGAACGCGTTACGGCACGGATGAATCCGTGCCCTTCCCTACTGCGAAGCTTATTTTTCCTCCAGCCTGTTCATGCGGGGGAAGGCGGACTTCAGTCCGCCGGAGAACCATGGCGATTGTGAAGTGGGCTTTAGCCCCGGAGCTTTCAAGCGATAACGCACAAAGTCAAAGGGGAAAGGAAGACCCGCGGCTAAAGCCGCAAACGACTACGGGAACGATTGCCGCGAGGCTTAAAAGCCTCGCTCCCCCGCATTGAATGCGGGGGCTCCCACCCATAGCAGCACCGCTGCTTTATTCCGCCATCCTCAAGACCCATTCAATGATTTGCGGGGGACGACATTTTGGAAAGGCTGGGTGAAGCCGAGGAGAGTACGAGTCTTGGGCAATCGTTTTTCTCGCAGTTCTCGTGACTTTTTCAATTTGGCTCTGAGCGCGCCGAGCAGGATAAGCGTGTCAGCGGATAGCTGGAAGCTGTGTACCTCACTTGCGGCGGGCACGGGCATCGCGGGCTTTCTGGCGCTGTTGATGAATTTCCTGATGCAGCTTTTCGATTTTTTCGTGCGCCGCCTCGACTTTGTCATGTACCCGCTCGGACTCCTGCAACAGTTCGCGCGTGCGGCTGGCAGTCTTCTGTACTTTGCCGAGGATTTCGTCGATTTTGTTGGAGGACTTGGCCATACAACAGAAGAGAGCTGTCGGCTGTCAGCTTTCAGCTATCAGCCTCCAGCCTGACTCTGAGGCTACGAGTTATCACTTCTTCAATTGCCCTGCGAGACTATTGGGATCAAAACTGGTAGCTGGTAGCTGATAGCCTCTTTTCAACTCACCTGCTCCAGATCTTCCTTCCCAATCGCGCCTTCCATTTCAGTTTGGCGTTTTTTCGATCCCATCAGAAATTCGCGCAGGACGCCGGCGTGCTGCTTGCGGTCGTGGGCTTTTTCGCTGAACATCTTGTGGGCGCCGCTGCGCTTGCGATCCGCGGCCAAATCGGCGAGTCGCTGCTCTAGGGCGGCGCTCTCTTCGAGAGCGCGCAGAGCGGCCCAGAGCGAGCGTTCGACACTGTCATCGTTGGCTTCCGAGAATCCGTCGGGCGAGTAGGCGTGGCCAATGCGGCACTCATAGCGCACTTCGCCGTTCTCTTCGATCTCCCAGATCGCTCCTCCACAATCCGGGCAGGTGAAGCCCGACGCCGGTTTTCTCTTTTCGGACTTCTCGGATTTCACGTCTTGCTTGGCCGGATGCCCGTTAGCTGCATGCCGGGCTACCATGGGTTCCATCTCTCCTTCCGTAAGTTGATTGAGCAGCCCGGCGATTTGCGCGAGCGGGACGCAATAATCCGGGTGCACGGTCTGCAGAGCGTTGCGAGGCATCGACGCAACTTCCGCATCTTCGGGGCTCTGCACGATCGCCAGGCCGCCGGCATTCTTAATGGCCAGCAGGCCCGAGCTTCCATCATCCAAAAATCCTGTGAGAATCACGCCAATCACGCGGTCGCCATAGGTTCTGGCTGCGGTGCGAAAGAGCAGGTCAATCGAAGGACGGTGGCGGTTGTGCTTGGGGCCGTTCGTCACCCGGACCAAATCGTCGTCCAGGATCATGTGCCGGTCCGGCGGGGCAACATAGATTTCGCCGGTACGAACGGCCTCGCGGTCTAACGCCTGGTGCGCGCGGATGCTGGAGCGTCGATTGAGAATGTTCGGCAGCAACCCGCTACTTTCCGGCGCGATGTGCACGACGACAAAGACAGCCGCTTTCAGTTTGGGACCGAGAGCGCGCGTGATCTGGCGAATCGCCTCAATCCCACCGGCCGAGGCCCCGATCACGATAACGTCGTGCATGCGATTCTCCCCTGTGAGTTGGAACAGCGATCAGAGATTAAAGATGTCCTTGAGCGGAGTTTCGTGTGTAATAAGAAGCGGGTGATTTCGTGATTTCGCGATTCTGTGATTTGAAATCACCCGATCACGAAATCACGAAATCGCGAAATGACTATGTCCGCCTCTCCCGACCAACACGCTCCTCCCGTCCGCATCATCGCCATCGGCGCCTCTGCGGGTGGTGTTCATGAATTGCTTGCGCTATTGCCGCAACTGCCTTTGATCCCGAACTGTTGTCTGCTGATTGTTCTGCACCTGAATCCGACCTTCCGCTCCCTGCTGCCGCAGATTCTACGCCGAACGGCGCGTTGGAAGGTGCAAGAAGCGCAGGAAGGAGAGACGGTTCGCACGGGCATCGCCTACATCGCCGCGCCCGATTTTCATCTCGTCATAACCGCGGATAAACTTCATCTAACCTCGACGGCGCCGGTGCAACTGCAGCGTCCTTCGGTAGATGTGCTGTTTGCCTCGGTCGCCAAGGGACACCGCATCGGTGCGATCGCAGTGTTATTGTCCGGCGCCGGCCGTGACGGCTCCGACGGCCTGCGGCTCATGAAGATTTCGGGAGCGAGCACGATTGTGCAGGACCCAGCCGAAGCCAAGTTTCCGTCGATGCCGGAACACGGAATCGAGACCGGCTGCGCGGATTTTGTGATTCCGATGCACTCGATCATTGCGCGCATCTCCTCGTTGTGCGCGGAAAGGTGATGCCGCTTGCTCCTGGATGAATTTCTGCAGGTCCTGGCAGAAGAGCGCGACCTCGACCTGCGCGGGTACAAGCACACCACGCTGGAGCGCAGGATTCGCAAACGCCTCAGCGCGCTCGGGTTTTCCGGCTATGAGCCGTACATTGAATACATCCGGCTGAATCCCGGCGAAACCAACCAGCTTCTTGACACGATCCTGATCAACGTGACGGAATTCTTTCGCGATCCCGCGGCCTGGGACGTGATTGCCGGCGACGTTCTGCCCTATCTGATGAAGCGTTTGCGCACCGGCGACAGCTTTCGCGCCTGGGTCGCCGGCTGCTCCACGGGAGAAGAGGTGTACTCGCTGGCGATCCTGATCGCCGAGTACTTCGGGCCGCGCCTCGGGGAGTTCGACATCAAGATCTACGCGACCGACGTGGACGAGAACGCCCTTAACATGGCGCGGCGCGGCGAGTATCCTCCCGAGCGTTTGCGGCGCGTGCGTGCCGAGTGGCGGCATAAATATTTTTCATCAGCGCCGATGCCGCGTGTCAGCCGCGAGCTCCGGCGCATGTTGATCTTCGGCCGTAGCGATCTGGCCCAGGATGCGCCGATCTCGCACGTGCAGATGGTCGTGTGCCGCAACGTGCTGATCTACTTTGATTCGATGGCGCAAACGCATGTTCTCAATCGCTTCCACTACGCGCTTGATCCCGGGGGTATCCTATTTCTAGGCAAAGCCGAATCGAAACTGAGCAACTCCCTTTTGTTTAAGCCGGTGGACTCGCGCTGGCGAATCTTTCGCAAGGACCACATGCAGGAAGGCCCGGATATACCGCGTTCCTCCTCCTCTCGGAGTGGAGAAGTCATGGTTACTAACGGAGACGGGCGCCAGCAGGAGCTTGCGCGCCTGGAACCGTACTATCGCACGCTGCTGGACGTACTCCAGCCCGGCATTTTTGCTCTCGACGCCAATGATGTGGTGTTAACCGAAAACAAGTCCGCGCTTCAGCTTTGGGGACTTTCCGGCAACAAGCTACTCGGGCGGCATATCGCAGAATCCGCGATCGCCAGCCGCTGTCCGATGCTGGTGGAACGTGTGGAGGAAAGCCATCGCCGGCCTGGTGCTCCGGTCGTTTTTGAATGCCCGATCAAGATCGACGATCAGAGCCGCACGCTCGCCGTGAGCGTCCGCCCGGTGAACGATGATAGCGGACAACGCACCGGCACGCTCATCTATGCGGAAGATGTAAGCAATCGCGAAAAGCTGCAAATGACGATCGAGCAACTAGAAGCCACCGGCGAAGAATTGCAGTCTGCGAATGAAGAGCTGGAGACCACCAACGAGGAACTCCAGTCCACGAACGAAGAACTCGAGACTACGAACGAAGAGCTGCAATCGACAAACGAAGAACTGGAAACCACGAACGAGGAATTGCAGTCGCTCAATGAAGAACTCGAGAACATGAACGAAGAGCTCGAGTTCCGCACGCGCGAGCTCGATCAGGTCAACAACCGCTATTCGGAAACGATTGAACGGATGCCTTGGGCGGTGACTGTCCTCGACAGCGAAGGCCGAGTTCAATTTTGGAACTCAGCAGCGCAGCGGCTCTTCGATCTGCAAGCGCGCTCCGTCATCGGGCTTGAACTGGGGCAACTGCCCATCGAGCCGTCGTTGCGCGAAGCGCTCGTGCGCCGCCGCAAGTCCGCGCAAGAGGGCAAGTCGCCCGCAGTCCTGCGCAATCAGGAGTTGAAGACCAGACGCAGCACGCTCAAGTTCGACGTACACCTCACTCCACTAAGCCGCGACGGCGAAAAACCAAGCCTGCTGTTGATGTTCGCTCCGCAGGAGGCGGCCAAGCAGCGAGTGAATTCTCAACCGGCGAAAAAGAGCACGAAGAAAAAGCGCGTGCGGTGAGGCGAAATGGGCGATGCCATGATCGTCGCGGATCTGTTCACCCGTTCCCTACCCGGGAACGGTACCGACTGTACAGCGTTCAAGAGCCCTGTCCCTTCCTTGCCGAGGCCACATCAATCCCCAACTGCTGGCACTTTTTGTAGAGATGGCTACGCTCCAGGTCGAGCGCTTTCGCGGTGTTGCTCATCTGATACTGTTGCCGCTCCAACTCCGACCAGATGATCGCGCGTTCGGCTTTCTCGACGCGTTCGGCAAACGTGCCATGACTGTCATTGTGGCTCGGGACTTGCGATTCTGGGGAACCCGCAGGCAGCGCCGTCCGCAGCGTCGCCAGATCGACGCGATCATGGCTCGCTAGCAGCAGCAGGCGTTCCACCACGTTCCGCAATTCGCGCACGTTGCCCGGCCAGGAATACGCTTGCAGTCCGGCGAGCGCTTCGGAAGAGAACTCAATCGGCCTCCAGTGATTCTGCTGCGCAATCTGCTTCTGAAAGTGTTCGACCAAAATGGGAATGTCGTCGCGGCGCTCACGCAACGGAGGTAGGACCAAAGGAAACACATAGATCCGGTGAAACAGGTCCTGCCGAAACTTCCCGTTTCGGACCTGCTCGGCCAAATCACGGTGCGTCGCCACTACGACTCGAACATCCACTTTCACGGTGCCGCTTCCGCCTACTCGTTCGACTTCGCCTTCTTCCAGGACGCGCAACAGCTTGGCCTGCATGGGCAGCGGCATGTCCCCGATCTCGTCGAGGAACAGCGTGCCGTCGTTGGCCTGCTCGAACTTCCCCAGATGGCGCGCAGCTGCTCCGGTGAACGATCCTTTTTCGTGGCCAAAGAGCTCACTCTCAATTAGCTCAGCAGGAACGGCGGCGCAATTCAACGTGACAAACGGACCACTGCTGCGCCGGCTCTTTTGATGCAGCGTCCTCGCCACCAACTCTTTGCCGGTGCCGGTCTCGCCGAGAATGCAGACGCGCGTTTCGGTGGGAGCTACGCGCTCGATCTGCGCCATTACGCGCGACATCGCTTCGCCCCGCCAGATCAGCTCATGCTTGCCCAGACTGCCGCGCAGTTCGCGATTCTCTTGCTCCAGCCGCGTGAGCCGCAGCGCATTTTCCAAAGTCAGTAACAGTTTTTCGGTGGAAATCGGCTTTTCGAGAAAATCGACGGCGCCGAGTCGAGTAGCGCGTACCGCCATATCGATATGCGCCTGGCCAGACATCATGACCACTGGCGTGGTCACGCCTAAAGCTTTGATCTCTTCCAGCAGTGCGATGCCGTCTTTGCCCGGCATCACGACGTCGGAAAGGATCAGGTCGAAGTGCTCATCCTTAAGCAGCTCGATGGCGCGTGCCGGGCGGTCGCAGACCGTCGCCTCGTGTCCAGCCAGCCGGAACGCGCGCGAGAGCGAAGCCAGCGTGTTCGGTTCGTCATCGACGATCAGCAGGTGAGCCTTGGGCATGGAGTTAAAAGTTTAATTCACCACGGAGGCACGGAAACACAGAGAAAGTCAGAAGTAAGAATTCAGAAGGAAGAAGTAGATCAAATGCTAATCCCGATTGAGCAGTCCGAGTGAATAGCCGGGTTCACTTCTGACTTGACCCGATCTGACTTCTGGCTTCTCCGTGTCTCTGTGTCTCCGTGGTGGATTGGGCTTTTCGCTGGAACTCCATCCGAAATGTCGCGCCTTCACCCTTGCGGCTGCTCACGAAGATGCGCGCGCCGTGGTCGCTGATCACTGACTGCACGATGGCCAGTCCCAATCCGGTTCCGTGATGCTTGGTCGTGTAGTACGGCGTGAACAGACGGCTCGCTTCTTCCTCGGTTAACCCGGCGCCGCTGTCGGAAATTGCAACCGTGACTTGGCCGTCGTTGCTAGCGGTCGTGACGCCAAGCCGGCCTCCATTCGGCATGGCATCGATCGCGTTCAAGATGAGATTCTCGAATGCCTTGCGCAGAAGATCGGGATCGCCTTCGATCTCGGCGGGCCTTGCCTCGAAGGAGGTTTCTAAAGCGATCGGCTTGGCTGCGGAAGAGAGCTGCGGGGCAAAAAGCTGAACCACCTCACGCAGGATGGCATTCACGTCCACAGTCTGGCAGTGCGGGGCCGGCATTTTGGAAAAGTCGCTGAAGCGCCCGACGATCTTTCTGAGGTTGCTCAATTCGGCAAGCAGCGTCGTTGTGCTCTCGACAAAAATCTCATCGAAATCGGGAGCGTGCTGTTGCCGCGCTCGCATCAGATTTTCGACCGTGATCTGCAGCGGAAACAGGGGATTCTTGAGTTCATGGGCCAAACGCCGCGCAAGCTCACGCCAGGCAGCTACGCGCTCGGCCTGCACCGCACGATCCCGCTGCCGGAGCAGCTCCTCGGTCATGCGATTGAACGATGCGATCAATTGGCCAACTTCCCCTTTTGCGCCATTTCCCGTTTCGGGAACTTTGCGCTCCCAATTCCCTGCCGCCACATCACCAGCGGCCTCGGAAAGCTCTTCCACCGGACGGCTGATCCTTGCGGCCCACCAGACACTCGCAATCACGCTGAGCAGAATTCCGATGAGCGCGACCACAGTACCAATACCCCGAATACGCGCCTGGAGATCGTTGAGTTCGCGCCGGCTGCTGGCTACGACCAAAATGGCAAGGGGGTGCTTCGAGTCAAGTCCCAAAAGCGGAATTGTGTGCGCTACTGCGCTATCGGGAGAGCTATCCAGACGAACGCGGCGGGTAAGATCGGCGGCTTCGCGGGCGCTTTCTTCCACCAGAGTTTTTAATTCAGGAGAAGCCGTAACGCTTCCGTTGCTGTCGGCCAGTTCGCCGGACTGCCACAAGAGGAGCCGTGTTCCTTCCGGCAACACCAGATTGGACAGGAACGAAGAATCCATGCGCTTTCCGGCAACTAATAAAAAGGATCGCTCGGCACTGGCAACACGTTGCACCACAACCAGCGCCAGCTGCTTGCCTTGTGGCGTTTCAGCGAAGCGGAGAAATGCCGGCTGCGCATTCCAGCCATTGGAAGCTGTAATCCAGTCTTCCCTTAGGCCGAAGCGTGCGGGCCACTCCGCGGAGGAGATGATCGTGCCATCCTGGGTGAGGATTTCGAGAAAATCGAGTTGTTGTTCGGCCGCAAGCGATGAGGCCAGATTCACATATGGCGCGGGATCGCCGCCGGGCGCGCTTAGCGCCACGGCCATGCTGCGCAGGTCCTGTGAATCTGCCAGAGCATGAGCTTTCGCCGTGAGAGCGTTGCCCTGCATCTGAAACTCGCGCCGGAATTGACCGATGATCGCGGTCGTTCGCTGCTCATCGAGGCGCTGAAAAGCCTGGCGCGCCCCCGTCGAAACAGCGTACGAAACCAGCGCGACCGTAATCACGACGATTGCGCCGAAGACCAAGAACAAGCGCCAGCGGAGGCTCACGGCGCCGGCTCCATCCAAAGGTCGCCCAGGTTGAGTTCGCCCCAGGGAGCGATCTCCCAGTCGTGCACCATTGGCCCTAGCATGAATGCTTCGGGAATGTGCGCGATCGGAATGATCAAAAAATCTTGCAACGCATTGTTTTCGATCCTGTAAATAGCGTCAGCTGAATTGAGTGACAGCGCAGATGTCAATGTCGATGCGTTCAAAGGAGACGCGAGACTGGCCAGGGCCGCGCCAGGATCGGGTGACTCGATTCTCACACGCACGATTCGCGCATCCGGATTCGCCGCTCGGGGGTTGTTAGCAATTGGAATCGGCTGAATGGCGACGTTCACTTCACGCGCATTGACCGCCACTCGCTCGGCAATGGATTTGGCTAGTGTGTCGCCGGGATCGTAACCAAGAGTAAGTGTCGGGACAGAACCCATCTGAGCGCGCACTTGCCGCGCTCTGGCCAAATCTTGCGCTGAAGAGAACAGATGCGCATAACCGGAGATCCATTCGGGCAAGAGCGCTGCACTGGGTTCTCCCTGTCGCCGCAGCAGGACTGAGTAGATGGAGGCCCGATCGAGCGAAAGGGCAATGGCCTGCCGCAGCCGCGGTCGCATGGCTGTCTCAGTGTTCGCAGCAAAGACCACGGCGAGCAATTCCATGGGTTGGCTTGTGCTTATTTTCGAGAGTCGCTGAGGGGGAGCTAGAGTAGGACTGTTTTCGATTAATTCAGCGCGTCCGAGCTGAAAGTCTGTCGCCTGCTCCGCGAGCGACTTTCCCATTTCGATACGAATGCGGTCGAGAAACGGACGGCCGCTCCAACTGTCGAACGCGCGCAACTCCATGCGCTGTCCAGGCTGGAATTCGCCAATTTGAAACGGTCCGCTGCCGACCCACTGTCCGCCGTCGCCTGACACACATACGGAATTCCTGATTTCCGCCAACTGCGCCGGCAGGTTCGGTATAGGAGCATCAGATTGGATGAGCAGCTCACCGGCTTCCGTGCGCACATGCCACGTCGGATTCGCCGCCGCCAGAGACGCGATAATTATGGCCGGACTTAACGGATTCCCATTTTGCAACATCACGTTCGGTCGCAGCGCAAAATGCCACGAACGCAGATCTAGGTCCGAACGCCAGGATATTGCGAGTCGCGGACGAACGGAGCCATCGTCCGCCATTATCACCAGCCGATCGCAGACCGAGCTGAGCACCCAATCCTCGAGAGCCTGATCGTCGGCATCGAGTACCTTACTGCGACCGAACGACGCGATCGCGCCGCGCGTCTCCATGCGCAGTGTGCCGCCGTAGTGCGGGCGGGTTGCCGCACGCAGCGGCGCGGCCGCCAGACTAAGAGCCGCAGCGAGCAGTAAGCAGATAAACTTCATATCGTCCAGAAGGCGAAGCAACAACGGCCATCGCCTGTTGACCATCGGCCAAGGTCTTTAGGCTCATTACTGGTCCGGCAAACGGCACCGCGTCGGAAGCCGGAGTGAGTTCGGTGGAGCTGAGCCGATATGCGGTGACGGCATCCGGCGCGGTGAAATCGGCGGAGCTGGTGACCAACACCAAGTCCGGGCGGCAGGAACTCTGTAGCGCCGCGATATTGCTTCCCCATTTTCCCGAAATGATCTGCTGAGGATTGCCCGGCTGATCCACCCGGATGTGACCGTCAATCGCCGCATACGCCGCGCCCGAGCTCAGTACCGCCGCCGAATAGAACGGCTCGATATTTTCGCTTTCCCCTTTTGGTCCTACGGTGACGCCATTGAAATAGTTGCGATTCGCCGAATAGAAAGCCAGCAGACGACGCTCGTCGGAGAGCGGCCAGGAATCGTCGCTGGGCCGGCACGTGAGCGACAAGCCGGCAGCGACCGTGCCGGTGCAATGCAGTCCGGGAAGAAACGCGTCAAAGCCATCGGCTGACGGAGCGATGCGCCCGCGGAAATCGCGCGTAGGCAAAGAACTGGTCTGCAGCGGTTGCGACTGCACGTTTCGCCACTGTCCGGATTGAAACTGGTACAGCTCGACCGATTGTGGAGTGAGCGCCAGCAAATGCGCGCCGTCGACAACTTTGCCTTCGAGCAGCGTCGCGTCCAGCAACGGCTCGCCGGACACAATCAGCAGCGATCGTGTCAACACAACATCATTTCCACGCTCGCCCTGTCCAGCTACCGGCCGCGGAACTTGAACCAAAGCAACCGCACGCGTGTCCGCTTTGGTGACTGTTGCCGTCCACACATATTGGGAGAAATTCTCGCTAAGCTCTACCGCGATCGACGCCGTGCCTGATCCCGGCGCCTCGCTCAGCTTCCATCCGCCGGCCTGCAGGGCCGAAGCCAATTCCGCACGAATGGTCACCACCGTGGGATTGCTCAGCAACGATCGATTCTCCACGTTGAGAAAAGCATCGCCGGGCTGCATGGCCGAGCTGATCTTTGCGGCTAGCTGAGTGGCGGCCGAAGGGAAGTCCTGTCCGTAGGCGGCGCCTGCGAAAACTACACACGAAATCATCAGCAGGCATCGGAGGACCAGTCGCAGCATGAGCTTCTGCGCGGAGTGTAACACGAGCTCCGCATTACGCCGGTAACTTGTTCCAGAGCGCTGATTGCAGGATAACGATAACCAGGAGTGCAAATTGGGCGAGCCTCCGCTCCCGCTCTGCCCAGGCGCATTCCTCTGTTCCGAATGCCCACAGAAACAAATTCCGCCATCGCGCAGAAGCTTGGACGCTATGAGATCGAAGCCGAACTCGGCAGCGGCGCTATGGGCACCGTCTATCGCGCGCGCGATCCCAAGATTTGCCGCACCGTCGCGGTCAAGACGATTCACATCGCGAAAGCCAGCGCCGTCGAAGAACGCGAACATCGGGAGCGCATTTTGCGCGAAGCGCAATCGGCAGGCAAGCTTTCCCATCCTGGGATTGTGACGATCTACGATGCGGGTGAGGACGAAACCACCAGCACTCCTTATATCGTCATGGAATATGTCGAAGGCAAGACGCTGGAGGCGCTGCTCTCGGATTCTGGCGCAAATGCAATCACCTGCGACGCGAAGTTCGACCTGGGCCGGCAGATCGCCGAAGCACTCGACTATGCGCACGGGCACGACGTAATCCATCGCGACATCAAGCCGGCCAACATCCTCGTCGATGCGCACGGACACGCGAAGATCGCAGACTTCGGCATCGCCAAGCAGCTTCGTTCCGAATTTACGGTTGCTGGATTATCGCTGGGCACGCCGTCCTATATGTCTCCCGAGCAGCTGCAGGGCAAACCGCTCGACGGTCGCTCCGATCTGTTTTCTCTGGGCGTAGTTCTCTACTGGATGTTCACCGGCCAGAAGCCGTTCGCGGGTGAGACACCGGAGGCCATTGCATTTCAGGTGGTATTCCAAGACCCGCAGCCAGCGACTCAGATTGCGCCTTCTTTACCTGCTGAGATTGATACCGTGCTGAGGCGCGCGCTGGCCAAGGACACCGAGCAGCGATATGCGCGCGGATCCGATCTTGCTCACGATCTCGAAGCGCTGCGCACCTGGCATCATTCGACTGCCACTCCAGTTCCAGTTCGGGAAGCCGCTGCGAGCGGTACTGTAATTTTGCCGTCGCAAGCGCAACATATCGTTAGTTCTGGTGAGAAAGAGGGAAACAGCAAAGCCAGAGCGTTTCTTGGGACGCTTACCCACGCTAGCTCGAATGTCTGGAACCGGCGCCATAAGTTTGCGAGCACCACAAAAGCCGGTTGGGAAAAGATGCTGGCATTCGTGCGCCAGTCGCCCATGCGCGCCGGAATCATCTCTGCACTTGCGGCGCTGCTTTGTCTTTTGCCTGTGACTCTCGAAAGCTCGCATGCCACTCTTCACCTCGAAGGACAGCATCCGTTCCACTCCGGAGAGATTACGGTCTTCCAGGATGGACATAAAGTTTATTCGGGCGAACTGCACGGCATGAAACGAAGCACGCTTGGCGTGTTTCACCGGGTCGAAGGCAACATTTCTGAAGACATCTCCGTCCCGACCGGAAAGCACGACATCCGCGTGCGCGTCACCGCGCCCGAGGATCACTTCGATGAAAGCTCCGCACTGCAAACCAACTTCGTTAGCGGAGAAGACAAGGTGCTGCGCGTCGAATTCGTACGCGGCGGCGACATCTATCTCGAATGGCTCGGCGACAATGCCGTCAGTTCGGGCGATCCCAGCGCGCCCCAATCAGAGCACTCCAGCCCTATTGTCCTTACGATTTTGGGATCGTCAGTCTCCGCGTTCATGGGCTGGCTTATTCCTACGATCATGCGACTGATGAAACAACTGCGGAGCACGCCGCAGAGCGTGGCGTGACGTAATTCTTAAAGCGGGTTTCAAGATACTCTGATCGTCCTTAAAGTTCATACTCTGTCATCGTGAACAATCGACTTGGCTTGAGCAGGATTGTGAAGCCAATCAACTGCGCTACTTTCATAAAACTGTCATCCTGACGCCCGGTTTTGGCGGAAGGACCTCGCGCGATGCTTAGGACTTAATAGCTGCTTCCGACTTCCTACGCGGAATTTCTTGTGGAGGAGCCGGGAGACCGCAATTGCAGAGGAAGCATTCGGCGGAGATCCTTCGCGCAAAAGAAGCGCTCCAGGATGACAACGATTTAAGGGCCGCTTACTTCATTTGGCTGCATAACCTGGCCGAAAAGCGAGGTCGGTTGCTCGGCGTGATAGTGCTTGGAAATCTCAGACATCGGCTCACGCCCTCGCCGTTTTTGAACGTCTCCAGGTCACCGAAGGCGCACAATCCCGAACCAGACGGCTCCCACAAAAACCCTTCCCCGAATCCCTCCGAGCGGCTACTCTGTACAGCTCATGAAAATCGGACGCGCTCTCGCCTGTCTTCTTCTTCCCTTCTTCGTGATCCCGTTGTGCGCGCAACAATATGACACGCTGATTCGCAACGGCAAGATCGTCGATGGCAGCGGCAACCCGTGGTTCTATGGCGATGTCGGCATTATTCGTGACCGAATTGCCTTCGTTGGCCACGCTGCTCCCAACGTGAAAGCCAAACAAGTCATCGATGCCGACGGGCTAGTCGTCGCTCCAGGCTTCATCGACATGCTTGGCCAGTCGGAGCTCAACCTGCTCATCGACCGCCGCGCCGTCAGCAAGCTGACCCAGGGCATCACGACCGAGATTACCGGCGAAGGCGACACCGTAGCGCCGTTTGCTCAGTCCGACCTCGTCGATCAAAAAGATTTCTTTCAGCACTACCATCTGACTGTCGATTGGGAAAACCTCGACCAGTACTTTAACCGCCTTGAAAAGCAGCACCCGGCCATCAATCTTGGCACTTATGTCGGCGCCGGGCAGGTGCGCAAGAAAGTTCTGGGGATGGTGAATCGCGCGCCTACCGCCAACGAACTCCGCGACATGGAGGAGTATGTCGGCGACGCCATGCTCGATGGAGCGATGGGCATCTCCTCGGCGCTCTTCTACGCACCGTCCGGATACGCCTCGACCGACGAGTTGATCGACTTGGCAAAGATTGCTTCGAAATATCACGGCATCTACGCCACGCACATGCGCAATGAAGGCGATGATGAACTGACAGCGATCGACGAAGCTGTGCGCATCGGACGCGAAGCCCATCTGCCGGTCGAGATCTTTCATTTGAAGTGCGCCGGCAAACAGAATTGGGGACGGATGCCGCAGATGATCGCGCGCATCGAACAAGCGCGCGCTGATGGCGTCGATGTGACCGCCGATCAGTATCCGTACACGGCTTCAGCGACATCGCTGGGCGCGCTGATTCCGCCCAAGTATCACGAAGGCGGACCGGATGCTTTTGTCGCGCGTCTGAAAGATCCGAAGACGCGGGAAGAGATTCATCAGCAGCTCGAACACGGACACGATTTCGAAAACATGTGGCTGGGCGTCGGCAGCGCCGAAGGCGTGCTGATCGTCTCGACCATCAATCCCGAATTGAAACAGTATGAAGGCAAGACTCTCGCGGCGGTAGCACGCGAACAGAACAAAGATCCTTTCCAGACGCTGTGCGATCTGCTCATCCAGAGCAAAGACGGTATTGGCGCGGCCTACTTCGAAATGTCCGAAAACGATGTCCGGCTCGCCATGCAGCAGCCGTGGGTGAGTGTCGGGACCGATTACGGCGAGGTTGCGCCGGATGGGCCGTTGAGCGAGTCGAAGTCGCATCCACGGGCCTATGGCAGTTTCACCCGCATTCTCGGCCGCTACGTGCGCGAAGATCACGTGCTTCGACTGGAAGACGCGATTCGCAAGTTTACGTCGCTCCCGGCGCAGCGCATGAGTCTCGATCATCGCGGACTGCTGCGCGAGGATTATTTTGCCGACATCACGATCTTCGATCCTAAAACCGTCGTTGACGTCGCCACCTTTGCTGATCCTAACCGCCCGAGTGTGGGCATCAAGTATGTCTTCGTCAACGGCGCGCTGGCGCTGAAA
>DASTJH010000063.1:0-12816 GCA_035716645.1 Terriglobales bacterium | reverse complement strand
TGAGTCGATGAATGCGTCCGATTTCGTCCGCGTGGATCTTCGCCGGCGAGCTGAGAAAGCGGAACGTGAGTCTGTGCCGCTGCGCGGGCGGCGCCGTCTTGGCGAGAGCGGGAAACGTGGTTTCGGACAGGCGGGCAGGATCCTGTCCTACCGCCGCGAGCTGCGGCTGAATGCGTTCCAGTTCTCGCGCGAAAGCCTCGCGATCCAGAAACTCTTCCACATAGGTAAATTCTTTTTTGTCGAATTTCGCTTCGAAGGGACCACGCCGCGCGACGATCACCACCTCATCGGCTTTTTCAGGCGCGTCCACCAGCAGCCAGTGGGCGAGGTCGATCGCGACGTTGCCCATGCCGATCACGGCAACGCGCTTGCCGGTCGAAAAATCTTGCGAGGTGAACGGCGGGAGCTGATTGTAGAAGTAAACAAAATCCTTCGCGGAATAAACTCCGCGAGCAGAGCTGCCCTCGAGGTCGAGCTTCTTGGCCCCTTGTGCACCGACGGAAAAGACGATCGCGCATGGTTCGAAGCGCCGCAGGTCCGCGACGCTGAGCACGCCGGAGTTGCCGATTGAGACGTGTCCGAAGTAGTGAACGTTCGGAAGCGCCAGCACCTTCGCGAACTGCTTGCGCAAGCCGACCTTCATCTTGTCCTTTGTCGGATAGATCCCGTACTCGGCCAGACCGCCTGGCTTGATGTCGCGGTTGAAGATCACAACCGTGTGCCCAGCCAGGGCGATCTTCTGCGCGGCAAAAAGGCCAGCAGGTCCAGCGCCAACGACAAAGACAGTCTTCAATAGCAGCTCCTCGAGCATTTCGCGATTTTGTGATTTCGCGATTTCGCGTTCTCTAATCGCCAAATCACCCGATCACGAAATCACGAAATCACGAAATGTCATACATCTCTCGCCGCCATTTTTCGCTTCCTAACAAGATTGGGCTTTGTAGCTCATCGTAAGGAGCAATCATGGCGACATTCACTACCGATCTGAACGAAATCCGCAGCCGCGCTCGACGCAAAATCGAGGAGGGCGCCGTGACCGAGGCCTACAAAGGCGACGTCAACAAAACCGTCGACATCCTTAATGACGCGCTCGCCACCGAGATCGTCTGCGTTTTGCGTTATATGCACCACTATTTTATGGCCACCGGCGTTCACGCTATGGGCGTGCGCGATGAATTTAAGGAGCACGCCGACGCCGAGCGCGAACACGCCGACAAAATCGCTGACCGCGTTCAACAGCTCGGCGGCAAGCCAGACTTCAATCCGCAGTCGCTGCTGCAGCGCTCGGCGTCGCAATATGCCGAAGGCAAAGACCTCGCCGACATGGTCCGAGAAGATTTGATCGCGGAGCGTATCGTCATCGAAGTTTACAGCGAGATGATTCGCTACTTCGGCAACAACGATCCCACAACGAGGATCATGATCGAGGCTATTCTCGCGGATGAAGAAGAGCACGCCAGCGACCTGAGCGACTTGCTCTACGTCATCGATCCGCGTACCGGCAAAACCGAGGGACAAGACCCCGGCACCGAGCCAATGTTAATCAAAGATCGCCAGCGAGCAGCGCAAGGAACCAAAGCTTCTTCTGCGCCGGAGCCAAAGACGAAGCAGGACAAATCCCGCCAGCCGCAGCCGAACCTGCGCGAACACCAACCGCTGGAACCACTAAGCAAATCCGGCCGAGCCGAAGATCGTCCCGAGAATCGCGCGGAGAAGAATTGGAAGCTGGCCAAAGCTAAGAATCGCAAACCGGCGGCGTAAACACTCACCTTTGTAGAAACGCAGCCCGCCACGGCGCGCTGCGTCTCTGCTGTCTATTGCGAGACTCGATCTCGTGAAATCGCCTTTCGCAGCGCTCGCTCCTTCATAATTACGAAGAACACCGGAACCAGAATCAACACGTGAATTGTCGAGGTGATCATGCCGCCGACAATGGGAGCAGCGATCGGCTTCATCACATCGGATCCGATGCCGGCTTCAGCCAGAATCGGCGCGAGGCTGGCCAGGACCGCGATCACCGTCATTAGCTTTGGGCGCAACCGATGAACCGCGCCTTCGATCGTCGCTGCGTGAATCTCTTCGTTCGTGATTGGCACGCCTGCCGCGACACGGCGATCGAACGCTTCTTTCAAATACACGACCATGACCACACCAGTTTCGACCGCGATTCCGAACAGCGCGATGTAGCCGACCCAGGCGGCGACGCTGAATTCGTAGCCGAGCGCCCACTGCAAAATCAGTCCTCCGGTGAGCGCATAAATCGTCGGAAAGATCAGCACGGCGGCTTCGGCGACCGAGCGAAAGACCATATACAGCAGCACGAAGATCACGAAGAAAACGATCGGGAGAACGATCTTCAATCTTCCTTTCGCGCGTTGCTGAAATTCGTATTCGCCAGCCCAGAAGTAGCTGGTCCCGGCAGGCAGACGCAATTGTTGGCGCAGCAGGTGATCGGCTTTCGCCACAAAGCCGCCGTAGTCGTTGGTGTTGAGATCCAGATAGACATATGCCGTGAGCGCTCCGTCTTCATCGCGAATCATCGTCGGTCCGCGTGAATATGAAAGACCGGCCACTTCCCGTAATGGGATTTGTGCGCCCGTGGGCGTCGCGATCAACACTTGTCCGAGTTCATTCAGATCATCACGAAAGTCGCGCGCGTAGCGGACATTCACCGGATATCGTTCTCGCCCTTCCACGTTCTCGGCAATTTCAGCGCCGCCAATCCCGGAGGCAATCGCGCGCTGCACGTCCGTCACTGTAAGCCCGTAGCGTGCAGCCTCGCGGCGATCCATGTTGATGTTGATGTAGAAACCCTGAGCGACTTTCTCCGAGAATCCTGAGCGGACTTCCGGCAGAGCGCTGAGGACTTGCTCCAGTTGTGTGGCGGCTCGCTGAACCGTCTCCAGATCCGGACCTTGGACTTTCAGTCCTACAGGCGTCTTGATTCCGGTGAGTTCCATGTCGAGACGATTCTCCACCGGCATCGTCCAGGTGTTCGCCAGCCCTGGGAACTGCAGCTTCTGGTCCATCTCCGAAATCAGCTGGTCATAAGTCATGCCGGCGGGCCACTGCGATCGCGGCTTGAGCATAATCGTGGTGTCGTACATGTCGAGTGGCGCATTGTCGGTCGCACTGTTCGATCGGCCGACCGTTCCGAAGACAGATTCCACTTCGGAAAACGAGCGGATGACCCGGTCCTGTTCCTGGAGCAACTGTCCGGCCTGCGTGATCGAAATGCCGGGAAGCGCACTCGGCATGTACAGCGCCGAGTCTTCAAACAATGGCGGCATGAATTGAATGCCGATGCGCCAGAACAGCGGGATCGTGACCAGCAGGAATGCGAGGTTCACCAGGATCGTGAGCGCGCGATGTCGCAGCGCAAAGCGCAGCACCGGCAGATAGAGCTTTTGGCTGAGGCGCGCGACGGGATTGTCGGCCTCAGTGCGCAAACGTCCGCGGATAAACAGCGGCATCAGCGCCGGCACGAGCGTGATGGCCAGCAAGGATGAGAAGGCAACCGAGAGGGTTTTGGTCCAGGCCAGCGGACGGAACATGCGTCCTTCCTGCGCTTGCAGCAGGAACACCGGCAGGAAAGACAGAACGATGATAACTAGCGAATAGAAAATTGCTGGCCCGACGGTTTGCGCGGCTCCAATCAGAATCCGGAAGCGTTCCGCGGTCCCCAGCTTTGCTTCGGAATCTTGCGCGCGCAGTTCCGCCTGCCGATCCGCCAAATGGCGATAGCCATTTTCGACAATGACCAGGCTCGCGTCCACCAGCACGCCAATCGCGAGCGCCAGGCCGCCAAGCGACATGATGTTAGAACTGACATGGAAGTAGTACATCGGCAGAAACGACGCCACCACGGCGATTGGCAGTGTCAGAATGGGAATCAGCGCCGACCGGAAGTGAAAGAGAAAGACGATCGTGACCAGACTCACAATGATCGCTTCTTCGATCAGGTCACGACGCAGCGTGCCGATAGAAGCCTGAATCAGCCCCGAACGATCGTAGCCGGTGACTACTTCAACGCCCGCGGGCAGTGTAGGCCGAATGCTTTCCAGCTTTCGCTTCACGCCTTCGATTACGTTCAATGCGTTTTGCCCATAACGCATGACGACGATGCCGCCGACGGTCTCTCCTTCGCCGTTCCACTCGGCCACACCGCGGCGCGCCTCGGGTCCAAACGAGACTGTACCCAGATCGCGGACCAAAACGGGAACGCCATTCTTCGCCCCTACCGCGACACTGGCGAGGTCATCGGGGGAATGCAGGTAGCCGAGACCGCGGACCATGTACTCGGCGCCATTCATCTCCAGCAGGTCGCCACCTACTTCGTTCGTGCTCTGCTGCACACGATCGATCACCGTGGAGAGCGGAACTCCATAGGCGAGCAGCTTGTTAGGATCGAGTTTCACCTGGTATTCACGCACGAATCCGCCTATGCTCGCCACTTCGGCCACACCCGGAACCGTTTCGAGTTGATAGCGCAAATACCAGTCCTGCAGGCTGCGCAGGTCAGCGAGGCTGTGCCGATGCGAGTGGTCCACGAGCGCGTACTCGAAAACCCATCCTGCGCCGGTAGCGTCCGGCCCAATCACCGGATGCACTTCCGCGGGCAACTTGCCGGCGAGCTGTTGCAGATACTCGCTCACGCGCGAGCGCGCCCAGTAAAGATCCGTGTTGTCATCAAAGATGACAAACACATACGAGTCGCCGAACATCGTCTGCGCGCGCACAGCTTTCACGCGCGGCGCCGCCAGAAAAGTCGTGACCAGCGGATACGTGACCTGATCCTCGATAATGTTGGGCGGCGCGCCGGTCCAGGCGGTGTGGATCACGACTTGCACGTCGGAGATGTCCGGCAGCGCGTCCAGCGGCACGCGCTCGAGCGACCACACGCCGGCGATCACCAGCAAAGCTGTCGCGGTAAATACCAGAAAGCGATTACGCGCACACCAATCGATCACGCGGGAAATCATGCTCACATGCCTCCCGTCGCGGTCACGCTCAGTCGTCTACTGGCAATCGTTTGCCCATCTTTCTGCGCGACGATCGTGACCTGCCAGCTCCCGCCGCTGTTGAGAGCGGCGTTGCCTTCGTAGACCCCGTTGCCTCGATCGACGAGAACAGCGCTCGCGTTCATCGCCGCCATTCCCATCGCGGGCATCGCCGGCATAAAGAATGTGAGCTTGACGTTGGCTCCTGCGACTGGCTTGCCTGCGGGATCGCTCAGCTTGATGCGAAAGACATTGTTCCCCTTGCGCGGCGGACTCGGAGTCGAGCTGAACTCGATATTTACTTGCTCGGCCAGCGTGACTGCGGCCGTGCCGCCCAATCCACCCGCTCCGGGCGGCGGTGGAGCGAACTGTCCTGCCGCTGCCTGAAGTTGCGCCTCGGAATCGATAAGAAAATTCGCTGAGCTGACGATGCGCTCGCCAGCCTGCAAACCCTTGAGCACGATGAAGCGATCGTCCACACGCGGGCCCGTGTCGACGGCCCGCGGTTCGAGATAGCCGTTGCCTTTGTCGAGAAAGACGATTTGTCGTGTGCCCGACTGCAAGACTCCCGAAACGGGAACGACCGTTTGCGTTCCGAGCGGGACATCCAGATCCACGTTCACGTACATGCCCGGCTTGAGCAGCAGTTTCGGATTGTCGAAAATCAACCGAACACGCACGGTACGTGTGGCCGGATCGACTTGCGGCAGGATCTGCTGCACGCGTCCGCGAAATGATCGGCCGGGATAAGCATCGATGGTCACAGTCGCCGGATCGCCTAGTTTGATCCGGCCGATATCGTTCTGAAAGACCTGGGCATAGACCCAGACCTGCGAGAGATCGGCAATCGTATAGAGCCGCGTGTCGGGATGTACAAATTGATTGGGCAGCGCGTTTCGGTCCGTGATGAAACCCGAAACGGGAGAGAGCACCGGAATCGCATTTGGCGCTTTGCCTGTGCGTTCAAGCTGCGCGATCTGGTCTTCGGGGACATTCCATTGCCGCAGCCGCTGGCGCGCCGCATCGACCAGCCATCCGGCTTCCTGACCCGCAGTCCCAGATTGGGAACCGGCGCTTTGGCGATTGCGCAACGCGAGCAGCAACTCCTGCTCGGTGCCGGCTAGCTCCTGGCTGTAGATCGTGAACAGCGGCTCGCCTTTCCGGACATATTGATAGTTGGCATTAGCGAAGACCTTCTGAATCCAACCTGGGAAGCGAGTCTGGACATAAGAGAGTCTCTCTTCATCCAAATCCACGTTTCCGGCGACTCGAATGTGATCCTCCACGGCCTTCCGTAGCACGGGAGCGAAGGTCACGCCGATGGTCTGCATCCGCTGCGGCGAAAGTTGAAGCGGAACCAGCTTCGGAGCCGCATTCGACTCTGCTTTAGAATTCGACTGGGCCGATGCGGGCGGCGCCGCTTCCGGAGCCGCCGATCCTGACTGCGGCGCAGGCGGCCGCGAGTTCGACCACGAGACCACGATTCCGGCGGCCAGTCCGGCGGCTACAACGAGAAGCACGAAAAATCCAGTTCGATAGTTCATCGCTGCGCCTCCGGCTGTGCCTGCTGTGCCGTATCGCGCGGCACAGGAGCGCCGACCGCCAGTTCCAAATCGGACATTTCTTCTTCCAATTGCGCAAGCGCGCGGAAATAGGAGTAGTCCACATCGAGCGTGGCGTTTTGACTGTCCAGCAGATTGAGGATGTCGGTGCGGTCGTTCTCGTATGCAATGACGGTGGCGTGCAGCGTCGCTTCCGTCTGCGGCCGCAGCAAGTTCTGGTAGAGATCGACTAATTTCTTTTCGGCAGTAGCCCGCGCCAGCGCGTTCTGGATTTCCCGAAACACGTCGAGTCGCGCTGCATCGAATTCCGCTTGTTCTTCGGAGAGCATGGCCCTCGACGCAGCAATCTCTCCTTCGTGCTTGCGGCGATTCAGCCACGGCAGCGAGACGGAGCCTTCGAGCATGTAGTTGTTGCGCATCGCTGAGCCGGCCGGCATGAGCATGTAACCGGCACTGACCGAGAAATCAGGGACGTACGCTTTGCCCGCGAGCTTAGACCGATCGTCCGCCTGTCGAATACGAGCCTGCGCCGCGATCAGCTCAGGCCGGCTGGCCAGCGCGATGTGTTCCATTTCGGGAAGGGACGGCAAGCGCTTCGGCGGACTGTACTGCCCGGCTACGCGCAGAGGCGTGTCCGGGCTTCTGCCCAGCAACGAATTCAGCTCGGAGCGGCTGAGCTCCGCGTCCTGTTCGAGCATCACCAGATGCTCGATGAGCTTGGTGAGCGCGACCTGGCCTTTGAGCATGTCCTGCTGCGGCGCCTTCCCAACCGAGTACTTGATGCGCGCCGCCTCAAACGCCTGACGTGCGATCGCCTCCTGCTCGTCATGCACTTTCATCTCGTCTGCGTTGCGGAGCAGATCGTAGAACGCGCGCCGCACCTGCGCGGCAATCTTCAGCTTCACCGCGGCGAGTTCGTCTCGCGCCACGCTGGTCTCATCCGAGGCGATCTGCGAGCGCAGCGCCCGCTTTCCCGGACCGGGAAAGCTCTGTCCAACCATGAACATGTTCTGCGCGTCGTTGTAGTTCCACGGCTGCCGCAATGGCACTTGCCAGGCGCGGAGCATGAACGACGGATCGTCAAGCGCGCCTGCAGCCGGAATCTGCGCTTCCGCCACTGCGACTTTGCGCGACGCTACCCGAATCTCGGGATTCACCTGCAAGGCGATGCGCTCGGCTTCGTCGACCGTCAGGGCAGGGACATCGGACGGAACAGCAACGTGTTCCTGCGAAAGTACTTTCAGCGCAACGTCATAAGAATCCTGGGCGCGCAACGAAAACGCGGCGCTGCACAGGCATAGCAGTACAACAAAGGCTTTCATCGTTCCTCCAGAAACAGATGGGGACAGGCACACGACGGCCGGGAACGGACGAAAGCCGAAACTAGATTCTCAAAATGGAACTGAGCAGAGGCGGACTACCGGGAGGAGAGTTGGACAGGAAAGCGGGGACAGCCTCCCGCGACGCGTGAACCAGCGTGCCAGAATCTTGCAGCGCGACGACGCTGGCGAGAACCGGCGCCGAATGCGAATGAGCCGCCGGCAACATCGCCGGAGAAACCTGCAATTCGTGCTGGCAACACGAGTGCGAGGCCGGCATATCCATGTCGCCACACTGCTGCGGCATGTGCGCGCAACATTCGCGCTCGGCCGTGCTCAGCTCAGCGTTCGGCGCCAAACAAGCGATCGCCGGATATCCGAGCAGGACAACTGCCAGCGCGAAAACTCCGAATTTACGGAAGCAGTTCAAGCTTCCCTAGATTACACCGCGTTAATTCCGTTGGCGAGGGACTACTCGGTATGGCGGCCTTCCGATGGTAATGCTTTATGAATGTTTCTCTGCCACCCTGCCACACCCGGTGCTAATCTGTGCTGAAAAATGGGACTCGGTCTTGTTTTACTATTTTGGGCTTTTGTTGGCACGGTCGCTGCCGGAATTGGCGGGGTCGTCTTCAGTTCCTCTGCTGGGTTTCTTACTCGCCATGTGAAGAAGAGCCGTCGCCGAGTATTGCGCGTCGCAGGCCTATTCCCGTTAGCGTGCTTAATTTGGGCCGGAGGGATCTTTGTATTTTCAGCAGTTGTGAATGAGGGTTTTCTGCACCGCGACCTTGGATTGGGGGACAGCTGGCATTGTCCGCTGCCGAACGGCTATCAGATCCTCCTCATCGATGTCACCGACCAAGGCATGGTCTACAACACCAAAACTCAAGGAAATGACGGAGCAGTTACAGAACACGACGATGCTATCGACGGAGTACGCTTTCTGCAGGTCGCCGGTCCCTTCCTTTTTGCAACAAGCGATAGTAAAGCCTTTGATCACATGAATCAGAGCACCGAGCAAGTCGATTCCTACTTTGCCCTGGATACTCGTACCGGACACAAAGCCGCTCTGCCCAGCCGCAAAGCGTTAGAACAATTCGCAGCTCAATCCGGCTATCAGCTTAATCTCGAACCGATCTATTCCGTGTACTCCAAATATCGGTTTACTTGGTTTGACGTTTTTGCACTCCTGCTGCTGCTCCTTCCTCCTTTCGCGGGCTTTATAGGCTTGGCTTTATGGATCGTTCACCTTCGCAGAGGGCAGGATGACTCGGTCAAACCGTTACTTTCAGTGCAGGGGTGAAGAGCCGACGCAATAAGACGCAGCCATGTTGCGTCCCGCATAGGTCGGCAAGCTCACTGGCAGGCCGCCATTCCCGGCTGTTAGAATCGAAGTTACCTTCATGAATGCAGATTTAGAGAAACTCATCACCCTGGAGCAAGTGGATCGCGAGATTGGGCGGCTTTCGGCTGAGGTAGCGGCGCTGCCGAAGCGGGTGGCTGAAATCGAGCATCAACTGGCGGACGCGAAAGACAAGGTCGAGCAAGCCAAGCACGCGATCAAGTCGCAGGAGCAGAAACGGCGCGGTTTCGATTCGGACGTTCAGGCCTATCAGCAGAAAATTGCCAAATTCCGCGATCAGTCGCTGGATGTAAAGACCAACGACCAATATCGCGCGCTCATGCACGAGATCGAGTTCTCGCAGACCGAAATCCGCAAAGCCGAAGATAAGATTCTCGAGATCATGGAAGGCTCCGAGCTGCTCGACCGGCAGGTGAAGGCGTCAGAAGGCGAGCTGCGCGTCCAATCGGCGCAGGTAGAAAAAGAAAAGGAAGAAGCGCGCGCGCTCACTGCAAAAGACGAAGAGACGCTGAAGTCGCTGCAATCGGATCGCGACCGCCTGCGCGGCGGCATCTCATCGGACGCTCTGGATTTGTACGATCGCGTCGTGCGAGCGCGTAAGACGGCAATTGCCGAAGCGCGCGAGCAGCGTTGCACGGCCTGCTTCGTTTTGATGCGCCCTCAGAAATGGAACGACATCAAGACCGCCGTCGATCTGCTCACCTGCGATAGCTGTGGACGCATCCTCTTCTACGATCCCACCCACGAGCCGCCTCCGCCACCAGTGCCGGAAAAGAAGAAATCACGCAAAGCGAAGTCTGCCGTCTCGGAATCCGAGATTCCCGAATCGGAACCAGCTCCGCCCAGCGGGAACGTTGAGCTTGCAGCGGATCATCCGGTTTAGCCATTCGTCCTGCCCAGTAGAAATTCTGTCATCCTGAGCGAGGGCGTACGCCCGAGTCGAAGGACCCCAGCGAAGCTCAGGCCATAAGCACAGCGTCCGAGTCCCACGAGGGAGCTTGGTTTTTCTCATCGCACATGGCTGAAACTTCGTTTAAGAAAATTGACTGGCAGCAATCTCAAAGTCTGCATCCTCGCGGTCCTTCGACTCGGGCGTACGCCCTCGCTCAGGATGACAAATTAAGGAAGTCACGTTGAATCCGCCATCGCCCGACATCCGCGTCTCTCGCCGAGCCGCCACGCGGCTTCGCTCCGGACACCCATGGGTCTATCGTTCGGATTTAGAAGGCGAGCCTGCTCTCCCGCGCGGTGGCTTAGTCCGCGTGCTCACCGATCGCGGTGAGTTTCTCGGCTCTGCTCTTGCGAGTTCCAGTTCACAGATCGCGCTGCGCATGATCGCGGCTCAGCCACTCACCGAAAGCGATCTGCCGGCGTTAATCGCGGCTCGCGTGCGTGAAGCTATCAATTACCGCGAGCACCTCGGCATTCCGAATGTGAGCAACGCCTACCGCCTGGTCTTCAGCGAGGCAGACCAACTGCCGGGCCTGATCGTCGATCGCTATGATGACGTGATTGCCTTTCAGGCGCTTACCCAAGCCATGGATGAACCGGAAATCCGAAAGCAGGTCCTCGCTACTCTCAGGAAGGCGTTAAGTCCTGCGGCAATCGTCGAGCGAGTGGACCCGAAGATTCGCGAAAAGGAAGAGCTCGAGAGCCGGCCCGGAGGCCTGGCCTTCGGCGAAAAGACAACAGCGATTGTCAGCATGAAGCCCGATGCAGGCAGCGCTCCGGTGCGCTTGCACTACGATGCCGCCGCCGGACAAAAGACCGGCGCCTTTCTCGACCAACGCGAAAACTACGCGGCTGCAATTCCTTATGCGCACGGCGATGCGCTCGATGTCTTCTGCTATCAAGGCGGATTCGCCATGCACCTCGGACGCGTCTGCTCCAGCGTGGTCGGAGTGGATAGCGCGCGTCCGGCGCTCGAAGCCGCCGAGCGCAATGTTGAGCTCAACCGTGAGTCGCTGCGCGTTCCCGAAATGGAATGGATCGAAGCCAATGCCTTCGATCTGCTGCGCGACTGGTCGGCCGCAGGAAGAAAGTTCGGCACCATTGTGCTCGATCCGCCGGCTTTCGCCAAGAACAAGCGTTCGCTGCCCACCGCGATCGCCGGATACAAAGAAATCAACTTGCGCGCGCTCAAAATGCTGGAACAGGGCGGGAAGCTCGTGAGCTGCTCGTGCTCGCATCATGTCACCGAGGAGGATTTCCTGGCCATGCTCGCGCAAGCGGCGCGCGATGCCCGTCGACGCGTCCGTCTCCTCGAAGTGCGCGGCCAGAGCCGGGATCATCCAGTGGTTGCTGGCATTCCTGAGACGGCGTATTTGAAGTGCGTGATTGCGTTCGTAGAGTGATTTTTCACCACGGAGGCACAGAGGACACGGAGAAAAACTGTGCTTAAATTCTCTCTAAAGCTGTCATCCTGAGCGAGGGCGCACGCCCGAGTCGAAGGACCCCGGCGCGGCTCGGTCCATGCAAACCGCTTCCAAGTTCTCCTACAGAGTTTGGTCTTTCAAGTCTGCACGATGGACTAAAGAGTTCGTAAAAATAACTCGCGACAATTTCAAGATATTCATCCTCGGGGTCCTTCGACTCGGGCGTTCGCCCTCGCTCAGGATGACAGAGTATCAATGCTGCTCGCGTAGGCGCTACCACGGGCCTTGCTTTCTGTTTTTGATTTTCCTCCGTGTTCTCGGTGCCTCGGTGGTGTAAAACGCGGTACACTCTCTCCGCCTTGGCCGCTCCCGCAATTGCATACGTTCAATCTTCGCCGGCGCCGCTGCCGGAAACGTGGTTCTTGCGCCAGCCGCTGTTGTGGGCAGCTGTTGCGTTTGCCATCGGCATTGGCTGGTCGCACTTTTCTTTCAGCAGCACGCACTGGACTCCGCCAAATTGGGAAATCCTCGCTACTCTGCCCGTCCTTATCTTCTCCGTTTTCCTACTGCGGAAGCGCGCGAATTCCGCTGCAGCTCTTGCTCTGCTTTCTTCTTTATTTCTCGGCCTCGCCGAATTTCAGCTTGCCGCCGCCGGGCCGGTGGCAATGTTGCCATCGGTGCTCGACGATCAGGAAGTCGTGGTCACCGGATGGGTATCGCGCGCCGGACTTCCTCTATTCGAAGCTGCGGTGCAGCGCGCGAGCTGGCAGGCGCAGCAAGCCGAGATCTATCAGCAAGTAGATCTCCAGGCCGAGAGCGTTCAGACGGAGCAAAGCGCTCAGCGACTCCCTTTGGGAATTCGACTCGGCATTTATCGCCCACTCGCCGCCAATGAACGCAGCGACGCCGAACGAATCGCGAATGCAGAGCAGTTCCATTATGGGCAAAGAATTCGCGTGCGCGCACGCATTCGGCTAGCGCAACAATACGGCGATCCCGGCGTATGGAGCCGAAGGCAATATCTCCTCGACCACGGGATCGCGGCGGTCATGAGCGCGAAACCGGCGGATATCGAGGTTCTCCCAGGCCACGCAGGAACGGTTCTGGGAAGCTGGCGCGCCAAAACAAGAGCCAGCCTGCTGCATCACATCCTGGCGCTCGCCTCCGGTCGCGGGCCGCGGATGCTCTCGATCAGTC
>DASTJH010000062.1:0-15592 GCA_035716645.1 Terriglobales bacterium | reverse complement strand
GGCTGCGGAAGCACGCGTGGCGCGCTCGGCGATGATCCGCTTCGCGTTGTCGGCCAGTTCTTTCGCTTGCGGCAAAAGTTCCAGCGACTTCAGGATTTGCGGATCGCTTTCCGCCTGCACCTTCAGCCCTTCCTGCTGTCCGAACGCTGAAACGAACAATTCCGCTTTGATGTGTGAGCTGATCCAATCCTGCACGCCGGCAAAATCGGCTTCGTTGTAGGGGATCTTTTCGTTGTCGAGGAACTTGCGAAAATCCTGCAGCACCGCATCATCCACCTGGAAGTCCTTACCGATCTTGTGATTGATCATGTAGTACTTCGTGAAGTTGAAGAACGCATAGTGCACAAGCAGCTCGTCCTGGAAGCGGTTCGTGGTCGGAGTGACAATCTTTACGTCGGGCGTGATGCCACCGCCGCCGTAGACGGTACGTCCACTGTCGGTAAGCTTCACTTCCTTGCCGGCATTCGTCTCCTGACTGTCGTGGTTGTAATAATAGTCATAGAGCGAAATGCCGGTGTAATCACGCTGAATCAGGCGACCGCTGGGCGTGTAGTACTTGGCGGTCGTCAAAGCCAAGCCGGTATTCTCGGATAACGGATAAACGGTCTGGACCAAACCTTTGCCAAACGTCGTTTCGCCGACGATCAGACCACGATCATGGTCCTGGATCGCGCCGCTGACGATCTCAGCCGCCGAAGCCGTGCCGCGATTCACGAGCACTACCAGCGGATAATCTTCTCCGCCATTGCCGTGCGCAGCCCGATAGACCTTCTCCGGCGAATTGCGGCCATGATGCGAAACGATCACCTGCCCTTTGTGCAGGAACTTGTCCGCCACGCCAACGCCTTCGCTCAGCAGTCCGCCGGGATTGCCGCGCAAATCGAGGATTAAACCTTTAATAGCCCCATGCGAGTCAAAGCTGTCGAGCGCCTGCGCGACTTCGTGTTCAGTGGTCTCGGTGAATCCGTTCACGTGCATGTAGCCGATGCCCGGACGAATCTCGAAGGCAAGATCCACGCTGTAGCGCGGAATTTCATCGCGAACCACCGTGAACTCAAGCGGCTTCTCCGCGCCTTCCCGAACGATCGTGATGTGGACGGTGGTTCCCTTGGCGCCTTTGAGCAAGTCGGCGACTTCGCTGGTCGTCATGTTGTCGGTGGCCTTGCCATCTACCGCCGCGATGATGTCGCCCGGACGAATGCCCGCGCGATACGCCGGCGTACCCACGAACGGAGCGATCACGATGACTTTGTTATTGCGCGGACCGACCGTCATGCCGACGCCGTAGTACTTGCCGCGCTGATCTTCGCGCAGCAACGCGTACTGCTTGGGATCGAAGAAGTTGGAGTGCGGATCGAGCACGCGCAGCATGCCCGGAATCGCGCCATTGTAGATGGCTTTATCCGGGTTCACCGGCTCGGCATAGTTCTTCTCCACCAAGTCGTAAACCTGCGTAAATTCCTGCAGGTTCTGATGGATCTCATTGTCTTGCTGGGCTTCCAGATTGGTGGTCTTTTGCCCGAAAACCACGCCCATGAATCCACAAATAAGAAGAACAAAGATAACCAGGAAGAGAGAGCGACGGGAGCTACGCGCCATGCTGTTTGGATGTCCTTAGGCGCCGGAAAGTATCCCGCTCCCGCCATCCCCGAGGGGCTATCCGGCGAAAGCATGAAAACTGTCCGGAAACCGATAATTTACCCTGAGTATAGCATTGAATTTCCAGCCGTTTCGCCCGGAAATCCAGGCCGGCAAACCGCTGGTCACTTGGATGCAGGAACACGGAATCGGGTGATCGGGCCATCGGGTCATTGGGCGAAGTGACAACGGGCCTGTCGGAAATCGGCTTTTGGCCCTGAAAGATTCTGCTAGTCCGCAGGGAAAGCCTGGGTTTCGCACCCTCAGCAAAATCTGTGCTGGGCGAAAGCCGAGTGCCGACCGCCAAAAACCCACTTCGCCCAATGACCCGATGCCCGATCACCCGATTCCCCATGACCCGATTCCCTAGTTGCTTTATGATGTACCCATGAACCTGGGCTTTTCCGAGATGTTTTTTATATTCCTTCTGGCTCTGATCATTTTTGGGCCGAAGAAGCTGCCGGAAATTGGACGGCAGATTGGGAAAGCTCTCAACGAGTTCAAACGGGCCAGCCGCGAATTTCAGTCACAAATCGAAGACGAAGTTCGCACTCTGGAGCGCGAGACCGACTTCAAGAACACAATTGCGCCGCCGGCGTTAATGCAAACTGTATCGAGCAAGCCTTCGTTGTTAACTATGCCGTCAACAGCAAACACGACGGCATCGATTCCGAACTCCGAACCATCCTCTCACTTGGCCGAATCGACTCTGGCTGCGTCTGACGAGAAGCCTGAACCGTCGTATAAAGCTGAATCGGCTGGCAATGCCTAGAGACGTACAAGAAATCACCGACAACGTTCGCGACGAAGTGGTAGGCCGAGCGGAACTGCCAGGCATGTCGTTGCTCGAGCATTTGGAAGAGCTGCGTAAGCGAATCATTTATTCGGCTGTATCCGTAGTGGGCATGTTCTTCGTCGCCTACTGGTTTCACGAGCAAATGTTCAACCTGATGCAGCGCCCGATCTTTTTTGCGCTGAAAAATCATCATCTCGACACGCAGCTTGTGTACACAGCACCGACTGACGCCTTCAACATGTACTTGAAGATGGCGTTTATCGCGGCCATTTTTCTCGCATCTCCCATCATCCTGTATCAGGTCTGGTTGTTCATTTCGCCTGGACTTTACAAGCACGAAAAGCGTTACGTCGTGCCCTTTATGGTCGCCACAGTCGGCCTGTTCATTGCCGGCGGGTTCTTTGCCTTCAAGATGGCTTTCCCGGCAGCGCTTGACTTCCTGATTGGCTATGGGCAGCAGTTCAAGCCGATGATCACGATCAGCGAGTACACCGATCTGTTCCTGACGTTGATCATCGGGATGGGTATCGTCTTTGAGCTGCCGATCCTCGTGTTCTTTCTGGCGCTGATGGGCATCGTGAACGCCAGGTGGTTGTGGAAGAACCTGCGCTATTCGATCCTGGTAATCTTCACGATCGCAGCCATCGTCACGCCGACCACCGACATCCTGAACATGTGCATCTTCGCCGCCCCGATGGTAGCGTTGTACATGGCTAGTATCGGCGTCGCGTGGCTTGTGCATCCAAGCCGCAGAAAGGCGCGCGCGGCTAAAGCACAAGGCGCGGGCAAGTAAAGATCCCCAGGCATCGTTGTGGACATGCAGTCCGCCGCAGCGAACCGCATCTCTCGGAGATCGCCAGGAATTCGACATCGGTCCTTCAGGTACATTTCGATGAAAGTTCTTCTCGCGATGTTCGCGCTCCTGATGGTTATGGCGTTCTCGAGCTGCAGCCAAAGCAAGACTCCCTCCAGTTCCACCGCCGACGCACAAATGGCTCCCGCGGCTTCCAACGCCGATCTCGGCATCGGCCTCACACAGGCGCAGGTGGACGCTGCCATGGATCACGCGCTCAAAATCGATCCCCAACGCGCTTGGGAGTACGTTAAGCAGTTTGTCGCCATCGGATCTCGTCCGCTGGGCAGTTCCGGACACAAGAAGGCCGAGCGATATATCAACGAGCATCTCAAGGGCGATCAGGTCGAAGACGACAATTTCACTCAGCAGACTCCGGTCGGCTCGTTCCCAGTTCGGAACATTATCGCCAAGTTTCCCGGCAAGAAGCCGGGCATCGTCGTTTTCGCTTCCCATTATGAAACCAACTACTGGCTGCCCAAACAGTACGTGGGCGCGAACGACGGCGGATCCTCCACCGGTCTGCTTCTGGAGTTCGCGCATCTGCTTCATGAACGCGAGCAGAGCGGTCCGATGGATGGATACAGCGTCTGGCTAGTCTTCGATGATGGCGAAGAGGCCATGCAACGGCAGTGGTCGAGCGACAGCCTGTATGGCACGAAGCATCTCGCGCAAAAGTGGACGCAGGACGGAACCATCAAAGAGATCAAAGCTTTTCTGTTGGCCGACATGATTGGCGATGCCGACCTCAACATCGAACACGATGCCAATTCTTCTCCGCGGCTGCAGGCCATCGCTTATGCCGCCGCCTCGCACTACGGCTATCAATCCCACTTTTACGCTCGCGATACCGGCATTGAAGACGATCATCTACCCTTTGCCAAGGCTGGTGTGCCGGTGATGGACTTCATCGATCTCGATTACGGCTACAACAACGCCTTCCATCACACCACGGAAGACACGATGGATAAACTCAGCCCGAAAAGCATCGAGATCGCAGGAGACGCAATGCTGGGCACACTGGCGTTGCTGAATGCCGGGGCGCATTAGCACGCTGCGTTCACCAAACAGCGCGCACCAAGAACGCAGAGGAAATTCTCTGTGACCTCGGTACCCTCTGTTGTGTTTGAATTAGCGGCGCTCATCCTACAATCGGACCTATGGACCGGGAATTAGAGCGCTTGGCGCAGGCCATTCATGATCTGTCCCTGCGTGTCGAGCGTCTGGAGCAGATCGCCGGAACGCAACCCGTCCCGCCTCCACCGCCGCCGCGACCGCAGCTAGTAAAGCGTAAACCAGCGAGCCTGGAAGTGCGCCTCGGATCGCAATACCTGAACCGCGCGGGCATTGTCGCGCTGCTGGTTGGTATTGCTTTCTTCCTGCATTGGGGATTGACCGAAAACTGGATTGGTCCCGTGGCGATTATCTTTTTCGGTATCGCCGGCGGGCTGGCGCTGCTCCTGTTCGGCGAGTGGTTCCATCGCAAACAGTTCCGCGTTTTTGGATTCTCGCTGCAAGGATTGGGCATCGCCGCGCTGTATCTCACCCTTTGGGCAGCATTTCAGTCTTATCACCTGATTCCCGAAATGGTCGCGTTCGCGGGCATGGCTGCTCTCACAGCAGCTACGGCAGCAGCGGCGATTCTCGGCAACAGCGAGACCCTCGCTGTATTCGCGGCAATTGGCGGATTCGCCACTCCCCTGCTGCTCTCTACCGGCCACAACGACGAAAGCCAACTGTTCAGTTACCTGGTGATCCTGTGCGCCGGCATGTTGGCGACGATCCGCGTTCGCGCGTGGAATGGATTGCTGCTGACCAGTTTTCTCGGCGTGCTGGCCGACTCAGTTGCGTGGTCTGCCAGTTATTACTTTCACAACGAGCAAGCGGAGACGCTCACATTTTTTGTGATTCTGTTTGCGATCTTTGCGGCTGCACCGCCGGTCATCGTGCATCGCAGGCCGGCCTTCGATCGGCGGATTCCTTTCGCCATTGCGATCTCGGCCACAGTCATGTTCGTAATTGGAATATTCGGCATCCTCAACGATGGCGACATTACTTTGGCGGGACAAATTGCGGCTGCGGGTCTGGCGGTGGTCTGCTGGCGATGGACTTCGGGCGAGCTCCGCGCTGCTTACTTTGCGCTTGCCGTCGCGACTTCGGCGATCACCATCCCACCTGCCATGGATCAGCATTGGGGGACGTCTGCCGTTTGGCTCGCGATGGGAGTTGTGCTGATGCTCGTTGGCTTAGCGAAGAAGATAGCTTTGGTGCGCTGGGTCGCCCTCGTGCTGCTGGGACTGACCATCCTGAAGGTATTTATCTTCGACCTCTCAAACCTGGGCCAGGGCTACCGCATCCTGGCGCTCTCAGTGCTGGGCATCGCGCTGCTCTCGTTGTCGTTTCTCTATCAGCGCGATTGGCTGGGATTACGAAAACAGTAAACATGCTCTGTCATTCCGAATCCGCGCAGCGGAAGAGGAATCCCTACCCTCTAGAGCGTCGTGAGGCGTAGGGATTCCTCTTCCGCCGAGGCGGATTCGGAATGACAACGCGTCATCAATTCACCCGAATCGATCCCGACCCGGTGCTGATGTCGAGCAGCGTGCCGCCGCCGTTCACTGTGCCTTCAATGTGATTGCGTTTGAGAGTCCCCTGCATCGTGACCGGATGGTTCACCTGGACGTCGCCGGAGCTGCTGCGGGCGTTGATGTCGAATTTAGCACTGGAGGGAAGCTTCACTTCCACTTCACCAGAGCCGGTGTGAATTCGCCAGTCCGAGGCGATGGTGCCCTGAACGTCGATGTCTCCGCTACCCGCGCCTGCTTCCAGTCCGCCCGCGACATTTCGCAGGTGGATGTTGCCGGAGCCAGTCTCGGCACGCACGGAACCCGAGGCGGTCTGCTCAAAGGTGATGTCGCCGGAGCCGGCGCGGGCTTCAAATCCGCCGGCGATCCCGGTGGCTTTGATGTTGCCGCTTCCCGTTTCGGTATAGAGGTGTCCTTGCACATTGGTGATCTGCAGATCGCCCGAGCCGGCGTTCGCGCGCACTTCCGAAGCGACGTTGGAGATCGTCAATTCTCCCGAACCCGAACTGGCCTTGACCGGACCGCTGAGATCGCTGATGCGCTGGTCCCCTGAACCGGTGCGCGACTGAACGGTCGTGTCTTTCGGCACGGTGATGTCGTAGCTGATCGAAACATTGTTGCGTAGAGCCTCGTCGGCAATGTGCCCGATGCGAATGCTGTTCCCGTTCTGCTCGATCGGAGGATCCTTCGCGATGCGGTCGGCTTTCTCTTCCGGAGACATTCCGCCGCCGCTGAACCACGATTCGCTCGCCTTCACCCGTCCTTTGACAATTACCACGCCGGTATCGCCGGGGTGCACAAGCACGTCTCCCGAACCGCTCTGAATGTCCAGATCGACGCGACCATTCACCTTCAAGGTGCGATCAAATGTCCGCTCCACTGCCGCATAGGCCGTCGTGGCCATGATCAGCACAACGGCAACCGCGGAAATCCGTACTCTCCTCATGCCTGCCCTCCTGAAGCTGAAATCATAGCGGTTGGACTTACGGGAGGAAAATTCGTGAGCGGGGGACCGTCTGCTAAGATTTCTAATTTCGCGGGTTGCGTCGCTTAGAGATCGCGGAGCCGGCAATCGCGAAATCACAATTTTCCCCATGCCACCATTCAAATTCAAAGGCGTCGATTTTATCGAGTTCGACTCGCTGCTCTCGGAAGACGAGCGGCTGGTTCGCGACAACACCCGCAAATTCATCGAAGAAAACTTGGTCCCGATCATCGAGGAATGCAACCGAGAGGGACGCTTCCCTCGCGATCTAGTCAAGCCGATGGGCGAACTTGGCTTCTTTGGCGCTAACCTGAAGGGCTATGGCTGTGCAGGGATGTCGAACGTCGAGTACGGGTTGGTGATGCAGGAGCTCGAACGCGGCGACAGCGGCCTGCGCTCGTTTGTGAGCGTCCAGTCGGCTCTCGTGATGTATCCGATCTACGCCTTTGGCAGCGACGAGCAGAAGCAGCATTGGCTTCCCAAATTGGCAACCGGCGAGAAGATCGGATGCTTCGGGCTGACCGAACCAGATTTTGGATCAAATCCCGGGGGCATGCGGACTCGCGCTGTCCGCCAAGGCGACGAATACGTCTTGAACGGTGAGAAGATGTGGATCACCTCCGGCTCCATCGCCAATATAGCCGTGGTCTGGGCCAAGAGCGAGGAGCACGGCGGGAAGGTTCGCGGGTTCCTGGTCGAGACCGACCGGCCCGGCTTCTCGGCGCAGGATGTTCACGGTAAGTGGTCGCTACGCGCGAGCGTGACCTCAGGCTTATCGCTTCAGGATGTTCATATTCCCATTGCGAACCTGCTGCCGAAATCCAGTGGCTTGAAGTCGCCTCTCATGTGCCTGAACCAGGCGCGTTACGGAATCGGATGGGGTGCGATTGGCGCTGCAATGGCCTGCTACGATACAGCGCTGCAATACGCCAAGCTGCGCAAGCAATTTCGCGATCAGCCGATCGCCTCCCACCAACTTGTGCAGGAAAAGCTGGCTTGGATGATCAGCGAGATCACCAAGGCGCAGTTGCTGGCGCTGCAAGTCGGTCGCCTCAAGGATTCAGAAAAGGTCCAGCACCAGCACATCTCGATGGCCAAGCGCAACAACGTTTGGATGGCGCTCGAATGCGCCCGCATGGCCCGCGACATCCTCGGCGCGAACGGCATCGCCGATGATTACCCCGTGATGCGGCACATGATGAACCTCGAATCCGTCAAAACCTACGAAGGCACGCACGATATCCACGCACTCATCATTGGGGCTAACGTGACCGGGATCGATGCCTTCTGAAAAGCATTGAGTAATTGAGCAATTGGGTAATTGAGAAAATTGAACAGGGTGACCTGCGAAGAACCCGACGAATGCACCGGCTCTTAAATTACTCAATTACTAAATTTCTCAATTACTCAATCTATAATTGAATTTAGCGTCACGGAAGCCTCACCGCCTCCCTTCCTACGTCCTTGAAACCATGTCCAAGCCAACCATCGCCGTTGCCATGTCCGGAGGAGTGGACTCGTCCACCGTCGCGGCGATGCTGCGCGCGGAAGGACATCCGGTGGTTGGTCTGACCATGCAGCTCTGGAACCAGCGCCGGCTAGCCGGACGCGAGGGCATGCCCGACCAGGTGCAGGGACGGTGCTGCTCTCTGGACGACGTTTACGACGCGCGCCATGTGGCCGAGCAGCTTGGAATTCCCTACTACGTCGTCAACCATCAGGAGCGGTTTGAGCGTGATGTGGTCCGCCCGTTTGTGGACGAGTATCTCTCCGGGCGCACGCCGATCCCGTGCAGTCTCTGCAACAATCACTTGAAGTTTGATCAGCTTCTGGTGACAGCACAGCAGATCGGCGCCGAGCTGCTGGCAACTGGACATTATGCACGCGTCGAGTACTCGGAAGAGCGCGGACGCTGGCTGCTGCGGCGCGGACGCGATCACAGCAAGGACCAGAGCTATTTTCTGTTCGGTCTGACGCAGGAGCAGCTGAGCCGGACGCGATTTCCGCTCGGCAACATGTCGAAGCCAGAGGTACGCGCGCTCGCTCATCAGCATGGACTCGCGCTCGCGGAGAAGCCGGACTCGCAGGAGATTTGTTTTGTGCCCGGCGGCGATTACAAGCGCTTCATCGATGCTTATCTCGATGAGCAAGGCGAAGAGCTGCCCGACACTTCAGGCGAACTTGTCACAACGGCAGGCGAAGTGATCGGCCATCATAACGGCATTCACAATTTCACCGTTGGCCAGCGCAAGGGACTCGGCGTCGCCACCGGCTCGCCGCTTTATGTGATCGAGTTGCGCGGAGACAAGCACCAGGTAATCGTCGGCGGAGACGATGCGCTGCGCTCACGCACGCTTCGCGCCAAGCGACTGAACTGGATCAGCGTCGCCGAACCAGATGGCACGATCCGTGTCCAGGCTAAGATTCGTCATCGTCACGAACCGGCAAATGCCGAACTGCATGTGGAGGGCGATGAGGCCGTCGTCACCTTTGATGAGCCGCAGCGTGCGGTTACTCCGGGGCAGTCGGTAGTCTTCTATCAGGATGATTTGGTTGTCGGCGGCGGGTGGATCGGGTGAGGCAGATTTGGTAATTGCGTAATTTCGAAGTTGGGTAATTGAAACACCAGAATCTTATGGCTTTCAATTTCGAAACTACCCGATTACACAATTACCCGATCTTCAAATGAACATCTCGTCATCGCCCGTCCCGCGCGGACGGTCATTATGCGGCTGGCGTTTGGGGCTGAGGAAGGCGCCAATGCCAACGCTGACGGCTTGCATAATTCCCTGCACGTGACGCACGGGATTGAGCACTCCGTTTTGTACGGCATCGGTGGTTTTCTCGACGCGCTCGAAGGTGCGCGAGATCATCTCGTCGGCGGTGGCCACTTTGTTGCGCGCGCGCATGGCGATCTCGACGGCGGCGCTGCCCAGGGCTTCGGAATTTTCTTTCAGGCTGGCGGAAACGGTGGTTAGATTCGCCGTGATCTCTTTCAACTTGGGAGTCGCGTCGGCGAGCACGTCGCGAGCGTTCTCGATGATCGGCGTCGAGCGTCGCTGAAAATCGAGAGCGATGCTCTCCATCTGCGCGGACGTGCGCCGCACGCCGAGATAGAGCGCCAGTAGGATCGCCATCTGGAGCACGACGGCGACCGCTGTGATCGCGATGAACACGGTTAGAGCCGTGGAATTCATAAGAAGAATTTCGTAATTGGGTAATTTCGTAATCGGGTAATTGCAAACCCACCATGCCCACGTGCGCAAAATTACGAAATTACCCGATTACTCAATTACGCAATTTCCTACACCTCGCCCTTTTTGGGCGCCACCGCATCCCGATACGCTTGTCGTCCCGCTTCCACCGCTGAGCCGATCTGATCTTTCGACTTGCTGTAGGTATCTTTACCCTTCTGCACCCATTGATCGACCTGTCCGCGGAATTCCTGGCTGCGGTCCGTGACGTATTGGCGCCCTTCGGCGGCGGATTGCAGAATGCTATCGCGAGTCTCGCGCCCGGATTTCGGCGCGTAGAGCACTCCGACCAGCGCTCCTAATCCCAAGCCCGCTAAGAACCAGCCAATGCTGCTGCTACTGTCGTCTGACATGTGTGCCTCCTTGCAAGTACGGCGAAAGTTGGATGTTAGCACAAAGACCGAGCTGGCCCCGCCCAGGCGGTCATCGTCCGAATGCGCGGACAATCGCCTGCGCCAGCCCTTCCATCGTGAATTCATCGGCTTCGATATGCGCCGGCAAACCAAGCTCCTGCAGCGTCTCCGACGTGACCGGTCCGATGGAGGCGAATTTCACTTTGGCTAGCTTCGAGGGGATCTCGGTGCCCACGATCAGCGAGAGGAAATTCTTGACCGTCGATGAACTCGTAAAGGTCAAGAGATCCGGAGCCGAATCCGCGAAAATTTCCTCTAAGTAACTCTTTGCGTTTTGCGGCACAACTGTCTGATAACCCTCAACGACATCGACGCTGGCTCCGGCGCTGCGCAACGCTTCGGGAATCACGTCGCGTGCGATCTTAGCCCGCACCAGGAGGATGCGTTCACGGCGGACTAATTTCCGCAGCGCGCGGACGACCTCTTCGGCGACATATCGCGGCGGCACGACGTCCACGACTAACCCGTGATCCTGAATACGCTCCTCTGTAGCCGGACCAATGGCCGCGATCTTGAGGTGTTGGAGCGAATCGACGCTCATGCCCAGCGGCTCGAGCCGGGAGAACAGCGCCTCGACGCCGTTCACGCTGGTCAGAATGAGCCAGTCGTAATCGAGAATGTTGCGGAGTGCGTCGTCCAGCGGTTCGTAGGAGTCTGGCGGACTGATTTCAATCACCGGCGCTTCGATAACCTCGGCGCCGAATTGCCGCAGGATCGACGACAATCCTTCCGCCTGCTTCGCCGCGCGAGTCACCAGTATCCGCTTGCCAGCCAATGGACCTGCGGAAACAAGCTCGCCGACGCGCCTCGCCTGCGGATCAGAGCTCGCTTTCTTTTTTGGCATGGAACTGGTCAAAGCAGAATACTACGGCTGTTGCGGAACCGAAGCCTCCTTGCCGTAAACACGATCGAGGATTTCCCGCGCGCCGCGCCTCAGCAATGTTTGCGCGACTTCCCTGCCCAACTGTTCCGGATTGGATCCAGCACGCTGCTCGAGGATGATTTCTCCTCCTCGCGGATCGGCGACGGCGGCTCGTAGCATCAGTCCGTCCTCATGTGGCTCAGCTAAAGCGCCGATCGGCACCTGGCAGCCCCCTCCCAGAGTGTTGAGCAAAGCGCGCTCACATCCGACGGCTACGCGAGAGGGCGCGTGATCAAGGAATCGCAGAGCGGCCAGTGTGGCGTCGTCAGCAGAGCGAACTTCCACGGCCAACGCCCCCTGTCCTGCGGCCGGACACATTTCGTCCGCAGACAGCGGCTGCTGAACGGGCGCCGATAGACGCAGGCGAGCCACGCCGGCGCTGGCAAGAATAATGGCGTCAAATGCTCCGGATTCCAGCTTGCGCAGGCGGGTATCTACATTGCCGCGCAGCGGCACAATCTCGAGATCGTTACGGATGGCGAGCAACTGCGCCTGCCGGCGCAGGCTACTGGTGCCGATTCGCGCTCCTCGAGGCAGATCGTGCAGGCTCCCATAACGCGAGGACAAGAAGAGATCGCGCGGATCTTCCCTTTTTGGGATCGCAGCAATGGCGAATTCAGGAGAGAGCTCAGTCGGCAAATCTTTAAGGCTGTGCACGGCGAGATCGATCTGGCCATCGAGTAGCGCCTCTTCGATCTCCTTGGTGAACATGCCTTTCGTGCCAACTTTCGCCAGAGCGACATCCAGCACTTTGTCGCCTGTCGTGCGGATGATCTCGATGGACGTGGTATGTCCCTGTTCACGGAGAAGAGCCGCAATATGATTGGCCTGCCAGAGGGCCAGTTGCGACCCGCGCGATCCCAAGCGGAGCGTCGCCATCAGCGACCGGCGTTCGTTTTCTGCGCTAACTCGGAAGCGCAATTGTCTGGATCGGAAGATTGGTCTCGTTCCGCTTCTGATGGTGACATCGAGCTCAGGGCTTCGGGATTTCCCTTACCGTTCGGGCCATTCGACGCGAACAGTTCGAGCCCAAAAAGCTTGTGCAGCAGCTCCGACATCGCGGTGAGTTGATCGCCGCCGCTTGCATTCTTGAGCGCCGTGATCGAGGGATGGAGAATCTTTTTGACCAGACCGCGCGTAAGGTTCTCGATAGCGGCCTGCTGTTCCAAGGTGAAACCGCCCATTCGGTGCCGCAAACGCTCGACTTCCGCTTGCCGGATGCCTTCGACGTGCTCCTGCAGCGCGATAATTGCGGGAACGGCATCGAGCGATTGCAGGCGCCGCTGATAACGAATGACTTCCTCTTCGATCAGCAGCTCGGCGCGCTCGGCTTCGCGCTCGCGTCCGCTGGCATTCGACTTGACGACTTGCTGCAGATCGTCGATGTCATAGACGAAAATGCCGTCCACCTGCATGATCTGCTGATCCACATCGCGGGGAACGGCGATATCGATGAAGAACATGGGCCGGTTCTTGCGCCGTTGCATGAACAGTTCGCCATGCTCCCGGCGAAAGATGGCATGCGGCGCGCCGGTGGAACTAATCACGATATCGGCCTGATCGGCGGTTTCGTAAAGCCGCTCAAAAGGGATGGCGCTGCCGCCCACTTTGGCTGCCATCTGCACGGCGCGCTCGAAGGTACGATTGGCGACGAAGATCGCTGCGGCTCCGTGGCTGCGGAGATGACGCGCAGCTAGTTCGCTCATTTTGCCTGCGCCGACCAGGTACACGTTCCGTCCGTGCAGGCTGCCGAAAATCTTTTTAGCTAGTTCGACCGCAACCGACGCGATCGACACAGCGGAACTCCCGATCGCAGTTTCTGTGCGCACACGTTTGCCGACGGAAAGCGCGCGCGTGAGCAGCGTGTCCAGGTTGCTCTGCACCGCGCCTACGGCACGGGCAATCGCATACGACTGCTTGACCTGACCGAGAATCTGCGGTTCGCCAACGATCATTGAATCGAGGCTCGCCGATACGCGAAAGAGATGGCGAACGGCGTGGGTGTCCTCGTACTCATAGAGGTGCTTCTCCATGGCGGAACCATTCGCCGCCAAATATTCGCCCAGAAACGCACGCAGATCGACGCCATCCTCGGAGCTGGTGGTGAACTCAACGCGATTGCAGGTGGAGAGGACAAAGCACTCCTCGACTCCGGGATGCTCCAACAGACGACGTGTGGCCTCCTCCAATCGCCACTCGGGAATCGCAAGGCTCTCGCGCACCTCCACAGGAGCCGTCTTGTGATTCACGCCGATGAGTTGAAGTTTCATCTGGCAATAAACCTGTGCATGCCGCTCACATAGTTTGCGGCCCACGCGCTCAGCGCAGCGACGCAGGCGATACCGGCGAGCACGGCGGCACGGCGTCCGCGCCATCCCGCGCTCCAGCGGGTATAGATCAGTACGATATAGACTGCCCAGACCAACAGACTCAACACGACCTTGGGATCGTGCATGAACGCCGTCCCGAATTGGGCTTGCGCGATGATCGACCCCGCAATCAGGCCCAAGGTCATAAAGGGAAAGCCGATCAGCAGCAGGCGGTAGCCGATGTCGTCGATGGTTTCCAGCGCTGGGAGCTTGCCGGCGAATCCGTTCAGCTTCTTGTTCTTCAGGCTGCGTTCATGCAGCAGATACAAGAAGCTGGCGACCAGGCTGAAAAAGAGAGCGGAGTATCCGGCGAGGATCAGGACGACATGCGTGTAAATCCAGCCGCTGCGAATCAACGGCGAGGCAAATCGCGGTGCGCTTTGTGCCAATGCCGCCGAGAGCGTCAGGAGAAATGCGGTTGGTAAGACAACGATTCCCGGCGACGTCGTTCCCCAGAGGTAGTACACCGCGACAAACAAGAACATCATCAGGAACGCCAAAAGCGATTCCGATTCATGCAACGGCATGGAAGCCATGCTGCCGGAACGAAACGCCTCGACCAAGGCAACAAAGTGGAGATTTAGGGCAATGGCAGCGATGGGCAAGGTAGCCCGAGACAAGATTTCGCGCCGTCGCAGCAGGGCAATAAGCCCATACACCATGCTGATACCGTATAACCCTGCAGCGACGCGCAGCCAGAACAAAGACATGAACACACATTATAAAGAATCGGGCCATCGGGTGATCGGGTCATCGGGCGAAGTGAGGATTGGACCATCGGCTGAATTGGCCATTGGCTTTCGGCTGTAGGCGTTCGGCCCCTAAGCTTCTAGTTTGGGATCCAAAAAAACGTTGCTGGACGAAACCTGTGCGCCGAATGCTGAGAGCCTTACTTCACCCGACGACCCGGTCGCCCGATCACGCGATTCCTATGGCTTGGTGGTCCTGGCATTCCGGACGGTAGGTTTCGATGAGCTGGCCGAGCAGTTCAGGGCCGTGTTTGCAGAGAAAGTAGATGCCGGGAATGGCGCGCTCCTGTAGTTGGCTTTCTGGGAAGAGCAATGCGCTCAGTGTGGCTCCGTGCCGCCCTATGACCTGCTCGCGATCCAGTTGGGACCGAGCGGCACCGGTTTCCAGCTTTTCCATTTGGTACTGCATTTTGCGGGCGGCGACCTCAGCTGCCGAGGCTACCGTCGGATCGAGTTTTTGCAACGACGGCAACAGCAGAGAGAACATACGTTCCAACAGCTCTCGACTGCGATCAAAGTCTTCCTTCAGATTTGCCGGCATGGTTCGACCGGCGAGAGCAGTCAGTAGCTTCTGTTTGGGCTGCAGAATATCGCGAAGGCGAAGTCCGTACTTGCGCATCCAGCTTGCGAGGCGCGCTTCGATCAGCGTGGCCGAAAAGCGCGGCCAAATCGGCGTCGTTCTTCCAAGAATGCCCTGGTACAAAACTTGCGACTGAGCAAAATACGCAATCTCCGCCGGACCGCCGACATAGGCCGCGGTCGGCAGCAATGAATCCTGCACGACGGGACGAAGAAGCGCATTGCCGCTGAATCGCTCCGGATGATCTTCGACCAGGTCACGAAGCTGCTCCGGCGACCACTGCTCTCCGTTCGCGCTGAAGTGACCATTCTTGCGATGCAGCGCCAGCCGGCGATTGTCTTTCACGTAAAACAGCAACGTGGAAGAGTTCACGACCTTAACTTGCGCGTGATATCCGGCAGCCTCGAGTTCCTGATCGCGTGCAAGCAACTGTTGATTCAGATCGTCA